>CAZHFZ010000024.1:0-48788 GCA_964531455.1 uncultured Bordetella sp.
TGCTGGGCAATTTTTCGTTCGGCGATTATTTCAAGCGCGACGCGATTCAATACGCTTGGGAACTCCTGACCGCCGTTTACAAACTGCCGAAAGACAAACTCTGGGTCACCGTCTACCAGACCGACGATGAGGCCTACGACATCTGGCAGAAGGAAATCGGTGTGCCGGCCGAACGCATCGTGCGCATTGGTGACAAGCCGGGCGGGGGCTCCGACAATTTCTGGCAGATGGCGGATACCGGTCCCTGCGGCCCCTGCAGCGAAATCTTTTATGACCACGGCGACGAAGTCGAAGGCGGCCCGCCCGGATCGAAAGATGCCGATGGCGACCGTTATATCGAGATCTGGAATCTGGTGTTCATGCAGTTCAACCGCGATGACAAGGGCGTGCTACATCCCTTACCCAAACCGTCGGTGGATACCGGCATGGGACTGGAGCGCATTGCCGCCGTCATGCAGCATGTGCATTCGAATTACGAGATCGATCTGTTTCAGGCGCTGATCAAGGCCGCTGCCCGTGAAACGGGTGCAAAAGAACTGGATAACAATTCGCTGAAAGTTATTGCCGACCACATCCGCGCCTGTGCATTCCTGATTGTTGACGGCGTGATCCCCGGCAACGAAGGCCGCGGCTATGTGCTGCGCCGGATCGTCCGCCGCGCCATCCGTCACGGTTACAAGCTGGGCCAGACCAAACCGTTCTTCCACAAGGTCGTGCCCGATCTGTCGAAAGCGATGGGCGAAGCCTATCCGGAACTGCCGAAAGTGCAGGATCGCGTGATGCAGATCCTCAAGCAGGAAGAAGAACGTTTTGCCGAAACGCTGGAGCACGGCATGAAGGTGCTCGAGCATGCACTGACCCGCGAAGACAAGATGCTCGACGGCGAAACGGTGTTCCAGTTGTATGACACCTATGGTTTCCCGGTTGACCTGACCGCCGATATCGCGCGCGAACGCGGCGTGATGATGGATTACGCCGGTTTTGAAGCGTCGATGGAGCAGCAGCGCGAACGTGCGCGTGCCGCATCGAAGTTCCAGATGGGCAGCGCAGTGGATTATCAGGGTGTGAAGACCCAGTTCAAGGGTTACGACACGCTGGCCGTGGATGAAGCGCAGATTGTCGCGATTTATCGCGACGGCAGCGCCGTGCAGGCGGTGCAGGCCGGAGAAGCTGCGGTGATCGTACTCGACCGTACGCCGTTCTACGCCGAGTCTGGCGGCCAGGCGGGTGATGCCGGTGAACTGGTCAGCGGCAACGGGACATTTGCGGTCGCCGATACGCTGAAGATTCAGTCGGATGTCTTTGGTCACCACGGCAAACTGGAAACCGGCGTGCTCAATGTCGGCGACAAGATTGGCGCCCGGGTGGATGCGGTGCGCCGCGCACGCACGATGCGCAATCACTCGGCCACCCATCTGATGCACAAGGCGCTGCGCGAAGTGCTCGGCCCCCATGTGCAGCAGAAGGGCTCGCTGGTCGATGCTGACAAGACACGTTTCGATTTTTCGCACAATGAGCCGATGACCGAAGCGCAGATGCGGCAGGTCGAAGCCATTGTCAATGCAGAGATCCTCGCCAATGCCGCGACCGCAGCGCAGATCATGAAATTCGACGATGCCGTCAAACACGGCGCGATGGCGCTGTTTGGTGAGAAATACGGCGATGAAGTGCGCGTGCTCGATATCGGCAGCTCGCGCGAGCTGTGTGGCGGCACGCATGTGGGCCGCACCGGTGACATCGGTTTCTTCAAGTTGGTGTCTGAAGGCGGTGTGGCTGCCGGCATCCGTCGTATCGAAGCCACCTCGGGTGATCGCGCGCTGGCCTATGTGCAGGCGCAGGAACAGAAACTCGCCGGCGCTGCAGCTGCGCTGCGCACATCACCGCAGGAAGTCGGACAGAAGATCAACCAGATCATCGATAACGTGCGCAATCTGGAAAAGGAACTCGCGCGTCTGAAGTCGAAGCTCGCTTCATCGCAAGGTGATGATCTCGCCACGCAGGCAGTGGCTATCAAGGGCAAGGATGGGGCTGTGATAAGCATACTGGCCGCAGCGATGGACGGCGCTGATTCCAAAGCGCTGCGTGAGGGCATGGACAAGCTGAAGGACAAGCTGAAAAGCGCAGCGATCGTGCTGGCTGCGGTCGAGGGCGGCAAGGTCACCTTGATCGCGGGCGTCACGGCCGATCTGACCGGCAAGGTCAAGGCGGGCGAACTGGTCAACTTTGTCGCGCAGCAGGTGGGCGGCAAGGGTGGTGGCCGTCCGGACATGGCGCAGGCTGGTGGCACCGATCCTTCGAAACTGCCGGAAGCGCTGAAGTCGGTGCAGGCCTGGGTCGAGCAGAAACTCTAAATGACCCGCTTTCAAACCCGTTCCTCGGCGGTTGCTGCTGCAGGCTTGATGCTGGTATTGGCCGTACCGTCTGTGCACGCGCAGGTCAGCGATTTGATCGAAGCCACCACCGCGTCCGGCGAGAAGGTGCGCCTGCACCCGAACGGCCGCTGGGAATATATGGATGCGCAAAAGGCTGCCGCGGCGAAGGTGGTCGCGGACCAGTATCCGGAGAACAAGCTGCGGCCGATGGATGCGCAGGGCTGCCTTTTCGGCATCGGCCGCTGCATCATGCCCGGCGACAAGGATTACAACCGCGGCACGCTGAATCCGACCAAACGCTGATTTGCGCTGCACTAACCGGTCAGCAGCTTCCTGCGTGACCGGCTGGTTTTCTAGAACGGCAACTTCGCGCCGGCCTTGACCCCAAGCAGTGCCTTGCGGAAATCCGCCTGAATACGCTTCAGTGCTTCGGTGCTGTCCGCCTCAAAACGCAACACAATGATCGGCGTGGTGTTCGATGGCCGCGCCAGACCGAAGCCGTCCGGATATTCGACGCGCAGGCCGTCGATGGTGATGATTTCGCGGGCGCCGTCGAAGCGCGCGCTTTTCTGCAACGCGTCCATCAGCGTGTAGTTCTCGCCCTCGCTCAGCTCCCATTGCAGTTCCGGGGTGCTGATCGAGTCGGGCAGCGCTTCCAGTACCGCGCAGGGGTCTACGCTGCGGCTGAGAATTTCCAGCAGCCGTGCGCCGGCATACAGGCCGTCGTCAAAGCCGTACCAGCGCTCCTTGAAAAAGATGTGGCCGCTCATCTCGCCGGCCAGCGGCGCACCGGTTTCCTTGAGTTTTTTCTTGATGAAGGAGTGGCCGGTTTTCCACATCACCGGCTTGCCGCCGTGTTTGGTGATCCAGCTGAACAGGTGGCGTGTGCATTTGACGTCGAAAATGACTTCGCCACCGGGTACGCGTGACAGCACGTCTGCGGCGAACAGCATCAGTTGCCGGTCGGGGTAGATGATCTTGCCGGACTTGGTGACCACGCCAAGGCGGTCACCGTCGCCGTCGAAAGCCAGCCCGAGTTCGGCATCGCCTTTTTTCAGCGCGGCGATCAGGTCTTCAAGGTTGTGTGGTTGCGACGGATCGGGATGGTGGTTGGGGAATGAGCCATCAACTTCGCAGAACAGCTCTTCGACATTGCAGCCGAGCTTGCGATAGAGCTCGGGTGCAGTCGCGCCGGCAACACCGTTGCCGCAATCGACAGCGATGCGCATCGGCCGTGCGAGCTTCAGTGTGCTGATGATGCGTTCAAGGTAGGCGGCGCGGATTTCGTGGGTGCGGTAGCTGCCGCTGCCGGTGCTGAGATCGTTGCCGGTGATGCGTGCGCGCAGCGCCTGGATGGCTTCACCCGACAGCGTGTCGCCGGCGAGCATCATCTTCAGGCCGTTGTATTGCGGCGGGTTGTGCGAGCCGGTGACCATCACTCCGGACAGCGTGCCGAGTTCATGTGCGGCGAAATAGAGCATCGGTGTGGCCACCATGCCGACATCGATCACATTGACGCCGCTGGCCTGCAGGCCGCGCGCCAGCGCTGCCGCGAGTTCCGGTCCGGAGGTGCGGCCATCACGGCCGATCGCGACGGTGTCGCGTCCGCGCGCCCGTGCTTCGCTGCCGATGGCGCGGCCGATCTGTTCAACGCCGCTGACGGTGAGGGTGTCGCCAACGATGCCGCGGATGTCGTAGGCCTTGAAGATCGATGCGGGAGGATGCGTTACAGGGTTCATTGTGGATGGTTGGACTATTGAGAATGTATTGGGGAAACGGAAAAACCATAAAAAACAACAAGTTGCTTATTCTAGCATTCCATCGTTACGAATTCGATCACGGTCCGCGGCATCCACGATAGTGTGCCGCGCTTGTCGGTGAAGCCGACATGGCCACCGTCTTCGGGGAACAGGGCCGTGATCGCGGCGGACAGCATCTGTTTGTCCGGCAAAGCCGCAGCGGGCAGGAACGGATCATTGCGCGCGTTGAGCAGCAACGTCGGCACGGTGATGTGCGCGAGAAGGGGCTTGCTGCTGGCGCGAGTGTAGTAATCGTCAACACCGGCGTAACCGTGCAACGGCGCGGTCACCAGATCATCGAACTCGCGCAGCGTGCGCGTGGCGCGCAGTTTTTCCGGATCAAACAGGCCCGGATGCAGCTGCAGTTTGGCGAAAGTTTTGCGTTTCATCGTCGCCAGAAAGTTTCTGGTATAGATCATGTTGAAGCCCTGTTCCAGGGCCTTGCCTGCTGCATGCAGATCGACCGGCGCGGAAACGGCCGCCGCACATTGCACGACAGGCCGCGCGGCGTCACCTTGTTCGCCCAGCCACTTCAGCAGTGCGTTGCCGCCTAGTGAAATGCCGACTGCGAACAGGGGGCCGCCGATGTGTTGCGCGCGCAGTCGCCGGAGCACCCAGTCGATTTCTGCGCTGTCGCCAGAGTGATAGGCACGCGGCAGCCGGTTCAATTCGCCGCTACAGCCGCGGAAATGTACGACAACGCCCCGCCACCCGCGTTGCGCGGCTGTCTGCATCAACCCGCGCGCATACTGGCTGTTCGAGTTTCCTTCGAGTCCGTGAAACAGTGCCAGCAGCGGGGCGTCGCTGGTGTCCGGCAGCGTGGTCCAATCGAGATCAATGAAGTCGCCGTCAGGGGTATCCCAGCGCTCACGGCGGTAAACCACATGCGGACGCGGCGCGAGCAGCGCCGGATACAGCGTCTGCAGGTTCCCGCCGGGCAGCCAGACCGGCGCACGATAACGCTGTACGAAATTCATGACGGCCATGGTAATGGCAAGTGTCCTGGATGATCCAAAAAAAAAGAGCCCCGAGGGGCTCTTTACGGAGACGATCTGTGAATCAGTCGCGGTATGACGGGTCTTTGCGATCGAGCTTGCGCAGCAGGGCGGGCCATTCGAGCAGTCCGAAGCGGCGGCGCACACCGGGCAGCATCAGGTTGTTGGTATATTGGGTGACTTCCGCCGGCGGCATTTGCAGTTCGGTGTTGCACGACAGCGTCATCACCTGCAGCTCGCAGGCGCGCTCGAGGCAGAACATGTTGTTGAAACATTCGGCGATGCTGGCGCCGACGGTCAGCAGGCCGTGGTTGCGCAGCACCATAGCCTCGCGGTTGCCGAGGTTTTGTACCAGGCGCTCACGCTCTTCAAGGCGCAGGGCAACGCCTTCGTAGTCGTGGTAGGCGATGTCGAGGAAACGCATTGACGATTGCGCGATCGGCAGGATCCCGCATTTCATCGCGGAGACTGCCATGCCCGGCAGCGTGTGAGTGTGGATGATGCATTCGACGTCATGGCGCGCGGCGTGCACGGCGCTGTGGATGACGAAGCCGGCCTGGTTCACACCGTATTCGGTGGCGTTGAACAGCACGTTGCCTTCGAGGTCGATCTTCAGCATCGAGGAGGCGGTCATTTCCTCGTAGAGCATGCCGTACGGGTTGATCAGGAATTCATTGTGCGAGCCCGGGACGCGCACCGAGATGTGGTTGGCGACCATCTCGATCATGCCGTATTCCGCCATCAGGCGGTAACAGGCGGCGAGATTGACGCGGGCTTCCCATTCTTCTTTGCTGACCTGGTCGCGGACAGGTTTGTTGATCTTGATCGCGGGTGCGTTCATGGCTTACTCCTCCAGTGGGTCGTGCGGGGCATTCTACGCCCGGACGGGCCGGGCGCAACTCGGGTTTTCACAGTCTGGAACTTGAGGGTCAGGGGATGGCGATCCGGCCTTTGGCCTCATGCTTTTGCGTACACGCCGGCACTGCCGCCGGCGAGTTTGCCGAACACGGCGCCCGAGGTCAGGCCGGTGCCGCCGGGGTAGTTGTGATAGAACAGCCCCCCGACCATCTCGCCCGCGGCATACAGCCCGGGGATGGCTTTGCCGGCGGTGTCTTCGACATTGCCTTCATTGTTGACCTTGACGCCGCCGAAAGTGAAGGTAACACCGCAGGTGACGGCATAGGCTTCGAAGGGGGCCTGGTCGATGGTCAGCGCCCAGTTCGACTTGTTGACCTTGAGGCCTTCGGTGCGGCGGCCGTCCTTGACGGTCAGGTTGAACGGCACATCGGTGCGCACGGCTTTGTTGTAGGCCTTGATCTCGCGCAGGCAGGCGTCCGCGTTCACGCCATCGAGCTTTTTCACCAGTTCTTCCAGCGTGTCGGCACGGACTTTGGTGACCTGTTTGATGCGGTACTCGTCGCGCAGCAGCGGGATCGATTGCGCATCGAATACCTGCCAGGCGAACATGCCCGGCTGGTTGAGCACCACCGCGCCGTACTTGGCGTAGGTGTAATTGCGGATGTCGGCGCCTTCATCGACAAAACGCTCGCCGTTGGCGTTGATCATGATGCCGATCGGGTAGCTGTGTTTCTGGAAGTTGTCGCCGACCGCGAGGTCGCCGAAGGCCGGGGCGTTCATGTCCCAGCCCACCGCGTGGCAGCCTGACCAGTGACCGTAAGGCAGCGCGCCGGCTTCGAGCGCCATGCGGATGCCGGCACCGGTGTTGAAGCGCGTGCCGCGCACCTTGGCCAGATCCCAGCCTGCGCCGAGGTAACGCGTGCGCATTTCGGTATTCGATTCAAAACCTCCGCAGGCGAGGACGACGGCCTTGCAGCGGATTTCCACGTTCTTGCCCTTGTGTTTCGCTTTGACGCCGATGACGGTACCGTTGTCATCGAGCATCAGGCCGGTGGCCGGTGTTTCGTAAAAAATCGTGATGCCATCACGTTCACAGGCCTTGTGTTCGTTCTCGACAAGGCCGGGACCGCCGCCCCAGGTCTCTGCAGCGAGGCCGCCGAAGAACTTGAACTTGCCGTCGATTTTCATCGCCTGGCGTCCGAAGCTGGCCTGGAACTTGACGCCTTTTTTGCGCATCCAGGTCAGCGTTTCGAGGCTGCGTGAAACGAGGATTTCGCAAAGATCGGGATCGGTACGGTACTGGGTGATGCGGCCCATGTCGTCGTAGAACTGGTCGGCGGTGTAGGTGCCGAAATCGGAGTTCTTGATTTCGTCTTCGGTCAGGTCGGGAACGATCTGTTTCAGATCTTCTGCGCCGTCAAATTGCACGCGCATGGCACCGGCGGTGTAACGACTGTTGCCGCCACATTCATCGAGTGGCGCTGCTTCAAGCATGATCACGTGGCCGCCGCTTTCACGCGCGGCGAGGGCTGCACAGGCGGCGGCATTGCCGGCACCGACGACGATGACATCAGGATTACCGAAAATCGATTGGCTCATTGCTGTTCTCTAGGTCTAAAAAATTAATTAATAAAAACAATAACTTATTGAATTTACGGGGCGTTACCGGTCAATACCGGCCGGGCGGGAGTCGTCGCCTGACAGCAGCGAGTAGTTGACTGCGCGGCCCACACCCTGGCGGAATCCTTCCAGGCGCAGCACCTGACCCGGCGCGATGTTGGCCAGATTCACGTCACGGCCGAAGTCGCGCAGCATCTGAACGTGCTGCTGCGGGAAACGGTAGGGGTCGGCTTCAATCACGACATGGTCGAACCAGTCCTGGGCGCAAAGCGCCTTCAGGCTCTGCGGCGCATCTTTGGCCAGCAGGTCCATCTCGCATTGTTCGACAGTGACATGATGGATGCCCTGTGCGGCCACCGAGCGAACGATGCCTTCAAGGTAATCAAGACTCAGCGGGTCTTCCGGATTCTTGCGGCCGAATTCGTAGACGATCTTGATGCCGGCTTTCTGGAAGTGGTCGATCATCCGCTGGCGCTCATCGTCGCTGAGCGTCACATAGTTTTCGGAAATTTCGAGGCCGGGAATCGCCAGTCGTTTCAGCAGCGCGATCAGTCCGTCGATTTCATTGCGATGCCAGGCGTATTCAAACAGGATGCCGCCGGCAAAAGGCATCACGCCGGCATCCAGATAAAGTTTGGTGGTGCGTTTGACCACGTCGCCGGGAATCAGTAGCGCGTTCATCGCGTAGATCTTCGCGTAATCAATGTATTCGGCAGCAACATCAAGCAGGTCGGCAATGCCGCGTTCACCGCCGGACCAACCGAAGGTGTCGGGTCCGAAGTCGATCATCGAGGTAATGCCGCGGCGGCGCGGCTTGGGGCTGCGCTGGGGAAGTGCGAGTTCTTTGACGGTCATGATGTTTTGCGTGTGTGAATTACCGGGACCGGATTCGCCGAAATCCTTCGGCGCGTCCGCTAAACGAACGGTGGAAGTTTAGCCGAAGCGTTTTATACAGACGCCCGTGATTTCACTATACGGACAACTTTTGCACGGCAGTAATTTGCTGTGTTTCAGTCAGTGAAGCGTCTTGGTTGCAGGCTCGCCAGTGATATCCGGTTTGGCTAACGCAGGCGCAACGGCCGCATGATGGACGACCATGCGCCAACCGCGTTCGGTGCGCTGATAGACATTGGTGGCGATCATCGTCTGCTGTGCGCGTGGTTGCGCGGCGACGGTCACATGCTCATAAACGCTGTGCACGGCGAGCATCATGGTGTGGATCAACTGTGGTTCGCGCAGCGAAAAACGCAGATCCTGCCCCCCCCTGAAAATCAGCCTCCACGACTCCCGCACTTTTTCGTAACCGGACACGCGGGAGGTGCCGGGATGTACACAGTAGACGTCATCTTCTTCTGCCCACACTTCCATCATCGCGTCGAGGTCGCGTTTGACGAAGGCGTCATAAAACGCGGCTTCAGCATCCTGCGGTGTGGCGAACAGCGTTTTTTTCACGGCAGCTCCCCCGGATCATGCATCGAGTTTAGCAAAATCGATTTCGGCAAAAACGCGCTCTGGCGCGAGCTCATTCAGGCACTTCAGATGCCCCAGCGGGCAGATGCGCTTAAAGCAGGGGCTGCATTCGAGGTTGAGGGTCACGATGCGTGCATCAGCGGAGAGCGGCGGCGTAAACAGCGGTGAACTGGAGCCGTACAGGGCAATGACCGGGCGGCCGACAGCTGCGGCGACGTGCATCAGACCGGAGTCGTTGGTGACGACCAGCCGTGCTGCGGCGAGCAGGTCCGTTGCTTCGGCAATATCCGTCTTCCCGCAGAGGTTGGTGCAGAGGCCCTGCGCATCCTGCGCGATGGTTTCCGCAACGGCGTGATCCTTGGGTGAACCGACCAGCCAGATCGCGTAACCGCGTGCCGCGAGCAGGCGCGCCAGTGCCGCAAAGTGCCGTTCGGGCCAGCGCTTGGCGGGACCGTATTCAGCGCCGGGGCAAAATGCGACCGCGGGTTTGGAGAAATCGATGCCCAGCCGTGTCAGCAATTGCTGTTGTTGTGCGGCGGTGGAATGAAGCGCCGGACGCGGTAATGGCGATGGCAACCCGATTCCGGGAGGGAAGGCCAGCGCGGCAAAACGGTCCGCCATTTGCGGCATTGCCTGCGTGTCGAGCGTGCGCAGGTCGTTGAGCAGACCCCAGCGGGCTTCGCCGCGAAAACCGGTGCGCGAGGGAATGCCGGCAAACCACGGCGGCAATGCGGATTTCCATGAGTTGGGCAGCACCAGCGCCTGATGGTATCGGCCGGCGCGCAAGTCCAGTCCGAGTTGCCGGCGTGCGGCCAGTTGCAGTGCGCCGTGGCCGAAGGGATTGAGGATGCCCTGTCGCACTTCGGGCATGCGTTTGAGCAGCGGCAGCGTCCACGGTGGTGCGAGATAGTCGAGCTGTGCGGTCGGATGTTTCTGCTTCAGTAACTGCAGCAGCACCTGGGAGATCACGGTATCGCCGACCCAGGACGGACCGACGACGAGGATGTTCATGACTGGAGTGCAGTCCTGGACTGCACGGGCGCTCTCAGTGGTGGCCGGCGCCAGCGCCGCCCTTCAGCGTGTAATGCGTGCCGCAATACGGGCACAGCGCTTCACCGGTTTTTTCAACCGGCAGGAACACCCGGGGATGGGCGTTCCACAGCAGCATCGACGGCATCGGGCAGTGCAGCGGCAGATCAGTGGCAGTAACTTCGATTTTGCGCGACTTGTTGGCGGTGGGTTCGCTCATGGCTGGGCCTGGAAGGTTACTGGGCGACCGGCGACAGCCAGTCGCGATGCTCGCCGGTTTTGGCGTTGACGCAATCAAAGAACTTTTTCTGCAGCTTGGTGGTGATCGGGCCGCGTTTGCCTTCGCCAATGACGCGGCCGTCGAGTTCGCGGATCGGTGTGACCTCCGCAGCGGTGCCGGTGAAGAAGGCTTCGTCTGCAAGGTAAAGATCGTCGCGGGTAATGCGTTTTGCCGCAACCTCGTAGCCCATTTCCTGGGCGAGGGTGATGATCGAGTCGCGGGTGATGCCGATCAGCGCACTGGTGAGTTCCGGCTCGTAAAGCTTGCCGTTTTTGACCATGAACAGGTTTTCGCCCGAGCCTTCGGCGACAAAGCCGTCGACATCGAGCAGCAGGCCTTCGTCGTAGCCGTGTTCGGTGGCTTCGAGGTTGGCGAGGATGGAGTTGGCGTAGGTGCCGGAATACTTCGCACGGCACATTGACACGTTGACATGGTGGCGCGCGAAAGACGAAGTCTTGACACGGATGCCTTTTTCCAGCGCTTCCGGGCCGAGGTAGGCGCCCCAGGGCCAGGCTGCGATGGCAACATGCACGCTGGCGCCTTTGGGTGATACGCCCATTTTTTCCGAGCCGTAAAAGGCGATCGGCCGGATGTAGCAGGATTCGAGCTTGTTCACGCGCACGACTTCACGCTGCGCCTCCATGATCTGCTCCCGTGTATAGGGGATTTTCATCATGTAGATATGCGCGGAGTTGAACAGCCGGTCGGTGTGCTCCTTGAGGCGGAAAATTGCAGTGCCGATCTCGGTCTTGTATGCCCTGACGCCTTCGAATACGGCCAGCCCGTAATGGAGGGAGTGGGTCAGGACGTGCGTGTTTGCATCGCGCCAGGGCACCAGTTTCCCGTCATACCAGATTTGCCCGTCACGATCAGCCATGGACATGCGGAAATTCTCCAAATTGTGTTTGTTCGATGTTGCGGATTGGGTTGTGCATGCGAGACACCGGGCCGTGGGATATAGCAGGTTTCGGCTATACCGGGCGACCGTCTCGCATTGCTTGAGCGGAATTCTAGCCGATTTGTACCATGCTGCCGATGCACATGGAGAAAATCGGTGCTGGCAGCGGCCGCAAACCCCAAGAATCCTGCGTTAGCAGATACAATGACGATCCAACCAGAAAAGGGATGGTGGCCCTGTTGCGGCACGCCATGGCGGAGAATAGATGCTGCGAAACCTGCCCGCGTGGCTCAATGGACTGAGCGAGCGCGTCATCAATGAGCAGGACAGTGAGCAGGACAAGCTCAACAAGACCCTGCTGATTTTTGCCTGCGGGTTGATGGGGTTCGGCTCCATCCTGTGGCTTGCCCTGTATTGGGCGATGGGCATCAAGTTTTCATCGACCGTACCACTGTCCTACCTGACCATCTCGGCGGTGTCGCTGGCGTATTACGTCTACACGCTCAACTTCGTGGTGTTCCGCACGCTGCAGGTGAGCCTGTTCCTGTTCATGCCGTTCATCATGCAGTGGAGCATCGGCAGCTACGTCAGTTCATCCGGCGTTGCGCTGTGGGCTTTGCTGGCGCCGGTCGGTGTGATGATTTTTCAGGGCGCCAAGCAGTCGCTGCCATGGTATGCCGCCTATATCGTGCTGACGGCGGTATCCGGCTTTTTCGATTTCTGGCTGACGTCGGGCCAGGAGTCAGGCGTGACGATGCAGAGTATTGCGGTGTTTTTCACGCTCAACTTCGCCGCGATGTCGACCATCATGTATCTGCTGATCAGCTATTTCGTGCGCCAGCGCGACAAGCTGCAGGATGCCGTGCATGAGCAGAATGCCTTGCTGCGTATAGAGCAGGACAAGTCGGAAGCCTTGTTGCTGAACATTCTGCCGGCGCCGATTGCGCGGCGCCTCAAGGAATCACAGGACATCATTGCGGATGGTTTCGCTGATGTCACCGTGATGTTTGCCGACATCATCGACTTCACGCGGCTGTCGGAAGAATTACCACCTAAAGCCATGGTTGAACTGCTCAACCAGATTTTCTCCAAGTTTGACTCGATGGCCGAATTCCACCGGCTCGAGAAGATCAAGACAATCGGCGATGCTTACCTGGTTGCCGGCGGATTGCTGGAGCATGACGGCGTTGATTTTGCCGTCGATGCACGCGATTACACATCATCCTCACTCAAACTGGCGCTGGAAATGCGTCAGTACATGGATACTCTGTCTAAGGAGCGGGGCATGAGTCTGGCGATTCACGTCGGCATCTGCTCCGGCCCCGTGGTGGCCGGCGTCATCGGTACCCGCAAGTTCATTTACGATTTGTGGGGAGACACCGTCAACACCGCCAGTCGTATCACCGACGAGGCGCGATCGGGGATCATCCTGGTGGATGCGGTGACTTACCGCCGTTCGCGTCACCAGTTCGAGTTTGAAGGCCCGATCAATGTCGTCGGCAAGGGCAAGGGCAATATCGAGGTCTACAAGCTGATCGACCTTGCCCCGCACTTGCGCGACGTTACCGTCTAGTTTTTAAGCGGCGTGGTACTTCCCGCCGCGATGAACAACGAATTCCACAAACCAGTGACGGCAGCTGTTGCTGCCGCAACACGCCGGGGATCAACACGGGCATAACGTTCGCCGCTCAAGCGCAACTGGTGCTGCAGTTCCCGAAACTGCCGATAGGCTGAGTGTACGGCCTCGGCCTGTTCTGCGCTGATCAAACCCAGGCCGGCAGCAGTTTTTAGCAGTGCCAGGTTGCCGGTGTTTGCGGTCAATTCATGGTGATCGCGGGCGTGGCCGAGCACCAGATACTGAACAATGAATTCGACGTCAATAATGCCGCCGTGATCATGCTTCAGGTCGAACAGCACGCTTTTGTTGGGGTGTGCTTCGAGCATCTTCTGGCGCATCTCCAGGATGCCGTCTCGCAGTTTTTGTTCTTCGCGCGGAGCGCAAAGTATTTCATTGCGCAATTGTTCGAAAGCGTTGCCGATGGCTGCGTCGCCAGCGACCGCGCGGGCGCGTGTAAGCGCCTGGTGTTCCCACAGCCAGGCCTGCTGCAGCTGGTAGCGGCGCATGGTGTCCAGTGGTGTTACCAGCAGGCCGCTGACGCCGTCCGGACGAAGTCGCAGATCGGTTTCATAGAGCACGCCGGCTGCGGTGACACTGGTCAGCCAGTTATTGATGCGTTGCGCGAGGCGGGCGTAGTTTTCCGCTGCTTCGGGCGCAGGATCGTCGTACACAAAAACGATGTCGAGATCGGAGGCGTAACCCAGCTCCTTGCCGCCGAGTTTTCCGTACGCGACTACGGCAAAAAGCGGATTTTCACGATGGCGTTGTTTGAGGCCGCGCCAGGACAGTTGCAGCACTGCCTCAAGAATGATTGTTGCGAGATCCGACAGGTGATCGCTCAGTGTTTCCAGCGGCAGCGTGCCGGCGAGGTCCTGTGCCACGCAGTGCAGGGTGTGGGTGTTTTTGAAATGCCGCAGCATGTCCATTTGCCGCTCGATATCGCCATCGGCTGTGGCGAGGCTGGCGCGCAGCCCGGCCTGCAGCGCCGGCCAGTCGGGTTTGGCCAGCAGTGTGCGCGCATCCAGCAGTTCATCAAGCAGGATCGGGAACTGGGTGATGTATTGCGCAACCCAAGGGCTGGCACTCATCAGGTCGGCGACACGATCAAGGGCATGCGGATATTCGTGCAGCAGCGCCAGATAGGCTTCGCGCCGGCTGATGCTTTCGAACAGCCCGAGCAGGCGCTCCAGCGTTTCGTCAGGACTGCGCAGTGATGCGGCGGCGGCGATGGCGGCAGGCACCAGGCGATCCAGCCGGCGCTGGCTGTCGGCCGGCATCTGCCGGTAGCGGCTGCCGTGGCGGAAAAGGCCCAGTCGCCGGCACAGTTCAGGTGCCTGCGCATAACCCATGGATGACAGTTTTTGTTCTGCTGCTGCGACGTCCTCGGGCGGCATGTGCCACAGTTCCGCCAGCGGATGTTCGTGCACATCCTCTTCACCGAAGATTGCTTCGAAATGTCGTGATACCGCGGCACGGTGCCGGGACAGCTCTGCGGCAAAGGTGCTTTCTTCGGCAAAACCCATACTGGCGGCAACAAGTGCGCGTTCGGCAGGGTCTGTCGGAAGCGCCTGCGTTTGCTGGTCATCTCGGTACTGCAGCCTGTGTTCGAGGTTGCGCAGAAAGATATAGGCGTCGCGCAGTTCAGAAACTGCTGTGGCTTCGATGAAGCCGCGTTCGCCCAGTGCCGCGAGTACTGGCAGTGTTGGTTGCTGCTGCAGCGAACGTTCGTGGCCGCCGCGTATCAGCTGGAATACCTGTACCGTGAATTCGATTTCGCGGATGCCGCCCGGGCCGAGCTTGATGTTGTCGAGTCGGTCGCGGCGGTTGACTTCATGCCGGACCTGACTGTGCAGACTGCGCATCGAAGCGAATGCGCTGTAGTCGAGATGCCGGCGGAATACGAAGGGTTTGACCATGGCCATCAGCGCGTCACTCTGGTCGCCGGTAAGCACGCGGCCCTTGATCCATGCGTAGCGTTCCCAGGCGCGACCCTGCGTGATCAGGTAGTTTTCGAGCATCTCGAAGCTGACCACCAGCGGTCCGCTGTCGCCATACGGTCGTAATCGTGTATCAACCCGGAACACGAAGCCGTCCTCGGTCCACTCGTTGAGGGCGTTGATCAGACGGCGCACAAGACGCGTGAAAAATTCATGGTTGCTCAACGGGCGTGCGCCGTCGGTATCGCCTTCTTCGGGATAGACCAGCACCAGGTCAATGTCCGAGGAAGCATTGAGTTCGGCGCCGCCGAGTTTGCCCATGCCGACAACATGCAGCTGCTGGATGGCGTTGTCGGCGCCGCCTCGAGGCTCGCCGTGAACAGCGGCCAGATCGGTATGGAGCCGGTTGACCGCCATTTTGATGGTGACTTCGGCGAGGGCGGTCACAGTGGTAACCACTTCGTCCAGTGTCGCCCGTGCGCTGAGATCACGGACTATCAATCGCGCCATGACGCGCTGACGCAGTTGGCGCAGTGCTCTGCCCAGTGTCTGATCGTCGGTGATGCCGGCGGCTTCGAGCTCGGCCTGCATCGCGCTGCCGGCATAGGGCTGTTCGAGTTCCTCTGCGGGCAGGATGGCGGGGTTGGCTGCAATCAGCCGTTCAAGATAGCGGCTGTAGCGTGCCGCAATGGCGATTTCACGGGCGGCATCAGGTACAGGCGGTGAGTTGGGTGACGGCATGATGATTTTTTCGGAAAATGTTTTTACCGGGTTCGGCGTGAAGCCTTCAGGTGAATGATTTTTCGGGCACTGCAGAGGGCTCCGATTTGCGCCGGTTTTCAGCTGATTTTCCCGGCATCGTGCCCGGGATTTTCCGGCAACCTGTTAGAATTGCTAAGCCATTGTTTCACTATCGCATTTTATAATTTTTCAGGCCTGACATGAGCCTTGCCGCAGTCCGCAACCGGATCC
Source organism: uncultured Bordetella sp. (assembly GCA_964531455.1). Lineage (GTDB taxonomy): Bacteria > Pseudomonadota > Gammaproteobacteria > Burkholderiales > SG8-41. The sequence continues at coordinate 15,849 of CAZHFZ010000024.1, forward strand.
AGATCAGTTCGTTGTGGATCTATCGCGTACTGACGTGGCTGGTTCTGGCTGTCGGTTTCGTATTCGCTGCAACCATACTCTCGCTGCGTTACTGGATACTGCCTGATATCGGCGAACACCGGGAAGCGATTGCACAGCGCCTGAGCACAGCGGTCCAGCAGAAGGTCACCATCGGCGGACTCAGCGCCAACTGGAGCGGGCTGCGCCCGCAGCTTGCCTTGTCGCAGGTGGTCTTGCATGACTCCGAAGGCCGGCCTGCGCTGGAACTGCCCCGGGTAGAGGCGACCTTGTCATGGCGCTCCGCGGCGCTCCTGCAGATCAATTTTCAATCGCTGGACATCTACCGGCCTGTGCTGACCATGCGCCGCGACAGCCGCGGCAAAATCACTATTGCCGGTATGCCGCTTGACCTTGAAGATGAGGGCGACGGCTCGATATCGCGCTGGCTGCTGGGTCAGCGCGATATCGAGGTTCATGGCGCGAAGCTGATCTGGAATGATGACATGCGCGCTGCGCCTGCGCTCGAGCTGGAGCGGGTGCAGCTGCGCATCGTCAACAGCGGTGACCGTCATCGAATGGGATTGCGTGCCGTGCCGCCCGCAGCTTTGGCCTCTCCACTTGATGTGCGCGCCGATCTGCGCGGTAAGGATTTTCAGTCCCTGGCAGAGAAGATGACGGGCCAGGTTTTTGTCGAACTGGACCATGTTGATATTGCAGCCTGGCGGCAATGGCTCGATTTTCCTGTGCACTTTCCTCACGGTAACGGCGCCCTGCGTGCGTGGTTCACCTTCGCCGGCAATGCGCTGACCGGTGTTATCGCTGATACGCAGCTGAGCAATGTAAGGGCGCGACTGGGCACTGAGCTTCCCGAACTTGATATTTTGCAGCTGGGCGGAAGACTCGCATGGAAGCGGCTGCCGGATGGACAGGAACTGTCCACGCGCAAGCTTGCGTTTACCACCGGTGACAACATGACTTTGTCTCCGGTTGACCTTTTATTGCGGGTTGGCGGCGCTACCGAGTCAGGTTACAGCCGTGGCGAATTGCAGGCCAATGTGCTGGAACTGGCGCCGCTGGTGCAATTGGCTGATCGACTGCCGCTGGCGAGCGACTTGCGCAAGTCCCTGGTGGCTCTGTCACCTGCAGGCAGATTGCATGATCTGTCGTTACGCTGGAACGGTACCTGGCCGAAACTCACCTCTTATGCGGTACGCGGCCGTTTCAATGACCTCTCCCTGCAGCGTCATGGCGGCTGGCCTGGTTTTTCCGGATTCAGCGGCAACGTTGATGGCAACGAGAAGGGCGGCACACTGCATGTGGCCACGCAGAGGGCCATTCTCGACCTGCCGGATCTGTTCCGCAAAAGGCTGCGCTTCGATACGTTGACCGGACAGTTGGGTTGGACCCATTCTGCGCAGGGCCTTGAGTTGCGTTTCAGCAATTTCGCGTACGCCAACCCTGATTTGTCAGGGACGTTGTTCGGCAGTTTCCGCAAAGCCGGCGATGGTCCCGGTGTCGCCGATCTCACCGGGCATTTGACCCGGGGCGCAGCTGAGAATGTCTCCGACTATCTGCCGCTGAGTCTTGGTGCGGCGTCCCGGGCATGGCTGGATCGTGCTTTTTCGGCAGGCAGTTCCAGCGATGTTCGTTTCCGCCTCAAAGGCGATCTGAAGAATTTCCCGTTTACCGACGAACGCAGCGGGTTGTTTGAGGTCGCTGCCAAAATCACCGGTGGGACTGTTCATTATGGCGACGGCTGGCCGCATATCACCGAAATCGACGGCGACCTGTTGTTTCGCGGTCAGCGTATGGATTTGAATGTCCGTCAGGCGATGATCAACAATGTCCGGCTCGGCAAGGTGCGTCTGCAGATTCCTGATCTGGTGCACACCTCCGAAGTGCTGCAGATTACCGGCGAAGCCGAAGGTGCGACCAGCGATTTCCTTGATTTCATCGCGCGCAGCCCGGTGCAGGAAATGATCGGTGGTTTTACCGATGGCATGCAGGCTCAGGGCCGCGGGCGCCTCGGGCTCAAGCTGACGCTGCCGTTGCGTTCATTGAAAAACAGCCGCGTCAGCGGCAGCTACCAGTTCACCAATAATCAGCTCATTGCTGAGCCCGGTTTCCCCCCGCTGGATCAGGTGAATGGACGGCTGGAGTTTACGGAGTCCGCGGTGAGTGTGCCCGCTGCTACCGCGGTGTTTCTCGGTGGGCCATTGAGCGTTACCGCAGGCAGTCAGCGTGATGCTGCGGTCAGCATCCAGTTTCAAGGCAAAATCAATGCTGATGCGGCACGACGCGCCGGAGGGGGGGAGTGGTTGCGTTACGTTCGCGGCGCAACGGATTGGCGCGGCACACTGACGATGCGCAACAAACGCGTCGATCTGTCAGTGGACTCTTCGTTGCAAGGGCTGGCAGTCAATCTGCCCGCACCTTTTGCGAAATCGGCTGCTGAAACACTGCCCCTGCGTTTCGAGCGCAGGCATGTTAATCCGCAGCAGGAGCGCATTGCAGTGAGCGTCGGCAATCTGGCCAGTACAGTGCTGTACCGGCGGACTGAAGGTGGGCAAGCCCGTATTGAACGCGGTACCGCACGGTTTGGCGAGGGTGTCGCGGCCGAACCGGACCGTCCGGGCATGGTGCTTTCGGGTGCGATCAAGACGCTGGATCTTGATGCATGGCTTGGTGCCCTTGGTGATGGCGGTCCCGGCGGTGCCGTGGCACTTGCCGCCGCTGATTTGCGGATTGGTGAACTCGACTGGTTCGGCCGCCGTTTCGGTGCAATGGCCTTGACTGCGGTGCAACAGGGCGGGGTGCTGCAGATGACGGCAAAAGGCCGCGATGTCGAGGGCGCGGCGTCCTGGCGTCCGCAGGGCAAGGGACGGCTGACGGCACGGCTGCGGAAATTGACACTGCCGCCCCGTGATGAACCTGCCGCACCGGTTACCCCCGTTGCCGCTGCTGCCGAGAAGCCCATTGAACTGCCGGCGCTCGATGTCGTTGTTGATGAATTCCAGTTGGGCGAGCGGGCACTGGGCAAGCTGGAACTGCAGGCCACGCCGCAGCAGCGCGACTGGCGCATTGAGCGCCTGCGCCTGAGTAATCCTGAGAGCACACTCAATCTCGACGGTACCTGGCAGGCCTGGTTGACCCAGCCCGGTACGCAGGTGAATGTGCGGCTTGATGTGTCCGATGTCGGTAAATTCCTGACCCGACTCGGTTACCCCGAGGGCGTGCGGCGGGGCACCGCGAAAATCGAAGGTTCGCTTGCCTGGCTGGGCAGTCCGCAGCGGATTGATTACCCTACACTTTCAGGCAACTTCGTGCTGGATGCAGCCAAAGGCCAGTTTGTAAAACTGGAGCCGGGCATCGGCAAGCTGCTGGGGATACTCAGTCTGCAATCATTGCCGCGAAGAATCTCGCTGGATTTTCGCGATATCTTCAGCGAAGGCTTTGCTTTTGATGAAATTGTCGGTGCAATCAAGGTTGTTAAAGGTGTGGCCAGCACCGACAACCTGCGCATCATCGGACCTGCAGCACGGATCGTGATGAGCGGGCAGGTGGATCTGGCCAAGGAAACGCAGGCCTTGCGGGTGAAGGTGAATCCTCAGTTGTCCGATACCGTATCGGTGGCCGGTGCGCTGATCGGTGGCCCGGTGGCGGGAATTGCTGCGTTCCTCGCGCAGAAACTGCTGAAGGATCCCTTGGATCAGATTGCTTCCTATGAGTATGACGTGACGGGCAACTGGGCAGATCCGCAGGTGAAAAAGGCGGAGCGGCCGGTAATGCAGGATGCACCATGACTGCGTTTCGCGTGGTTTTGATGTTCATTTTGCTTCAGGCCGGCCATGCGGGAGCGGCAGAAGTTGCGCCGGAATTGTGGGATCGTCCGCGTTCTGCGCAGACGATCATGGCGCAGCCGGCTGTCCGGCAGGCTGTTCTGACTTTGCAGTCGCGCAGTGATGCTCGATTGCAGATCGTGCATGGTCCGCGTCAGGATGCACAGTTGCTTGCGGAAGAGTTGCGGGCATGGCTGGTTGCACTGGCAGTTGAGGGGGCGCGGGTGCGCTTGCGTGCTGATCCTGCGGCAACGACGATACGACTCGAAATTTCTGATTGAGGGACAGTGACCATGAGTACACGTTTGCGTTCAACAAGGACACAGCGCAAGCCTGGCGACCAGGGCGATGCCGGTGCAACGCGTATTGCGGCAGTTCAGATGGCCTCGGGCCCGCGCGTTGATTCCAACCTGAAAGAGGCAGCCTGGTTGATCGAGATGGCTGTCGAGCAGGGGGCGAAGCTGGTCGCTTTGCCGGAGTATTTCGGCATCATGGGAATGAAGGATACCGACAAGGTTTCCGTGCGAGAGGAATTTGGCAAAGGGCCGATCCAGGAGTTTCTGGCGTCGACCGCGCGCAAACACGGCATCTGGATTGTCGGGGGCTCGGTACCTTTGGTGGCTGCGTCACCGAAAAAAGTACTCAACACCAGCCTTGTTTATGATGACAAGGGCAAATGTGTCGCCCGTTACGACAAGATCTATCTCTTTGGTTTCGAAATGGGGGATGAGCGGTATTCGGAAGAAACCACCATTGAACACGGTAAAAAAGTCGTTGCGCTTGATACGCCCTTCGGCCGCATCGGATTGTCGATTTGTTATGACCTGCGCTTTCCCGAGCTGTATCGCGCGATGGGCGAAGTTGATCTGATCCTGGTACCTTCTGCTTTTACGGAGACTACCGGCAAGGCGCATTGGGAAACGCTGATCCGCGCGCGCGCCATTGAAAACCTGGCCTACGTACTGGCGCCGGCGCAGGGCGGGTATCATCTCAATGGTCGGGAAACCCACGGGGACTCGATGATTGTTGACCCCTGGGGAGTGATTCTCGACCGCTTGCCCCGCGGTTCCGGTGTGGTTGTAGCCGGGATGAATCGTGCCCATATACAACGCCTGCGCCGGAGTTTGCCGGCGTTGCGGCACCGTACCCTTGACAGCAACCCTTAGAATTTACTTAAGTATTTGATTTTTTTGAGAAAATAATGAAATCCGCGAATATCTTCGAAACCGCCAGCGCGACCCTGTTGGCTCCCCATGCGCTTGACGAGGGCCGCCTCCAGGCGGTGTTCGGCCAATTGATGGCTCACCGCGTCGACTACGCGGATCTTTATTTCCAGTATTCGCGCAGCGAGTCGTGGAGTCTGGAGGAAGGCATCGTCAAATCCGGCAGCTTCAACATCGATCAGGGTGTCGGTGTTCGCGCTGTCAGCGGCGAGAAGACGGCGTTTGCATACTCGGACGACATCAGTTTCAACGCGCTGCAGTCGGCGGCGCAGGCTACGCGCGCGATTGCGCGCCAGGGTGGTGATGGCCGCACCGCAATTGCGCGGCAGGGCGCCTTGCGCGAGTTGTATGCGCCGCAGGATCCGCTGGCCAGCCTCGGTGCGCCGGAGAAAGTAGCCTTGCTCGAGCGACTGGAGCGAATTGCCCGGCGCATTGATCCGCGGGTGACGCAGGTGATGGCGGCGCTGGCCGGTGAATACGAAGTGGTGATGGTTGCACGCAGCGACGGCATGCAGGCCGCCGATGTGCGGCCGCTGGTGCGGTTGTCGTTACAGGTGATTGTCGAAGCCGATGGCCGGCGTGAACAAGGCAGCGCCGGGGGTGGAGGGCGTTTTGATTACGGTCATTTCACTGAAGACGTGCTGAACGATTACGCACAAAAAGCCGTGCATCAGGCTCTGATCAACCTTGAAGCGCGTCCGGCACCCGCAGGCACGATGACTGTAGTGCTCGGACCGGGCTGGCCCGGCATCCTGCTGCATGAAGCGGTCGGACATGGCCTTGAGGGTGATTTCAACCGCAAGGGCACCTCGGCATTCAGCGGCCGCGTCGGTGAACGCGTTGCTGCTCCGGGCGTCACTGTGGTGGATGACGGCACGATTGCGCATCGTCGCGGTTCGCTTAATGTTGATGACGAAGGCAATCCGACGCAGCATAACGTGCTGATCGAGGACGGCGTGTTGCGCGGCTACATCCAGGATTCGCTGAATGCCCGCCTGATGGGCGTCGCGCCGACCGGCAATGGCCGCCGTGAATCGTATGCCCATGTGCCGATGCCGCGAATGACCAACACCTACATGCTTAACGGCGACAAGGATCCGGCGGAAATCATTGCTTCGGTCGAGCGTGGTCTTTATGCCGTCAACTTTGGCGGTGGCCAGGTGGATATCACCAGCGGCAAGTTCGTGTTCTCGGCTTCCGAGGCCTTCATGATCGAGAATGGCAAGCTGACTTATCCGGTCAAAGGTGCCACGCTGATCGGCAATGGACCCGACGCACTGACCCGGGTTTCGATGATCGGCAACGACATGCGGCTGGATCCGGGTGTCGGCACCTGCGGCAAGGAGGGGCAAAGCGTACCGGTCGGCGTCGGCCAGCCAACACTGCGAATAGACGGCCTGACCGTCGGCGGCACCCTGTAGGATGCTGCAGAGTTCCTCAGGATTCGTTTATAATGCATTGATTATATGGAAAGTTAGGGATTGTGATGCTGCACCGTACTGATGATCTGCGGATAAAGGAAATCAAGGAACTTGCGCCGCCCACTCATTTGCTGCGTGAATTTCCGCTGAGTGAAAAAGCCGCGAATACGACGTTCGAAGCCCGTCAGGACATTCACCGCATCCTGCATGGTGCCGATGACCGCCTGCTGGTGATCATGGGGCCGTGTTCGGTCCATGACGTCAAGGCGGCCAAGGAGTATGCCGGCAAGTTGCTGGAGGCCAAGAAGAAACTGACTGCCGATCTTCTGGTGGTGATGCGTGTTTATTTCGAGAAGCCGCGTACGACCGTGGGCTGGAAGGGCCTGATCAACGATCCCAACCTTGATGGCAGTTTCCGCATCAACGAGGGACTCAAGATTGCCCGCGAACTCCTGCTTGAGCTCAATGAAAGCGGTCTCCCGGTGGGTTGTGAGTTCCTCGACATGATTACCCCGCAATACATCGCTGATCTGGTGTCCTGGGGCGCCATCGGCGCGCGTACGACGGAATCGCAGATCCACCGCGAACTTGCTTCAGGACTCTCGTGCCCGGTCGGTTTCAAGAACGGCACTGACGGCAACATCAAGATTGCGATCGACGCGATCCGTGCAGCACAGGCACCGCATCATTTCCTGTCGGTAACCAAGGCCGGTACTTCAGCCATCGTATCGACCACCGGCAACGAGGATTGCCATGTGATCCTGCGCGGCGGCAAGGCGCCCAATTACGATGCTGCCAGTGTTGATGCTGCAGGGCGCGGCCTGGCAGAGGCCGGCATACCGGCGCGCATCATGATCGATTTCAGCCACAGCAACAGCAGCAAGAAACCCGAGAAACAAGTGGATGTTGCACAGGATGTGGCCCATCAGGTTGCCAACGGCGATGAGCGCATTTTCGGCGTGATGGTGGAGAGTCACCTGAAAGCTGGCCGGCAGGATCTGGTGCCGGGCAAACCACTTGCTTATGGCGTCAGCATCACCGATGGCTGCATCAGCTGGGACGAAAGCCGCGGCGTACTGGAGGCACTGGCCGAAGGTGTACGCAAACGCCGGCTCAAGGCTGTCGCCAAGGATTAGGCGGCGGCATGTTTGCGGCGCAACGGGCGAAGGTTTAAAACTTAAGACCATATGGCCGAAGACATCCTCACGGCAACAGATCAGGGCAACCTCGCGAAACTTGAGCGCGTAGGGGCTGGTACGGCGATTGCCGGGGAAATCTACGGCTTGGTCGGCAAGTCCCAGTTTTTCACCGAGTTTTCCAGGGATGATATTTCCGCGCTGGCCGGTTACATGGAGGTGTTTCGCGCGCAGCCGGGTGAAATCATCATCCGTGAAAACGATGAAGGCGATTTCATGGTGCTGATCGTTGAAGGTGAAATCGATATCCTGAAAAAAAGCCACCGCTCGGAACAGCAGCACATGACCAGCGCCGGTCCGGGCATGACGCTGGGCGAGATGTCGATGATCGACGGAGAGCCCCGGTTTGCGACATGCATGGCATCACAGCCAACGACCTTTGCCGTGCTCACCCGCGACAATATGGCCAAAATCATTCTTGATCATCCCAGCCTCGGTTCAAAGATCCTGGTGAAAATGGTCACCATGCTTTCGCAGCGGCTCCGCCAGACCAGCGCGCGGTTGTTGCGGCTGATGGACGAGTCTCGCTAGTTTCCCCGCCGCGTCCGGGCAGTTCATGGCGCTACTTTTGATTCCTGCGTATCGCTGGACTGCGGCTGCACTGGCATTGCTTGCAATGTTCGCCGGTTCATACGTTCGGGCGCAGCCCGTTCAGGCGTCCGATGCGCGCGGCATCACATTGCGCCTGCAGCAACCGGCACGGCACATCATCACGCTGGCCCCCAATCTCACCGAACTGGTTTATGCGGCAGGCGCTGGCGAACGGCTGGCCGGTGTCGCGCGTTACAGTGACTATCCTCCGGAGGCGCGCCGTCTTCCGGTTGTCAGCGACGCAGTGCAGTTTGATATCGAGCGCATGGTCGCGCTGCGTGCCGATGTTGTGCTGGCCTGGCAGGGCGGCACGCCCCCGGAGGCGATTGCGCGCATCGAGCGTGCCGGGCTCAAGGTGTTTGTTGCCGGTGCTGCCGGACTTGAGGATATTGCCCGCAATATCAATGCGATTGCGCAACTGGCGGGTACGACTTCTTCTGGTTTGATCGCACGAACTGCTTTCGATGCCGATCTTCGTGCACTGCGGGCGCGTCGCAGCACCGGTGCGCCAGTGCGCGTATTTTATGAAATCTGGGGGCGACCGCTGATGACCGTGAACAATGCGCACCTGATCAGCGAAATCATCGGGCTTTGCGGAGGCATCAATGTATTCGGTGACCAGAATCCTCTGACACCGGAAGTTTCACGGGAGGCCCTGCTCGCAGTGCGGCCTGACATTGTGCTTGGCGGCAGTTCGACGGATACCGCTGCAACTTTTGCTGCACGTTGGGCGGCATTGCCTCCCCCGCTTAATTTGCTTCCGGCGCGCCATCTTCCGGCCGATCTGATGCAGCGGCCGACCCCGCGCATCCTGGAAGGCGCCCGTCAGTTGTGTGCGCATCTTGACGGCGTACGTGTAGCGCAGCGCTGAAACTCCGGCAGTTCGGGTTTTAACTCAGCCCGGCTTGCGGCCCTGCTGCCAGTGCACATCGCTGCCACCGCCGGCCCGGTTGATGACCCGCGCCAGAACAAACAGCAGATCGGACAGCCGGTTCAGGTATTGGGAAGGTAATGAATGCAGATCTGCGTTGTGTCGCAAATTGACCAGCGTACGCTCTGCACGCCGGCAGACCACGCGCGCGACATGCGCCAGCGCTGCAGCGCGACTGCCGCCCGGGAGTATGAATTCACGCAGCGGCGGCAGGTCATTGTTGAACTGCTCGATCAGGTTGTCGATCCGGGAGAGGTGGGCTTCGGTTACCAGCGTATGACCGGGCAGACTCAGTTCTCCGCCAAGGTCGAACAGGTCGTGCTGCACGCCGACCAGCGCGTCGCGAACGGCGTCTGGCAGTGTTTCAGTCAGCAGCAGGCCGATGTTGCTGTTCAACTCATCGACGTCGCCCATCGCGGCAACCCGCGGCTGGTCCTTGGCGATGCGTTCTCCGGATGCCAGGCCGGTGCTGCCGTCATCGCCGGTGCGGGTGACTATCCTGGAAAGTCTGTTGGCCATTTGAATATCCTTGAAGGAGGCGAATTATAAGCGGGCACGGGCATGTCCCGGAAACGCGATTGAATTGGACCCCACAGTCATCAGCTTGCCGTCCAGGAACGATTGAGCAGGCCCGCATGTCCATGCGCGTACTGATTGGTCACGGCTGCACCAGATGTTGCGCCAGGTGCATGACGACCGGTCGTAAATAAAATCGTCAAGACATTGCGTGCGCGATTTGGTGTCACTGGCGCGCTTTCGTGCGATTGCAAGAGGTTGAACGCTGTGCTGGCTGACAGTGAAACCCTGACGCTCAGGATGTAATGCAAGTAACGTGGCTGCCACCCGAAGTGCGAATTAAGTATTTGATTTAAATATTATTTTTATATTCCGTGGGTGCCGCTTTTTGCGGAAAATAGATCGCATCAAAAGACGGGTCCTGCAGCAATCCGGAAATGGCCTGAAGCGCGTGGTCTTCGGTGCGGTGGAAATTCTGTGCGCCGATGATGTCCCGCAGACCGGTGTTTTCCATCACGCTCAACACCTGACGCTTCAGTCCGCTGAACACCAAGGCAACACCGTTGTCGCGCAGGCGATTAGCGAGGTGGCGGATCATTTCCTCGCCCGAGGCGTCGAGCTCGTTTATGGCATCGCCAACGATCAGAATGTGGCGCGCCTGCGGATGCCGGGCGACCTGTTCGAGGATGACGTCTTCGAAATAGGGCACATTGGCAAAAAACAGTGATCCGTCGTAACGGATGGCGATCAGCTTTTCGCTGGTCTGCAGATTGAACAGCTGCGCATCACGCAATGTGCCGTCGGCGTGGCGGCCGAGAACGGCGACGCGGGGGCGCATGGTGCGATACAGGTACAGAATGATTGCCAGCGCGGCGCCGACGAGAATGCCGTTGTCAAGATGCGGCGCGAAGCTCAGCGTGGCGACAAAGGTCACAACTGCGGCGATGCCGTCGTGGCGGTGTGCTTGCCAGGCGTGCCGAATCGCGCTGAAATTTACCAGGTTCACCACCGCCAGCATGATGATCGCGGCAAGGGCTGCCTGGGGCAGATGATAGAGCAGCGGCGTCAGCAGCAGCAATGTCACCAGCACGATCGCTCCAGCGACGACCGAGGACATCCCGGTCATTGCACCGGTTGCGAGGTTGACCGCGGAGCGCGAAAAGGAGCCGCTGACAGGAAATGCCTGGAACAGGCTGCCGACGATGTTGGCCAGTCCCTGGCCGATCAGCTCCTGATCCGGATCTATGCGCTGCTTGGTCTGTGTCGCCATCGACTTGGCAATGGAAATGGCTTCCATGAATCCGACCAGCGCGATGATCAGCGCGGTGGGCAGCAGCTTGAGCAGGGTGTCCCATTTCAGCTGGGGCAATTCGGGTTCGGGGATTCCCGCCGGGATGGTGCCGACCACTTCGCCGCCGCCGCTGAGCAGCACGCGGCCGTTGTCGATTTTCGAGATGATCCAGCGGCGACCATCCGTTTGCGTACCGGCGGGGATTGTGCCGACGAGCTGGAATTCGGCTGTTGCTGTTTCCTGGATGCCGGTAAAGCGCAGGCGCCGCACTTCTGCGAAACGCACACGCCGTTCGGCCTCGATTGCGCGCAGTTCCAGGCGGAGGAACTCAAGATCGGCGTTAAGCATGATCAGCCGCGGGTGATCGCTGCCGTCACTGGCCACCAGAGCGCTGATTTCAGCTGATTTTCCGGCGACTTCGGCGCGCAGCTCAGTGCTGCGCAAGGTCAGCGCAGTCAGCGAATCGATTACGTTGCGGACCTGCGGGTCGCGGAACACGGTGGCATCGGCTGTGGTGTTGCGTTCAAAATCGATGGCCCAGCTGAGCGCTGTGGTGAGCGCCACGGCAATCAATACGCCGGGCCAGAGCGGACGATAACGGCGGACCAGAATCATCACTGCCAGCGCGAGCAGCCCCATGGCCAGTGTCGGCCAGTGGGTGTCCCCGATGCGCAACAGCACATCCCACACGTCTGCGAGGAAGCGGTCTGTGCGGGCGCTGTGCACGCCCAGCAGCTTGTTGAACTGCGACAGCGCGATGATGATCGCTGCGGCATTGGTAAAGCCGACGATCACAGGATGAGACAGGAAGCTGACAATGGCACCGAGCCGGAACAGGCCCATGGCCAATTCCATCAGGCCGATCATCAGCGCAAGCAGGATGGCCAGCGCAATGAATTGCTCGGTTCCGGGCGCCGCGAATTGCGCCAGCGCCGATCCGGTAAGCAGGGACACCATTGCGACAGGGCCGGTGGCCAATTGGTGGGATGAACCCCACATCGCGCCAATGATGACCGGCAGGAATGCGGCATAAAGCCCGTAGTACGCCGGCATGCCGGCCAGCTGCGCGTAGGCCATCGATTGCGGGATCAGCACCATCGCGACTGTCGCGCCGGCAATCAGGTCTGCGCGCAGGCTATGCCGCTGCAGCGGCAGCCAGCGGAGGAAGGGAAACAATCGTTGGCTCAGTTTCATCAGGCGTCGGTTCTCGGGGTCCCGTCGGGCAGGGTGTCGCGGCATTCGCGGAAGATGCGCAACTTGCATTCGCGGCAGGTTGTTGTGTCGAGCTTAGTATAAATGGAAGCCAGCGGGCGGGACTTCACTGAAAACAGATGGTCACGACCGATTTCGTCAATGTAACCGCCACGGCTGAGAAGGCGGATGACTTCGTCCTTGAGTCGATAAAAATAAAGGCCTCCACCCTGCCGCCTTCGGCGCCTGGATTCGTGAACAAGCAGTTCGGCGCCGGCAACGTCGACGAAGTTGATGCCGCTGGAAACCAGCAGCACATGCTTTTGCGGTGAGCGTTCTCCGATTTCATGCAGGGCTTGCTGGATATGGTCCACGGCGCCGAAAAAAACCGAGCCATTGATGCGCAAACACTTCAGCTGGGGGCAGTCAGGCAACCCGGTGTCTGCAGAGTAGTGATAACTGTCAGGTGCGGGATCGGGTTTTACGTCGAGGATTATCGGGTGTGAAGTGCGTTTCAGGTAAAGCATCAGCGAAAGCAGGATGCCGGCATAGATGGCGAACTCCAGCTGCACAAAAAGTGTGGCCATCAGCGTAACGCCAAGCACCACGCTTTCCGGAACGCTGGTGCGGATGATGTTGCGGATCTGTTTCAGGTCAATCAGGCCCCAGGCCACCATGAACAGGATGCCGGCCATCGCCGGTACCGGCAGGAACTGCACCAGGGGCGCTACCAGCAATACGATCATCAGCAGGAAAGCGGCTGACAATACGGCAGCCAGCGGGGTGCGCGCACCGGCTTCGAAATTGACGCCGCTGCGGTTGAATGAGCCGCTGGAAGCGTAGGCGGAGAAAAAACTGCCAAAGAGGTTGGACAGGCCCTGACCGATGAATTCCTGGTTACCGTCGATACGTTGTTCCGAGCGCACTGAGATGGCCCGTGCGATCGATACTGCTTCGGTCAACCCCAGCATGGTGATGGCCACGGCAATGGACGCGGTTTTGCGGATTGATTCCAGTGTCAGATCGGGGACGGAAAACTGGGGGAAAATTCCGGAAAGGGCTCTGACGGTTTCAATCTGCCCGTCGATGTCCAGTTGTGGAATCATGCCGAGCAGTGCTGCATAAAGACTGCCCGCGATCATGGCAATCACCATATAGGGGAGCTTGTGGTAGCGGCGTTTGATGAAAAGACCGACCAGCAGTGTGATCATCCCGACCGAAGTGACATACCAGTTGATATCATCGAGCCCGAGCAGGGTCTGATGCAGGGTTTCGGCAAAGGAAATGCCGCGGGGCATGGGAATGCCAAAAAAGTGCTGGATCTGGGTGCTGATGATCAGCAGCCCCGCTCCTGCGGTGAAACCCAGAACCACGGTGTGCGAAATGAAGTTGACCAGGGCACCCATTCGCGCCAGTCCCATGGCCAGCTGGAATACACCTGTAAGAAATGTGACTACCAGCACCAGGCGTATGTATTCCGGTGTTCCGGGCGGCGCCAGCCCGCTCATGGTCGAGTAGATGACGATCGAAATCGCCGTCGTTGGTCCGGATACCAGATGCCAGCTTGAACCGAAGAGGGCTGCAATGACGGCGGGTATCATCGCCGCATACAAACCGTACTCGGGGGGCATGCCGGCAATGGTTGCAAAAGCCACGCCTTGGGGCAGCACTACTACCGCACCGGTCAGTCCGGCCATTGTGTCTGCGCGCAGGGTGCCGCGGTCGACGCGGTGCCACCATTGCATGAACGGAAAAAACCGTCGTGCAAATGCCTTGAATTGCGATGCGGAGGGGGATGGCGACTTCAATGGGGGTTCCCGGTGCGACTCCGGGGATTATCGGGCATCGCTGCATCGAGAGACAATCAGCTAATTTTGCTGGGCAATCAGCGAAACTTTTGGGCTATAATCTGCGCCCTGCAAGGTCCAAAAATTCAAAGGAAGAGCGCTCCCCATGAAACGGTTATCCGCAATTGCCCTCGGTCTGGCCGTGCTCACGCCCGGTCTGGTGCAGGCCGCCGATGCCAATCCGAAGCCCGGCAAGGACAAGGTATCCATGTGCATTGGCTGTCACGGCATTCCCGGTTACAAGACGGCCTTTCCCGTGACCTACAACGTGCCGAAACTGGGTGGGCAGCACGCAGCCTATATCGTCAAGGCGCTGCAGGCATACAAAAGCGGTGATCGTACCCACCCGTCGATGCGCGCCATCGCGGCGGGCCTCAGCGAACAGGACATGGCCGATGTCGCGGCTTACTACTCAGCGCCTGCCGTGCAGGCTGCGGCGAAATAAGGGGCAATGATGATCAAGAAAATTATCCTGGTTGCCGGTTGCGCCGCATTGTTCACCGGCGGTATCGCCCAGGCTGGCAATCCGGCGGCAGGCAAGGAAAAATCCAAGTCCTGCGCCGCCTGCCATGGTGTTGACGGCAACAGCACTGCGCCGGACTTTCCGCGTCTCGCTGGCCAGCACTACGACTATCTGGTCAAGTCCCTGTCGGACTACAAAACGGGTGAGCGCAAAAACGCCATCATGGCGCCGCAGGCCGCCAACCTGTCCAAGCGTGATATTGAAGACCTGGCCGCCTTTTATTCGCGCCAGCAGGGATTGTTCGTCAAATACTGATCATTGGCTGCCTGTCTTCAGTAAAAACCGCGTCTTGATGACGCGGTTTTTTTATGCCGTCACTGCGGTCTTGCCGCGAAACTCGCACAGATCCCGGATCAGGCAATCGCCGCAACGCGGAGTGCGCGCAATACACACGTAACGGCCGTGCAGGATCAGCCAGTGGTGAGCGTGCTGTTTGAATTCATCCGGTGTGAATTTGAGCAGTTTCTGCTCGACGGCCAGTGGATCCTTGCCCGGTGCGAGTCCGGTGCGGTTGGCGATGCGGAAGATGTGCGTATCGACAGCAATGGTTGGTTCGCCGAAAGCGATGTTCAGCACCACATTCGCGGTTTTGCGTCCGACGCCCGGCAGGGCTTCAAGCGCTTCGCGGTTCCGGGGTACTTCGCCGGCATGCTGATCGATCAGGATTCCGCAGGTGGCGATGATATTTTTCGCCTTGGTGCGGTATAGGCCTATGCTTTTGATGAACGTTTCCAGTCCGGCTACACCCAGTTTGCGCAGACTGTGCGGAGTATCGGCTTTTTTGAATAACGGCCGGGTGGCCCGGTTTACACTTTTGTCAGTAGCCTGTGCGGAGAGAATCACCGCCACCAGCAGTTCAAAAGGTGATGAATACTCCAGTTCGCCACGCGGGTCTGGATTCGCGGTGCGGAAACGTTCGTATATGGCGCGGCGGCGTGCGGGATTCATGCGGTTCTGGTCGTAGTTTTGGTCGTATGTCGGTTGACTGCGGGGTGATTATAATGGCCACCTTGGCACAGGAGTCCTTGATGTCGTTTTTGGCCGCACGCTACTGCAGTTTTTTCGCCTTGTGTTGCCTGAATGTGTGCCTGACGGTTGCGCATGCCGAACCGGTCACGCTTGAACGTGACAGTGTGCTGCGCGCCGAACCCCGAACCGATTCGGCGACAGTGACCGCTCTGCCCAACGGCGCCACGGGAGAGGCCCTGGCGCGGCAGGGGGCCTGGGTGCAGATCCGCTCGGGTTCCGCCACCGGCTGGCTTTATTCATTCAATGTACGATTTGGGGCTGCGCCTTCTTTAGGCGATGGTGCCGGTTCCGTGCTTGGACGGGTTTTCGGGTCGCGGCAACGGGTCAACGTGACCAGCACCATCGGCATTCGCGGGCTCGACGAAGAGGATCTGAAGCAGGCGCGTTTTGACAGCAGCCAGGTTCAGCAACTCGACAATTTTGCGGCATCCCGTGATCAGGCCGAGTCTCACGCGGGCGGGCTTGGCCTCAGCGCAGCGAAGATCGACTATCTGGGCGGATCATCGGGTGCTGCCAGTGGTTCATCGACGGGGAATCGGGAATGAGCCGCCTTGACGCCGTCAAAATGCACGTTCTGCTGGTGCTTTTTTTGGGTTGCAGCCAGGGAATCGCGCAGGCGCAGAACATAGATCTCAACCGCCTGTTCAGCATCGGCCGTGATGCCCTGACTGCAGTTGCCGGAGTCAGCGAGCAGGATGAGCAAGTCATGGGGCGCGAGATCGCCGGCCGCATGCTCGGTGCGGCGCCGCTCGTCAACGACGCTGCGTTACAGGCCTATGTGAATCGCGTCGGTCGGTGGATTGCAATGCAGAGCGAACGACCGGATCTGCCGTGGCGTTTTGCAGTCATTGATACCGCTTCAATCAACGCCTTTGCCGCCCCCGGCGGCTACGTGATGATTACCCGCGGACTTTACGACATTCTTGACAGCGAGGCGCAGTTGGCCGGTGTGCTGGCCCATGAGATCAGCCACATCGTTCGCCGCCATCATGTCACGGTGATGCAGAAAAGTGCCGCCCTGTCAGCGGGTTCGCAACTCGCGCAACGCGACAACCGTTCGGCCATCATCAACAACATGATTGGTACCGGTGCCGAGGTGTTTGCGCGAGGCCTCGACAAGAGCGCTGAATTTGAGGCGGATGCGATGGGTGTCGTATTGGCGGCACGCGCCGGTTATAACCCGTTTGGTCTTGTTGATGTATTGCACAAGCTGGCGGCACGGGGTGCCGGTGATAACTCGATGGCGCTACTGTTCAAAACCCATCCCTTGCCCGGGGACCGGCTGGCGCAACTGGGTGAACTGCTGACACCCAATATGGCGAGGTTGCCGGTGGGACGCGAGCCGGAAATTCGTCCCGTCTCTTCAAATGCCGGCCTGCAACGTGCGGTTCAGCCGCTGCCCGCAGAAGGCGCCCGAGGCCTCGCTGCGCAACCTGCGGCACCGTTGCCGTCTTCTCCTCAACCGAAAGGCGCTCCGGCAATCGACCCGGTACAGCTGCTCCGCGGCATTCTCGGCCGCTGAATCATTTGCGCTGGCTGGGTATTCAGATTTTCCGGTTTGCCAGGCGTTCCTGTGCGCGAGCCAGTGCTTTCGCAATCACCGCTTTTTTTCGTGCAGCAGCAGATCGGGCGACCCGGTCGCGACGTTGCTTCTCAAGTTCAGCGTAACGTAGTTGGTGAGCCTGATGGCGTTCTTTGAGCCGCAATGCGCTGCTGCGTTGCAGGTCGCGGTCGCGCGCTGCGCCGGTTGGAGCCAGTGCAATGCAGTCCACTGGACAGGGCGGCAGGCATAAAGCGCAGCCAGTACATTCCGCGGCAATCACGGTGTGCATCAATTTTCGTGCGCCGACGATTGCATCGACCGGGCACGCAGCGATGCACAATGTGCAGCCTATGCAGACAGCTTCGTCGATGATTGCAAGGACGGGCGGCGCTGCATTTCCGTGCGCGGTGTTCAGCGGGATCGCCTTTTGTCCAAGCAGCAGCGCGAGTTCTGCAATCACCTCATCGCCGCCCGGCGGGCACTGGTTGATTGGCGCATCGCCTGTGGCAATTGCGTCGGCATAGGGGCGGCAGCCCGGATAGCCGCACTGGCCGCATTGGGTCTGCGGCAGTATGGCATCGATTGTTGCGCCGTTTGCTGCTGCGTTCACGCCAGAGCTTGTGCCGGTGTTGTGTATGGCAGATCAAGGTCGCCGGCAAGTTCTGCGTGAGTGACCTGGCCATTGCAGGTTTGCAGGCCCGCGGCGAGATGCCGGTCCGCCAGTACGGCGTCGCGCAGTCCAAGATTGGCGATTTGCAATGCATATTGCAGTGTCGCCTGGGTCAGCGCGAGAGTCGCAGTGCGCGCGACAGCGGATGGCATGTTGGGTACGCAGTAATGCACGATGCCTTCTTCGACGAACAGCGGCTCGGTATGGGATGTGGGGCGCGAGGTCTCGAAAATGCCGCCTTGATCAATGGCGACATCGACAATTACAGATCCGGGACGCATGGTCCTCAGGTCGTTGCGTGTAATCAGCTTCGGTGCGCGCGCGCCTGGCAACAGCACTGCGCCGATGACAAGGTCATGTTCCGGCAGCAGCGAGCGCAGGATTTGTGGTGCCGCAATCACGCTTTTGAGCCGGCCGTTGAATGTTGTTTCAAGCAGTGCAAGGCGATCGGCGCTGCGGTCGATTACAGTGACATCGGCGCCCATGCCCAGGGCGATTCGTGCGGCGCTTTCACCCACCGTGCCGCCGCCGATGATCAGCACCTTCGCCGGCAGTACCCCGGGTACGCCGCCGAGCAGCACGCCGCTGCCGCCATTGGCCATCTGCAGGGCCCAGGCGCCAACTTGTGGTGCCAGGCGTCCCGCAATCTGCGACATCGGCGTCAGCAGCGGCAAATGTCCTGCGGCGTCGGTGATGGTTTCATAAGCCACGCAGGCGACATTTGCCGCAAGCATGGCTTCGAGCAGCGGGCGATCGGGTGCGAAGTGGTGATAGCCGTAGAGAATCTGGCCGCGGCGAAGCAGTGCAAACTCGCTGCGCTGGATTTCCTTGACCTTGATGATCAGTTCGGCGGCATAGACATCGGCGGCAGAGCCTACGATGATTGCGCCGGCGCTGCGGTATGCCTCATCGGGAAAGCCGATACCTGCGCCGGCATTCTGTTCAATGCGGACGATGTGTCCGGCCGCGACCATTGCCTGTACGCCGTCCGGGGTGGCGCCAACGCGGTACTCGTGATTCTTGATTTCTTTGGGAATGCCGATCAGCACCGGTCAGCTCTTTATGATGGCATTGACACAATCGCTTACCAGCGCCGGGCCGGCATACACCAGCCCGGAGTAAACCTGTACCAGACTCGCACCGGCCTTGATGCGGGCCGCGGCATCCGTACCGTTCATGATGCCGCCAACCCCGATGACCGGCACTGCGTCTCCGAGTTTTGCAGCGAGCTGCACGGTAACCGCCTGTGCCTGCGCGGTCAGCGGTGCACCGCTGAGGCCGCCGGCTTCTGCGCCATGCGGCAATCGGGCGACGGCATCCCTCGCGAGCGTGGTGTTGGTGGCGATTACAGCATCGATGCCGTGCATGACCAGCAGATCGGCGATCACTGCGATCTGGCTTTCATCCAGATCCGGCGCAATTTTCAGAGCCAGCGGCACGCGCCGGCCATGCCGGTCGGCAAGTCGTTCGCGTTCGTCCTTCAGTGCGCCCAGCAGCTGGCCGAGTTCATCCGACTGCTGCAACTGGCGCAGGTTTTTGGTGTTCGGCGAGGATATGTTGACCGTGACGTAGCTGGCGCTGGAATAAACCTTGCGCAGGCAGATCAGATAATCGTCGGCAGCACGTTCGATCGGTGTGTCAAAATTTTTGCCGATGTTGATGCCGAGCACGCCGCGGTAATTTGCCCGCTGCACATTGGCAAGCAGGGCATCGACGCCTTGATTGTTGAAGCCCATGCGGTTGATCACCGCTTGCGCCTGCGGCAGCCGGAACATGCGTGGCCGCGGGTTGCCGGGCTGCGGGCGGGGGGTGATGGTGCCGATTTCAAGGAAGCCGAAACCGAGGGCGGCGAGCGCATCGATGTAGTCGCCGTTTTTGTCGAGGCCGGCGGCAAGTCCGACGGGGTTGGTGAAGTCGATGCCCATCACCTTGCGCGGCGCAGGCGCCACGCTGGCAATGCAGCGACGCAGCGCGCCGGTGCGCGCAGCCAGCTGCAATGATTCCAGTGTCAGGTGGTGTGCTGTTTCAGCATCAAGGGAGAACAGCAGAGGACGGAGCAGGGTATACATGCCGCTATTGTACCGGCATGTCTTTGCAGCGGAGCCCCCCAAAAATAATCAATAAAAACAAATGCTTGCGTTTCCATTATTGGAGTGGGCCGGCTCCTGCTGGCGGTGGCGCCAGCAAACGGGGCAATTGCCGAAAGCTTAATGGCTTGATGCTTGCAACAGCTTCCTTGCTGTGGCGGCCTGCTTGCCCAAGGCCAGGCTGACCAGCCGCGGCAGCACCGCATTTAATCGAACAGCCAGTTTTTCCGGCCAGCCGATGTAGATTTCGTGGCGATCGTTGGCGATGGCTTCAATGATGGCGCTGGCCACTGCACCCGGTTCGTCAATAGCCGCGCCATTGTCGACAGACAGCTTGTAGAGGGCATCGGAGTTGATGGCGGTTCGTGTGGTTCGCGGCGCGGCATAGGTGACGCCGACGCCTGAACCGGCGAGTTCCCTGCGCAAAGCTTCGGAGAAGCCGCGCAATGCAAATTTGCTCGCTGAGTAGGCGGCAAAGTGCGGAAAACCGATGGAGCCCAGGATCGAGCCGACATTGACGATGCGGCCGTAGCCTGCATTCAGCATGCCCGGCAGAACGGCGTGCGTCAGCAGGAGAGGTGCGGTTATGTTGGTGTTGATGAGACTGCTGATTTCCTGCGGTTTCTCAAGCGCATATTCGCCAAAACTTGATACGCCGGCATTATTGATCAGCAGATCTATTACCCCAAGCAGTGCCCGGGCGCGCTCTGCAAGCCGGACATGATTTTCCGCAATGCCAAGGTCGTGCGTTACCGCCACGGCAGATCCGCCGGCACTGTTGATTTCATCGGCAACCGATGCAAGATTTCCACTGTTGCGACCGACCAGCACCAGACGCGCGCCGCGTGCGCCCAGTTCCTTGGCCAGGCAGCGGCCTATGCCGCTGCCGGCGCCGGTCAGCAAGGTACGGCAGCCGTGCAGTTTCATGCGCATTTCCTTGCCGGTTCCGTGTCCCGGCTGCGATGGGTATCCAGTCCGCGGAATACGTTCCCATACAGCTGATAGAAGACTTTTGCGCCGTGCACCAGTGCTTCCCAGTCTCCGGCATCGGTCATGCGGTTTACCAGGGTGGCATAGAAGCGGGTGTGTTCCTGATCCAGCGAGCCGTGGGATGTCAGGTAACTGAATGCCTTTGGCGGAAGATTGAGCGTGCTCCGCAATGTATTGGCGGCATTGGATGCGACGGCAGTGCTGGTGCCTTCCAGAACGAGGACCATTCCCATGAATCCGACGGGGTTGCCGCGCGCGATCGTGTCGTAGGCGTATGAGACCAGCAGTTGTGCCGGCAGTCCCGGCCGGCCATTGCGCACCGCTTCCGCGTCGGCGCCGCAGGCAGCGATGTCGTTGAGGATCCACTCCTGGTGCCCGGTTTCCTCGCTGATGTATTCCCCCATTGCTTCCCGCAGCCATTCAAGCCGCTCCGGGAGTCTGGCGCCGCAGGCCATCAGCAGCGGTACGATGTGTTTGACGTGATGGTAGGCCTCGGTAAGGAAGGCTATGTAATCATTCAGTTGAAGCTTGCCCTGGGCTCCGTCCTTGATGAACGGGATGGCCAGAAGTTCGCTGCGTTCGGTGGCAGTCAGAGCCAGCAATTCGTCATGCGGTTGCAAGGTGGTGCTCCATATAAAGGTTATCGAGACGGGCGGCATAACGCTCGGCGATGGCGCAGCGGCGCATTCGGCCATTGGCGGTGAGCTCGCCGTTTTGCAGGGAGAAAGATTCATCCGCGGGCAACCAGCGTGATACCCGCGCATAGCCGGGAAGGTTGCGGTTTGCAGAGGCAATCGCATCGTTGACGGCTTGCGCTGTCGCTCCCGTAGTTGCGGTGATCACAGCGGTGTTCCAGGGGCGTGCTTCGCCATGAACCCACGCCTGTTTGATGGCCGGCTGATTGGTCAGTTCGCTCTCGACCCATTCGGGTGAAACATTGCGCCCGAAGGAGGTGACGAACATGTCTCTTTTGCGTCCGGTGACATACAGAAAACCGTCTGCATCGATGTGGCCGATGTCGCCGGTGGCCCATGCGCCGGCGCATTTTGTCTTTTCTCCGGCATAGCCGAGAAAAGTGGCGCCTTCGAACAGTATTTCTCCATCTTCTGCAAACTTTACCTGGTCCATGTTCAACGGACGACCAACGCTGCCGGGCCGATTGGCCTGCATTGTGTTTAATGTAACAACCGATGCGCATTCGGAAAGCCCGTAGCCTTCAAACACCGGAATGCCTGCATGTGCGGAGCGGGTCAGCAGCGCTGGCGGTGTTTTTGCTCCGCCAACAGCAAGAAAGCGTAACGTTTCGGGGGAGGGAATCCCGCTTTCGATCGCAGCGACCAGCGCATGCAGCATTTGCGGGATCAGTATCGCCGTGGTGGCACTCGCGCGATTGAGCATGCCAGCGAGTTCTTCGCCATAGTCTGCTGCAGTGGTCGAGCCATCGGTATCCTGACGCCCGGCCGAGGGGATGACGCTGCCGCCTGACAGCAGCGGCGCGTAAATACCGCCGATGTTTTCGAGCAGGGTCGCGAGCGGCAACAGGCACAGGTGACGATCTGCGGGTGTCATGCGGGTTGCAGTGGCCAACGCATTTGCCACGTTTTCCATCGCTGTTGCCGACAGGCATACGCCTTTCGGGGTGCCGGTGGTGCCTGAGGTGTAGGTTACTTTGGCGGTGCCTGACGGCAGACTTGCCGGCGGCAGTGTCAATCTGAAACGTGCAACCATGGCCCCGCCCATATTGATGTCATGGGTGCGTGCGGCAGGGATGGCTTGCTGCCGCAGCAGGGTTTCGTAACGATCCGGGCTGTCGGTCAGCAACCAACCGGCTCCGGCATTGCGCAAAGCGTGGCCTTGTTGTGCCGGGGTGAAGAACGGCGGCAGCGGCAAGCAGGTTTTTCCGGATGAGAGCAATGCGAGATCGCCGATCACCCAGGGCAAGCCGTTTTCAAGGCCAAGCGCCACGACTGTGTGATGGTTGTCATCCAGCTGTGCCGAAGCTGAAAGAACTGCGGCATGCAGTGCTGCGTAATCCATGACTTGCCGGCCGTCATGTATTGCGGTTCGCGGGGAACTGGATGCCGCATGTCCGGCGATGGCGGAGAGCACTGATCGCATCAGGCGTTGCCCAGTGCCCTGAAGGCTGTTTCGACATCGACCGCAGAGACCTGTGGGCGCTGGTCGTAGTAAGTGCCCCAGGTCGCACGGACTTCTGCTGAAACTTTTGCAGGATCTGCCGGTGCAAGGATCAGCAGCGGAACACCCAGGCGCCTGAAGTTGTTCAGCAGCGCAGGAACGGCACTGAACAGGGCCCACTGCATCCCTGCTTTGCGCAAGTGCATAGTCAGCCAGAAAACCAGGTGTCGTGCATATCCCGGGCGGGCAATGGAAAGATTTCCAACTTCCATCATGGTGTTGCGATTTGTTGCTGTTCCGGTCTTTTCGCCCAGTATCTCGTCGGCTGGATGTTCAAGGTATTGCTCCAGGAACATCGGTCCTGTTGCGGCCCGGCGCAATCCGCATGCTGCCGCCAGCGCGTTATTGTCGTAAAGACCCATCAGGTCGGGCATGAATTCCGTAATTCTTGCGCCGTAGGCTTTGTTGAACTGCGTGGCGACAAAGTTTTCGACCCCGCGGCGACCTTCCCCCGTTACCAGCCCAAAATGCCATCGGTCGAGGGCTGCAGCGTTTTCAATGCGGTATTCGCACGCGTTTTCGCTCTTGCCGTTCGCTCGGCCGGCAAGGGCAACCATGCCGGTGCCAAGCGCCTTGCCATGGATGGCAGGGGTCGGCAGTCTGGCCGCCCTGTCGTTTTGCCCATGCGCATGCGGGCGGGTGATGTATGGTTGTTGCATACCCGCATGCTAGGCAAGGGACTGTCAGGTAGTTGTGTACACCGAGTGAAAGAATTGTGAAGAAACGGCTGTCGGGTGCAATTTATGCAAGTTTGAGGCGGAAGGTGGAGCCCCATGCCGTCGTGCTTTCAGCTTCGATTTGCCAACCGTGGAGTTCGCAGATGCGTTTGACTATGGACAGGCCCAGTCCGAAACCATCGCCGTGGTTTCCGCCGCGCCTGAAACGTCCGAAAATATGGGGCAATTGATCGGCGGGGATGCCTATGCCGGAGTCGGTTACGATCAGGCTGCTGCCCTCCAGGCTGACGTGAATATGGCCGCGCTCGGTATACATGACGGCATTGCGCAGCAGGTTGGTGATCACGATATCCAGAGCCTGACGATTCAGTTTGAATGTTGCATCGACAGGTACATTGATCTGGAATCGCACCGGTTTGGTGGCTATTTCCGCCATCAGCGGCTGAATCGCATTGTTTACGCATTCAGCGATGTTTACTGTATCCGTCGTGTCCGGTGATTTGGCTCTGGCCAGCAGCAGCAACATCTCTATCTGTTCGGTCATGCGAAGTGCGGCTTTGGCGATGCCATCAATGCGCGCCCTGGCTTTATCCGGCAATCCCGGATCCATTTCCAGTAATTCGCAACTGGTACGGATGGCGGTCAGCGGCGTCCGCAGTTCATGGCTGGCATTTCCCGTGAACTCCTGTTCCTGCTCGATCAGCGAGTGGATGCGTGCCTGGTACTGTTCCAATGCGCCTGCAAGTGTGGCTATTTCGGGCGCCTGCCCGGGTTCGACCAGAGGTGCGCGCGGTGCTTCCGGGTTCATTACCGAGACCCGCGCTGAAAGTTCGGAAATCTGCCGCGTAATCAGGCCTGCAACCCAGTAGCCAACCCCGGCTGCGACGATGACTACTGTTGCCAGCGCAATCCAGAGCAGGCGCCTGAACTTCAGTTCACGGGCTTCATGAGGCCCCGCATCATAAGAGACGATGAATCGGGTGCCATCGACTTCACGTACGGCCACATGCAGTTCCTCGATGTCTGTGCCGATTTCGTGGTGGCCGACAGAAAGCCGGCGCAGGGTTTCGGGTACACCTGCCAGGTCCGAATTGTTCCGTATGACGAAAAATTGCAGATTCGGCCCGGGGTCACGGATGACAATGCTCGGGTTTTCGAAGTGATGCCTTACCAGGAAGGCCATTTCCTCACTGACGATCTGGTTTACCAGCGAATGTTCCAGTTCTTCGGATGCGGTATGCAGTGTCAGACCCAGCGCGACAACGATGGAAATGCAGGTCATGGCGACTGCCGTGGCGACACGTACCCGCAGGGACAGCGCTTTCATGTGTCTTTTGCGCGCAGGCGATAGCCGATGCCGTGCAACGTTTCGACGGGATCGTAGCCGCCGGCAGCGGTCAATGCGCGACGCAGCGTATGCAGATGACTGCGCAGGGTATCACTGGTTTCCTGCGACTCCCCCCAGACCAGGCGTTCTATTTCATCCCTGCTGATGACGCGACCCGGTTCTCGAATCAGCAGTTCAAGTATGCGCAGACATTTTGGCGGCAACTTCACTTCATTGCCGGCAAACCGCACTGCCATGGTTTTGGGGTCGAGACTCAGTGTTCCTGTTTCGAGCAGGCGGGGAGAAATTCTTCCGATGCTCCGACGGTTCATCGAGATCAGCCGCGCCTCCACTTCTTTCAGGGAGAAGGGCTTGACCAGATAGTCGTCTGCGCCCCTTGAAAACCCCTCAAGTTTGTCGTCAAGGGTATCGCGCGCGCTCAGTATCAGGATGGGGGTGTCCAGCTGCGCTTCTTCACGCAGCTTGCGTGCCAGCGTCAGGCCGTCCATTCCCGGAAGTCCCAGATCCAGGACGATGGCATCAAAAGTCTGCGATACAGCAAGATGCAGTCCGGTTACTCCATCGGCTGCTGCATCAACGGCATGGCCGTGCGCTTCAAGGAAATCGTAGAGATTCGCCGCGATGGTCGCGTCGTCTTCAATGATCAGGATGCGCAAGGAGGGACCGCGTTGTCATTCTTCGAGCGGACGCCAGCGTCCCTCGAACAGGCCTTCCATCGGCTGGAAGCGGATTTTGTAGGCCATTTTGCGGCTGTGTGCAATCCAGTAGCCCAGATAAAGATAGGGGAGGTCGAGTTTTCGGCAGAGTTCGATTTGCCAAAGGATATTGTAGGTGCCGTAGCTTGCGCCGGGCATGTCGGGATCAAAGAAGGTATATACCGATGACAGCCCGTCCTGCAGTCGATCCACGATACTGACCATGCGCAGTTCGCTGTTTTCACGGAATTCGACGAGTTGCGAGTCGACATTGCTTTGCAGCAGAAAGTGGCGGTATTGCTCCCGGCTGTCCTGGTCCATGCCGCCGCCGGCATGCCGGCGCGCCTGGTAACGCAAATAGAGGGCGTAGTGCTCGGGGTGGTATTTCAGATCAAGTTCCCGTGATACAAGATTGTCGTGGCGTGCCGCTGCACGCCGCTGGGTGCGGCCTGGACGGAAATCGTCCACGACTACGCGCACGGGTACGCAGGCCAGACAATGGTCGCAATGCGGACGGTAGGTAAAAGCGCCGCTACGCCGGAATCCCGCCCTTACAAGTTCGCTGTATACCGGCCCGTCAATCAGATGGCTGGGGGTGGCGACCTGCGAACGCGCCATCCGTTCCGGCAGGTAACTGCACGGATAAGGCGCGGTCGCATAAAACTGCAGGACCGACATCGGGAAGTCCGAGAGAAAGGTCAATGTCGCGTACTCACTTGATCACTTGAACAGGTCGTCCTCAAATTGCCAAGGAATGGCTGGCGAGGGATAGTTTACCAATTCCGTCAGGTTCTGCGAAAACTCAGTGCGCGGAATTTCGCGGGCCCCGAACCGGGCGAGATGCGCCGTATTCATCTGGCAGTCAATCATCCCGAATTGCCAGCGGGCAAGTTGATGCACCAGATGTGCAAAAGCGATTTTCGAGGCATCGCTGACGCGCGCAAACATGGATTCGCCAAAAAAAGCGCGGCCGATCGCCATCCCGTACAGTCCGCCCGCCAGCTTTCCGTCAATCCATGTTTCGATCGAATGCGCATAACCAAGCTGGTGCAGACGATAGTAGGCGTCAATCATGTCTTGTGTGATCCATGTTCCGGCACCATCACTTCTCGGCAACGCACAACCATGCATCACTTCTGTGAATGCACTGTCGATCCGGATTTCATAGTCATGCCTGCGAAGTCGTTTGCCTAATGAGCGTGGCATGCGAAATTCGGCGGGGAAAAGTACCATTCGCGGGTCGGGACTCCACCACAGCACCGGTTGATTGCCGCTATACCAGGGGAAAATGCCGAGACGATAAGCGGCAAGAAGCCGTTCCGGCGCAAGCCCGCCACCAGCTGCGAGCAGTCCGTTGGGTTCCAGCAAGGCTCGGGCAACAGGTGGAAACTCTTCTTGTTCAGTCAGCCAGGGGATCACGTTTGTCATTTCAAAAGGACAACTCTGTTACGTGCAGGGTATTTGATCTGGGTCAAACGGCAAAGCTGCGGTGATGCCTACCATGGCTCGCGTAAATCAATGACAAGGAGAAGCACATGAAACGTTGGACTTGGGTGCCCGTGGCACTGGTGATCGCGTTGGCAAGCGGAGTGGCAAGTGCCGCGCAGGGTGACTGGCTGGGTCGTGCGCGGATTATCAACATCAATCCGGATGCAAGTTCTTCAGCGCTGAATCTCAATGCAAGCACGGAAACCACCGTAGAGCTGGACTTTACGTATTTCGTGACCAATAACATCGGTATGGAATTGATCCTGGCGACGAAGAAGCACGATGTTACTGCTGGCGGCGCGCCTGTTGGTGATGTGACGCATTTGCCGCCGACACTGACCCTGCAGTACCACTTTGCGCCGGACAGCCCGTCGTTCCGTCCTTACGTTGGTGCAGGCATCAACTTCACCAAGTTCTATGACATCAATCTTGGTGGCGGTACCCTGACGGTTGACAGCAGCAGCTGGGGCGGCGCATTGCAGATCGGCGCTGATTTCCCGATCAACAAGACCTTCTTTTTCAACGTGGACGTCAAGAAGATCTGGATCGATACTGATGTCAAGGTTGTTGCGACCGGCGCAACCGCTGCAAACTTCAAAATCAACCCGGTGGTTATCGGTCTCGGCGTCGGGATGAAGTTCTGATGATGACGGTATTACCAGGATGACGGCGTCAACGCCGGAATCTGCAGGCAGGCACCCCGCGGCGGAAAACGACGCGGGGTGTTTTCATTGTGGTCTGCCGCTGGATGCGGAGGTGTTTCAGGTCACCATTGACGGTGCCGAGCATGGTACCTGCTGCCGTGGCTGCCAGGCCGTGGCGCAGACGATCGCCGATAACGGCCTTGGCGCCTATTACCGTAATCGTACGGCACCGCCTCCTTCGGGGCGGGGTATCGATCTTGTTCCACCCGAACTTTCGGTGTACGACCTGCCCGAGGTCCAGCGCGGATTTGTCCGGTCGGATGCCGCTGATGCGGATTCGCGCGAGGCTTCGCTGCTGATCGACGGAGTGACCTGTGCGGCCTGCGTGTGGCTGATAGAGCAGCGTTTGTCACGACTCAACGGTGTGAGCGAAGCGATGCTGAACTATTCCACCCGCCGTGCGCGCGTACGCTGGGATGCCAGCAAAACGACCTTGAGCAAGATTCTCGGCGCAGTCGACGCGCTGGGTTACGAAGCCCATCCTTATGACCGTGCGCGTGCCGAAGAACGGCTGCGTCGCGAGCGCAGCGTCCTGCTCTGGCGGCTGTTCATTGCAGGCTTCGGCATGATGCAGGTGATGATGTATGCGGTCCCGGTCTATATCGCCGAAGGCGCGATGACCGCGGACATCGAGCAGCTGATGCGGATCGCCAGTCTGGTGCTGACACTTCCGGTGGCGTTATGGTCAGCAATGCCTTTTTATGCCGGCGCCTGGCGTGACCTGCGGGCAGGACGCGCCGGCATGGATGTGCCGGTTTCTCTCGGCATCATTATCGCTTTTGCAGCGAGCCTGTGGTCGACCTGGTCAGCTTCAGGCCAGGTCTATTACGATTCAGTGTCAATGTTTGTTTTCCTGTTGCTCGGTGCGCGATTCCTGGAAACCGAGGCGCGTACCCGGGCCATGCAGACTCAGGAGCAACTGGCGCGGATGGCACCGGCCACGGCAGAACGCGTCAGTGTTGATGGAAATGCGGCAACTGTACGAGTCGCGGCGGCGTCGTTGCAAGCCGGCGATCTCGTCCAGGTGCGGCCCGGAGATGCGATTCCGGTCGACGGTGTTGTAGTCGAAGGCGTATCAGCGGCGGATGAGGCATTGCTGACGGGGGAGTCGCGCCCGGTGGCCAAGCGTCCCGGCGACCTGCTGACTGGTGGTGCCGTTAATCTCGACGGCGTACTGACCATGCGCGTGACCCGTGTCGGCGAGGATACGGTACTCGCTGGCATTGTGCGGCTGATGGACCGGGCGCAATCCGAAAAGCCGGAAATCGCGCAGGCGGCTGACCGCGTGGCGCATTGGTTTGTGGCCGTGCTGCTGGTGCTGACTGTCGCGGCATTTACGGCGTGGTGGTTTATTGATCCCTCGCGCGCGTTGTGGATCGCGGTGGCAATGCTGGTGGTGACCTGTCCGTGCGCCTTGTCGCTGGCAACTCCGGCAGCGCTGACGGCAGCGACCGGATCGGCATACCGCTCCGGTGTGTTGATTACACGGGGTTCTGCGCTTGAAACGCTGGCCCGTGCGACTCATTTTGTATTCGATAAAACCGGCACACTGACGACAGGTCGTATGTCATTGACCGGCGTTACTTTGTTGTCGGATGAATCGCGTGAGCAGTGCCTGGCCTATGCCGCCGCACTGGAAGCCTGGTCCGAGCACCCCGTTGGACGAGCCCTCGCACAGGCCGCTCATGGTGCACATCCGGTGGCAACGGCAGTGCAGACTTATGCCGGCGATGGCGTTGAGGGCAACGTCGGCGGGCGCGTGCTGCGTATAGGCCGCCCGCAGTTTGTCGCAGCACTGCACCAGCAGCCAATTCCGCGCGAAATCGATTACGCACCGGATGCCGTTTCCGTAGTTGCACTGGGTGACGCACAAGGCTGGATCGCATTGTTCATGTTGGATGATGTGGTGCGGCACGATGCGCAGGAGATGATCCGTGCGCTTGCTGAAGACGGAGTACAGGTTTCCCTGCTTTCCGGCGACCGGCCACAGCGGGCTCGCCATACTGCAGCCGAGCTGGGCATTACCGAATACCGCGGTGGTGCAACACCGGCCGACAAACTGGCATATGTCCGTGAATTGCAGGCGAAAGGCGCGATCGTTGCGATGGTGGGTGACGGCGTTAATGATGCACCGGTGCTGGCGCAGGCGCAGGTTTCGATTGCCCCCGGGGGCGGCACGCCGCTGGCGCAGGTCAGCGCCGACATCATCCTGATGGGCGACCGGCTGGCGGCGGTATCGGAAACCGTAAGGGCTTCGCGGCACGCTTTGCGGGTAATTCGCCAGAATCTGGGTTGGGCGATGGCTTATAACGCTGTTGCGCTGCCGCTGGCGATCGCCGGTCTGGTGACGCCGCTGGTGGCCGCCATTGGCATGTCTTCCAGTTCACTGGTCGTGGTGCTGAACGCTTTGCGTCTCGCGCGGCGCCGAAAAAGCGGCCATGTCTGAGCACGGCATTGCCTGCTGAAACATTTTTTTCATCAAGATTAATGGTTGCATCGCAGCCCAGCGCTTAAGATAGCCAGTCCATGGATATCCTTTATCTTCTGATTCCCCTTTCACTGGTGCTGGTTTTTGTGATCGGCGCCATTTTCTGGTGGGCGCTGCGCAGCGGCCAGTTTGAAGATCTCGAGGGCCCCGCCCACCGCATCCTGATGGATGACGACGACACTCCGCATCAACAATGAACCGAGCCGAATTTCTGTGGTACCTCACGGAAACCCGCACGTGACGGTTAATCTTCCCCATTCACGTCTCAGCAGTAAGCTGTTATGGATGGCCATAGCATTTCTTGCGGTAGCGCTGACGGCTGTAGGGTTTACGCTTTATGAATCGTGGAAACTCGAGGGCGGCGCAGCGGTCATCAACGACATGGGCAGCGAACGCATGCGATCCTATCGCATTGCCTATCTGCTGGCGGAAAGCCTGCGCGATCCCGCATCCGATGCCGGCGTGCAGATGCGTGCCGAGATGCGTCGTTTTGAAGAGGTGCTGGCGGGGATGAAGGCGGGGGATCCGGTGCGGCCGCTGGTGCTGCCGCGCGATCCCGAAATTGTCGCGGAACTGAATGCGGTCGAGCAGCACTGGCAGGACACTGTCAAACCGATGCTCACGGCGGCAGCGGCCGGCCGGGTGTCGATGGCTGCATTGCGTGCGGAAGTCGAGTCGTTTGTCATTCACATCGACCAGATTGTCCATCTGATCGAGTCCCACAACGCGCGCAATATCGCGATCCTGCGCTACATGCAGTTCGGCCTGATTGCGCTGGCGCTGATCGGCACCGTGGCGCTGATTTACATGATGTCCCTGCTGGTGGTGCGGCCGGTGGTCAGCCTTGCGGAAGGCATGCAGCGCATGACCGCAGGTGAGTTTGATGCGCGTCTGCCGGTTGAAACCCGGGACGAGTTCGGTGATCTCGCCGAAGGCTTCAACCGCATGGCCAGCCGTTTGCAGGACGTTTATGCCACGCTGGAAGAGCGTGTCGCCGACAAGACCCGTGACCTGGGTGCGCGCAACCGTGAACTGGCGGCGCTGTATGAAATGGCGCGCCTGCTTAACGAACCTGCCGCCACCGAAGAATTGTGCCGCGCATTCCTGCGCCAGTTGATGGTGCTTAACGGCGCTTCCGGCGGGGCGGTGCGGCTGATGGACGCCGACCGTCGCCTGCACCTTTATGCGCATGAAGGGTTGTCCAGCGAGTTCGCACGGAGCGAACGTTGCATCGACATGGGCGAGTGCCTGTGTGGGGTGGCTGCGCAGCATAACCGTAGTGCGGTGGACCAGTTGGACGATATCGCACCCGAGGTGGCGGCGGATTGCCGCCGGGCACAATACCGCACGGTGGCCATAATGCCGATCCGCCTCAAGCGCGAGTTGCTGGGAATTTTTAATCTTTATTTCACTACGCCGCATCCGATCAGCTCGGAGGATCGCCAGTTGTTCGAAACGCTGGGCCAGCATCTCGGCGTAGCCATTGAGAATCAGCGGCTGGTGTCGCGCGACCGCGAGTTGGCCGTGTTTGAGGAGCGCAGCCTGCTCGCGCGCGAACTGCATGATTCGATCGCCCAGTCGCTCGCGTTCCTGAACATCCAGGTGCAGATGCTCGAGGACTCGCTGCGGCGCGAAGCACGCGCTGAAGTGGAGGAGGTGCTCGGCAGCATCCGTGAAGGAGTGCAGGAAAGTTACGATGACGTGCGCGAGCTGCTGACGCATTTTCGCTCCCGCGTGAAGCACGAGGAAGACATCGGGGTGGCCTTGCGGCAGATGCTGACGCGCTTCGGTGCCCAGTCCGGACTGGCAACGGAATTTTCCGATACCGGTACGGGCGTGCCGCTGCATGCCGAAAACCAGTTGCAGGTGTTGCATATCCTGCAGGAGGCGCTGTCGAATGTGCGCAAGCATGCCGGCGCCACGCGTGTCGTCCTGGCGGTGCATCGTGATGCCGTCTACCGGTTTACGGTCAGTGACGACGGGCGCGGATTCGATGTCGAGGCGGCTCCGGATGCCGCTGAAGCGCACATCGGACTGCGTATCATGCGTGAGCGGGCGCAGCGCATCGGCGGACAAATTGAATTGCGTTCGCAGAAAGGGGATGGAACGCAGGTGATGCTGACGCTGCCTGCAGTTCAGTCCTCCGGCCGCGAGGGCCTGCACGGACACGAGGTGCATGCGTGAGTCAGAGTGAAAGTAAAAGATTGCGGGTGTTGCTGGTCGATGACCATAAGCTGTTTCGCAGCGGGGTGAAGGCGCTGCTGGCGCGTCAGGCTGACATCGATGTCGTCGGCGAGGCGGCGGACGGGCTCGACGGCGTGCAGCAGGCTCGGCAGTTGCGGCCGGACATCATCCTGCTCGACCTGCACATGCCGGGCGTCAGCGGCCGCGAAGCGGTGAAGACCCTGACCGAGGAACTGCCGGAGACACGGGTGCTGATGCTGACGGTGTCCGAT
>CAZHFZ010000024.1:48804-52697 GCA_964531455.1 uncultured Bordetella sp.
CCCAGGAGCTGCTGGGCGTCCTGTTTTCCCGCCTGCATGCCGGTGCGGCCGGTTACCTTTTGAAAAACATCGATGCTGAATATTTTGTCGATGCCATCCGTCGGGCCGCAGCCGGAGATTCGGTGGTGTCGCCTGAAATGACCGGCAAGCTGGTCGCCGGATTGAAGCGCAAGACTGCGGCACCGCTGCCGGACAAGGCGCTGCTCAGTGCGCGCGAGCGTGAGATCCTCGCCGCGCTGGCCCGCGGTGCCAGCAACAAGGAACTCGCCCGTGAGTTCGAGTTGGCCGAGAGTACGGTGAAGATCCATGTGCAGAACATCCTGCGCAAGCTAAAGCTGACCAGCCGGGTGCAGGCAGCGGTTTATGCCGTCGAACACGGCATGGCAAAAATTAACAATAAAAACAATTAGTTGTAAGTAATTCATGACGCCGGCCGCGCAACCTGCGTGGCTGTTGCCATCGCTGAAACCGTTCATTGGTTCATCCCTTTGCGAAGTCGGCACTAGTTCGAAATAACTAGCCGCAACCCCGGCACTCGGTCGTTTGCAGTGCTCCCGTCCGCCGACAGCTGAATGGTGTCTGCGGTGGCGTGCCGGTATTTTCGTTCCAGATCTCTAAGGGAGCGAACGATGGCATCGCAGCAATTCAAACAGTGGTCGGTGGTGACAGCGAGTACCACGGCATTCACGGTCTGCTTCATGGTGTGGATGATGTTCGCCGTGATCGGCATCCCCATCAAACAGAATCTCGGACTCAATGAAACGCAGTTCGGCGTTTTAGTCGCTTTGCCGGTACTCACCGGTTCGCTGATCCGCCTGCCGCTGGGCATGTGGACCGACCGCTTCGGCGGGCGCATCGTGTTTTTCATCCTGATGTTGTCGACCATCGTGCCGATCTGGATGATTTCCCGCGCTACCGAATTCTGGCATTTCCTGGTCACCGGCCTGTTCGTCGGTATTGCCGGCGGCTCGTTCACCGTCGGCATTTCTTACTGCGCGCGTTGGTTTCCGCGTCATCGTCAGGGTTTTGCGATGGGCATCTTCGGCATGGGCAACACCGGTGCCGCGGTTACCAAACTGGTGGCGCCGACCATCGTGGTCGCCTATGGTTGGACGATGGTGCCGCAGATTTATGCGGTTCTCATGACAGTGACTGCAATCCTGTTCTGGTTTTTCACTTTTACTGACGAGGAGCATGCCACCGGTGCCGCCACGGTCACGGTAAAGGAGCAACTCCAGGTACTGAAGGATCCGACGGTCTGGCGCTACAGCCAGTACTACTCCATCGTTTTTGGCGGTTATGTTGCGTTGTCGCTGTGGATGACCAAGTACTACATTTCCGAATACGGTTTTGATATCCAACTCGCGGCATTGCTGGCCGCGGGCTTCAGCATTCCGGGCGGCGTGTTGCGCGCCATCGGCGGCTGGTTCTCGGACAAATACGGCGCCCATTTCATCACTTGGTGGGTGCTCTGGATATCGCTGGTCTGTCTGTTTTTCCTGTCTTATCCGCAGACCGAATTCACCATACTCACGGTGTCCGGTCCCAAAACCTTTCATATTGGTCTGGGCCCGACGCTGTTCACCGTCATCATGTTCACCATGGGCATCGCCTTCGCCATCGGCAAGGCCTCGGTGTTCAAGTACATCTCCGACGACTATCCCCACAACATCGGTGTCGTTTCCGGGGTGGTCGGCCTGGCCGGCGGCATGGGCGGCTTCGTCTTGCCGATCATGTTCGGCGCGCTGGTGGACCTGACCGGTGTGCGTTCCTCCGCATTCATGCTGATGTTCGGCGTCGTCTGGGTGTCGCTGATGTGGATGTACTTCACCGAGGTGCGGCCGCTGAACGTGGCAAAACCCAGTCAGCAACCCGAATCATCACGCTTGATCTGATACCCGGCAGAAGCCATATCCGGCGATTGCTGAACACACAAGACTGGAACCATCATGAACACGACCAAGCAGCAGGATTCAGCAAGAGGTGATCGCCCGGTCAATCGCAGTTCCGCGGATATCGCGGAATGGGATGTCGAGAACGATACATTCTGGGAGACCCGGGGCAAGGGCATCGCTAATCGCAACCTGTGGATTTCGATACCCAATCTGCTGTGCGGGTTCGCCGTTTGGCTGATGTGGGGCATCATCACGGTGCAGATGATCAACCTCGGCTTTCCCTTCAAGCCGGCGGAACTGTTCACATTGACCGCGATCTCGGGCTTGATGGGCGCGACGCTGCGCATACCCGCGTCATTTTTCATCCGTCTCTGTGGCGGCCGCAACACCATTTTTCTGACCTCAGCACTGCTGATCATTCCGGCGATCGGTACCGGCCTCTCGCTGCAGGACAAGACCACGCCGCTGCATGTGTTCCAGTTCTGGGCGTTCCTCTCCGGCATCGGCGGCGGCAACTTTGCCTGTTCGATGTCCAATATCAGCGGTTTTTTCCCCAAACGCCTGCAAGGCACCGCACTGGGTCTGAACGCCGGACTGGGAAATTTTGGCGTCACCACCATGCAGGTGCTGATTCCGCTGGTGATGACCGCTGGCGTCTTCGGGGCGATCGCCGGCGAGCCAATGACGCTGCTGAAGGACAGCGGCTGGATACTCGGCAAGATCACCGCCGGTACGCCCACCTTTATCCAGAACGCCGGCTTCGTCTGGGCGGCGATCCTGGCGCCGCTGGTGATCGCGGCTTGGTTCGGCATGAACAACCTGCTGCCGCTTTCGCCCAACTACGGCGGTACTGTGGCGGCTTTCGCCAAGATTTTCTACTTGTGGGGTCTGGCTTTCCTGATCGGTGGTTTGGGCCTCTATCTTTACTTGCCAGCGCCCGTGGGCATCGGCGTGCTCAACATGTGGGTGGCGCTGCCGCTGATCATGATCGGCACGCTGTTGGTGATGAAGTTTGCAGCTTTCGGTGAAATGAAGGGCAATATTGCCAAGCAGTTCGAAATATTCAGCAACAAACACACTTGGTCGATGACTGCGTTGTACATCGTAACCTTCGGTTCGTTCATCGGATTCTCGATGGCGTTGCCGCTGTCGATCACCGTAATTTTTGGCGTCAGCCACGTGCATGACGCTGCCGGTGTCATGCAGCACACCCTGAAGAACCCCAATGCACCCTCCGCACTGACCTACGCGTGGATCGGGCCCTTCGTCGGTGCCTTGATCCGCCCCTTGGGCGGCTGGATCTCCGACAAGGTCGGCGGTTCCATCGTCACTCAGATCATTTCGGCGGTGATGGTGGTGGCTTCGGCGGCAGTGGGCTATGTGATGCTGCTGGCCTACAAGTCAGCCACGCCAGAGCAGTATTTCATGTTGTTCATGGTCTTGTTCGTGGTGCTGTTCGCTGCGACGGGCATCGGCAACGGCTCGACTTTCCGTACCATCGGCGTGATCTTCGACCGGCAGCAGGCTGGACCGGTGCTGGGCTGGACTTCGGCCGTTGGCGCCTACGGCTCTTTCATTGCACCGGTGGTGATCGGCGCACAGATCAAGGCTGGCACACCGGAGTATTCGATGTACGGCTTTGCAGTGTTCTACGCGGTGTGCCTGGTGCTGAACTGGTGGTTTTACCTACGCAAGAACGCGTACGTCAAAAATCCCTGATCAGCGGATGAAGCAGAAAAGCGGATGCGTAATGCGTCATGAATTCAGCACCCCTGACTCAATGGGAGCCCGAGAATCCGGACTTCTGGGCCCGGCAAGGGGCGCGTATCGCCCGCCGCAACCTGTGGATTTCGGTGCTGGCGCTGATGCTGTCCTTCGCGGTGTGGATGGTGTGGAGCGTGGTGGTGGTGAATCTGCCGCATGTGGGGTTCCGCTTTTCAACCAACCAGTTGTTCTGGCTGGCGGCGCTCCCCGCCCTGTGTGGTGCGACACTGCGTA
>CAZHFZ010000025.1:0-50601 GCA_964531455.1 uncultured Bordetella sp.
GGAGTTGGAACTGATCAAGGCTCCAGCAAAATAATTTTCAGTCAAACAAAATATATAACTAATCCTCGGCGATCTGCACGTTTTCGTCCAAATTCCGGGTGTTGACTACCGAACTCCAGCGATCAGATTTTGTGGATCGTGGCGCCAAGTACAGTCAACGGAACTCTCTGGCCCCCAAGTCGATAAAGCTGATCACCGGGCTTACTTTCGCATCGGGTGGCCAGACATCGACAGACCCGGAAAATGTACTTACTTGGACAAGTTTGTTTCAACTGCAGATGCGGAAAGTTGATGCCTTGCTGAGCTGGTATGTTTGGCACACGCCAGTCGGACCGGCGAGGTCAGGCTTGTCATATCGGCCCGCTATATTGCGTACTCCCCAACAGCTTTCGTATGTGGAGGAGTCGGGCCATGGTTTTTCGCGGGTGTTTTGGTTTGCTGGCAGTCCTGTTTTGCGGGGTAGTGCAAGCCGCGTCCTCAGGCCTGTACCTGGATGTGGAACCCGCTGATGTCAGGTCTATTGCTGGCAATCCGGCTATGTGGGGTATGTTTGCTTATGCTGGCCAGCCACAACCAGAGCCGGCACGCGAAGACTCTGACTTGATCGACCGCTCCGGCAATGCCGGTGGGCGTACAGACAACCGTAGTTTTTATACGGTGTCGCCGGTTCTGAGTTCGAATGTTGGAGGGGGCGGCAAGTTGCCCCATGCCGAAATCGAAGATCCGATTCCTGAACCTTATGGCGCCATTCTGGTTCCTCCGGTCGTCGGGCGCCGCCGACTGATCTGAATCCGGGCAAGCGCAGTCCCATTAGTCCGTTCGGACTATATTCGGGTTAAAACTGCAATGCGACGCACTCCCGATGCTGCAATGTTTATTCGAACGTATCCGCCTGCGCCAATGTCTTGCCTGCCATATCTTTTGCCGCCAGTTTCGGTTCGCCCGTCAGCGTCCACTTGATGCCCAGCGCCGGGTCATTCCACAGCAGCGAGCGTTCATGTTCCGGAAACCAGTAATCCGTTGTTTTATATAGGAATTCTGCATATTCGCTGGTGACGACGAAGCCGTGTGCAAAGCCCGGGGGTATCCACAGTTGCCGGTTGTTTGCGGCAGACAGCGTGACGCCGGTCCATTTGCCGAAGGTGGGTGAACTGCGACGCAGGTCCACCGAGACATCAAACACTTCGCCCAAGGTCACGCGCACCAGTTTTCCCTGCGGATGCTGGATCTGGTAATGCAGGCCGCGCAACACGCCCTGAGCCGAACGGCTGTGGTTGTCCTGCACGAACTGCACCTTGAGTCCGGTGAGTTTTTCGAAATCGCGCTGGTTGAAACTTTCGAAAAAGAAACCGCGGTGATCGCCGAACACCTTGGGTTCGAAAATCAGTACTTCGGGCAATTCGGTGGGGGTGACGGTAAACGGCATGGCCGATTCCTTATTTCAGCAGGCTGAGCAGGTACTGCCCGTAGCCGTTTTTGGCCAGCGGTGTGGCCAGTTTGCGGATCTGTTCGCCATCGATCCATTTCAGCGCGTACGCGATCTCTTCCGGGCAGGCCACCATCAGTCCCTGGCGCTTTTGCAGCGTGGAGATGAAGGTCGCGGCTTCGAGCAGGCTTTCGTGCGTGCCGGTATCGAGCCAGGCAAACCCGCGCCCCATGATCTCGACGTTGAGCTGGCCTTTTTGCAGGTAAAGATTGTTGAGGTCGGTGATTTCGAGTTCGCCGCGCGGTGACGGCTTGAGGTCGGCGGCGATGTCGCAGACCTGGTTGTCGTAAAAATACAGTCCGGTGACCGCGTAGTTGCTTTTCGGTTGCCTGGGTTTTTCTTCGATGCTCAGTGCGCGCTGGCTCTTGTCGAAGTCCACCACGCCATAACGCTCGGGATCATGCACGTGGTAGGCAAACACGCTGGCGCCGTCGGTGCGCGCATTGGCATTTTTCAGCAGCAGGGTCAGGTCATGGCCGTAGAAAATATTGTCGCCGAGGATCAGCGTGCTCGGATGGTCGCCAACGAATTCACGACCGATGACGAAGGCCTGTGCGAGGCCGTCAGGCGAAGGCTGCACGGCATACCGGATGCTCATGCCCCACTGGCTGCCGTCGCCCAGAAGGTCGGCAAACCGCGGCGTGTCCTGCGGCGTGGAAATCACCAGCACTTCGCGGATACCGCCCAGCATCAGTGTGGTCAGCGGGTAATAGATCATCGGTTTGTCGTACACCGGCATCAACTGCTTGGAGACGGTCTGCGTGATCGGGTATAGCCGGGTGCCGGAGCCGCCGGCAAGGATGATGCCCTTGCGGTTTTTGGTGTTCATTTTTTCAGAGTATCTGTTGAAGTACGTGTTGCAGGCTTTCCTGCCACGGCGGCAGGCGCAGTGCGAAGGTGTTGCGGAAGCGTTGCGTATCCAGCCGCGAATTCGCCGGTCGTTTGGCCGGCGTCGGATATTGCGCAGTGGTGATCGGCGTGATGTTGTCGGGCGTCGCTTTCAGTGTCTTGCCGGCAGCGATAGCGGTGCGGATGACAAAGCGCGCGTATTCGCACCAGTGAGTCTCGCCGCTGTTGACGGCATGGTAGATGCCGTAGGGGAATTTTTCCGCGCCTTCACGCGCATAACGTCCGACCAGTTGCGCGGTGAGGTCGGCAAGCAGTGCAGCTGATGTTGGCGCACCGAACTGGTCGGCCACCACGGTCAGTTTTTCGCGATCAGCAGCCAGACGCAGCATGGTCTTGGCGAAGTTGCCGCCGTGCGCACCGTAAACCCAGCTGGTGCGCAGGATCAGGTGGCGCGGGTTGGCCTTGACCAGCGCGTGTTCACCATCAAGCTTGCTTTGACCATAGGCGCTCTGCGGGTTGGGCGTATCGTTTTCGGTGTAGGTGCCGGACTTGCTGCCGTCAAAAATGTAATCAGTGGAGTAGTGCAGCACCAGCGCATTGAGCTTGGCGGCTTCTTCCCCGAGGATTCCCGGTGCGATGGCGTTGACGGCATTGGCGATCTCTTTTTCGGATTCGGCCTTGTCGACGGCGGTATAAGCCGCTGCATTCACAATCACATCCGGCTTGACCTGCTGCACCAGCGCGCGGATGGCATCGGCATTGGTCATGTCGCAAGTCTGGCGATCAACGGCAACGACTTCGCCCAACACGGACAGCGCGCGGGTCAGTTCAAAACCGACCTGGCCGTTTTTGCCGGTGACCAGCAGTTTCACGGCTTGGCTCCGTACTGCTTGCCCACCCATTCACGGTAGGCGCCGTTGATGATGTTCTGCACCCAGCCCTGGTTGTCGAGATACCACTGCACGGTCTTGCGGATGCCGGTCTCGAAGGTTTCGGCAGGCTTCCAGCCGAGTTCGCGTTCGAGTTTGGTGGCGTCGATGGCGTAGCGGCGGTCATGGCCGGGGCGATCCTTGACGAAGGTGATCTGCGTGCGGTACGACGCACCATCCTTGCGCGGGCTCAGTTCATCAAGGATGTCGCAAAGCACATGCACCACGTCGAGATTGGCTTTTTCGTTCCAGCCGCCGACGTTGTAGACCTCGCCGAGCTTGCCGCCTTCGAGCACGCGGCGAATCGCCGAGCAATGGTCTTTCACATACAGCCAGTCGCGGATCTGCTGGCCATCGCCATAGATCGGCAGCGGTTTTCCGGCCAGCGCATTGTGGATGCACAGCGGAATCAGTTTTTCCGGGAAATGGAAGGGGCCGTAATTATTGGAGCAGTTGGTCGTCAGTACCGGCAGGCCATAGGTGTGGTGGTAGGCGCGCACCAGATGATCGCTGGCGGCCTTGCTCGCCGAGTAGGGGCTGTTCGGTTCGTAACGGTTGGTTTCGCTGAAAGCCGGATCGGTCTTTGCGAGTGAGCCATACACTTCATCGGTGGAGACATGCAGGAAACGGAAATCCGTTTTGGCCGCACCCTCCAGTGTGTTCCAGTAGGCGCGTACGGCTTCGAGCAAGCGGAAGGTGCCGACGATGTTGGTCTGGATGAAATCTTCCGGGCCGTGGATCGAGCGGTCGACGTGGGATTCGGCAGCGAAGTTGACGACTGCGCGCGGTCGGTGTTCTGCCAGCAGCTTGGCGAGCAGATTAAAGTCGCCGATATCGCCGTGGGTGAATATATGGCTGGCGTTGCCTTTGAGGCTGGCGAGGTTTTCGAGATTGCCGGCGTAGGTGAGTTTGTCGAGATTGATGACGGGCTCATTGTTGCCAGCCAGCCAGTCGAGCACAAAATTGGCGCCGATGAAGCCGGCACCACCAGTGACTAGAAGCATGTGTTACTCCGCGTACGCATTTTTTGGGGCTGCTCCGGAAGAAACGGCGCTGGTGATGCCGCTCCGGACCGTCATTTCGAGATTGTGATTGTAGGCGTACCGGGCCGGCATGGCTAACGCCGGGATTTCCGCCCGATTATCCCTGCCTGATGTGACAAAACCACTGCGTTGCGGATAGCCGGAACCGGCTATCGGGTGCTGGTCGGTTCCTCTTGCAGCTTAGTTGAAGCCGGCAGCTCAGTTGAAGCCGTAGAGTTTGGCCGGGTTATCGACGAGTATTTTCTGGCGCAGCGCGGCGTCCGGCGTCCAGGCATTAAACAGGTCGAGAAGGTGCCCGTCTTCCGGCATGTCTTTTTCCATGCGCGGATGCGGCCAGTCGGTGCCCCAGATGATCTGGTCGGGATTGGCGCGCACCAGTGCTTCGTGAATCGGTTTGGCGTCCGGGTAATCCGGATACTGTGTCGATACGCGGTACGACCCGGAGACCTTGACCCAGATCTTGCCTTCTCCGAGCAGCCGGCACATCTGCTGCACACCGGGCTGG
The DNA here is from genome assembly GCA_964531455.1 of uncultured Bordetella sp. Classification (GTDB taxonomy): domain Bacteria; phylum Pseudomonadota; class Gammaproteobacteria; order Burkholderiales; family SG8-41. The sequence goes on from CAZHFZ010000025.1 coordinate 4,813, forward strand.
TTGACGCCGAGTTTGCCGTCCACATTGCCCATGTGATCGAGCACGATGGGCAGCTTCCAGTTTTTGAAAAAAGGTATCGCACTGTCGAGTGCATTGGCATCCATCATGAACTGCGCGATCAGGCCGAGGTCGGCCATGATCGGCGCCAGTGTTTCGAAGGACTGCATGCCCAGTGAACTGAAACCCACGCCATGCGGCATGTGATGAAAGCGCAGCGCGCGTACGCCGAGGTCGGCCATGCGTTTGATTTCATCGCGGCCGGTGTCGGGTTTGACGATGCAGGTCGCGCGCAGGCGCTTGGGTTCGCGCTGCAGCGCATCGAGCACCACGCTGTTGTCGGTGCCGTGGGCATTGCCCTGCACGATCACGCCGCGTGCCATGCCCAGCGCGTCGAGCATTTTCAGCAGGTTTTCCAGCGGCGCGTCATCCGGCGTATAGGAGCGCGAATCGGCAAACGGGAATTTCGACCGCGGTCCGAACAGATGGAAGTGCGTGTCGCAGGCGCCGGCCGGCGTGGGGATTTTCGGCGCGCGGGTGTCGGCGATCGGGGGCAGGCAGGGCAGCAGGTCCATATTGTTGTTCTTCCGGGTTCTTCGTCAGGGGCTTGATGTTAGAGCAATGCGTGAGCCTGCTCAATTGCCGCGGGCCGTGTTTATAATCGAATGAACTATTCAATTTCCGGAGCCGAAATGATCCCGTCGAAACGCCTGCCCTACGTCCCCATGATCGACCGCCCGCCGATGAAGCCGCCTGCGGGCGTGCGGCTGATCGTCTGGCCGGTGGTCAATGTCGAGGTCTGGGACATCAAGCGGCCGATGCCGCGGCAGGTGCTGCCGCCGCCAACACATATCACACGTCTGCCGGATTTCGCGCACTGGGCCTGGCATGAGTACGGCAACCGCGTCGGCTTCTGGCGCATCAAGCAGGCGCTGGATGAGCTCGACATCAAGGCCTCGCTGTTCACCAACGGCCGCATCTGCACCGATTACACACGCATTGCCGAAGAGGCGCTCAAATCGAAGTGGGAGTTTGTCGGCCATTCCTGGGACCAGCAACCGACCCATGTCGAGAAAGACCAGCGCGCGATGATCCAGCGCACGGTCAAACAGATCAAATCCTTCACCGGCAAGGCACCGGTCGGCTGGCTGGCGCCGGGACTGACCGAAACGCTGTTCACCCCCGATTATCTGGCGGAGGCCGGTATCAAGTACCTCGCCGATTGGGTGGTTGATGACGAGCCCTGCGAGGTCAAGACCGCGCACGGCACCGTGCTTTCGATGCCCTATACGCTGGAACTCAATGACATCGCGATGATGATGGTCCAGCACAACGTCGCTTCGGAATTCGAATCACGCTGCATGGACCAGTTCGAGCGGCTGTATGAAGAAGGCAAGGATCGCGTGAAAGTGATGTGCATCGCCGTGCATCCGTATATCTCCGGCGTGCCGCACCGGATCAAGTATTTCGAAAACGTGTTCCGCAAGCTGCGCGATGAGAAGGGCGTGGTGTTCTGGACGGGTGAGGAGATTCTTAACTGGTATCGGCGGTCGGCGAAGGCGCCGGTTAAGGCTGCGGTGAAGCGGCGGCGGTGAAGTGGGAAAAATACAATAAAATCAATAAGTTATGATTTGCGTCATTGAAAATTAGTCAATAAAAACAATGGGTTAACCTTGCACTTGCGGGGTTTGCTGTTTTTGTTAGTACCCTTGGCGTCGCTGGTCGTTCAACGCAAGGAGTTGAATGCAATGGAAAAACCGGAACAGCGGGGCCGCAGGTTATCCGGCAGGGCGCCAGGTTATCCGGCATTTTTGCGGTCTAAAACAAGTTGGGCATCATCTACACCGGAAGCAGTAGATCATGAAGTCTGAAGAGCTAGCAATCCGTGATGTACTTGAGAGTTGGGCTCGCGCCACACGAGAGGGTCGGCATGACGAAGTTCTTGCCAATCACCTGAAAGATCTGGTCATCTTTGATGTGTTGCCTCCAATGAGGTACGAGTCGGCGGCGGCATACCGCGAGAGCTGGGACGACTGGCAACCCGATGCGCAAGGCGAGATGCGTTTTGAGCTGGAAGACTTGTCGATCAGAGCTGGAGATGATGTCGGCTTTGCGTTCGGCTTGATTCAATGCGGAGGAACTCTGCCAGGCGGGAAGACATTTCGCGACACAGTACGAGTGACGTTCTGCCTACAAAAGCAGGACGGACGATGGAAGGTCGCGCACCAGCACGTATCCAAACCGTATGGGCAGGGTTGAGGGCCGCTCGCAGTTGACGCCCAACCATTCCATCGAGCGGACTCGCCTTTGGCGAGCCGCTCATGTCAAACGCTGGGCAACGCGAAAGAATGCAGATCAAGCGATCTTCGATTGCAATAACTTATGAAAGCAATTGTGTATGAAAGATATGGGCCGCCCGAGGTTCTTCAAATAAAGGAGGTTGAAAAGCCCGCCCCCAACGACAATGAAGTCTTGATCAGGATACACGCGACAACGGTGACAGCAGGGGATTGGAGGGTGCGCAGTCTCAATGTTCCGGTCGGCTTCGGGTTCATCTCGCGTTTGGTATTTGGAGTCTCAAGACCGCGGCAACCCATACTGGGGACAGAGCTCGCTAGTGAAATTGAATTCGTCGGCAAAGACGTCAGCAGATTCAAAGTCGGTGATCAGGTGTTTGCATTTTGCGATTTTGGCATGGGTTGCCATGCGGAGTTCAAATGCATGCCGGAAGACGGAGCGGTGGCGCTAAAACCACGCAATCTGACTTACGACGAAGCCGCCGCACTATCTTTTGGCGGAACAACGGCGTTGGATTTCTTCAGGAGAGGAAAACTCCAGCGCGGGGAGAAATTACTCATCAACGGCGCTTCCGGCGGGGTAGGCACTGCGGCGCTGCAACTGGCCAGGCACTTCGGGGCAGACGTGACGGGGGTGTGCAGTACCGCGAACATGGAATTGGTGAAATCTCTGGGTGCCACGCATGTCATCGACTACACCAAAGAGGACTTCACGCAGAATGGCGAAACCTATGACGTCATTGTCGATGCGGCTGGCACCGCCCCGTTTTCCCGTAGCAAAAACTCGCTCAAACAAGGAGGGCGGCTTCTTCAGGTTTTAAGCGGGCTGCCAGACATGCTTCAGATTCCATGGGTGTCGATGACGAGCAGCAAGAAGGTCATTGCGGGGCCGGCAACCGGGCGCCCCGTGGATTTGCGTTTTCTCGCGGAGCTGGCTGAGGCTGGGGAATTCAAACCGGTCATTGATCGGCGCTTTCCGTTCAGGCAGATCGTCGAGGCTCACCGCTACGTTGACACCGGACGCAAGAAGGGAAACGTCATCATAACTCTGGAGCATGACGACTGAACCCGGGCGCACTGATCACTTATGCCAGCATCTGACAGGGCATAGTCCAATATTCATAGCTGCGGACGCCTGTCTGCGCCGCGCCATTCAGCCGTCAGAAATAAACCCCGGAACCTCTACCCATGAAAACAAGAAACATTCTCTTCCTGCTGGTATCCCATGGCCTTGTCGGAGCGGTCGGGTTCGCGGCCGGTATCTATGTGCTGCCGATCCTGATTGCACCGGCGGCGCCATCCGTCGCCGAGGTGGCGGCCGTAGCGCAGTCGGCAAGCTACACCGCTGAATTCAGGCGTGACCTCAAAGACAGCGATGCGTTGCACTGGGGTGAGGGCAAAGTGTCGGTCAGCGAAGGGGTAATCTCTCATATGGGCAAGCTCGCGCCCGGCCCGGACTACAAGCTCTACCTTTCACCGGAGTTTGTTGAAACCGAGGAAGATTTCAAACGGCTGAAGCCGCGGATGGCGCTGGTCGGAGACGTCAAAACCTTCAACAATTTCGTGGTCAAGGTTCCGCCGGGCGTCAGCCCGTCGAAGTACACGACCGTCATCGTCTGGTGCGAGACGTTCAGCGAGTTCATCACATCAGCGCGTTACCGGTAGTGATCTTGAATCGGGGCCATTCAATTTTTGATAATTGGGCATTTCCCCTGTTTGTTCCTCCGCATCACATTCAATTTATGCCATGACTTTTACAAAAATTACTGCAATTGCGCAGTTGCTGATCGGGATTTTTCTGGCAGTGATTGCTTTTATTGCGCTGACCATGGGGGAGGGCTTTCTCCGCCTGATCGGTGGCTTCGCGGCGGCGGGCGCTGTACTGTTGTTGTTCTTGGCGGCTGGACATTATTTCCGCAAACCTGCGAGGCGTGATGACACTTCCGGCTTGCCGCATGGCCTGTTCCGGCGACTGATCTTTTTTGCCATCGCGGTTTACGCACTCGGGGTGCCGCTGTATGCGGTGTTCTTCACTGGAAAAATTCCCCCGTTGTCGCAGGTCGGCAGCAACCGGATGATTTCAAAGTCGGCGGAGCCGAACTCGTTCTGGCTGATGGCCGGACTCTATGCGGTTCCCGGTGGGGTGAGCCTGTTCATGTCGTTGCGGCGGCGGAAATAGTTTCTTTGGTATCGCGCTGTTCACTGATCGAGCAGCGCAAAAAAACTCTCGCCAAAATCCTTGCGGTATTTGTCGGTCACCGGTTTCACCGCTTCAACAAAGACGCGATGTTCAGCCGGTGTCAGTTTGACGACTTCGTTTTCCGCGGGGTCGAGTTTTTTCAGCATTTCTTCATCTTCCGCCGCCGCGAGCTGACGCTGAAAAGCCGTCGCTTCGGTTGCGGCGATATCCACTGCGCGTTGAACATCGGCCGGCCATGAAGCGTATTGCGTGCCATTGGCCATCAGGCAGGCGACGCCGTAAACATGCCCGGAGAGGGTGATGTAGCGGTGGTGTTTGTGCATGTTGAAGTTGACGATGTTGGTCAGCGGGTTGTCCTGGCCGTCGAAACGGTCGCCGCCAATCTGTTCGACAAAAATCTTGATGTCTTCGAGGACGGGTTCGATGCCAAGCAGGCGCAGTGACGCGGCTTGCACTTCGCTCATCTGGATGCGGATGCGCAGGCCTTTGCAGTCCGCAGGCTTGCGGATCGGGCGGACCTTGTTGCTGAAATGGCGGAAGCCGTTGTCCCAGTAAGCGAGCAGCCGGAAAGGCGATTGCGCGGCGGTTTTTGCTTTCAGTGACTGGCCGAGTTTGCCGTCGAGCACCTTGTAAGCCGCGGCACGGTCGGGAAACTGGAAGGGCAGGTCGAACAGCGCCAGCTCTGGCACCCATTTGGCATAACGCAGCGAGGAGATGTAGCACATCGACAATTCGCCGCTTTCCACCATGCCCGGCAGGTCGCCGGATTTGTGGCCGAGTGACAGCACGTCGGGCACGAACTGGAAGTCCACTGTGTCGCCGGCCTCGCGTTGCAGCACTTCACCGAAACGGACGCAGGCGCGGGTGTGGATGGAGGCGGGTTTCTGGTAGCCGCCGAGGCGGATAACGATGGGTTTCATGGTGTGGAGTGTGGGCTGAGTCGAGGGCGGACTATGCTATATGATTGACAGACCAAGGAGGGGGACGCCATGCAAATGAACGGGATACACCACATCAATATCGGCTGCCGCGAAAGTGATCTGCCGGCCATCGAAAAGTTTTACTGCGAAGGACTCGGGTTGCACGTCGGCTACCGGCCGAATTTCCCGTCGGGCGGCTTGTGGCTTTATCACGGCGACCACCCGCTGGTGCACGTGGTCACGCGTTTCAAGGCCGATTGGACCGGGCTCGATGAAAGCAAGAGCAGCTACGATCACACGGCTTATGCCGTGAAGGGCGTGCAGGATTTCCGTGCGCGCTTCAGGAAAATGGGCATTCCTTTCGAGGAGCAGAACGTGCCCAATGCCGGTTTCCAGATGTTCCTGCGCGATCCGGTCGGCAACAAGGTCGAGCTCAACTTCCCCAATGAGGAAGCGCCGGCGGAAGTCGCCAGCGGTACGCTGGCTGCGATGCAGTTCCCGGATCACGCCGGCAAGCGCTGAAACGCACCGTGACCACACGTCGCGGTGATTTCATAAGTAATTGTTTTAATTAAATAATTAGAGGACTTCCATGCGCGCAGCGAGGCTGGCCGGATGAAGCTCGTCGATATCGCAAGGGTGGTGCGCAGCAAAAATGCAGGCCCGACGACACTGACGCTGGACCTGATGTTCAATGATGAAGCGGGTTATGCGCAGGCGCAGCGTTCGCCGGCACTGACGCCGACGGCACTGGCCAGAATGTACGGGCTGGAGACGCGGCAGGTGGAAGTGATTCCCTATCCGCCGGCCTGCGCGATCAAGATCGTGATGGACCGCAAGATTGTTGCGGGTACGCCGGGCGACCGTGATGTCTACGGTGCGCAGCAGCACGGACCCTTGCTGGACATTGAACTATGAACGCCCTCGAACGGCTCAAGGCCGAACTCCTGGCCGATGGTGGGCGCAAGCCGCTGCGCGCGCTGGCGGCATCCGGTCAACTCGGTTACGGCATTCCCGAGGCGGCGCTGGCTGAAGGCCTGAAGCGCAAGCCGCATTTCATCGGCTGTGACATGGGTTCGGTGGATCCGGGGCCGTATTACCTGGGCAGCGGCCAGTTGGCGACCAGTGATGCCATTACGCGCAGCGACCTGACCAAGGTGTTGCGTGCGGCGCGTTCGATCAATGTGCCGTTGCTGCTGGGCACGGCAGGTACCGCCGGCGCTGAACCGCATCTGGAAAAGACACTGGCGATGGTGCGCGACATTGCGCGCAGTGAAGGACTGCATTTCAAACTGGCATCGATCCGCGCCGACATGCCGCGTGACCTGCTGAAAGCGGCGGTACGTGCCAAACGTGTGCGGGCGCTGGGCGCGATTGCGCCGCTGACGGAGGCCGAGGTGGATGGCGCGTCTCACATCGTCGGACAGATGGGCATTGAAGCCTTCCAGCGTGCGCTGGAGGCGGGCGTCGATGTGGTGATTGCCGGACGGGCCTGCGACACGGCCGTGTTTGCAGCGATTCCGGCGGCGCTGGGTTATCCACTGGGGCTGGCGATGCACATGGCGAAAATCATCGAGTGCTGCTCGATCTGCACCACGCCCGGCGGGCGCGATGCGCTGCTGGGCACGCTGGATGACAACAGCTTCACCATCGACAGCATGAATCCGATCCGTCAGGCGACGCCGATGTCGGTGGCGGCGCATAGTCTTTATGAGCAGGGTGATCCTTATCGCGTGCACGAACCTGAAGGCACGCTGCATACCGATGCCGCGCATTACGAAGCGGTTGATGAACACCGCTGCCGCATTTCCGGTGCGCGCTGGGAGCCTGCGCAGCAGTTCACTGTGAAGATCGAAGGTGCGACGCGGGTCGGTGAACGTGCGGTGCTGCTGGCGGGCTGCGGCGACCCGCGTGCCATTGCGGCGATGCCGGAGATTCTCGCGAATGTCGAGAAGACGGTGCGCGAACTGGTGGCGGGATCGGTGAGCGGACCGTTTCACGTGTATCCGAAGATCTATGGCGTCAACGGCGTGATTGAGTGGCCAACGGCAGCAGCGGTGCAGGCCCGAGAAGTTTTTGTGATGGTCGAGGTGATTGCGGCGACCATGGAAGATGCCAAGTCGGTAGCGACGGTGTTCAAGCAGTATCTGCTGCACAACGGATTCCCGGGACGTATTTCCACCGGCGGCAATCTGGCGTTTCCGTTTACGCCACCGGAAGTGATGGCCGGCACGGCGTACCGTTTTAGTGCCTATCATGTGGTCGAAGTCGATTCATTGGAGCCGCTGTTTCCGGTGCATCTGGAAGAACTATGAGCGCCTGAGGCGCCAATCAAGGGGGAGATGTAAATGATGAAAACCGAATGTGGCCATGCCGCTGGCAAATGCGTTGCGCGCAAACTCACTGTGGCGCTGTCCGTTATGGCGCTGCTGGCCAGTGCATCGGTGCAGGGCGCGCAGCCAGGCAAGGGGGCGGACGATTTTCCGGCGCGTGCCGTTCGCTGGGTGGTGCCGTTTGCGCCGGGGGCATCGAATGATGTGATCGCGCGCGTGGTGGCGCAGAAGCTCACCGAGATCTGGGGACAGCAGGTGCTGATCGACAACCGCGGCGGCGCCGGCGGCATGCTCGGCGCCGACATTGTCGCCAAGGCGCAGCCCAACGGATACACGATGCTGATGGCGAACCCGGGGGCGAATGCGATCAATTTTGCGCTGCGTACAAAAACGCCGTATCGCGCCGAGGATTTTGCGGCGGTGAGCCTGCTCGGCTGGTCGCCGATCCTGCTGGTGACCAGTGCGGGGTTTCCGGCGAACGGGGTCAAGGACATCATCAACATGGCCAAGGCGCGTCCGGGCCAGCTGTCCGCCGGTTCTTCCGGAACCGGCGGCAGCAGTCATCTTGCGCTGGAGTTTTTCAAGATGCTTGCCGGCGTTGACATCCTGCACGTGCCCTACAAGGGCGCTTCACCGGCGATTGTCGACATGATGGCCGGACAGTCACAACTCATATTCACAACTTCTGCGACTGCAGCGCCATTGGTCAGTGCCGGCAAATTGAAGGTGCTGGCCACGGCGGGTGACAAGCGCCTGAGCCTTTATCCTTCAGTGCCGACGACAACCGAGCAGGGCTTGCCCGGTTATGACGTGCTGATCTGGTTCGGCGTTTCAGTGCCGGCAGCCACGCCGCGGTCTGCGGTGCTCAAACTCAACAGCGGTTTCCAGACGGCGCTGGAGTCTTCGGAGATCAAGGAGCGATTTGCGTTTCTCGGTCTGCAGCCGCAGGGCGGCTCACCCGAACGTTTTGCGAAATTTCTGGTGGAAGAGGTGGACCGCTGGAGCAAGGTGGTGAAAGCCGCCAATGTGCGCAGTGAATAGCTGGCTTGTATCCGATGGCGATAAACTCGGCATTGGCGTCGCAAGATTGCGGTGTGATTGATGAAACGGAGTAAGTAATTGAAATTATTGACTTTTATGCTTGATGGTGTGGTGCGCCCCGGTGTGCTCGATGGCAGCAACGTGGTGGATCTGTCGGCCGCCGGTTTGCCGGTTGATGCGACCGGCGATCTGATGTGCATCGTGCGCGGCGGAGATGCACTTCTTGATTCGGTGCGTACGGCGTTCAACAGCAGCAACCGTCGCGAATATCCGCTTAACACGGTGAAGCTTTGTGCGCCGCTGTTCCATCCCTCAAAGATTGTTGCGGTGGGTTTGAATTACATCGACCACTGCAAAGAGGCCAATCTGCCGGTGCCGTCGGAGCCGGTGCTGTTCACCAAGTGGCCGAACTCGATCACCGGGCCATATGACGATTTGAGCTGGCCGGAGAGCGTGACCAAGGAAGTTGATTACGAAGTCGAACTCGGCGTGGTCATCGGTAAACGCGGCCGCAATATCAGCGAGAAGGATGCGCTGGATCATGTTTTTGGCTACACCGTGGTCAATGACGTGTCGGCGCGTGACCTGCAGTTCGCGAACGCCAAACAGTGGGATCGCGGCAAGTCACTCGACACGTTCTGTCCGTGGGGGCCATGGATTGTCACCCGCGACGAGATCAAGGATCCCCACAACCTGATCGTGCGCACGGTGCTCAACGGCAAGGAAATGCAGATTTCCAATACCAGGAACCTGATTTTCAACATTCCGCAGATCATCGCTTATGCATCGCAGGGCACCACGCTGATGCCCGGTGACCTGATACCGACCGGTACGCCGTTCGGCGTCGGTTTTTCGCGTAAGCCTCCGGTGTTCCTCAAACATGGAGACGTCTGTGAGTGTGAGGTCGAAGGTATCGGCAGCATCGTCAACAAGGTCAATCTGAAATAACACGCAGGCGGTGATGTCATGCCGCCGCAGTTTCAATCCCGGAGGAGAGCAATAAATGAAGCGCATTGCCATTGCGGCAGTACTCAGTCTCGCGACCGTCAGCACGGTTGCGCACAGCCAGGCCTATCCGAGCAAACCGATCCGTTTCATTGTGCCGTTCGCCCCCGGCGGCAGCACCGATCTGCTGGCGCGTTTCCTGGCGCAGCAGCTGGCTGCACCGCTGGGGCAGACCGTGGTGGTCGACAATCGCGCTGGTGCCGGTGGCGTGGTCGGCGCTGAAATGGCGGCGCGGGCGCCGGCTGACGGTTACACCATCGTATTGGGCAGTGCAGGGCCGCTGACGATCAATCCCAACATTCGTGACAAGACGCCGTACGACACGCTGCGCGATTTCACGCCGATCACGCTGGCGACCGTCAGTCCGTTCACGCTGGTGGTACATCCGACTTCGCCGGCAAAAAATGTGAAAGAGCTGATCGCGCTGGCCAAAGCAAAACCCGGCGAACTCAACTTCGGTTCTGCGGGCAATGGTTCAGTGGGGCATTTTTCCACTGAGCAGTTCATGACACTGACCGGCGTGAAGCTGGTGCATGTACCGTATAAAGGTGCCGGTCCGGCAGTGACAGATCTTCTTGGCGGCCGGTTGAACCTGATGTTCGAAAACCTGCCGACGATCATTCCGCATGTGCGTTCCGGCAAGCTGCGCATGCTCGGTGTCGGCACCAAGCAGCGTTCGGCGCTGGCACCGGAGTTTCCGACGATTGCCGACGAGGGCGTTCCGGGTTACGACTCAGCCACTGTGTTTGGCGTGCTGGCCCCGGCGAAAACGGTGCCGGCTGTCATTGCGCGGTTGAACGCGGAAATGGTGAAAATCCTTAAATCGGCGGAGGGCAAGGCTTCGCTGGCGGCGCGCGGCCTGGAGGCGATGGGCAGCACCCCTGAGGAATACGGCGCGCAGATCAAGGATGAGTTCACCCGTTATGGACGCATTGCAAAGGCTGCGGGCATCCGTTTGGATTGATGGAAAATAATTGAAATTAGTTAAATTCTTATTGAGGTTTTTGTGATGAGCGCTGTTACCGTTAAACCGCTGGCACCGCCGCTGGGTGCGGAAGTGTCCTGCGGAGATGTGCGTGCCCTCAACGATGCCGATTTCAAACCGGTATACCAGGCCCTTCTTGATCATCTGGTGATTCGCATCCGCGGCCAGCAACTGACAGATCCGGAACTGATTGCCTTTGGCGGACGATTGGGCGCTCTCGATTTTGCACCGCTGGCGAAAACCGGCAAGGAGCGGGCACGCACGCACCCGGAGATCATTGTCGTTTCGAATGTGATGGAAAACGGCGAAGCCATCGGCGTGCTGCGGGATGCGGAGGTGGTGTGGCATTCCGATAATTCCTATCGTGACCGGCCCTTGTCGTATAGCGCACTGTATTCGCTGGAAATTCCGCCCAGCGGCGGCAACACCGGTTTTGCCAATATGTATCTCGCGCTGGAGACGCTGGACCCGGCGCTGCGCAAAAAAATAGAAGGGCGCACGCTGAAGCACGACATGACGTACAACAGCGCCGGCGACCTGCGTGAAGGCTTCAAGCCCGTAGATGACGTTCGCGATGCGCCGGGCCCAAGCCATCCGGTCATCCGCACGCATCCTGAGACCGGTTACAACGCGCTATATCTTGGTCGCCGTCCCAATGCCTACATCAACGGTTACACCGTGGCCGAGTCCGAGGAGCTTCTGGAGGCGCTGTGGGCGCATGCAACCCAGGAAAAATTTACCTGGCACCACGTCTGGCAACCAGGCGACATCCTCATTTGGGACAACCGTTGCGTGATGCACCACCGCGATCCCTTTGATGGCGGATATCGCCGGGTGATGCATCGCATTCAATGTGCGGGCGATGTTCCGTCTCTGTCTGCGGCCGCCAAGACGGGGCACCCGCGGGCGCGTTTGGCGGCTTGACCGGCAGGCGGGACGAGACTCATGCGGGCGCAGCCCGCGTGATGTCGAGGCCACAACCAAAAATGCAGCAGCGCTTAGTTTCCGGCGGGTAATGCATCGCATTCAATGTGCGGGCGATGTGCCGTCTTTGTCTGCGGCCGCCAAGGCGGGGCATCCGCGGGCGCGTTTGGCGGCTTGACCGGTAGGCGGTTAGAAGGAGCGTCAGCAGTGGCCTTGTAGCGCTGATGATGCCGGAGTCAGCAGGGAATCCTTGTATGGATTCATGTTTGTTTCCGGAAAGTGGGGACGGGGACAATGAATTCACCCTGCAGACTGGTCAGTTCGTCCCGGTGCAGTTGTGCCAACCGTGCAACGGTTTGTTGTCCTTCGCGGGTGAGTTCCACTTCGACCCGGCGTTTGTCGTCAGCGTTTTCGCGTCGCGCGACCAGACCGAGCGCCTCGCAGCGCGAGACCAGAGACACCACGCCGTGGTGTTTGGCCTGCAGCCGCTCTGCCAGTTCGCTGATCGTGGCCCGGTCACGCCCCGGATATCCGGCAATCTGTAACAACAGCAGATACTGTGTCATGGTGATGCCGTTGCGGTGGCTGATGTCCTCACTGAAGCGCAGGAACCGCCGCAGCTGGTAGCGGAATTCGGCCAGTTGTTCGAAGTCTGCTTTGACCAATGTGCGGGGTTTCATGACCGGGTGTGATCGGTTGCGGTGCGTGAACGTGTCATTGGCCATTTATATCATGCTGTGATATAAAAATGACTTGTTCTGAATCAAACAGTGCGATGCCGGTGGTTGATGCGCCGGTTTCCGGTGACAGGGGTTGCCCCGTGGATAATGCGGACGACATCAAGCAGTGGCGCAAGGCGCAACGGGGCGAGCTGCTGGCCCGGCGTGCTGCGGTTCCGCGCATGCAGCATCAGGAGTGGACGGCCGCCATTACGGAGAAGCTGGTGGCCGGTTTTCCGATGCTGGGACAGTTGACGGTCGGCTTCTACTGGCCCTTGGCGGGTGAGTTCGATCCGCGATTTGCCATTCGCCGTTTCCGTGAAGGCGGCGCTGTTGTTGCGTTGCCCGTAGTTGTCGAAAAACGGACAGCGCTGCAGTTTCGCGAATGGTGGCCCGGTGTGGAAACTTCAAAGGGCGTCTTCGATTTGCCGGTGCCGGAAGGCACCCCGACGGTGGTGCCGCAGGTGTTGCTGATTCCGCCGGTGGGATTCGATGCGCAGGGGTTTCGCCTGGGTTATGGCGGCGGATATTACGACCGCACGCTGGCGGCGATGACGCCGCAACCGCTGAAGATCGGTGTGGCCTTTGAACTATCGCGGATGGAGACGATTCATCCGCAACCCTACGACATTGCGCTGGACTTCATGGTTACCGAGCGCTGCGTCTATCGCAATACCCCAGCAGGCCTGGAAGAGGCGGGCGATGCAGGCCGTGTGGCGGAACTGGCAATCAAGTTGCTGGCATCACGCCATCCCGTGGCCGGATTCGCATCACTGCCGTGCTCCGGACACGATTGAGGTGACTGGCAGGACGGGCCGGTTTCCGGCAAGACCGGTGACTACGCAGCCGCTTTTTTGCCGATCGCGCGGTTCACCTGCGGCATGACTTTTTCCGCCATCAGTTCCATCGAGCGTTTTGCCAGGGCGGGATCGACCCAGTCCATGCCGGCGTAGACGATTTCACCGAAGTCGCCGGCCTCCTCTCGCAACGCGAGAATTTCTTCAGCCACCCGGTTGGGTGTTCCGCAAAGCACCAGCTGATCGACCATGTAGTCGGTGGTCAGTTCGCGGTCGTCCTGGCCGGGGTGGGTCTTGAAGATCGCGTGGCGTTTCGAGATCAGCATTTTTTTCAGCAGCAGTTCCCAGTAATGGCGATAGGGACTGGCGCTGTCTTTTAGCGCATACCGTTCGGCGGTTTGATCGTCATCCGCGACAAAGATGGTGCGGGCAATGCGCCAGTCGGCAGGATCAGCGGTTTTGCCGACGCGTTGTTTGCCTTCGGCGTAATTGGTCCAGTGTGAACGCAGGTATTGCGACAGCAGGAAATTTGCCGACAGCGGATGGAAGTCGCGCTCGCCCATGGCGATGACGCCTTTCGATCCGGGTGCGACGACCGTGCCGACAATTTCCGGACGGGGCTGCTGCCATGGTTTGTACATGCCGCCGCGGCCGATTTCGGGATTCTGTGTAACTGCGGTGGTGACTTTGAAGCGGTTGCCCGGGAAGTCGATGTCATATGGCGCGTCGCGTTCCCAGATGGCAAGGATGACGTCGATGGCTTCGGCAAACAGTTTGTTGCGGTCTTCGCTGAGCATGCCCAATGCCTCGGCATCCGAGGGCAGGGCGCCGGGACTGACGCCGAATATGAAGCGACCCTGGGCGAGGTGATCGAACATCGCGGCGTGCGCGGCGATCAGGGTCGGATGGGAATGCGACAGATTGGAAGTGCCGGTCGCAAGTTTGATGTTCTGGGTGTGGTGGATCAGCGTGGCCAGGAATATGAAACTGTTGGTGACATTTTCCGAGGGTTCGGTCAGGTGTTCGCCGACAAAGGCGTCGTAGAAGCCGAGGCGGTCGGCGAGGATGATGGCCTCGCGGTCCTCCTGCAGTGTGATTGCGGGTGGCCGGTGGGCCGGGTGCAGCGGCATCGTGAAATAACCCAGACGCATGATTTGCGTTCTCCTCCATGGCATTACATCGGACAGCAACGATTCAATGTAACATCGCGTCATTATCATTCGCAATGAAAGCGTCCGATGAGCGTCAATCTCGATTCGATCCGCCCCGGACTCGCCGGATCCACCGAAATCATGGTTGGCACCCGTGACACCGCACCTCACGTTGGCAGCGGCCGCATCAAGGTTCTGGCGACGCCGGTGCTGGTGATGCTACTTGAAGAATCGGCGCTGAATGCGGTGGAGGGCCTGTTGCCCGAAGGGCATCAGACCGTGGGCACGCGACTTGACGTCAGCCACACTGCTGCGACGCCGGTCGGCATGCGTGTTCATGCCCATGCGGAGGTTATCAAGGTTGAAGGCCGCAAGTTGACGTTCCGCGTCTGGGCGGAGGATTCAGTGGAGCGTATAGGCGAGGGCGTACATGAGCGCATCATCGTTAATGTCGAGCGTTTTGATGTTCGTACTCACGCCAAGGCTGCCGCTGCAGAGCTTAAGAAATGAATAATTAAATCAATGATTTGTAATAAACGCGGATGAGTCGGCAACACGTTTCATGAAACAACAGTCTCTGACCCGTTATGCCTGGCTTTCGATCGCTGCGGCTATTGCCACGATCCTGCTCAAGGGCAGCGCGTGGTGGATGACCGGTTCTGTCGGCCTGCTTTCGGACGCCATCGAGTCCTTCGTCAACCTTGCTGCGGCAATGATGGCGCTGTGGATTCTGACGGTGGCCGCAACCCCTGCCGACGACCGGCATGCCTTTGGTCACAGCAAGGCTGAATATTTTTCTAGTGCGTTCGAGGGGCTGCTGATTGTTTTTGCCGCAATTACCATCATCTGGGCAGCCGTTGACCGTTTGTGGAATCCGCAGCCGCTGGAATCCGTGGGCATAGGGCTTGCCGTATCGGTCGTGGCCTCCATCGTCAATCTGCTGGTTGCTCGCATACTGCTGAAAGTGGGGCGCGAGGAGCATTCCATCGTGCTCGAAGCTGACGCCCACCACTTGATGACGGACGTCTGGACTTCAGGCGGTGTGCTCGTGGGTGTGGGCTTGGTATGGATGACCGGCTGGTTGTGGCTGGATCCGGTGATCGCGATAGTCGTGGCATTGAACATTGTCTGGACCGGCTGGCAACTGATGCATCGCTCGGCAGAGGGGTTGATGGATACCTCATTGCCTCCGGAAAGAATCGCTGACATTGAAGCGGTGCTGAACGGTTATCGCGAACAGGGCCTGGATTTCCATGCATTACGGACACGCCAGGCCGGCAGTCGCGCTTTCGTGTCGGTGCATGTGCTGGTGCCGGGGGAATGGACGGTCAAGGAAGCCCACGACTGGGCCGAGCGCATCGAAAGAGATATTCGGAGGGCGGTCCCGCGAGTCAATGCAATCACCCATCTCGAACCGCTGGAAGATCCGGTCTCGATGCTGGATCAGGATCTCGACCGGTTGCACTGCTGACCGGATCGGTGCGTCGCGCGGCTGTTATTCGGGCGGTGTCCGGCGGTCGGTAATCGCGGTTTCAACGACGCGGTATTCGCCCTCGACGAAGGAATCGTTGCCGGCTTTGCGCAACTTGCGTTGAATCCACCACCAGCGCAGCAGGAACACGCCGGCGAGAATGAGGCCGGCAATGAGCGCGATGCCGATGAAAAAGAACGCGGCCACCAGTATGACCAGCCCAAGCACAAAAAATATGATGCGCTCGATCAAGCCCGCTTGCGGCCGGACGCTGATTCGGATGTGGGGGCCTTGTGGTTTGTCCATTAGGGTTGCGGTCTCCTTGTCGGAAGTCAGACCGTTGTGCAGCGGCTTTGTTCAGTAGTCGGGGTTGTAGTTTTTGATGATGACGCCGCCGGATTTTTCGTCAGGTTCAAGCACCAGCAGTTTTCGGGCATGTGCCTCGTCGAGCAGTTTGCCGAAAGAGCGGAAGCCGAAATAACTTTCGTTGAATCCGGGTTGGCGGCGTTTCAGAGCCTGCTTGACCATCGATCCCCAGATTTTTTCCTCTGCGCCGCGTTCCGTGAACAGCGCTTCTATGGTTTCCATGACCAGGTCCAGTGCTTCCGCTTTTTTGTCGCTTCCGTCTTTGTCTCCGGCGTCTTTCTCGGGGTTGCTCTTGTCGGCGTTATCGGTGCCTGCACTTGCTTTGGCTGCCGCCGTGGTGCTGGCGACCGGTTTTTTGCGGCTTTTCTGCTGCTGCTTTTTGGCTTTTTCGCGTGCGAGGTCGTCGTAGAAAATGAATTCGTCGCAATTATTGATCAGCAGGTCGGATGAAGACTTTTTGACGCCGACGCCGATGACAACTTTGTTGTTTTCGCGCAGTTTGGAAACCAGTGGCGAGAAGTCGGAGTCGCCGCTGATGATGACAAAGGTGTCGACGTGGGATTTGGTATAGCAGAGGTCGAGGGCGTCAACGACCATGCGGATGTCAGCCGAATTTTTTCCGGACATGCGCACATGCGGGATTTCGATCAGTTCGAACGCCGCTTCATGCATCGGTTTCTTGAAGTCCTTGTAACGCTCCCAGTCGCAGTAGGCTTTCTTGACCACGATGTCGCCCTTCAGCAGCAGACGCTCCAGCACTTTTTTGATGTCGAAGTCGGAGTAGTTCGCTTCGCGAACGCCGAGAGCGACGTTTTCAAAGTCGCAGAACAGCGCCATGTTCTTGGTGTCGGATGCGGTGCTCATGGCTCGTTGCTCATGGCGGATTCTTTCGGTTGGGTTATTTTTGATTGTGAGGCTTTGCTGCAGGTTTGTCGACGCGTGGAGGTTTTGCTTTCGGTGTCTGTTGTGCCTTAAAGTAATGGTTGAAGCAGATTGAAGAAAATAATGAATTCACCGTGAAACCGTGCTTTCACGGGGACAGACAACTGCGCCGCGCTTTTTTTCGCGGCGCCTGAGAATCAGACATGCCGCAATCCCACAGTGACGATCTGGCGGTGCTTTTTGCCGATATTGTTGAAAGTACCGCGTTATACCGCAGCCTCGGTGATATCGATGCGCTGAAAATCATCAACGCCTGTCTGGCGACGATGAAGGAAGTGCTGCCCAGGCATCACGGACGTCTGGTGAAGACGCTTGGTGATGCGGTGATGTGCCTTTTTCCTGACGGAGACAGCGCCGTGGATGCGGCAGTGGACATGCAGCGCTCGATCTCCCTGCTGCAACCCGGCGGCCTTGCGATGCAGATCCGGGTCGGTCTGCACACCGGTCCGGTTGTGGTCGGGGGGGAGGACGTCTATGGCGACACGGTCAATGTAGCGGCTTATCTCGCCGATGCGGCGGCCCCGAACCAGATCCTCATTGCACAAACGACACTGGATCAGCTTGATGTCTCCCGCCGGGATGCGACATGGCCGATATTTGATGCCATCCTGAAAACAACCCTGGCCAAGACCTCGGTGTGGGAGGTGCAGTGGCGCGATGATCTGGTCAATCGCACGCAGATCAATCCGCATATCCGGCGCACGATACCCGAGGATGCCGGCAGCCTGGTGCTTACGCTGGGAAACGTGGAGCACCGACTGGATCACTGGCATCCGATACTGACCATTGGCCGTGATGCATCCTGTGAACTGGTTATTCCGGAGCAGGTGGTGTCACGCCGGCATGCAACCATCCGGGTTGAACGGGCCCAGTTCTATCTTGTCGATCACAGCGTCAACGGCACGTTCATTACGCGCGCGGACGGGAAGGAGATTCACCTGATGCGTCGTGAAATCATGCTCGAAGGCGACGGGGAGATCCGGCCCGGGTACGCCCGCAAACTGCGCGGTCGTATCCTGCGCGGGATGCCGGTTGTGCTGTTTCGCCGCGATCGCCGCTCCAACTACCGGGTCTAGGCCTTCAGTCGGCAAGGCCGTTGATGATGCTGGTGCCGTCCCGGCCGTGTTTGCGCGCTTCTTCCGGCGATTCCTTGCCCAGCGCAGTCTTCGCGATCATTTCATACATGTCTGCGGCGCCGAGCAGGATGCGTGGCGTCAACTGGACGTCCTCGAAGGTTTTTGCGATTTCGAGCATTTCCGGAACCCAGCGGTAGGCTTTCGGCGGCATTACGCCGGTGCGGCTCAGGATCCATTGCCGGTTTTCCGCTGCGCTTTCCTGGAGTTCATGATCCAGTGCGGCATCGACGCCAAGCCGGCGCGCTGCCATCAGCATTTCGACACCGAGCGCGACGGCGCCCTTGGTATAAGCCGCGTAACACATCTTGATGGCGGAAGCGTCGCCGGTTTTGTCACTCATTACGCGGACGCTGATGCCGCCGCCCGACAGCGGCGCCAGCATGGAGGCCTGTGGTCCTGACACATACATGCGCATGCTCGCCTTGCCGCGTGGCGGCGGGCCGATGATGCCGGCATCAATGCATATCCCGCCGGCATCCTCGATGATGGCGGATATTGCGTGCGCGGTTTGCGGCGCAACAGCGTTGCAGTCAACAAACAGGCAGCGCCGTCCTGTTGATTTCATGGCGGCCGCCGCGGCTCTTGCATTGTCGACTGCGGCGGCAGGGTTGAGGATCGACAGCACGGCGTCGCAGGTATTGACCACGTTCTGCATCGTGCCGCAGTCATTGAGCCCCGCTTCGGCGGCGAGTGCGCGGGTGCGTGCGCTGCGGCCTTCGAGTGCGGTGTGCACCGAATAGCCGTTTGCCTTGAGGGTCTGGGCCACGGCCTGGCCCATGTCGCCAGGGCTGATGATGCCGATGTTATGCAGTTTCATGTCTTGTCTCCGGTGAACGGGTGGTCGCTACGCGATGCGTTAAAATACACGCCAGTTGTTTCCCCCAACAAGAAGATTTTCATTCCGTGACGCTGTTTTTGATCGATTGCACCGGACGTATCCGGCTTTCGTCACTTCATTGCTGACATGACCATACCGGGAATTTTCCGCATCATCCTGCTCAGCATCCTGACGCACACTGCGTACAAGGGCAGCAAGGTGCTGATGTCGCTGTCCGCTCTGGAACTGGGCGCCAACGAGTTTTACGTCGGCATGATTTTCTCCACCTACGCGCTGTTTCCGCTGCTGCTGTCAGTTTATGCGGGCAAAGTGTCGGACCGGATCGGTTTTCGCATGCCGATGCTGCTGGGTTCCGTCGGTCTGTTTGCCGGACTGGTATTGCCCTTCATCTGGCAGCGGCTTGAGGTGCTGTATGTCTCGGCTGCATTGATCGGCTGCTGCTATATTTTTTATACCGTTTCGGTGCAGCACCTGATCGGCGCCATGGCTGAGGGCATGGACAGGACCAAAAATTACAGCTGGTTCAGTCTGGGCATCGGCATGACGGCGCTGCTCGGTCCGACGTCTGCCGGTTTTCTGATTGACGCAATAGGGCATCGCGCGACCTTCGGCGTGCTGGCAGCCATGCCGGTGGTTCCGATTCTGTTGCTGGGATTGTGGGCCGGTTGGTTGCCGAAAATCACGCATGTGAAACTGGGCAAGGAGGAGAAGGCTAAAAACCGGGTCGGCGACCTGCTGCGCAATCCGCCTTTGCGCCGTGCGCTGATTACCGCAGGCATCATAGAAACCGGTCTTGAACTGTACAACCTGCTGCTGCCGATCTACGGCCATCGCATCGGGCTCAGCGCTTCGGAGATCGGCATGATTCTTGGCGCTTTCGGTTTTGCGTTGCTGATCGTGCGCTCGGTGATGCCGCACCTGGTCAAGCGTTCGGGCGAGGAGCGCGTGCTGGCGGTTTCGTTGCTGCTGGCGGCCGTGGTGTGTCTTGTCTTTCCGTTTGTCACAAGTTTTGCGGCCTTGCTGGCGATTTCCTTCGTATTGGGCATGGGGCTGGGTTGCGGCAGTCCGCTGTCGATGATGCTGGCTTATAACCGGGCGCCGGAGGGGCGGTCCGGTGAGGCGATGGGGTTGCGGCAGATGGTGAACAAGGGCACTGAAGTGCTGGTGCCTTTTGTGTTCGGCACGCTCTCCACTGCACTGGGTATGGTGCCGGTGTTCTGGCTGGATGCTGGACTGCTGGCTGTAGCTGCTGCGCTGATGAGGCGTGATGCGAAGGGCTTAAAAAAGCCTTAGCGCCGGGCGTACATCGCGTATCCGTGAAGCCGCCTCAGGCAGGCCAGGTTCGCAGCTGCTGTGCTTGGTTAAAAAGTTATTATTAATCAATAACTTATTTAACATTTCTCTGCAATTCGTGTTGCCCGTGAGAAAATGAGGCGGAGGCCTCTGGCCTGCCATTGAAAGCACGACCATGAACTTCGATATCGTGATGCAACATCTGGTGCAAGCCGGTTTTCCATATATACCGGCCATGTTCATGGCGCTGGCCTTGCTGTTCTGGCTGTTGCGTCCCGAGGACCGCGGCACTCTGTTCCACACCACGATGTTTTACGCGCTCGCTCTGGCCGGGCAGGTGATCACTGCGCTGCTGATGGCGTTTGATATCGGGCTTGCCGGGCAGGTGATGCGCGAGGCGTTTGTGATCATGGCCGGTGTTGCGGTGATCCGCCTGTGGGGCCTTGCGCTGTTCCGGCTTTTGCTGCCGGCGCTGCGTCTGCAGCCGCCGCGCATTCTTGAAGACGTTCTGGTCATCGTAGCCTATGTGGCGTGGGGCATGGTGCGGCTGCGTTATGCCGGACTGGATCTGTCGCAGATCGTGACCACGTCTGCCGTGATTACCGCGGTCATTGCGTTTTCAATGCAGGACACGCTCGGCAATATCCTCGGCGGTCTGGCAATCCAGCTGGATGGTTCTCTCGAAGTGGGTGCGTGGGTGCGCGTCGAAGACGTCACCGGACGCGTATCCGATATCCGCTGGCGCTCAGTGTCGATAGAAACCAACAACTGGGAAACCGTGGTGATCCCCAACGGCCAGTTGATGAAAAGCAAGTTTGTCGTGCTGGGTCAGCGCGGGGGGCGAACGGTCACTGCGCGACGCTGGGTGTGGTTTGATGTCGATTATTCGGTATCGCCATCGCGAGTGATTGCAGAAGTGCAGGAGGCCTTGCGCCGTTCGACAATCGAATGCATGGCATCTGATCCGGCGCCTCAATGTGTGCTGATGTCGCTGGAGGCCGGCCGTGCGCGTTACGCAGTGCGTTATTGGCTGAAGGACCTTGCGCGCGACGACTGGACCGATTCCGAAGTCCGGGTTCATCTGCTTGCAGGACTGCAGCGTGCCGGTCTGGCCATTGCGGCGCCACAATATTCGGTGCATATGCTCAAGGAAAATGAAAAGCAGTTTCAGTCGGAGCAGATGCGTGAAATGGCCAAGCGCCTCAAGGTACTGCAGCATGTGGACATTTTTGCGCACTTGCAGGAGTCTGAGCTGCAGCAGGTCGCGGAGCTACTGGTGTTTACGCCGTTTGCGCCCGGCGACGTGATGACCCGGCAGGGCGCTGAAGCGCACTGGCTTTATCTACTGGCGGAAGGCGAGGCGCAGGTGGTGTTTGAGGACGCTTCGGGACAGCATCCGGTTTCGCGCCTCCACGAAGGGACGGTTTTCGGTGAACGCGGCATGATGTTCGGTGAGCGGCGTGGCGCAACGGTAACCGCTGTCGGCGATGTGAAGTGTTATCGCCTGGACCGCGCATCCTTTGAAAATGTCATCCGTTCGCGACCCGGGATGGCAGAGGACATTTCGCGCATTCTGGCCGTGCGTGAGCTGGAGTTGCAGAACATCCGCAATACGCTGGATGAGGCTGCGCGCGCCTCGGAGCTGACGCGCAAACACGGCGAAATCCTCGGCCGCATCCGTGATTTTTTTGCATTGGGACGGTGATGAAGATAAAGGGCTTTTGTTCAATCTACGCAACTCTTGCTGCTGCTCTGGTTTTCGTTGCGATGCCGCTTGCGGGCGCCGCTGCCCCGGAGACGGTGCAATTCATGAGCGCTGATGGCCGTACGCGTTTGACCGGTTATGTGTTTGCACCGCCTGCACCGGGGCGTTATCCGGCCGTGGTCATGCTGCACGGTCGCGCTGGTCCCTATTCTTCGCTGAAACGCGGCCAGCACAATGCCGATGCATTGACGATGCGTCACAAAATGTGGGGGCAGTTCTGGGCAGAGCGTGGCTATGTGGCCATTCATGTCGACAGTTTCGGTCCGCGTGGTTATGGCGATGGATTCGGCAAACATTCGTACAGCAGCCGGCCCCAGGAAGTCAGTGAGCAGTTGGTGCGTCCCTTGGATGCCTATGGCGCGTTGTCTTATCTGCGCACAAGGGCGGACGTCGCCGCTGACCGCATCGGTGTGCAGGGCTGGTCCAACGGCGGGATGACGGTGCTGGCGGCGATGGGGCCGCGCCCACCGGGTTTGCAGAATCCGACGCCGGTTACCGGTTTTCGCGCCGCGCTTTCCATTTATCCCGGGTGCCGCGTTCAGGCGGCGGAACCTGACTACAAACCGTATGCGCCGTTGCTGATTGCGGTGGCGGAGAATGACGACGAAGTTTCACCCACGGTATGCCGCAGTTTTGCCGAGTTGCTGCGCAACCACGGTGCGAGCATCGAGTTTTACTGGTACGACGGCGCGCATCATTCGTATGATGATCCGGGCAAAACCAAACAAAGCCACGAGCCGAATCGCATCGCGATGCAGGATACGCTGCAACGGGCAGAAGCCTTCTTCAGGCAGCATCTGCAGCCCTGATACGGGCGCATCCTGTATCATTCCGCCCCATGAAAACGACCTTTCTCGATTTCGAGCAGCCGATTGCCGATCTGGAAACCAAGATCGAAGAACTGCGCTTCGTGCAGGACGACTCGGCGCTGGATATTTCCGAAGAGATTTCCCTGCTGCAGAAAAAAAGCCAGGGGCTGACCAAGGACATCTACGCAAAATTGACGTCGTGGCAGATCTCGCAGGTTGCACGGCATCCACAGCGGCCCTATACGCTGGATTACATCAACAACCTGTTCACTGATTTCGAAGAACTTCACGGTGATCGATCCTATGCGGACGATCCTGCCATCATCGGCGGACTGGCTCGTTTCGGCGGCCAGACTGTGGTGGTCATGGGGCACCAGAAAGGCCGCGACACCAAGGAAAAGATTCTTCGCAATTTCGGCATGCCGCGCCCCGAGGGCTATCGCAAGGCGCTGCGGCTGATGAAATTGGCGGAAAAATTCGGCGTCCCCGTTTTTACCTTCATTGACACCCCGGGCGCCTACCCCGGCATCGGTGCCGAAGAGCGCGGACAGTCCGAGGCGATCGGCCGCAATCTGTTCGCGATGGCGGCCCTGAAAGTGCCGGTGGTCTGCTCGATCATCGGCGAGGGGGGGTCCGGCGGCGCGCTGGCAATTGCCGTCGGCGATGTCACCTTGATGCTGCAGTATTCAACCTATTCCGTGATTTCGCCGGAGGGCTGTGCTTCGATACTCTGGAAAAGCGCGGATCGCGCTCCGGATGCGGCAGAAACACTGGGTATTACAGCCACCCGGCTGAAAGCGCTGGGTTTGATCGACAAGATCGTTCCCGAGCCATTGGGCGGCGCACATCGTGATTACGATGTGATGATGCAATCGATGAAAAAGGCATTGCAGGAAAGCTGGCGTCAGTTGCGTGACCTGCCCATGGACAAGCTGGCCGAATCCCGCTTTGAACGCCTGATGGGCTACGGCCAGTTCAAGGAAGCGGAAAGCCGCTGAAGCGCGCCTTGGCCATGGCGGCAGTCCCGCAATGCGCAGCATGACCAAAACGCTGGTCAGCCAGGTAGCGGCAGCCCTTGAGGCCAATGGCCTGCAAAAATCCGCAAAAATCACCGTTGGTCTGAGCGGCGGCGTGGATTCAGTGGTGCTTCTGCATCTTCTGCGTCGCGGATTGCGTCTGCCGCCGAAGCGGTTGTCTGCAATCCATGTCAATCACCAGATCAGCGCGCATGCAGCCTCGTGGGCAACGCACTGCCGCCGTTTTTGCCGCGAACTCGGTGTTTCATTGAAGGTGGCCAAGGTGGATGTGCCGCGCGGCAACAGCACCGAAGCCGCGGCCCGTCACGCGCGTCATGCCGTATTTGCGTCTACGGCTGCGAATGTTGTTGCGCTGGCGCACAATCGCGACGACCAGGCGGAAACGTTGCTGCTGCAGCTGCTGCGTGGTGCCGGTCCTCGCGGACTCGCTGCGATGCCGGTTTTCCGGTCAGGAATCCCGGCGTTCTGGCGGCCGCTGCTGGATGTGCCGCGCAGCGAGATCGAATCTTATGCACTGCATCATGGCCTGACCTGGGTTGAGGATGACAGCAACCTTGATCGTGGCTACCTGCGCAATTTTCTTCGCCATGACGTACTGCCGCTGATTGCTGCACGGTTGCCCGCCGCAGATGTGGTGCTGGCGCGTGCCGCGCGTCTGCAGGCGGAGGCTTCTGATTTACTTGATGCGCTGGCTCTGCACGATCTTGGCGATGCCGAGTTTTCAAGATGTATCCCATTGAATATATTGAATAATATTCCAGAGCACCGGGCACGCAATGTGATGCGTTATTTCCTGCGCAACAGCGGCGTTGCAATGCCGGATGCGGCGCGCCTCGAAGAAGCGCTGCGCCAGGCCCTGACGGCGCGCTCCGATGCACGCGTTTGTGTAGACATTGGTGATGTCGAACTGCGGCGCTTTCGCGATGCCTTGCATATTGTTCGCCCATTGCCTGCGGTGGTGGCTGACTTCAAAGTCGAATGGAGTCATCGTGCGCCACTGGTGTTGCCCGAACTCGGGGGCACCCTGAGTCTTCGCAGTTGCAAGGGCAGCGGTATTGCAGATCAATGGTTGCGTGCCCATGCATTGACGGTCAGGGTCAGACGTGGCGGCGAGACGCTGCGTCTGCTTGCGGGTGGGCCGCGGCGAACGGTGCGAAATCTGCTGCAGGAGGTATTGCTGGCACCGTGGCGGCGAGAGCGGCTGCCTATAATCTATCTTGGAGACAAACTGGCGGCGGTGCCAGGCGTAGGTGTTGATGAGCAGTTTCAAGCTGCTGCCGGCCGGCGTGGCTGGATGCCGGTCTGGGAGCCGGACTGAGCGGATTTTGAATCGGCTGGCCGTTGTTTGCCAAAGGGTAGGGGCTTTGTTACTCTGACCTTGTGCGTTGTCGGGTTGACAAAAAATACCGCGCTTACAGCATTGCGCTGAAAGCAGCGGTTTGCTCCCGGCTCTATCAACGATTCCACGTGAGGAGGAACATTCGATGCAGATTCTCAAGGTATTGAAGCTGGCGGCGGCTGTCGCAACAGGTTTGATGATTTCCAGCGGCGCTCACGCGCAGGCGAAACCAAACCCGAAATGGCCGACCAACCTGACGCTGGGCACTGCGTCGGTCGGCGGAACGTATTTTGTTTACGGACAAGTCTGGGCCAGTCTCGTCAATGAAAAAATCGGCACTAATATCAGTACCCAGCAAACGCAGGGCCCAAACCAGAACATCATTCTCGCTGACTCCAAGCAGATCGATTTCGGGATGACGACAATGGGCGTTGCCCTCCAGGCCTGGGAGGGCAAGGGCGATTGGACCAAGGGCAAGAAGTACAGCAACATCCGCGCGATGTTCCCGATGTATGACACGCCCTTCCATTTTGTCACTCTGGAAAAATCCGGCATCAAGTCAGTCAGGGATCTCGCTGGTAAGAGGTCCGGCGTGGGCCCTCGTGCCGGCACCTGTGGAACTTATTTCCCGTTGATGTTCAAGGCCATCGGCGTTGATACGACGATCCGTAACGGTCAGGCATCCGACATGTCGGCCAATCTTCAGGATGGACTGATCGATGCGTTTCCGTTCTGTGCCGGGGTTCCGATTGCAGCCTATTCGGAGCTTGAAACCACCAACAAGGTGCGGTTCTTCACATTCACCGATGACGAGCTGAAGAAAATCAAGGCAGCTTTGCCGGAGCTTTCTGATTCAGTGATTCCCAAGGGCAGCTACAAGCAGCAGACCGAAGATCACAAAACCGTTGGTCTTTACAACTTTGCCATCGCCAACAAGGATGTTGCGGACGATCTGGTCTATGCGGTGGTCAAGGCGGTTATGGAAAACAATCCGCAGATGGTGAAAGGGCACGCTGCAGCCAAGGAAACGCTGCTGCAAAACTGGAACCGCAACGGGTTCCTGCCGTTTCATCCGGGTGCGATTCGTTACTTCAAGGAAAAAGGCATAGACGTGCCGAAGCATCTGTTGCCGCCGGAATACAAAGGTTAAAACAAAATAAAAGGTTTTGAGGTTTTTATTGATCTGCAACCGCACTGCGCGCAAGCACAGTGCGTTTTTTTATTGCACAAGGGGTAAGGAATGAGCATGCCGGCAAATGAGGAGATCATCAAACCGCCGATGGCCGAGGAGGAGTTTGGCGGCAACAAGCGGACGCTGCGGCATTGGGAGGCGGTGCTGCTCGCGGGGTTATGCATCACCTTTACCGCGTTCCACCTGGTTGTGCTGAACATTTATTCCCTGGAACCGCTGTTGTTTCGGGCGATACACGTGGGCTGGGGCGGGGCCATCGGCTTCATGCTCTATTCCGCCGGCAGCAGCGCGCGCAAGGACGGGGTGCCATGGTACGACTGGATACTGGTTGCCGCTTCGTTTGCCTGCGCAATCTATATGACCGTCGAGCTGGACGGTCTGTTGTTTCGGGCGGGCGCCCAGTTCACCACGGGTGATGTACTCACCGGTTTTGTAGGCACGCTGCTGTTGTTGGAGTTCGGTCGTCGTACCTCAGGTCTGGCACTGCCGATTATTGCCGGCGTGTTCATCATTTACTGCTTTATCGGGCCGTGGATGCCCGGCGTTCTGGAGCACAAGGGTTTTGAGATTCCCCGTTTCTTTACCTATATCTACAGTGAATACGGGATATTCGGTGTCACTACCCAGGTTTCGTCGTCCTACATCATTCTTTTTGTTTGTTTTGCCGCGTTCCTTCAGGTGTCCAAGGTCGGCGATTACATCAACGATCTGTGCAATGCCATGTTTGGCTGGGCCCGCGGCGGTCCCGCCAAGGCTGCTGTTGCGTCCGGTATTTTGTTCGGTTCCATATCAGGTTCGGCGGTAGCCAATGTTGTGGCATCCGGAATGGTGACCATCCCGATGATGCGCAAGGTCGGTTACGACAAACCGACAGCGGCAGCGATCGAGGCCACTTCATCAACGGGCGGACAGATCACCCCGCCGGTGCTGGGGGCCGGTGCGTTCCTGATGGCCGAGATCACGGGGATTCCTTACAGCGAAATCGCGCTGGCTGCGGTGATTCCGGCCGTGTTGTTTTATATCGCTTGCTGGATACATGTGGATTTGCATGCCATACGCCTCGGGTTGCGCGGGCTGCGCAAGGATGAACTGCCGCCCTTGTTCGAAATGCTCAAGCGTTTATACCTGTTCTCGCCAATTGTCGTTCTGGTCTGGGCGCTGCTGGCGGGGTATTCCCCTTTCCGTGCCGGCGGGTTGGGCATCCTGACGGCGTTGGTTGTCGGCTGGCTGGCCATCCGCTTTGGTGATCTTGACCTGCAGGTCGGACAGCGCCAGCCGATGGGGCCGGGTATGGCGTTTGCGGCTGCATTGCTGACGCGTGTGCTGTCGCTGGTTGCCATCGGTGCGGTTGCAGGTCTGGTGATTTCCTATGTTCCGGATCTGCTTCGGGGGGTGGTCGGGGATTGGGCCGGTTTGCTGGTTGGTCTCGGATTGCTGTTTGGGCTCACCATGATGTTTGGGTGGCGCAAGACCCTTGAGGGACTCAACCTTGCCGCTCGTGACACCATCCAGCTGGTCGCAGTGTGTGCCTGTGCCGGCATCATTGTTGGCGTAGTGGCTTTAACGGGCATCGGCGGGCGGTTCTCGGAATTGATTTTGGGCATTGCCGGCACCAGTCAGCTGATTGCGATGATATTCGCCGCAGGCGTTGCGCTGATTCTCGGCATGGGCATGCCGACGACTGCGGCCTATGCCATAGCTGCGGCGGTGATTGCACCGGGCCTGACCAAGATCGGGGTGCAGCCGCTGGTGGCGCACCTGTTCATTTTCTACTTTGCGGTCATATCTGCGATCACGCCGCCCGTCGCGCTGGCTTCGTTTGCGGCGGCCGGGATGTGCAATGCCGATCCCTGGAAAACATCCTGGATTGCACTGAAAATGGGGCTGGCGACATTTCTGGTGCCGTTCATGTTCTATTACAGCCCTTTGCTTTTGCTTAAAGGCAATCCGGTTGATATCGCCCAGGCGTGTATTACGGCTTCTGTCGGGGTATGGTTTTTGGCGGGATCAACCGAGGGCTGGTTCGGCGGCCGGTTGGCGATGCCGTTGCGCATTGTGATGTTTGGCGCCGCGTTGTGCCTGATCCATCCTGGGACCATTACCGACCTGGTCGGTCTTGCCATCGGCGTGCCGATTTACCTGATGCAGCGCATGCGCTTGCGTCGTGCGGCGGTCTAGGGAGTTTGTCGGCATCGCGCCATTCTTGCCCATCCCCAGCGGAAGGCCTTGTTTTTACCGGGATTTTTACCGGTAAGTCTCTTTTATTCAAGGCTTTATCGTGTTATCCTTCCGGGTTATCTCAAACTCTGGAAGTAGGGGAATTTTATGGCTGTCGAACGCACGCTTTCCATCATCAAACCCGATGCCGTCGCCAAAAACGTGATCGGACAGATTTACTCGCGCTTTGAAGGTGCCGGCTTGCGCGTTGTTGCAGCACGCATGACCCAGTTGTCAAAAGCCCAAGCCGAAGGATTCTACGCGGTGCACAAGGAGCGTCCGTTCTTCGGTGAACTGGTGGCTTTCATGATTTCCGGTCCGGTGATGATCCAGGTGCTGGAAGGCGAAAATGCAATGCAGAAAAACCGTGACCTGATGGGCGCGACTGATCCGAAGAAGGCCGACAAGGGCACGATTCGTGCCGATTTTGCCGACAGCATTGACGCCAA
This sequence comes from uncultured Bordetella sp., assembly GCA_964531455.1. Taxonomy (GTDB): domain Bacteria; phylum Pseudomonadota; class Gammaproteobacteria; order Burkholderiales; family SG8-41. Next base: position 34,036 of record CAZHFZ010000025.1, read on the forward strand.
CGCCGTTCACGGTTCCGATTCCGCGCAAAACGCGGCCATCGAAATCGCCTACTTTTTCCCCGCGCTCGAAGTACATTCGCGCTGAGCCGCGTGCTGGACAACCGGGCCAACCATGACTTTCAACCTGCTGGGGCTTAACCGCGACCAGTTCGAGTCATGGTGCTCGGAGCGGGGCGAGAAACCGTTTCGAGCCCGGCAGATGATGCGCTGGATGCATCAGTCCGGTGTCAGCGATTTTGGCCTGATGTCTGACGTATCCCGCAGTTTTCGCGAGCAACTGGCCGGCAGTGCGGTCATTGCCGCGCCCGAAGTGCTTCGCGATACAACCGCGCCTGACGGCACCCGTAAATGGCTGTTCAATGTCGGCACAGGAAATGCCATTGAGGCGGTTTATATTCCCGAAGGCGATGTTGATGAGGAGGCTTCTGCCGAAGGTGTTGCCACGGGACGTCGCTACCGCGGGACCTTGTGTATTTCCTCCCAGGCAGGTTGCGCTCTTGAATGTTCATTTTGTTCGACCGGCCGTCAGGGCTTCAACCGCAACCTGACGACTGCGGAAATTGTCGGCCAGCTCTGGCATGCCAGCCGGAGCCTCTCTCAGTTGCTGGGGATCGAGCGCCCGATCACCAATGTGGTGATGATGGGTATGGGCGAGCCGCTGGCGAATTTCGACAACGTCGTCTCCGCCATGCAAGTGATGCTGGATGACCATGCGTACGGCATTTCCCGCCGCCGATTGACGTTGTCGACATCCGGTCTGGTGCCGGCAATGGATCGGCTGCGTGAGTCCTGCCCTGTGGCATTGGCAGTTTCCCTGCATGCACCCAATGACATGCTGCGCGACCAGCTGGTGCCGATCAACCGGAAATATCCGATCAGGCAGTTGATGGACGCTTGTATCCGCTACATTGAGAAGGCGCCTCGTGATTTTGTGACCTTCGAGTATGTGCTGCTCGCTGGTGTGAATGACAGTGTGGCGCTGGCACGTGAGCTGGTGCAGACCGTAAAACCCGTACCATGCAAGATTAATCTGATCCCGTTCAATCCGTTTCCTGACTCAGGCTATGATCGTTCAGCGACACCTGCGATTGCGGCATTCCGCGACGTGCTGCAGCAGGCTGGACTGACGACTACCGTGCGCAAGACGCGCGGTGACACGATTGATGCAGCCTGTGGCCAGTTGGCGGGGCAGGTTCACGACCGTACGAAGCGCGTGCAACGTCGACTTCAGGAGAACAGGGCATGAATTCGGTTGATCAATTGAACCATCTGCGCAAGCTCTGCCTCGCTGCAGTCCTGGGGATTGTGGTACTCCTGCCGGGCTGTGTCGGTGTTGCCAATGAGTCGGCCGATCTGCAGCCGACAGTCAATACGACCGGCAACGAGAGCCCGGCACGAAATCGTGCGCGTATTCATACTGAATTGGCGGCCGGTTACTTTGAACTCGGTAACTTTGGCGTGGCGCTGGAAGAGGTCAGGGTTGCCGAACAGGCGGATTCAAGTTACTCGCCGATTTACAACGTTGCAGGTTTGATTTATGCCGCCCTGAAAGATGATCGCCGCGCCGAAGAAAATTTCAACCGCGCCTTGCGGCTGTCTCCCACTGATTCCGATGTAAATAACAATTACGGCATGTATCTGTGCCAGCGCGGCCGTGAGGCTGAAGGCATCAAACTGCTGATGGTTGCAGTCCAGAATCCGCTTTATCTCAACCCCGAGCGTTCGTTTGTGAATGCCGGTGTCTGCGCACGCCGTCGCGGTGACAACGCTGCGGCTCAGGATTTCTTCCTGCGTGCAATTGCGGCACGCCCGAATCAGCCGCAGGCACTGTTTCAACTGGCTGATCTGTCTTACGCCTCGGCCAATTATGCCGGGGCCCAAGGCTATCTGCGCCGGCTGGCGCAGGTGGCACAGGCCAATGCCGAGGTGTTGTGGCTGGGAGTTCGCGTCGAGCGCCGGATGGGAAATGCCATTGGCGAGGCAAGTTATGCGCAACAGCTGCGCAAGAATTTTCCGGAGTCCAAAGAGGCGGCTGCCCTGCAGGCGGGCCGGTTTGAATGAGTGAAGTTGACGTATCCGCTGGATCTGAGGTGCCGGCGCCTGAGCAGCGTCCTGGCCGTGTACTTGCAGAAGCGCGCGACAGCCGCAAGCAAACCATTGCAGAGATTGCGCAGCAACTGAAACTGTCGACCGGTCAGATCGAGGCGCTCGAAGCAGATGACTATGCGAGGTTGCCCGGCCCTGTGTTTGTGCGCGGTTTCGTGCGCAACTATGCCCGCCTCATGGAGCTTGATGGCGAGGCGCTGGTTGCCCGGCTTTCGCTGCCATCGGATCCACTTGCAGCGGGTGCCGCGCTCCCGCATTCACATAACATCCCGTTTCCGGATGGGCGTGGTCCGCGCTGGCCGATTTATGCGGCGGCGATAGTTGTTCTGGCAGCCATCGTTGTTTTGTTCGAATTCATGTATTCAAGCACTCCCGCCAGCGTGGATACGGTTCCGGCTCCCCAACCGGACGCTGTTCAGCCCGGGATGACTACGAATCCGCAGGACTTTCCGCCGGCTGCACCGGTTCAGTTGCCGGCGGCAGAGCCTTCGGCTTCTGCGGCAACCGGGCCTGCCGCAGAACCGGTGGCGACAGTTTCGGTGCCGGCTAAACGTGCAGGAACCGCTGAAGTGCAAATGGTTTTCGAAAGGCAATCATGGGTCGAGGTTCGCGACCGTGATGACCGGATCGTGTTTTCACAGCTTAACCCCGCAGGTGCCGTGCATCATGTTCAGGGGCAGGCGCCGCTGAATGTCGTCATCGGCAATGCGAGCGGGGTACGAGTGACTTACAACGGCAAACTGGTAGACCTTGCGCCGCACACCCGCGTCGAGGTGGCCCGCCTTACTCTGGACTGACGCAGCATGACTTCCTGCCTTCCGTCACATGGTTCCGCGTTGCGCCGGCACAGCGCTGCTGTAACTGTCGGCAATGTTGTTGTCGGTGGCGGCTCGCCGATCGTTGTCCAGTCGATGACTAATACCGATACCGCTGACATTGCTGCGACGGTCGAGCAGGTCGCGGCCCTTGCGCGTGCAGGTTCCGAAGTCGTTCGCGTGACCGTCAACAATGCCGATGCCGCCGCTGCAGTGCCGGTAATCCGCGAGCGTCTCGACAAGCGGGGTGTGAATGTGCCCCTGGTTGGTGACTTTCATTTCAATGGCCATCGCCTGCTGACACAGCATCCGGCTTGTGCCGAAGCGCTTGCAAAACTGCGCATCAACCCGGGAAATGTCGGCAAGGGCGCCAAACGCGATGAACAGTTCGCAACCATGATCGAGTTGGCATGCCGGCTGAACAAGCCGGTACGCATCGGTGTGAACTGGGGCAGCCTCGACCAGGAACTGCTGGCAAGGATGATGGATGAAAACGGCCGGCTGGCTGAACCGCGCGCGGCAGCGGTAGTCATGAGAGATGCGCTGGTGACTTCCGCACTGGAAAGTGCACAACAGGCCGAAACCCTCGGTCTTCCGCATGACCGCATCGTTCTTTCCTGCAAAGTCAGCGGAGTGCAGGATTTAATTTCGGTTTATCGTGATCTGGCGAAACGCTGCGATTACCCGTTGCACTTGGGGCTGACCGAAGCCGGTATGGGTTCGAAGGGTATCGTTGCATCGACTGCCGCGATGGCGGTGCTGCTGCAGGAAGGTATTGGCGACACCATCCGCGTTTCACTGACGCCGGAGCCTGGCGGCGACCGTACTCGTGAAGTCATCGTCGCGCAGGAAATGCTGCAGACCATGGGATTGCGCTCTTTTGCGCCACTGGTCATTGCCTGCCCGGGGTGCGGAAGAACCACCAGTACTGTTTTCCAGGAATTGGCCGATCGCATACAGGGTTACCTCCGGTCACAGATGCCGGAATGGCGTGGTCGTTATCCCGGGGTTGAAGACATGCATGTCGCAGTGATGGGCTGCGTGGTCAATGGTCCGGGCGAGAGCAAACAGGCCAATATCGGCATCAGCCTCCCGGGTTCCGGCGAGACGCCGGTGGCACCGGTGTTTGTGGATGGCGTGAAGACCGTGACACTGAAAGGTGATCACATCGCCGAGGAATTCCAGCGTATTGTTGACCAGTACGTCCGCGATCACTACGGTTCCGCCGGAGTATCGGCGCCGGTCGAGCGCTGAACGGACAGGACGTCAAGGCAATGGCAACCAAGGTGCAGGGCGTACGCGGCATGAATGACGTGCTGCCGGATGATGCGCGCCACTGGGCCTTTTTTGAGGGCACCGTGCAGCGCTGGCTGCATGCCTACGGATATCGCGAGATTCGCATGCCGATTCTTGAGCGCACCGAGTTGTTTGTGCGTTCAATAGGGGAAGTCACGGACATTGTCGAGAAGGAGATGTATACCTTCACCGATGAACTCAATGGGGAGCAGTTGACGCTGCGTCCCGAAGGCACGGCGTCATGCGTGCGTGCCGTGATCGAGCACAATCTGCTTTACCCGGGGCCGCAGCGACTGTGGTATCGCGGCCCGATGTTCCGTCATGAGCGGCCGCAAAAAGGGCGTTACCGTCAGTTTCACCAGGTCGGTGTCGAGGCGCTGGGCTTTGCCGGACCAGATATTGATGCCGAACACATCCTGATGTGTGCGCGCCTGTGGCGCGACCTCGGGCTCGACGGCATTACGCTCGAATTGAATTCCCTCGGCTCGGCTGAAGCGAGGGCGCGTTACCGCGCGAAGCTGGTGGTTTATCTGGAAAGCCGGGTCAGCGAACTGGACGAGGACGCGAAGCGGCGCATGCACAGCAATCCATTGCGCGTCTTGGACAGCAAGAATCCTGCGATGCAGCCGATCATCGAAGCGGCGCCCCGTCTGGCGGACGACCTCGATGAAGAGTCTGCCCGGGCTTTTGCTGCGCTTCAGGATTCACTCCGGGCTGCAGGGCTGGCATTTCGCATCAATCCGCGCCTGGTACGCGGGCTGGACTATTACAATGGCACCGTTTTCGAATGGGTAACTGACCGTTTGGGTGCGCAGGGTACCGTATGCGCGGGCGGTCGTTATGACGGGCTGGTTGAGCAGATTGGCGGCAAACCGGCACCGGCATGCGGTTTTGCGATGGGTGTGGAGCGCCTGCTGGCTTTGCTGGTTGACGGCGGCGTTGAGGTGCCGGAAATGGTGGCTGACGCCTACATCGTGCGTCAGGGCAGTGCGGCAATGGCCTATGGCGAACTGGCGGCAGAGCGGATGCGTGATGCGGGGCTGGCGGCCGTCCTGCATTGCGGGGGCGGCAGTTTCAAGTCGCAGATGAAAAAAGCTGATGGCAGTGGCGCCCGGTTTGCAGTAATTATCGGTGACGATGAAGTTAAGGCCGGCCTGCTGACGGTGAAGCCGCTTCGGGTTGAGCGGGAACAGGTGCGCGTTTCGCTGTCTGAAGCGTGCGAGATCATAAAAATCAGGTAAATCAATGGCTTACGACTTAGAAGAGCAGGAGCAACTGGCGACTATCAAATCATGGTGGTCGCAATACGGGAAACTGGTGGTGGTGACCGTTGTCGGCGGGCTGCTGGTATTTGGCGGTATCCGTGGCTGGAGCTACTACAAGAGCTCCCAGGCCAGCGCTGCGGTTGTATTGTTCGACCAGATGCAGCGTGCCGAAAGGGCCAGCGACCACAAGAAGGTTCGTGATATCGCCATGCAGATCGTCGACAAGTACTCCTCAACACATTATGCAACGCTGGCTTCAATGTCTGCGGCAAAAAGCGAATTTGATACCGGTGATCTGCCTGCTGCGAAGGCACGGCTGCAGTGGGTTATCGACAATGCGAAGGAGGAAGAGGCGCGTGATGTTGCGCGCCTCAGGCTGGCGCGCGTGCTGCTTGACGAGAAAAATCCGGCTGAAGCCCTCAAAGTGCTTGAAAGCAAACATGGCGACAGCTTTGCCGGGCTTTATGCAGACGTCAAAGGGGATGCGCTTCTCGCGGGGGGGCAGCGAACCGAGGCGCGCGCGGCATACCAGATCGCCCTGGACAAGAGTGATGCCGCCAGCCCGCTCCGACAGATTATCCAGTTGAAACTCGACGCTTTGGGTGAAAGCAAGTAATGCGCCGCCTGTTGCCGCTGGCTGTTGCTGTATTGCTGCTTCAAGGTTGTCAGACCGTGTCGGACGCCTATGACGGGTGGTTCGGTTCGGGGCCCAAGCAGAAAGCGGCAGAGCTGGCGTCATTCGAGACCCGCGCAGCGCTACGCATTGTTTGGCAGGGCAACGTGGGCGGTGCGCAACGCAGTGCCTTTTTTCCGGCACTGAGTGGCAACACGATTTATGCGGGTGGCGCTGCCGGCCAGATCAGCGCTTTTAATGCGGGCTCCGGCGCGCAGCAGGCGCGATTCGAGGTCGGCAAGCCGCTTTCAGGCGGGATCGGCTTCGGATCCGGGCTGATTCTTGCCGGAACTGCAGGCGGTGAAGTGCTGGCGTTTGAACCTTCGGGCAAACCGCTTTGGAAGGTGCAACTGACCGGAGAGGTTCTTTCACCACCGACCGGTGCTGATGGCGTGATCGTGGTCAGAACGGGCGACGGACGTATTTACGGCCTGAATGCCGCCGATGGCAAGCGACGCTGGGTATACCAGCGTGCGATGCCGCCACTGGCCGTGCGCAGTTTCGCGGGTGCGGTGGTTAGTCGCGGTGCAGTATTCGCGGGGTTTCCCGGCGGGCGCCTGGTTGCGATTTCGCTGGCCAACGGCAATGTGGGATGGGAGGCCGTGGTAGCACTGCCCAAGGGGACGACCGAACTGGAGCGCGTTACTGACGTAACCAGCCTGCCGGTGGTGGAAGGTTCTCAGGTTTGTGCGGTGGCGTATCAGGGCCGCGTTGCGTGCTTTGACCTGATTCGCGGTGAGACCATCTGGGCCCGGGATGCTTCAAGCGTGGCCGGCATGGGAATCGACGCTCGCAATGTTTATGTCACTGATGACCGCAGTGCAGTGCTGGCGCTGGATCGCCGCGGTGGCGCCAGCGTGTGGAAGCAGGACAGGATGCAGGGGCGCTGGGCGACAGCGCCGCTGGCGCTGGGTCGTTACGTGATTGTCGGCGATTACCAGGGTTATGTGCATGTCATGTCGCGGGATGATGGCGCATTTGTAGCGCGTATCGCCACAGACGGCAGCGCGATTCAAGTGCCTCCAGTGGCACTTGATCTGTCCACTTTCCTGGTTCAGACCCGCAACGGCGGCGTATACGCGATCAACGTTCAGTAACAGCGGCTGCGTCACTGACGCACCGGGCCGAATCTCAATTGGCCGCAATAACATTGCGGCATCAGCGGTATTTTTGACATGAAACCCACAGTTGTCATCGTTGGCAGGCCCAACGTCGGTAAATCGACGTTGTTCAATCGCCTTACCCGAACCCGGGAGGCGATTGTTGTCGATGCGCCGGGAATTACCCGTGACCGTCACTATGGCGAAGGCCGTGTGGGTCCCAAATCCTATCTCGTGGTGGATACCGGAGGATTTGAGCCGGTGGCGAAGGACGGCATTTACCATCAGATGGCGCGGCAGACCCGGCAGGCGGTGGATGAAGCCGACGTCGTGCTTTTTATTGTTGATGCCCGTGCCGGTTTGACTGCGCAGGATCGCGAGATTGGCGAGGAACTGCGGCGCAGCGGACGCAAGGTCTGGGTCATCGTCAACAAGGCCGAGGGCATGAATTCCGCGATGTCGACTGCCGAATTTCACGCGCTGGGTCTCGGCGAACCGCTGGCGATTTCGGCAGCCCATGGTGAATACGTCAGCGACCTGATGGATCTGGTGCTGGCGGATTTTCCGGCGCCGGACCGTGAGAAAGAGGATGACTCCAAGCATCCGAAAATTGCCATTGTCGGCCGGCCGAACGTCGGGAAATCCACGCTCGTCAATGCGTTGCTCGGGGAAGAACGGGTTGTCGTGTTTGACCTGCCGGGAACGACGCGTGATTCAATTTCCATTGATTTTGAGCGCGAGGGCAAGCGCTACACGCTGGTCGATACCGCAGGCATGCGCAAGCGTGGCAAAGTGGACGAGGCGGTCGAAAAGTTTTCGGTGATCAAGACGCTGCAGTCAATCGCTGATGCGAACATCGCGATTCTCGTGCTGGATGCGCGTCAGGAGATTTCCGAGCAGGATGCCCACATTGCGGGTTTCATTCTCGAAGCAGGGCGTGCGCTGGTCGTTGCCGTCAACAAATGGGAAGGCCTCAGCGAACTGGAACGCGAGCAGATCAAGCGCGACGGTGCGCGCAAGCTCAATTTCCTTAATTTCGCCCGCTTCCATTTTATTTCGGCGCTGGAGGGGCAGGGTATCGGCGCGCTGCTGCGTTCCGCGGACGAAGCGTATGCGGCGGCAATGTCTGAACTGGCAACACCGCGTTTGACTCGGGCCTTGATGATGGCCGTGCAACAGCAGCAACCGCCCCGTTCCGGGATGGTGCGGCCGAAAATGCGTTATGCCCATCAGGGCGGTTCAAATCCTCCCCGGATCATCGTTCACGGTTCGGCGCTGGAGGGTGTGCCGGAGTCCTATCGCCGATATCTGGAACGTTTCTTCCGCGACACGTTCAAACTCACAGGGACACCGCTCAGGGTTGAGTTCAAAACTGGTCGTAATCCCTTTGCAGACCGGGCTGCCAAACGACGCTAACTATATGGCCAGTCGGGGAAAATTAGGCTAGAGTGAAGTTTCGAATAACTAAAATTTAGAGGGTACCATGAGTAATAAAGGGCAGTTGCTACAAGACCCGTTCCTGAACGCATTGCGCAAGGAACATATCCCCGTGTCGATTTATCTCGTTAACGGCATCAAGCTGCAGGGGCAAGTGGACTCCTTTGATCAGTATGTGGTCTTGCTGAAAAACACCGTTACGCAGATGGTCTACAAACACGCGATCTCCACCGTAGTGCCGGCACGAGCTGTCAGCCTGCAGATCGACGAAAAAATTGATAAGTAATTGATTTTATTGATATTTACTGATGTTTGATCGTCCGGGGAGCGGCACCAAGGCAGTCGTGGTGGCGCTGGATTTCGGCATATCGGATTACGCCGAGAGCGTCGAAGAGCTGCAACTGCTTGCGCGCAGCAGCGGCGTAACTGTTGCCTCTGTGGTCAAGGGGCGCCGTGAGCGGCCGGATGCAGCCCTTTTTGCCGGCAAAGGCAAGGTCGACGAAATCGCCCAGGCCGCAGCCGATGCCGGAGCCTCGCTGGTTCTTTTCAACCACGCCCTCAGCCCGATTCAGGAACGTAATCTGGAACGCAAGCTCAACTGTCGCGTGGTTGACCGGACCTGCCTGATCCTTGATATTTTTGCCCAGCGTGCACGCAGCCACATCGGCAAGCTGCAGGTGGAACTGGCGCAGCTTGAACACCTGTCGACCCGCCTGGTTCGCGGCTGGACCCATTTGGAGCGACAGCGCGGCGGTATCGGCATGCGCGGTCCTGGTGAAACGCAATTGGAAACCGATCGCCGCCTGCTCGGAAAGCGCGTCAAGGTACTCAAGGAAAAGCTGGTGAAGGTGCGCGCCCAGCATGCCACCCAGCGCCGTTCACGCGAACGTGCGCATGTGTTTTCAATCTCTTTGGTGGGTTATACCAATGCCGGCAAGTCAACCTTGTTCAACCGCTTGACCCGCTCCGAGGCTTATGCCGCCGACCAGCTTTTTGCCACGCTGGATACCACCACACGGCGCTTGGGCGGCGTTGAAGGCGCATCGGTGGTGATTTCGGATACTGTGGGGTTTATCCGTCATCTGCCGCATACCCTGGTTGAGGCGTTTCAGGCGACCCTGGAGGAGACCGTGCATGCGGATCTGCTGCTGCATGTCGTTGACGCCAGCAGTCCGGACCGTGATGCGCAGATTGCTGCCGTGAACACCGTTCTGACAGAGATTGGCGCCGACAAAACTTCGCAGATCATGGTCATGAACAAGATTGATCAAACCGCTTTCGAACCCCGGGTCGAAAGGGATGAATGTGCTAGAATTTCACGGGTCTGGCTGAGCGCAGCAAACGGTGATGGTGTCGATCTTTTGCGCACTGCCATCGGAGAACATGCGCTGGAAGCCGCCAGTTCAAGTCAACCTGCTGCCGCCTGAAAAAACTAAACCGATGATTGCATCCTCAAGGTCTCTTCGTGACCGTCTCAAAGACGGACTCGCACGCGTTCTGGCGCCATTGTTGTCCCTTAATGATCCACAGTGGGGGCGGCGTCCCAACGGCAACAATAATCAGGGGCCACCCGATCTCGACGAGATCTGGCGCAATCTGAACAGCAAGCTGGGCAATCTGCTCGGCAAAAAAGGCGGCGGCTCCAGCGGCGGCGGCGATTCACCCGGCGGTGGCCCCAGTGCCGGCGCGCTTGGGGGCGGCGCCGGTCTGTTGCTGGGACTGGCCGTGCTGGTGTGGATTGCCAGCGGTTTCTATATCGTCAATGAAGGTCAGCGTGGCGTCGTGCTGCGTTTCGGCAAGTTCGTGGAAGCCACCATGCCGGGACCGCGCTGGCATTTGCCGTATCCGGTCGAATCAGCAGAAGTGGTCAATGTTGCGCAGGTGCGGACAGTCGAGATCGGCTATCGAAACAACGTCAAGAGCAAAGTGCTGAAGGAAGCACTGATGCTGACCGATGACGAAAACATCATTGATGTCCAGTTCGCCGTGCAGTATGTGCTGAAAAGCCCCAACGATTTTCTGTTCAACAACCGTGCACCTGAAGACGCTGTGCTGCAGGCCGCTGAAACAGCCATCCGTGAAATCGTCGGTCGCAGCAGCATGGACTTTGTGCTGTATGAAGGCCGTGCAGACGTGGCCAGCAAGGCGCGCCTGCTGACGCAGGAGATTCTCGACCGCTATCAGACCGGCATCAACATCAGTAACGTCACCATGCAGAACGCGCAGCCGCCTGAACAGGTGCAGGCTTCGTTCGATGATGCCGTGAAGGCCGGGCAGGATCGCGAACGGCAGAAGAATGAAGGTGAAGCGTACGCCAATGACGTCGTGCCGAAGGCGCGCGGTATGGCAGCGCGTCTGATGCAGGAGGCTGAGGGTTATCGCGGTCGTGTGGTCGAGCAATCGCAGGGTGATGCCGCGCGCTTCCGTCAGGTCGTCGCTGAATACAGCAAGGCGCCGCAGGTGACCCGTGACCGCATGTATCTGGATGCCATGCAGCAGATCATGACCAATACCACCAAGGTGCTGATTGACCAGAAGGGTGGCGGCAATCTGCTGTATCTGCCGCTCGACAAACTGATGCAGATGACGGCGGGAGGTGTTGCTTCCGGCGCCGCTCCCGAAGCACCGGCATCTGCAAAAACCAACGACCCGGCTGCCCCGGCAGCCGAAGGCGCGGTCAGAGGCCGCGAAGCCTTCCGCAGTCGTGAACGGGAGGCCCGTCAATGAAACTGAATATTGGAGCTGTTGCCGCCGGTGTATTCGCACTGCTGCTGGTTCTTGGAATGTCGATGTTCGTGGTCGACCAGCGGCAGAACGCCATCGTTTTCCGGCTGGGTGAGGTCGTCTCGATCAAAAAGGATCCAGGCCTCTACTTCAAGGTGCCGTTGCTCGACAACGTACGTTTTTTCGATGTGCGCATTCTGACCATTGATACCGCAGAGCCGGAACGTTTCCTGACTTCCGAGAAGAAAAACGTCCTCGTTGATCTGTTCGTCAAATGGCGGATTACCGATGTGCGCAGTTATTACACCTCGGTTGCCGGCGACGAGATGCGTGCGCAGACCCGTTTGTTGCAAACGATCAATGACGGGTTGCGTGCCGAGTTCGGTAACCGCACGGTTCATGACGTGGTTTCCGGCGAGCGTGACAAGATCATGGAGTTGATGCGCAACAAGGCCAACGAAGATGCCTCGAAGATCGGCGTGGAAGTGCTGGACGTGCGGCTGAAGCGCGTCGATCTGCCGCAGGAAGTCAGCGAGTCGGTGTATCGGCGGATGGAGGCAGAGCGCAAACGCGTTGCCAACGAACTGCGTTCGACCGGTTCAGCGGAGTCGGAAAAGATCCGTGCCGACGCCGACAAGCAGAAGGAAGTGATTCTTGCTGAAGCCTATCGCGACGCACAGCGCATCAAGGGCGAGGGCGATGCCAAAGCCTCGGCGATTTACGCCAAGGCCTATGAAATAAATCCCGAGTTCTATGCGTTTTACCGCAGCCTGGAGGCTTATCGCGCCAGTTTCAGAAACAAAAGCGACGTTCTGGTGCTGGAGCCTAACTCCGATTTCTTCAAATACATGAAATCGGGCGGCAAAGCTGGCGGCAAGTGATCACGGCGCGGCCTGTGGCCGCGCCTGCTGAACGTGGAGCGGCACACCATGCGGCTTCCCGCACATGACTGACAGCCTGTTAACCGCTTTTGCACTGATGCTGGTGATCGAAGGGCTGATGCCTTTTCTGCTTCCCGGTTCATGGCGCGAGACTTTCCGGCGATTGATCGAAATGAATGACGGCCAGTTGCGGTTTGTGGGCCTGAGTTCGATGGTGGCCGGTTTGATCCTGCTTTATTTCTTGCGTGGTTGAGGCTCTTCCAAGCTTCTATAATGTGCGTTTTTGCGCCAGTACCACGACATCCTGAACGATTAATGCCATGAGAACCTGGCTGCTCCCCGAATACATCGAAGACATCCTTCCTGTCGAGGCGCGTCGCATTGAGCGCCTGCGCCGGCTTGTACTCGATGACTTCGCCGTTCATGGCTACGAACTGGTCATGCCGCCCTTGCTGGAATACGTGGATTCCCTGCTGACCGGTACCGGACACGACCTTGATCTGCAGACTTTCAAACTGGTCGACCAGCTGACCGGGCGCATGCTCGGTATTCGTGCCGACATCACGCCCCAAGTGGCGCGTATTGACGCACACCTGCTCAACCGCGGCGGCATTACCCGGCTCTGCTACACGGGCAGCGTGCTGCGTACGCTGCCGGGTATGAATCGCACGCGTGAACCGCTGCAGATCGGCGCCGAGTTATACGGGCATGCCGGCATCGAGAGCGATATCGAAGTCCAGCGCCTGCTGCTGCGTGCGCTGCGTCTTGCTGACATTCGCGACGTATCGCTCGACATCGGCCATGTCGCGGTCTTCCGTGCGTTGTTGCGCCGTGGCCGCGTGTCGCGTGAGCTGGAAGCGGATCTGTTCCAGGCGATGCAATCCAAGGATGTCACGGCGATTAACGCATTGGCCAAGGGGCTGGATCGCGTCATTCGCGCGGCGCTTTCCGAACTGCCGGGCCTGTACGGTGGCGTGGAAGTGCTGGCGCGTGCGAAACGTGTGCTGCCGGCATTGCCGGAAATTCGCAGTGCCTTGCGCGATCTGGCCGCGCTGTCGCGACCGCTTGCCGACCTCGCAAAGATTCGCAGTTTCGATCTGGGCGAATTGCGTGGATACCACTATCACAGCGGCGTGGTGTTCGCGGCGTATTCGAATGCACGGCCCAATGCAGTAGCGCAGGGCGGTCGTTACGACGAAGTGGGCAAGGCCTTCGGTCGCGCGCGACCGGCGACCGGCTTCAGCATGGACATGCGTGAACTGGCGGCTGCGTCGAGCGTGGAACACGCCCCGTCGCGGGTGCTCGCGCCTTACCGTCCTGCCGATCGTGCTTTGACGCAGCGTATTGCGGCCTTGCGCAGTCGGGGTATCGTAGTGATTGAGGATTTGCCGGGGCATGTCCGTTTCCGCGGTGAACTGGGCTGTGACCGCGAACTGGTGCAGCGAGCCGGTCGCTGGATCATGCAGAAATGCAAGAATTAAATTGTTGATTTTAATGAATATTTTTCGCTATGCTCGATATGGCGAATTCGATGAAGGCTGCATGAAATGACCAAGAACGTGGTGGTGATCGGCACCCAGTGGGGTGACGAGGGTAAAGGCAAGATCGTCGACTGGCTGACTGATCGCGCGCAGGGCGTTGTGCGTTTCCAGGGCGGACACAACGCCGGGCACACGCTGGTGATCAACGGCAAGAAAACGGTGCTGCACCTGATTCCTTCGGGCATCCTGCGCGAGAAGGTCGCCTGTTACATCGGCAATGGCGTCGTGCTTTCGCCGGAAGCGCTGCTTGAAGAAATCGGCACGCTGACTGCTGCCGGTGTGGATGTGGCCTCGCGCCTGAAAATCAGCGAGGCCTGCCCGGTGATCCTGCCGTACCACGTTGCGATTGACCGTGCGCGTGAAGCGGCCAAAGGGGCAGGCAAGATCGGCACCACCGGTCGCGGCATCGGCCCTGCATACGAAGACAAGGTCGCTCGCCGTGCAATCCGCCTGCAGGACCTGTTCCACCGTGAACGCTTCGCCGCCAAGCTGGGCGAGGTTCTTGATTTCCACAACTTCGTGCTGAAGAACTATTTCCGCGTTGATACCGTGCCGTTCCAGAAAACACTGGATGACACCCTGGCCTTTGCCGAGCGCATCAAGCCGATGGTCGCTGATGTGCCGCGGCTGCTCTATGAGGCGAATCGTGCCGGTGATCAGTTGCTGTTCGAAGGCGCGCAGGGCACGTTGCTTGACGTCGATCACGGCACTTATCCCTTCGTCACCTCGAGCAACTGCGTCGCCGGTGCGGCCGCGCCGGGCGCGGGTATCGGACCGCAGAGCCTGCATTACGTGCTGGGCATCACCAAGGCCTACACCACGCGGGTCGGCTCAGGACCGTTTCCGACGGAACTCGACGACGACATCGGCAGGCAGATCGCCACGCGCGGCAATGAGGTCGGTGCGACCACTGGCCGTCCGCGGCGCTGCGGCTGGTTTGATGCGGCGGCGCTGAAACGTTCGATCCAGATCAACGGCGTGTCCGGCCTGTGCGTGACCAAGCTCGACGTCCTCGACGGCATGGAAAGCGTGCAATTGGGCGTCGGCTACAAGATGAGTGGTGTTGCCCGCGATATCCTGCCGTTCGGTGCGGAACTGCTGGCGGAATGCCAGCCGGTCTACGAAGAAATGCCGGGTTGGCGCGACAGCACGGTCGGCGTCACCCGGTTTGAAGACCTGCCGCAGGCTGCACGCAATTACCTGAAGCGCATGGAAGCGGTGTGTGAAGTGCCGATCGATATTGTGTCGACCGGCGCTGATCGTGAACACACCATCGTGCGCAGAAACCCGTTCGACTGAAAATGAAAAAGGGCGCGGTGCAAAAGCACAGCGCCCTTTTTACTTGCAGTCGGACTTTAGTCCTACTTTAATACTGGTGCCCAGAAGAGGACTCGAACCTCCACGGTGTTACCCGCCAGTACCTGAAACTGGTGCGTCTACCAATTCCGCCATCTGGGCAATGAGGGCGCGATTCTAGCCCATGAAAGCTGATTGTTCAAATGAAAAAACAGAAAAAAACCACAACCCGCAGCGCCAAGGGTTCGCGTCGTGAAAGCGACCCGCATCGCGAACGTGAAGCCGGTCTTTACGAACACCCCGTACCCAGCCGCGAACTGATCCTCGAAGTGATGGTTGAGGCTGGCGTGCCGGTGGAAGAAGCCGATCTCGCCCGCCAACTCGATATCCGCAAGCGGGAGCGGGAAGCCTTCAACCGTCGCATTGCGGCGATGGAACGCGACGGCCAGATCATGCGCAACCGCCGCGGCGATCTGTGCATCGCCGACAAACTCGATCTCGTCAAAGGACGTGTGCTCGGTCACAAGGACGGTTTCGGTTTCCTGGTACGCGACGAGGGTGGCCCCGACCTGTTCCTCGGTTCCGGTGAAATGCAGAAAGTGCTGCATGGCGACCGCGTAATGGCGCGCATATCCGGCATGGACCGGCGCGGCCGTCCTGAAGGCAAGATAGTTGAAGTGCTGGAGCATGGTCAGACGCGATTCGTCGGCCGCCTGCATGTCGAACACGGTGTGACCTTTGTTGCCGCCGAAGACAAACGCATCAGCCAGGACTTTGTCGTTCCGTCCGGTGAATCCGGCAAGGCCAAGGCCGGACAGGTGGTCACGGTGGAAATCATTTCCCAGCCCGGTCGCCAGAACAAACCACTGGGGCGTGTGGTTGAAGTGCTCGGTAACTATGCCGATCCCGGCATGGAAATCGAAATCGCGCTGCGCAAACATGCGTTGCCGTGGATATTTCCGAAAGAAGCGGAAGCGATTGCGACCAAGTTGCCCAAGACGGTGCGCGCCGCCGACCACAAGGGCCGTGTCGATTTGCGTGACATGCCGCTGGTCACCATCGACGGTGAAACCGCGCGTGACTTTGATGATGCGGTTTTTTGCGAACCGGCCGGCAGCGGTTTCCGGCTGGTGGTGGCGATTGCCGACGTCAGTCATTACGTAAAAGCGGGTGATGCGCTCGATGAGGAAGCGCGCAACCGCGGCAACTCGGTGTATTTCCCGCGCCGGGTCATTCCGATGCTGCCCGAGGCGCTGTCGAACGGTCTGTGCTCGATCAACCCCGATGTCGAGCGCCTGGCGATGGTCTGCGACATGCAGATCGACAGTCATGGCCACATCAAGGGTTACAAATTCTATGCAGCGGTGATGCGCTCGCATGCACGCTTCACCTACACTGAAGTCGCGGAGATCCTCGAAGATCCGCGCGGCCC
>CAZHFZ010000025.1:50611-51165 GCA_964531455.1 uncultured Bordetella sp.
CGCCGGCGCAAGGCGCTGGTGCCGCATCTGCAGACAGCCTACAAGCTCTACCATCAACTGGCGAAAGCGCGCGCCAAACGCGGTGCGATTGATTTCGAGACCATCGAAACGCAGATGATTTTCGATGACAAGGGCAAGATCGAAAACATCGTGCCGGTGATCCGCAAGGACGCGCATCGCCTGATCGCAGAATGCATGCTGGCAGCGAATGTCTGCACGTCGGATTTCCTGCGCGAGCGCGGTCATCCGATGCTGTATCGCGTGCATGAAGGCCCGACGCCGGAGAAACTCGAGGCTTTGCGTGATTTCCTCAAGGGTTTTGGTCTGCAGTTGCCCGGCGGCGAAGCGCCGCATGCCTCCGACTACGCCAAACTGTTGTCGAAGGTGAAAGGGCGTCCAGACGAACAACTGCTGCAAACCGTGATGCTGCGGTCACTCAAGCAGGCGGTGTATACGCCGAAAAATGCCGGCCACTTTGGTTTGGCGTATGAGTCATACACTCATTTCACTTCACCGATCCGCCGTTATCCGGATCTGCTGGTGCATCGGGCGAT
>CAZHFZ010000026.1:0-26415 GCA_964531455.1 uncultured Bordetella sp.
GGCGCTGAGGAGGCAGATGCGCAGGCGATTACTTCGGTACGGGGTTCGCTTGGATCACCCCGGCTTCTTGTCGGGCGGCGCGCCTAGCCCCGGCCCTGCATGAACCGTTGCAGGAGGTCGACGCTTTTGATCTCGATCTCTTTATTGTCGACGGCAATCAGCTGTTCGCTGGCAAGGTGCGAAAAGGCACGGCTTACGGTCTCCAGCTGCAGACCGAGATAGTTGCCGATTTCCTGCCTTGTCATGGGCATGCGGAAACGTGTTTCAGAGTGGCTGCGCAGGGCGAACCGCCGGGAGAGGTTCAGCAAAAACATGGCAACACGTTCCTCGGCGCGCATTGCGCCGAGCAGCAGCATCATGCCGTGATCGCGGGTGATTTCTGCGCCCATCGTCTGATGGAAGTGGTGCTGGAGCGCCGGGATTTCGCGGTTAAGCTGTTCCAGATCCGCAAAGACCATTCCGCACAGACTGCTGTCTTCGAGCGCGATGGTGCTGCATTGATGTTTTCCGGTTGCGATGGCATCCATGCCCAACAGGTCGCCTGGCATCGAGAAGCCGGTGATTTGCTCGTGCCCGTTGCCGTCGCTGATGATGGTTTTTACAAAGCCGCTGTTGATTACATACAGTACGCCCAGCGCAGATCCCGCGTGATGCAGATACTCGTAGTTTTTTCTCAGGCGGCGGTGTTCGATCCGGTCGCAAAAGCGACGCAGGTCATGCGCTGAAAAGTCTGCACGACTGCCCCAGTCAACAAAGCGGCAGTCCGGGCATGTGCGAGATTGCGGCGCAGGTTGTCCGGCATTGACGGCGGTTTTATTGTTCATGAGCCTTTCCTTTACACCAGCCGCACGTCATGAACACCGCTTGGTCTGGTTTTTTACTCAGCACCGGCGGCAACATTGGATGATCCGGGTCACCATAGGCGCTTGGTACCCGCAACACAAGGCTTTTGTCACATACCGCACATAACGCAAGCGATTGTCTGTACGGTCGGATACACAGGCGTTGTTTCCGCCTGTGCCTGTGCTTGCGTCAGTGGTGCGGTTTATTCCGGCGTGATGCCGGCCTCGGAGACCACCTTGCGCCAGCGGGCCAGTTCGGTGCGGATCATCTCGCCCATCTGCTGTGGCGTAGTCCAGGTTGGCACCATGCCGATGCTTTCGAGGTGTTTTACGATGCCTGGATCCTCGACGGCGCGTTTCATTTCAGCATTGATTTTTCTGACCGCATGGGCAGGCATGCCTGCCGGTCCGAGGAAGCCGTACCAGGTGGTGTTGTTGAAGCCCGGGTAGGTTTCGGCGATGGCCGGTACGTCGGGCAAGGTTTTCAGGCGCTCGTGGTGTCCGATCGCGATGGCGCGCGCCCGGCCACTGGTCATGTGCGGCTGCCAGGGAGCGGCTCCGCCAAAGATGGCCTGAACCCGGCCGGCCAACAGATCTACCGTAGCAGGACCGCCGCCTTTGTAGGGCACGTGTGTGAACTTCGCGCCGGTGAGCGAAGTGAGCAGTTCGACGCCAAGGTGGTTGGGCGTGCCGGTTCCGGGCGAGGCAAAATTGATCTTGCCCGGCTGTGCCTTGGCGAGTTCGACCAGTTCCCTCACATTTTTTGCAGGCACTGATGGATGGACCACGATCAGGAACGGCACATATACGCCGACGCCGATGGGCGTGAAATCCTTGACCGAGTCGTAGGCGAGCTTGCTGCCGAACGCGGCGCTGACCACCAACCCGCCGGAAGTGCCCAGCACCAGCGTGTAGCCATCGGGCGTGGCCTTGGCGGCAATGCCGTGGCCCAGCGTCGAGCCGGCGCCGGGGCGGTTGTCGATGACGAAGGTGGTGCCCATTTTTTCGGCGAACCAGCCGGTGAACGCACGCGCGGTCGGGTCGGTGGTTCCGCCTGGCGGATAAGGCACGATGATGCGCACCGGTTTTGTGGGGTAGGCGGGATCGGCGGCTTGTGCGGCAGCAACTGATGCGAACAGTGCAATCGCGAACGGGGCGAGTTTCCAGTACGAACGGAACATTGTTTCTCCTCCACGGCTGTTGTTGGTTTATGCGGCCGGAAAACCGATTCTAGGTGTAAATACCGAAGCGTGCCACCCGGGCGGGCACAACATGCGGACCACGGGCAGCGGTTATTTAGGTTGCGTATTATTCTTCAGTCTTCAACGTATCCGCTCCCCCGCATTTTTCAGGAACATATTGATGAGCCATTTTTTTGCGATGTCCATGCCTGTAATGCGAGATCTGCCGTGAGCGCCGCAACCCCGGTTTGGGCCAAAGGTTCCCATCGCGTATTGCTGCTCAATCTGCGCGAAGGGGATGAACCAAAGGTCGACGCCGAAGCGCTTGTCGCTGCGGCTAAGGAATACCGTGCCACAGCGTTCTGCATCAGTGGCGGCGGCATCGTTGCTTTTTATCAGACCAAAATCGCCGGACATCGCATCTCCGACGGTCTCGGCAAGCGCGATCTGTTGGCAGAAATCATTCCGGTGGCACATCGCGAAGGCATGCGTGTGCTGGCGCGCATCGATCCGAGCTGCGCGCCCAAGTCACTGGCCGTCGAACATCCGGATTGGTTTGCGCGTGACCGCCATGGAAACTTCTGTGAGGTCAGCGAACATTATGTGACCTGCCCCAATGCCGAGTATTACCGCGGTCGCATTGTCGAGGTCGTGCGCGAGATGCTGGTGCGTTACGACGCCGACGGTATCTGGAACAACCAGGGCAAGTTCGCGGCCTGGGATACCGGCGCCTGCTACTGCAGCACCTGTCAGTCGATGTTCCGTGCTGAATCGGGGCAGGCGATTCCCGATGAAAGCTGGGACGATCCCATCTGGCGGCAGTACAACGAATGGCGCTACCGGCGCATCGCGGACTGGGTGGCGCTGATGCACCGCGAGATCCATGCGGTCAAAAGCGATGCCGTCTTCATTGCCGCTGTGCAATTGATGGAGTCGCTGGAAACCATACGTCCCGGTGGTTGGGACATCGATTATTGGCTTGAACACCAGGACATCCCCACCTTTGAATGCCAGCGTCGCCATACCGCGCCGTGGTGGCCGGGCATACAGGCGAAGTACCTGTCGACGCTGGCGCCGGACAAGCCGCGCTGGATGACCGTCAGTTATTTTTATCCGTGGTGGCGGCTATACGCAGCGCCTGAAGCGGAGAACCGGCCGTGGATCGCGCAGCAGATCGCCAACGGAGTGAGTCCGTGGCTGCATATCAACGGCGGTTACTCCGATCTGTTTGACCGTCGCGGCCTCACACCGATGAAGGAAGTATTTCAGCGGCTGGAGCGTTGGCAGGGTTATCTCGAAGGTGCAAAATCGCAGGCGCGTGTGGTGCTGGTACTTTCGCGCCATACACAGGACAACTACGGTCGTGACAAACCACATGCTCGGTATCTGGATTTCATCCGCGGCTGGTATTGCGCGTTGCAGGAAGCTCATATCCCATTTGATGTGATTTCCGACAAGCTGATCACCGCGGAACGACTTAAGGGCTACCAGACCGTAGTGATTTCAAATCTGGCTTGCGTCTCAGATGCGACGGTTGCTGCACTTGATACCTACGCGCGCAACGGCGGTGGTCTGATTGCCGGTTTCGATGCGGGACGATATGCCATCGACGGTACTCCGCGCGGGACCCCGGCTTTTGCCTCCACATTGGGCATCAGCTACGGCGGGCGGCGTGAAGGACTCAAGTCGTCATATGCGAAGCTCGAAGATCGAAATGATCCGCTGCTCGAAGCCATCGGTGACACGGACCTGATTCCCAACGAAGGCGCTTTGGTGGAAGTAAAAGCTGGCGATGGTCAGACGGTGCCGCTGACGCTGATCCCTCCGGTGATTGCACATTCCGGCGCGACGATCAGCATCCCGGAGTACAGCGCGATACGCGAGACTACCGACATACCCGTCGTTGTGCGCGGCAGTTGCGGCAAGGGTCGAGTGGTGTATTTCGCCAACACGATGGAAGCGCTTTATTACCACTATGGTTTCCCCGATCTTGCGTGTGTGATGGCCAATGCGGTGCGCTGGGCTGCGGATGTGGCGCCGGCACTGGAAGTGGACGCGCCGGATTATGTTGATGTAACCCACATGGGGCAGCCGGGCCGCGCTCTGGTGCACTTGATCAATCTGCCGCTCGACAAGCCGCTGAACACCGGCTGGCGCCATCCGGGACGTAATCTGGTTCCGGTGCAGGGCATCGTGGTGCGGCTGCGCCCACCGGCCGGACAGCGCATTACTGAAGTGAGGCTTGCGTCAAACGAAGCACAGCTGAAAATTACGATGCAGAATGATAGGTGTGCCGTGACAGTACCCGAGTTGAGCGACCATGAAATCGTGGTCTTTGAATTTCAAAAGGAGTAACCCATGTTGAGATTGATCCTTGCCGTCACACTGGCTGTTACAGGCTTCGCCCATGCCCAGAACTACCCAACAAAAACGGTTCGTCTGGTGGTGCCATTGGTCGCAGGCGGACCTACTGATCTGCTGGCTCGACTGATGGCTCAGCGGTTGAGCGAGCGCCTCGGTCAACAGGTCATCGTCGACAACCGGCCCGGTGCCGGCGGCAACATCGGTGCCGAGATGGTCGCAAAGTCGCCGGCTGACGGCTACACACTGTTCATGGGCACTTCGGGGCCGATGTCGATTAACGTCAGCATTTATTCGAAGATCGGTTACCACCCCGCACGTGATTTTGCGCCAGTCGTGCTGGCGGCTACGGCGCCGTTTGTAGTGGTCGTGCATCCTGCTTTGCCGGTGAGCAACATCAAGCAGCTGATTGCATTGATCAAATCGAAACCGGGCCAGCTCAACTTCGGCGCCGTGCCGGGCAATGCTGCGCATCTGGCGACGGAGTTATTCAGGAGTTCCGCCGGTCTCGACATGGTGTTCGTGCCGTACAAGGGCGCAGCGCCAGCCAATACTGACCTTGTTGCAGGCCACATACAACTGTCGTTTGCCTCAACCCCGGGTGCCATGCCGTTGGTCAAAGCCGGGCGACTGAAAGCGCTGGCGATTTCCAGTGCCAAACGCATTCCAAAACTGCCAGACTTGCCGACAATTTCGGAATCCGGTGTTCCGGGTTACGAAGCCAGTGTTTGGTATGGCATTGCGGCCCCGGCCAAAACCCCGACTGAGATCGTGGCGCGCCTCTATAAGGAAAGCGCTGCTGTGTTGCAGGATCGCGAGATGTTGGAGAAAATGGATACAAACGATTTTGTGCCGACGGTTATGAACCCCGAGCAGTTCGGCGCCTTCATCAAAAGTGAAATTGAAAAATGGGGCAAGGTAGTGAAGGCTACCGGAGCCAAGGCTGACTAACGTAAGGTGTTTCAACAAAACGGGCGCTCCAGCTTCACTTGCAGCGCCCGATTTTTTAAGTTGGTTATTGTTTGAAGTCTAACCCGGCTTGCGCCGCGGCGCGGTCCGCAGTAGTTCCTCGAGTTCCTTTTTGTAGAACTTCGCCATGCCCGTGGTGCTGTGACCGCGGGTATCGGGGCTCTGCGGGATCAGCAGGTAACGGCCGTTCTTTACGCGCTTCATGGCATTTTCCATCATGCCCAGTTCGGGTGGGTTGCGTTCGTCATCGGCGGCATTGATCGCGAGGACCGTCGCCTGCACGCGGTTAAGTAGCGGCATCGGGTTGTAGTCGGCGGATGACTCCCATTGCAGCAGGACGTCATTGGCGTCGCCGCGGAATGGCGCAGCCAGCCGTTTGGCGAGGATGGCATCGCCCTGCGCCGAGGTCGGTGCCGCGTTGTACACCGCAATGTTGCCGCCGGTAGTGGCGATCGAGAAGTACGTCAGGTGCCGCATCATGTTGCGCGGCTGTTCGGTGTAATCGCCGTTGTTCCATTCCGGATCGTTGCGGATCGACTCTGCAAGCAATCGCCGCATCATCCAGTTGCGGCCCGACATGGCGCCGGGCTGGCAGGCCATCGGTACGGCGACGTCCATCATGTCCGGGTATTTCGTGGCCCATACCCATGTATGCATGCCGCCCATGGAATTACCCATCACCAGGCGCAGGTGTTTGATGCCGAGGCCTTCGGTGACCAGGCGGTAATGCGCCTGTACCATGTCATCGGAGTTGTATTGTGGAAACTTCATGCGCAGACCGCTGCTGGAGGGGCGTGTTGATTTGCCGCTGCCCAGCGCATCGGGAAGGATGATGAAGTACTTGGCGGCGTCCAGCGGCTGGCCGGGGCCGAACATTTCATCGGCAAAGTTGCGTGTCATGAAGTTCAGGCCGGACCCCGCGGTGCCGTGCAGCAGCAGCACCGGCTCATTCGCCGGCGAGCCGATGGTGCGGTAATGCAGAGTGACTTCCGGCATTACCTCGCCGGTGTGGAATTTGAAATTTTTCGCAACCCAGCTGCCTTCTTTCGGTTCCGGATAATTCGCGGCGAATGACGGCAGTGCGATGCAGAACATGAAGGCGGCAAATAGCACGGCAATACGGTGCAGTGGCGGCATGGCTCCTCCCAGAGCGTGATGATCAAATCGCGGACGGCGTATTGTTGTTTTGCCGTTCACGCGAACTGTTGCATCCTACTCTGGTTGGGCTGGGACGTGCGAATGCAAAGGGCGCCGGGAAGTGATCCGTGGCACCCCTGAAAAACAAATAAAAACAAATGCTTGCAATTGATGCGCGGTGAGCCGCGATCAGTTTCTACTGCTCGCGCAACGACCGCGCGTGTTTCGCGGCAGGCCGCTCCCAGCATTTGTGCAGCCAGGCATCAAACGCGGGCCATTTGCTGACATCGATCGACAACGCCCGATACAGCGCGCCGGCCACATTGAGGTCGCCCACGGAAAATGCCGGGCCGGCGAGCCAGGGTGTTTTGGCCAGCGCGGTTTCCAGTACATCAAACGCAGGCGCGACCTGCAGCCAGGCTGCTTCGGCGATGGCCGGTTTACGTTCGGCTGGCGGTGATGCCACGCTGTTGCGAACGTAATCAACGATCTGGCGGTCGAGGCGGTCGGTTTCCCAGAGGCTCCACTGCCAGCACAGCGCTTCCAGCTTCGGGTCAGCCGGGTAGAGCGGGCTCTTGTGTTTTTTGGCGAGGTACATGTTGATCGCCATCGACTCGCTGAGGATGAAACCGTCATCGTCGATTGATGGCACACGCGCGTTCGGATTCAGCGCAAGGTAATCGTCAGTCTTTGTTTCCGGCGAGCGCGGCAGCCAGTCCTTGTGTTCGTATTTCAAGCCGAGTTCAGCGGCCATCCAGATGACGCGGAGGGCACGGGAGTTTGCAGAACCGTAGATGGTGAGCATGTTGTTCCTCAGTGGTGAAGGTTTCGGTTTTGTTATTCGGGGTGCGGTTGATGCCGGCGGGAAGATTTTACGCGAGCTTTGGAGTTTTACGGCGCGGGTGGTTCGGGTGCGGTTTGTGAAGCAATTCTGGAGTCAAGGCGCTTGGGTGTTGCCCAATAAAAAACGCCGGCTGATGCCGGCGTTTTTTATTCAGGCCGTTCAGCAATCGGCGACGATTGCTGCGCCGTTCATTTTTTAGATGACGGATTTCGCCGGCACAGAACCCTTTGGTTTCCGGCCGGGGGCGACAGGCGGGATGTAGCCGGAAATGCGGCACAACATGCCTTCGCTGGGTTTGCCGTCCTTGAAACGGATCGAGCGGCAGATCATGATGTCGCCGCGGGATTGCAGCACCGTCACATGCTGGCGCACGCTGGCCAGTGAAAGTCCGGTTGCGGTGGCGATCTCAGAATCCAGTTGTTCGCCGGTTTTCTTCAGGTAATCCAGAATTGCCTGCATGTCTTGCCTTCTCTCTGCGATGGGGTTGACGGGCAGCGCCGGCCGGGGCCGGACGCATGGCGGGAACCCGCAATGATACCTCAAAAGCCCTGTTTTCCGGAAATCCCCTTGCCATTGAGGCTGGAATTAGGTGTTTTCGGGGGTATTAGGCTCTGTTTGGCTGCAAAAAAGGGGTATTTACCGGGAATTTGCCGATTTGATGCCCGGCTCAAGGAGTCCAATCAGCTTTTTTGGGCAGGGTTGACCCACGGCAGCAGGCGGTCCATTTCTTTTTTGACAACCGCATAACATTCGCAAACCCGCTGTTCCAGTGCCGGCCGGTCAAGCACGGTGATGTGGCCCCGGCTGTATTTGATCAGACCGTCGTTCTGCAGGTGGCCTGCGGCTTCGGTGACCCCTTCGCGGCGTACGCCAAGCATGTTGGCGATCAATTCCTGGGTCATGTTTAATTCGTTCGAAGGCAACCGATCAAGGCTTAACAGCAGAAAACGGCACAATTGCTGTTCCAATGAATGATGGCGGTTGCAAACGGCAGTCTGTGCCATTTGCGTGATCAGGGCTTGCGTGTAGCGCAGCAACAGATGCTGTAACTCGCCGCCGCGTTCAAATTCCTTTTTTAGCGTGATGGCTTTGAGGCGGTATGCATGCCCCGCGCTTTGCACCACGGCGCGACTTGGAGTGGTTTCGCCCCCCATGAACAGCGCAATGCCGACCAATCCTTCGTTACCGACGATGGCGATTTCGGCTGATGAGCCGTCTTCCATCACATATAGCAGTGAGACGATGCAAGTCGTAGGGAAATAAACATAACCCTGATCGCGGCCGGATTCATAGACGGCCCAGCCCAAAGGCATTTCGATCAACTCCAGTTGAGGCAACAGCCGTTCATGGTCGGCAGCGGGTAGCGCGCAGAGCAGGTGGTTTTGCTCGAGATGGTGGGGGCTGGCCATGGCGGTGGCGCTTTCTGCCTCTTGAAAGCGTTGCGGGCGAGGTGCCGCAACAGCGAGGCCGGATTGTTCAGGAATAGAGCATACGCTGATGTGTGCGCTGGCGTACGAATGAAAATCCCTGCCAGCAACAGGTTGTCTCCCGCTGGCGACGGTGTGAATACGCACTATGTTCGACAGCGTACAGACCGATGCTGTGCGGGCTTGCATGATGCAACTCCTCAAATCGAAATAATCCGGAGTCATCAACATGAACATCATCAATCGCATCGGCGTTTTGATAGCCACGCTTGCGTTCGCAACTCTGCTTGGTTGCGCTTCGACCTCCAAGCAGGAAAGTACAGGCGCTTACGTGGACGATACCGTTATTACCACCAAGGCCAAGGCGGCGTTGTTCAATGAGCCGACACTGCAGTCTGCGGAAATTGGTGTCGAGACTTACAAAGGCGTTGTGCAACTCAGCGGGTTTATCGGTACCCAGGAACAAATTAACAAGGCTGTTGACCTGACGCGCAAGATTGGCGGGGTGGTCTCAGTCAAGAATGATATGCGTCTCAAGTAGCTGGTGGCCGGGCAGGTGTTGTTTGTCCGGTGTGGAGTTGTTTAATCCGAATTTTTATAAATAAGGAATTGATATGAAAATCAACCCAAACAGTTTGGCTGGCTTGATGGCCGTTGTTCTGATTTTTACCTTGGGAGGTTGCGCCGGGATGTCCTCCCGTGACGAGAGTACGGCAATTGGTGCAGGCGTTGGGGCGGTTGGTGGCGCGATTCTTACAGGCGGCAGTGCGGTCGGTACCGTTGGCGGTGCAGCCGTCGGCGGATTGATCGGCAACCAGGTCGGTAAGGATAAGTAGCAACAACGGCATTGTCGGCGGTAGTTGGTTGATGCGCCGGCGTTGCCGGCGTATTGATTTCCGAGGCAACCCCGGAATTGGAAATACGAGGCGCGTGATGGTGAAGCTGAAGTTGTTTATCGAATTGCAGTATGAAGTCATCGACCATGTCAGTGATTTCATTTTCAATGTCCACGCGGCGCAGACGCAGTGCCAGTCCCTGGTTTCCGAAAATTTCAGCATCAGCCAGCCTGTCGAGGTATCGCTGTTTACCGATCAGGTGCATGGAAATCGTTATGCGCGCCTGCGCGCGCAACCTGGCCCTTTGACTGTGCGTTATGACGCTGTCGTCAACATCGCTCACCATGTGGCGTCGCCCGACAGCGTCGGTGAGGTAGCGATTGCGCAA
Source organism: uncultured Bordetella sp. (assembly GCA_964531455.1). GTDB lineage: Bacteria > Pseudomonadota > Gammaproteobacteria > Burkholderiales > SG8-41. Next base: position 9,986 of record CAZHFZ010000026.1, read on the forward strand.
CTTCCGGCGGAGGCGCTGGCCTTCATTTACCCGAGCCGTTATTGCCAGTCCGACCGTCTGCGTCAGTTGGCTGCCAGTGAGTTCGGCGGTATGCGGCAGGGTTATTGGCGGGTGCGGGCGATTCAGGACTGGGTGCAGCGGCGGACCCGGTTTGTCTCCGGCAGTTCCAATGCAACAACTTCTGCAATTGATACTGTGATCGAGCAGGTCGGCGTGTGTCGCGATTTCGCGCATTTGATGATTGCGTTGTGCCGGGCGCTCAATATCCCGGCGCGTTTTGCCACGGGCATCGATTACGGATCGAATCCGATTTTTGGCCCCCCGGATTTCCATGCTTATGTCGAAGCATTTCTCGGAGGGCGCTGGTATCTGTTTGATCCGACGGGAATGGTGTTGCCGACTGGACTGATTCGCCTCGGCACCGGGCGTGATGCTGCGGATGTTTCATTCGCGACGATATTCGGAACGGTCCAATTCGCGCAGCCGTGGATCGGGATTGAAGCGGTGGAGGATCCGGCGGCAGGAATCATGCTGCCCCGGGCCTGTGTTGACGCGCTGTCAACCGATGCCGGTGGCATGCACCGCTATGGGTGAATCGTGATGTTAGAGAATCTGCCGGGCGATGCCCTTGACGCTTTCGTAGCACGAGCAGCAGGCTGATTCGAGGCCTGCCTCGTCGATGATCGAGATGTTGCCGCGGTTGTAGTCGATCAGTTTGCGGTTTTTAAGTGCCTGCGCCGCGTTGGTGACGCCGACACGGCGTACGCCGAGCATGTGGGCTAGGAATTCCTGAGTGAGGCGGAATTGCCGTGAACGCATGCGATCGCGCGTCATCAGCAGCCAGCGCGCGAGGCGCGCTTCGACAACATGGAAGCGGTTGCAGGCGGCGGTCTGCGATACCTGCACCATCAGTACATGCGCGTAACGGTGCAGCACTACCTGCAGCGGTTTGCACGTTGCCAGTTCTCGACGGAAGCGCATGGCATCCATGCGCAGTGCGGAGCCGCTGCCCTGAACCAGCGCGCGCACCGGTGTGGTCGTCACGCCCAGCGCCAGTGCAACGCCAACCATGCCTTCGCGCCCGACCAGGCCGACTTCCAGTGGCAGGTGGGCATCAACCAGCGTAAGCAGCGATACCAGTGAATCTGTGGGGAAATAGACATGGCGGATGCGTTGTCCGGCTTCGCACAGTACTTCGCCAAACGTCAGTGTGACGGTGACCATCGCGGTACGCAGGCGTTTGAAGTCCCTATCAGGCAATGCGTCAAGAAGCGTGTTTGCGGCGGGAATCGGTATCAGGTTGAGCATGAGCTTCATGGTGAGGCCGAAGTATTTCGCGGTATGTGCGTTTGCGTACGGAATTGAGCGGCGGCGAGGACGACAATCTCCAGTGAATGTTTCACTGAGGAGAAAATGACATGACTACGCATGCACTTGTTCCGAATAAACCGCTTCATCCTCTGGTCTGGGGCACCGGTATAGCAGTGATTGTTTTTTGCCTGGCTGGAATCGCGGCTGTTTTTGGCTGGATACCCGGTTCGCTGGGGAAGGTGGCTGACGCTACCGCGATATCCACAACCGGCAAGCCACAGGCGAAGGTTGTCAGCGCGGCAAATGGCAAAACACCCGCACCGGCTGCGGTTTGTATGAACTGCGGCGTGATCCTGTCAATACAGGAAGTGGTTGCCGGAGGCGAAGGCAGTGGCATGGGCGCGGTTGGCGGCGCCGTTGTCGGTGGCCTGTTGGGCCATCAGGTGGGCGGTGGCAGCGGCAAACAAATTGCGACGGTCGTCGGCGCAGTGGGTGGTGCAGTCGCGGGCAACGAAGTCGAAAAGCGCATGGGCAGCACCAAAAAGCAGGAGATTACAGTGAGGCTGGATGACGGCTCAAATGTCGTTGTCAGCGACAGCGGTCCTGCTGTCTGGCATACCGGTGACCACGTGAAAATAATCGACGGCGCATTGCGCCGCAACTGATTACGAAAGGACCACCTTCATGCTTTATACCATTGCTGTTGTATTGCTGGTGCTGTGGCTGCTGGGTTTTATATCGGCCTACACCATGGGTGGTTTCATTCACGTTTTGCTGGTAGTGGCGATCGTGGTGGTTCTGATACGAGTCATCCAGGGGCGTCGACCGTTATAAATCGCCATTATTAATCGGGCGCATGCACACGATGATGGCCGGCGGCTTTGCCGGACTGCTGATTGCGTCCAGAACCGGCATGGTGGTTGATGCGATTCAGGATATCGGACGACAGTAACCGGTCAGATCTTTGCGGGTTCTGTTTCTGATTCGTCAGGCAGAAACAGTACGATGGCGGCCTTGATTGCGGCGATGCCGGCCATGATCCACAGCGCGTGGGAGAAGCCGATACTTTTGACCAGCGGCCCGAGTATCCATACCGCCAGTGAACTGAATCCGAAGGCGACCGTCAGGCGCATGCCCGCAACACGGGAGCGCAGCCGGTCATCGACATACCGCACGATCATCGCATCGGTGAACGGAATGGAGCCGAACACAAACACCATTACCGCAAGCAGCGCCACGAACAGCCACCAGTCCTGGGTGTGGGCGGCCCAGATCAGCAGCGGTACCTGCGCCACCGACATCCACAATTGCAGCGGCTTGAACGGCATGCGGTCGATCAGTCGGCCGACGACCAGTTGCGCCAGAGAAGCCACTGCATAGATCACGGCGAGCAGGGTGCCGATGACCGCGGGGTCTTCGATGACGCCTGTGAATCCTGCGGCGAGCAGTTGCGAATTACCGTTGGTGGTGAAGTTGAAGAGGATGGTGCTGACGGCAGCCGCGGCAGTCATTACTGCAAATGCGCGCACCAGCAGTTCGGGCGTCAGCGTGACCTTGGCTTTGCCGCCCTTGCGTTTGGAGGGCGCTTCGGTTTCCTTCGGGCAAACCACTGCGAAAATGATTCCGCAGGCAATCGAGACCAGCCCGGGGATGACGAAAGCTTCGCGCCATCCCAGCCATTTGACGATGAACCCCGTGACCAGAGCGGCGACGGCGATTCCGAGATTGCCGGCAAGTCCGTTGAGGCCGATCACCGCCCCCGGATTTTTTACACCCTGCACCAGCATCGGGATTCCGACCGGGTGATAGATCGCCGCAAATGCACCCATCAGCGTCAATGCCGCGGCGAGTTGCCAGGCGTTGTTGGTCAGCGCAACCAGCATCGCCGACACTCCCATGCCGAAGAAAAAAATGATCATCATCACGCGACGGCCCCACAAATCGCCAAGGCGTCCGGCGGGCAGTGCACCGAGCCCGAACAGGGCGAAGGCGCCGACGCTGTAAGGCATCAGATCGGTCCAGTCGCCGTGGCCGAATTCAACGGCAATGGTCGCTACTGCGGTCGCGAAAATCAGCAGGAACATGTGGTCGATGGCATGGCCGACGTTGAGCAGCAGATTGACGGCGGGCGAGTGCCCGTCAGGACGGGCGGCAGTTTGGGCGGTGTTCATGGCATCGGATTCTGCACCGGTTACAATCGTCTGTCTTTCGAACATTTACATTAAACCTGCTGATAATGGACAAGCGTACCAAGGTGCCGCTGAGCCGGACGACCGATTTCACTGTTGCGCAGGAAAGCCCGGTGCAGGGTGATCTGTCGCGCGCGGTGGTAATGCGCCGCACCTCGTATCCCAAGGGGCATTGCATCCAGCCGCACTGGCATTCCCGCGCCCAGTTTGTATATGCGATTGCCGGAACCATGCGCGTACGAACTGTGCGTCATGCGTGGATCGTGCCGCCTTCACGCGCCCTGTGGATGCCGGCGCACACCGCCCATGAAATCCAGATGTATGGCGTAGTGGCAATGCACAGCCTGTATGCGGATAACCGGGTGAGCGTCGGCATGCCTGCAGACTGTGTGGCCCTGGAAGTGACGCCTCTGGCGCGCGAGTTGATCGTGCGCGCCGCGGAACTGCCATCCGATTATGACGAAGGCAGCGACGATGGGCTGCTGATGAGCTTGCTGATGGCCGAGATCCGCCGGCTGCCGCGCAGTGCACTGGATCTGCCGCTGCCGGCCAGCGCCGATCTGATGCAGTTGTGCGAGCGCATCCTTGCCGACCTGTCGACGCGGCAGGCCAGCGTGCTCGACGCCGGCGACATGAATACCAGCGCGCGCACGCTATACCGGCGTTTCCTGCGCGAAACGGGTATTACCTTCGCGCGCTGGAAACAGCAGGCACGGCTGCTCGAAGCGATCCGCCGGCTTGCCGACGGCACACCAGTGACTGCGGTGGCGATTGACCTCGGCTACGAGAGCCCGAGTGCGTTTTCAACGATGTTCCGGCGCGCGCAGGGCATGGCACCGCGGGCTTTTGCCATGGAAACAGCCAGGAATCGATAAGTGCCGGCTTGCGCTGCAATAAAAAATGCCGCGCAATGCGCGGCATTTTCATGGCGCTGATGAAACGGCTATTTGGTTTCCTTGGCGCCGGAAATTTTTACCAGTTCGACGATGCGTTTGTTTTCTTCACGGCGCCAGGCGTCGAGAACGGCGCCGTCGCCAGCGACCATTTCGATGCCCAGACCTTTCATTCTTTCACCGAAGGCGGGCTCGCGCATCACCTTGACGATTTCGCTGCTCATGGCGGCGAGCACCGGCGCCGGGGTGCCGTTCTTGGCGACGATGCTGTACCAGGCGTTCATCGCATAACCCGGGACAACTTCGCCGATGGCGGGCACATCAGGGATCAGTGCCGCACGTTTGGCAGTGGTCACACCCAGCGGGCGCAGGCGACCGCCCTGGATATGCGGCAGTGCGGCGGGCAGAACTGCGTAAGTCATCTGCACTTCGTTGGCGAGGGCATCAGCAATGGATTGGGCGACCCCCTTGTACGGTACATGCAGCATGTTGGTTCCGGTCAGATGGTTCAGCAGTACGCCGGAGAGGTGCTCGGAGGCGCCGGTCCCGGCGGAGCCGTAGCGCAGCTTGCCCGGTTGCTTTTTCGCCAAATCGATCAGTTCCTTCAGTGATTTCACCGGCAGCTGGCTGTTGGACAGCAACACGAAAGGGGTGACGCCGATCAGTGCGGCCGAGCGGAGGTCGCGTTGCAAGTCGAATTTGATGTCTGCCAGCACTTGTGAAGCGACGAACAACTGGGAGGTCAGCATCATCCAGGTGTAGCCGTCAGCGGCAGAAGCCAGCGTCAGTTCGGCGCTGATTGCGCCAGCTGCGCCCGGACGAGCATCAACCACCACGCGCTGCTTCCAGGACTCATACAGTCGATCCGCAAGCTGGCGGCTGATGATGTCCGGGCCGGAGCCGGCGGCGCTGCCGATGATCAGGCGTATTGGTTTTTCCGGGTACTTGTTTTCAGCAGCGTTGACCGCCGGTGCTGAGAGCAGCGCCGGTACGGCAAGCGCGGTCAGTATTTTCAGGATATGCATTTGGAATTCCTCCGCAGGTTTATAGATATTTTGATTCTGGTGACCCGAATGATCGTTAATTTCCGCCGTCAGGGCAACTGCTGCTGAAGCCCCCGTACTCAGCCGGTCAGTCCTGGTTGGTCAAAAAAAGCGGGTAGTAGTCACGATCGGCGGTAAACAGGTGCCGGGCGACAACGTCATTGGCCAGGAAATCGATCAGCGCGCCGAAGCTGGCACTGCCGCTGGCCGCTGCCGCACTGCGCAGTTCCCCTGCCTTGCGCAGCAGGCTGGCGTGCGAGTTGCGGTGTTCTTCGAGCCGCGCATAGCCGCGGGAAGCGAGTATTTTTTCCTCGTTTGCAAAGTGCTGTTCCAAGTGCTGCAGCAGGGCGACCAGAGCCGCATCAACGGTAATGTGATCCTTGTGTACCGAGTCTATCAGCGCATTGGCGAGGTCGAAGAGTTCGCGGTGCTCCTGGTCGATGAGGGGTTCGCCGCAGGCATAACTGTCACGCCAGATCAGTCGCAGTGCTGCTTGACCACCTTCGGCAATCCACTTATCGGAGTTGCCGTAACGTTCGGTAATGACGCGGTTGCGGCCGCCGTTTTTTGCGTTGAACAGTACGTTATCCAGGCGTTTGAACCACTGGTCGGCGGTTTCGTCACCGCTGTATTCGGCTACGCCGATACTCACTGTCAGAGGGCCGATGCCGGGGAATCCGTGGTTGGCAACGCGTGCCCGGAGATGCTCGGCAAGAATTTCGGCATCACTGTATCCGGTCGATACTGCCAGCACTACGAATTCCTCGCCGCCCCAGCGGAACAGCAGGTCGGCAGACCGGATTTTGCGCTGGATCAGCGACACGAGTTCGCGCAGTACGGCATCGCCGGTCTGGTGTCCGTGGGTGTCGTTAACCGTTTTGAAATGGTCGATGTCGATCAGTAGCGCGGAAAGCGGCTGGCGAAACCGGAGGCTGCGCGCGGTTTCGGAGGCGGTAACGCGGACCAGATGCGCGCGATTCCATGCGCCGGTGAGGTAGTCGGTGGCGCTGACTTTTTCAAGTTCAGCGGTCCGCTTGCGCAGTTTGTCCATGTCTGCGTCATGCATGACCTGTGCGGACTCGCCGAGCACCAGCATGGTGCCGTGAGGTACCGACATCGCTTGCGCGTAAAGGTCTGCCTTGCCGCCGTTGCAAGTGGGGATGCTGACCGGTTGCCAGCCCATACCCGGTGATTTGAGGACATCGCGCAACGCCGCGCTTCCGATGCACTCGTGATCGAAGAACTGCGAGAAACGCGCATTGAACTGGCCATCACCGGCTTCGTTAACCAGTGCCAGCGGAAGCGGGAACTGCATGAAGATTTCCCGGGCTTCGGGCCCAAGCAGGCGCTGGATGTCGACTTCTGGCATCAGTGTTTGCTTTTCTGTTGTTGCCTTATTGTACAGCCCGAGCCAACTGCAAGGTGGATTGTGGCTGAACAAACCCGTGGGTCTGACAAAAGAAGACGCCGCGGCATGCGCGGCGTTTTCCATGCAGGGTCTGAAGACTGCTTACATTCTCTCGAATACCGCGGCAATACCCTGACCGCCGCCGATGCACATCGTGACCAATGCATATCGGCCGCCGGTGCGCTGCAGTTCGTACATCGCCTTGACAGTCAGGATCGCGCCGGTAGCGCCGATCGGGTGTCCCAGTCCGACTGCACCGCCGTTGGGGTTGGTTTTCTGCGGATCAAACTTGAGGTCGCACGAAACGGCGAGCGCCTGCACCGCAAACGCCTCGTTGGATTCGATGACATCCATGTCTTCGACTTTTAGTCCGGCCCGTTTCAGCGCGTTCTGCACGGCCGGCACCGGGCCGATCCCCATGATCTTCGGATCGACGCCGGCGAGGCCGTAAGAGACCAGACGCGCCATTGGTTTGAGGCCGGCTTTTTGTGCGGCTTCTTTTTCCATCAGCACCACCGCAGCAGCACCATCGTTGATGCCGGAGGCGTTGCCTGCGGTAACCGAGCCGCCTTCCTTTTTGAACGCCGTGCGCAGCTTGGCGAGGCCCTCGAGATTAACGTCAGCCCGCGGGTGCTCGTCCTTGTCGAACAGCGTGGTTCCTTTGCGTGTTTTCAGTTCGATCGGCAGGATCTGGTCCTTGAAGTAGCCTTTTTCGATGGCGTTGATGGCGCGGCGGTGGCTCTCTACCGAGAAGGCATCCTGCTGCTCGCGGGAGATTTTCCATTGCGCTGCAATGTTTTCCGCGGTGATGCCCATATGCACGGTGTCGAAGGGATCGGTCAGCGCGCCGACCATCATGTCGATGAAGCCGCCATCGCCCATGCGCTGGCCCCAGCGCAGTGACGGCATCAGGTAGCCGCCGCGACTCATGGATTCGGCACCGCCGCCGACTGCCGCATCGCAGTCGCCGAGCAAAATACTTTGTGATGCGGAGACAATGGCCTGCATGCCGCTGCCGCACAGGCGGTTCACAGTCATTGCCGTGGTGTCCTGTGGCAGTCCGCCCTTGATACAGGCAACACGCGAAAAATACATGTCCTTGGCTTCGCCGTGGATCACATTGCCGAACACCAGCTGGCCGACCTGTTTCGGGTCGATCTTCGCGCGGCTGACGGCTTCCTTGACCACTTGGCCGGCCAAATCGGTCGGCGCGATATCTTTCAGGCCGCCACCGTAATCACCGATCGCAGTCCGTACACCGCTGAGCACGACCACTTCGCGTCCGTTGTTCATGAAGATCTCCGTAAATAATTGATTTTAAACAGAATTATTGGCTGCCCTGGGAGGGGCTTGTTAACAATTCAGAGTTTACGCCCGCTGATGCTGTGCAGCAATCGGGGTCAGTGGCGCGTGCCGGCTGCCGCCGATGTTACTGCGGCTGCGAAAACTTCCTCGCTGTCGACGGCGTCGAAAGCGTAGCGACGATTGCAGAACTCACAGTGCACTTCGACCTCGCCGCGTTCGGCGACTACGCTGCGTACTTCGTCGCGACCGAGCATGCGCAGCATGCCAACCACGCGGTCGCGTGAGCATGAGCAGCGGAAATAGACGGGGCGCGGTTCAAACACGCGCAGGTCTTCTTCGTGAAACAGGCGGTGCAGCAACTGTTGTGGCGCTAGGCCCAGCAGCTCTTCGGATTTTACGGTTGAAGCCAGATGCTCGGCGCGCGGCCACGCATCGTCATCCGCGGATTCGCGTTCGGGCAGCTTCTGCAGCAACAGGCCGGCGCTGCGCTGTTCGTCGCAGGCGAGCCAGATGCGGGTGGCAATCTGTTCAGACGTCGCCATGTAATGTTCCAGTGCGGCGGCGATGCTGTCGGCATTAAGATCAACGACGCCCTGATAACTCTGCTGACCGGACTCCGGCACCAGGCTGATCGCGAAGCGTCCGCTGCCGAGCAATGCTCGCAGATTGCCATCGGGAATGTCGCCTTCCCATTTTGCAGTCGCGCGCATCGCGTGATCCGAGTTGCATTCGACCACGATCAGCTTGACCGGGCCGCTGCCGTGCAGTTGCAGAATCAGCGTGCCGTTGAATTTCAGGGTTGCTGCGAGCAACGCGCCGGCAGCCATCAGTTCACCGAGTACCTGGCGCAGCGGCGCCGGGTACTCGTGGCGTTCGGTGACGGCCTGCCATGTGGCGGCCAATTGCACCATTTCACCGCGGATCGGTGCGTGTTCGAAAATGAAGCGCTGCAGGGAGTCGGTCATGGTCAGCGATGTAATGGGGAGCAATGGGTAACAGCTGAAATACGATGGAGGATGGAATTCGACTACCTGCGGCTGCGCTGATACAGCCTGAATCGCTCATCCTTGTCGCCCGGTCGGTGTCCTTCCCAGATTTTTTTCCAATCTGAATTCATCACCGATTCGTCCAGAGGACGTCCCTGCACCAGCAGCAGGTCACAGGATAAAGCCTTCGATCTGGTTTCGACGCGTTGGGTCTTGATGTCGGCGAAATAATGCAGCATCGCGCGTTGCGCCTCGCCGAGTTCGCGGCTGGCCATGCAGCGGTATTTCGCGGGCATGGCACGCTGCATGTCGGCAATCATCGAGCGGTAGCTTTTCTGCGTGTCGACCCAGCCGATGAACAGTGTGCCCAGCAGTGCCCACACCGCAGTAATGCCGCCGGCCCAGACGATCAAGGGCCGTTCGGCGCTTTTCTGGAGTTTCATCAGCAGCGCGAACCATCCTGCGGTGTAGGCCAGTCCAAGAACAAAGGGCAGCCAGCGGAAGCCGAAGTCGTAGCCCGGTCGTATGGTATGCAGGTGGCCATGCAGTTTTGCCGGAATACCGAGTTCCAGCGCTCCCCAGTAAAACCAGCCGATGGCGATGAAAAAGGTGAAGCCCATCATGCTGAACCAGTACCAGCCATTCGCGGCGCCGCGCCGCAGCGGGTCGACTCCGGGCACGGCCAGCAATGCCAGCGGCAGCAGCATCGGCAAGGCGTAAAGTTCACGGAACTCAGACGAGAATCCGAGCAGCAACAGCGTGACGCCGAAACCGACTGCGGGCAGCACGATCGGCGGCGACGCCAGTTGGTGCGCCCGCCGGGCGCGCCACAGTGCCCACAGTGCAATGGGCCAGGCCGGGAAGGTATACCAAGGGAGGATGCGCAGGTAATAACCGAGGCCGTCGGCCGGATTGCGGGCGCCGAAGAAGCGCATCAGGTTTTCGGCGGTGACCCAGGCCTCAAACAGCGCCGGGTCGCGCTGGTAAAGCAGGGCAGGCCAGATGACCAGCCACGGCAGTGCTGCAACAGCGGCCACCATCAGTGCGGCCGCGTAGCGCGGTGTGCGCCAGTGCGGACCGGCCAGCGGCAGAAGAATCGCGATTGCGGCGACTATCGCGGCCTCGGGAATGCCCTGTGTCATGAACACAATGCCGCCGGCGGAGCCGATCAAGAATCCGCCGGGTGCGGCACGGCGCAGCGACAGCGCAGCGCCATAGTAGGCCATCGCAAAGCCGGCAAGCGCAGCGACATCGGTGATCAACTGGTGGCCGCGGACCACGAGCCCCAATGAGCCCAGCAGCAGCAATGCCGCGACCAGGCCATGGCGCGGGCCATGCAGTTCGCGGGAAGCAAAGGCGATGGACAGCAAGGCGATACCGATCCACAAGCCGGCGGCCAGCCGTGCGCCGTCATGCAGGGCGAGGAAGGGGGAAAACAACAGCGCACTGGCCGCAGCGATCAGGTGAAACAGCGGCGGCTTGTCGATGAACGGTTCACCGGCGATTTGCGGGATGACCCAGCTGCTGCCCTGCAGGATTTCGTAGACCACGCCAAAGGTGTAGGCCTCGTCGGGCTTCCACGGGTCGTGCCCGACCAGTCCTGGCAGCAGCCAGGCGAGGCCGAGGATGGCGATCAGCAGCGGGCGCAGCGCAATATGCAAAATGGAAACCCGTATTGTTGTTATAGCGACGGATTATCGCATTCGCAGCGCATTCAGCGCAGCACTTGCTTGATTACTCGACGATTTTCAGCGCCTGCCCGGCGACCGGTTCCCCTGCGGGGTAAAGCGCGTTGATGACCCGCAGGTGGCCCTCTGCAAACCGTCCGAGCGGAGATGACTTGGCCAGGTCGGCAAAAGTCTGGCCGGCGCGGGCGGTGATGACGCGGATCCGCAGCGGTTTGGCCAGTTCACGTTCCTTGGCGGTAATGGGGTGGAAGCTTTGCATCGCGGCATCCATTGCCGCCATATGCTGGCGGAATGCGGCATCGGAACTGGCCTGCATGCCGATGGCATATGCGCTCTTGCCGAGAAACACTACGGCGACTCGGGTCGGCTTGCCGGAAATCAAGATTTCGGTGACTGCAGCCTTCAGGCCGCCGATGGTCGTTGGGGTTACGCTGCTGCCGGTTCCGAGCTTGAGTACTTTGCGCAGCACTTCGGCCGGAGAGCCCTCGGCGTTACCTGCGCTGCGCAAATCGACCAGTGCGTTGCGGTCCGGACTCGTGGCTGTGACGTTCTGTGTGCCGTTGCGGACTTTCCAGCCGGCGGGAAACTGCAGCGTGAGCCCGAGGCTGGCGTGATAAAAGACATTGTTGCGCACGATGCCTTGTTCGGGGCTGTCCGCAAATACCATGCGCTCCATGTGCTTGAGGAATTCCTCCCGGTTGATGCGGTTTTCCGTACTGGAAAACTTTCCGGCTTCGCGCACAACTTCCTGCAGGCGCGTGTCGTTGTCCGGATGGGAGGCGAACAGGCCGTGATAGCGACGGGGTTCGCGGCCTTCGGCTTTGGCAACTTCGTTGTCGAACAATTCCTGATTCTTCAGTACGCCGACGACTTTGATCATTGCCTGCGGATCGTAACCGGTGCGCGCCAGGTATTCAGCGCCAAGCCGGTCGGCCTCAAGTTCGTGTTCGCGTCCATAACCGGAGAGCAATGCGCCACCGAGCGAATTGATCAGCATGTCGCCGGCGGCATTGCGCACTTGCGGCACAAAAATCTGCAGCACTGATGCGCCGACACTGGCGGCGGTTGCCGCAGAAAGTTGTTGCACGGAGTGGCGGGCTGTGACGTGGCCGATTTCATGGCCCAGCACGGCAGCCAGTTCGGCCTCCGAGTTCAGGTAGGCGAGGATGCCGCGGGTGACGTAGATGAAGCCGCCGGGCAAGGCAAAGGCGTTGATTTCAGGCGAATCCACCACCACGAACTGGTATTCAAGCCCGGGCCGGTGGCTGCTTTTGGCCAGGCGCTGGCCGATGTCGCTGACATAGCGCTGCAGCGCCGGGTCGTCGTAGATACCGTACTGACTGCGTATTTTTTTGTCTTCGCTGCGACCGACGCTGACTTCCTGTGACTCCGACATGGTGACGAAATTCGGATTTCCCGAGACCGGGTTGACCGCGCAGTTGGTAAGGACCAGAGCAGATAACAACGCGCTGAGCCGGATGTAAGGGCTGATTTGCATGATCCGATTTTAACGCCCGTCTGCGCCTCCGCAGTGCAAGTGCATCACCTTGGTGCGTTGCGCTCCAAATGCGAGCGTGCACGCACCGTAACGATGCGCGCATTGTCGCCGGTGTGCTTGTTCTTCGTCTTGGACGATCCTGTAAGTTATTGTTAAACAACAGGTTGCGACGCTTCTCCGGTGCTGTCAAAAGGCTGGCACGCTTGCTGCAATATGGGTGACAACAAAATAAACTCTTCAAGGAGCGCAGCATGTCAGCATTCAAGGATCCCTTCGACGCCGGCACCTCACTGACCCACGGTTGTTCCTGCGGTCACCACCACAGCGAAGCCGAACACCGGGCCGATCTGGCTGCGCAGACAAACGACAGCGAAGCACTGAGTAACCGCGTGGTCGAGGCTGCGGTAATGCGCGCACTGTTTCCGCACGATGCTACACGTCGCCGCTTCCTCAACGCCGTGGGCGCGAGCACTGCGATGGCGGCGATTTCATCGCTGTTTCCGCTGGGCATGGCGAAAGAGGCTTTTGCCCAGTCCACCGGTCCACTGGAAAAATCATCAATCAAGGTCGGCTTTATTCCCATTACCTGCGCCACGCCGATCATCATGTCGCAGCCGATGGGTTTCTACGGTCGCCAGGGCCTGAACGTTGACGTGGTGAAAACCGCCGGCTGGGCAGTGATTCGCGACAAGACGCTGAACAAGGAATACGACGCGGCGCACATGCTGTCGCCGATGCCGATCGCCATTTCTCTGGGCGTGGGTTCAAGCCCGATTCCTTATACCGTGCCGGCGATCGAAAACATCAACGGCCAGGCGATCACGCTGTCGATCAAACACAAGGACAAGCGCGATCCGAAGTCGTGGAAGGGCTTCAAGTTCGCCGTGCCTTTCGATTACTCGATGCACAACTACCTTTTGCGTTATTACCTGGCGGAGCACGGGCTTGATCCTGACAAGGATGTGCAGATCCGTTCCGTGCCGCCGCCCGAAATGGTTGCCAACCTGCGCGCTGACAACATCGACGGTTTCCTTGCGCCGGATCCGGTGAACCAGCGCGCGGTATATGACGGTGTCGGGTTCATTCACATGCTGACCAAGGATATGTGGCCGGGGCACCCGTGTTGCGCGTTCGCCGCGAGCAGGGAATTCGTCACCAAGATGCCGAATACCTACCGCGCTCTGCTGAAGGCGATCATGGAGGCGACGGCATTTGCCGCGAAACCCGAGAACCGCAAGCAGATTGCCGAAGCGATTGCGCCGGCCAATTACCTGAACCAGCCGGTGACGGTGATTGAACAGGTGCTGACCGGCACCTATGCCGACGGTCTCGGTAACATCAAGAAAGACGCCAACCGTATCGACTTCGATCCATTCCCGTGGCACTCGTTTGCGATCTGGATCATGAGCCAGATGAAGCGCTGGGGCCAGATCAAGGGCGACGTGGATTACGCAAAGGTCGCCCGCGAAGTGTTCCTTGCCACCGACGCTGCGAAGCTGATGAAGGAAGTCGGCATGAAGCCACCGACCACCACCAGCAAGAAGTTCTCGGTGATGGGTAAAGAGTTCGACCCGGCCAAACCCGACGCATATATCGCGAGCTTTGCCATCAAAAGAACGTAACAGGCTGATCGCCGGATCGTTGAGGAGCTGCTGATGAAGAGTTTGTCCAACTGGCGCGCGCCTGCGCTGTCGTTGATGGTGTTTCTGCTGATGATTGGGATCTGGCATGCGCTGACCCTGCCCAAGGTCATGCCGGTGACAGCGGAATCGGAGTATGCGGCGCTGGTCGGCACTGCGGCGGCCACTGGACAGAAGTCGGCGTTTCCTTCGCCGGCGGACGTGGGTGCCAAGATCATGCAGCACCTCGGCGAGCCGTTTTATGACCGCGGTCCCAATGACAAAGGCATCGGCATCCAGCTTGCGTATTCAATCGCGCGGGTTCTGCTGGGTTACCTGCTGGCGGCGCTGGTGGCGATACCCGTCGGTTTTCTGATCGGCATGTCGCCTACGGTATACCGCGCCCTGGATCCGTATATTCAGGTGCTGAAGCCGATTTCACCGCTGGCCTGGATGCCGCTGGCGCTGTTCACCCTGAAGGACAGTTCGATCTCGGCGATTTTTGTGATTTTCATTTGCTCGCTGTGGCCGATGTTGATCAATACCGCCTTCGGCGTCTCCAGCGTGCGCAAGGAGTGGCTGAACGTTGCCCGCACTCTTGAAGTCGGCAATCTGCGCACGGCATTTCGCGTGATTCTGCCGGCGGCGGCTCCCACCATCATGACCGGCATGCGTATTTCAATCAGCATCGCCTGGCTGGTGATCGTGGCAGCCGAAATGCTTGTCGGCGGCACGGGCATCGGCTATTTCGTCTGGAATGAATGGAACAACCTGTCGATCACCAACATCATTACCGCCATTCTGGCAATCGGTATGGTGGGCATGCTGCTGGACCTGATGATGGCGAAGCTGACCAAGCTCGTCACTTTCCCCGAATAACGGCAGAAGAAAAGATGAGCGACCCCCTGATCCGTATCGAAGGCATAGCAAAGAAGTTTACCGGCCGTGATGGTGTTGTTACCACTGTATTTGAGGATTTGCACTTCGGCATCGAACCGGGTGAGTTTGTATGCCTGATCGGTCATTCCGGCTGCGGCAAAACCACCATCCTCAACGTATTGTCCGGCCTGGAGCAGTCCTCTGAGGGTTATGTGTTTGTCGGTGGCCGTGAAGTCAACGGACCCAGCCTTGATCGTGCAGTGATTTTCCAGAGTCATGCCTTGATGCCGTGGCTGACGGTAATGGGAAACATCGCTTTTGCCGTCTCATCGCGCTGGCCGGAATGGCACGCCGAGAAGGTACGCGAGCACTGTCAGAAATACATCGACCTGGTAAACCTGACCGGTGCGGAAAAGAAACGTCCGGCGGAACTCTCCGGCGGCATGAAGCAGCGCGTCGGTATTGCCCGTGCGCTGTCGATTCAGCCGAAGATGCTGTTGATGGATGAACCGTTTTCCGCGCTGGATGCGCTGACCCGTGGCGTGCTGCAGGAGGAGGTGCTGCGTATCTGCGCCGAGACCAAGCAGACGGTATTCATGATTACGCACGACGTCGATGAAGCGATCCTGCTGGCTGACAAGATCATTCTGATGACTAACGGTCCGCGCGCCAAGATCGCCGAGATCGTTGTCAACACCATGCCGCGCAGCCGCACCCGTCACGATCTGCACAAGCATCCGCATTACTACCGTATCCGCAATCACCTGATCGATTTCCTGGTTGACCGCTCGAAGATGTTTTCGAGTTCGGCGGCCGGTTATGACCCGCGCAATCCGCCGTTGGTGACCCCTGGTCTTGATCCCAGCGAAGCGCCGGCAGTCGATCCGGTCAAACCACAGGCCGTCGGCGGCGCGCCGCTGACCGTCGTGCGCTGAACAACTTATCCGTTTCAAATCATTCAACACAAAGGAGAATGCAGTGAAAAAGAGCAAGGCAACCGGGGCGTCGCTGGCAACAGCCAGTTTTTCCAAACCGATGAAGCGCACCGATGTCACCGAGATGGTCGTTGAATCAAGGCTGAAGAAGGGTTTGTCCTGGGCGAAGATCGCCAAAGCCGTCGGTGCCAGCAAGGAATGGACAACGGCCGCATTGCTCGGCCAGATGCAGATGACCAAGGCACAGGCCGAGGCCGCCGGCAAGCTCCTGGGGCTGCCGTCTTATGCCGTGCTGTTGCTGCAGCAGGTGCCCTACAAGGGTTCGCTGCCGACGGCAGTGCCGACCGATCCGTTGATCTACCGTTTTTACGAACTGGTGAGCGTCTACGGCACGACCTTCAAGGAACTGATTCATGAAGAGTTCGGTGACGGCATCATGAGCGCGATTGATTTCAAGATGGACATGAAGCGCGAGCCCGACCCCAATGGCGACCGCGTGAAGATCGTGATGAGCGGCAAGTATCTGTCTTACAAGACTTACTGAGCATCGGGAAGTTTTCTCCCCAGATCCAGCGGGATGAGCGGGCGAATCTTTCGCCGCTCATCCCGTTAATTTTTTAAGACGGGAGAATTCGCATGGCGTCCTAACGCAGAAAGTTCCTCAAGGGTGGTGCCG
>CAZHFZ010000026.1:26515-29310 GCA_964531455.1 uncultured Bordetella sp.
TTTTGCAGCGCAGAACGTCGATCTGGTGTGGCTGGGCATGCTGATCTGCGTGACCATGCAGACATCGTTTCTGACGCCGCCATTCGGCTGGGCGCTGTTTTTCAATCGCGGTGTGGCCCCACCTGAGGTCACTACCCGTCACATGTACATGGGCGTTATTCCGTTCGTGGCGATGTAGATGCTGGCGGTGCTCTTGGTGTTCCTGTTCCCGCAACTGGCGTTATGGCTGCCCAAGGTGATTGGCTGGTAATCAGCGATCGCCATAAAAAGCCCCGCAATCGCGGGGCTTTTTTATTTCTGGTCCTTGAGCATGCGTTCGATTGCGCTTGAGGCATCTTCAGGATATCCGCCGGGTTTCGCTGGCGGTTCGGCGATTGGCACAGCCTGTTCTTCTGGTTGAAGCTGCAATTCAATTTTTGCCGGATCAATTGCGACGGGTCGGTCGATGAATCCGGTGACAAGTCCGGGCCAGAAAATCAGGATGGCTACCAGCAGCAACTGCATGAACACCCAAGGCACGGCGCCCCAGTAGATGTCGGAGCTTTTGACTTCCTTTGGCGCAACGCCGCGCAGGTAGAACAGCGCGAAGCCGAAGGGCGGATGCATGAATGAAGTCTGCATATTGGCCCCGAGCAGTATGCCGAACCACACCAGGTCGATGCCCAGTTTGGCGGCGACCGGCGCCAGCAACGGGATCACAATGAATGCGATCTCGAAAAAATCGAGGAAAAAGGCCAGTACGAAAATGAACAGGTTGACCGCTATCAGGAAGCCGGTGACTCCGCCAGGCAATGACATCAGGTGTTGTTCGATCCACAGGTCGCCATCCATCCCGCGGAACACCAGGCCAAAAACGGTAGAACCGATAAGGATGAAAATCACCATTGCGGTGATGCGCATGGTCGAGTTCATGCCCTGCCACAGCAGGTCCCAGGTCAGCCGGCGATGCAGTGCGGCGAGGGCTATGGCGCCGACAGCGCCCATCGCGCCGCCTTCAGTGGGCGTGGCAACGCCCATCAGGATGGTGCCGAGTACCAGGAACATCAGCACCAGTGAGGGCACCATGCCGCGCAATACCCGGCGTATCAGCGGCCAGCCCTGCAGGGTGCGCGCGGATGCGGGTATTGGCGGCATTGCATCGGGCCGAAATCTCGAGACCAGGAACACGAACAGGCAGAACAGCAGCACCTGCATGATGGAGGGACCGATCGCACCCGCGTACATCTCGCCCACCGGGCGGCCAAGCTGGTCGGCGAGCACAATCAGTACGAGTGAGGGCGGGATCAGCTGGGTGATGGTGCCGGATGCGGCGATGACGCCGGTCGCCATGCGCATGTTGTAGCCGTAACGGATCATCACCGGCAGCGAAATCAGGCCCATGGCGATTACCGATGCCGCTACCGTGCCGGTAATCGCGCCGAGCAGTGCGCCGACAAAAATTACCGCGTATGCAAGGCCGCCCCTTACCGATCCGAACAGCTGGCCAGTGCCTTCGAGCAGGTCTTCTGCGAGGCCGCAGCGTTCCAGCACCGCCCCCATAAAGGTGAAGAAGGGTATGGAGAGCAGCAAGTCGTTGGCAAGTATGCCGAATACCCGTTCCGGCAGCGCCTGCATCAGTTCCCACTGGAAAAAGCCCAGTTCAATACCGATGATGCCGAATACCAAGCCGACGGCGCCCAGCGAAAACGCCACTGGATAACCGATCATCATGAACGCGATCAGGCCGCAAAACATCAGCGGGGCCATTAACTCGCGGTCAATCACTGCAGCGGTCTTTCATAGTTGGCATCAAGGCTGGCGCGTCCGCAAAGCGCTGCAGCGCGCTTGATGATTTCGGAGGCGCCCTGCAGGGCCAGCAGCAGGAAGCCAAGCGGCACCAGCAGCTTGACCGGCCAGCGCAACAGGCCGCCGGCATTGCTGGAAGTTTCACCAATAACGTAGGAATTGAGAAACATCGGCCACGACAGCCAGCCGATCATTATCACCATCGGCATCAGGAACAGCACACCGCCGAGGAGATCCACCCACAATCGCGTACGGTTGCTGTAGTGGCTGTACAGCACATCAACGCGTACATGCTGGTTGGTTTTGAGCGTGTTTGCCGTGCCCAGCATGACCATGCCTCCGAACAGGTACCACTGGATTTCAAGCCAGGCGTTCGAACTGATGTTGAAGCCGTAGCGCAGCATGGCATTGCCGGCGCTGATGACGCAGGCAAACAGCACCAGCCAGCAGGCGATGCGGCCGATTTTTTCGTTCATCACATCAATCAGGGCTGCGATGCGGAGCAGTGCGTTCATTGGGGATTGCGATATTCCGGGTGATGACTACAGGCGGCGACAGTCTATCAAGGTTCATGGTCGCGGTGACGGTCTGCGGTAGACTTCTGGCATGCGCCTTGCATGCAAGTGTGCTCCAAATCGGCAAACTTTGAAGGCGGAAAAATTCAATGATCAATACACTGCGCGGTACCCGTGGCATGGCCGTCGCTCCGCACGCGCTGGCCTCGCAGTCGGCGCTGGCTGTACTGCGGGAAGGCGGCAATGCCATTGAGGCGATGATTGCGGCAGCGGCGACCATCGCCGTCGTTTACCCGCACATGAATTCGATCGGTGGCGACAGTTTCTGGCTGCTGCATGTGCCGGGCGAAGCGCCGGGTGCCATTGACGCCTGTGGCGCAGCGGCTGGGCTGGCTTCGCGTGAATGGTATGCAGAACGTGGCCACCGGCAACTGATCCCGCATCGCAGTGGCGTGGCGGCCAATACTGTGGCCGGCACCATTTCCGGCTGGGGCG
>CAZHFZ010000026.1:29320-41032 GCA_964531455.1 uncultured Bordetella sp.
CGCGCAAGGAGCTGGGCGGAAGGTTGCCGCTGACACGTTTGCTGGAAGACGCCATTTATTACGCGAGGAACGGTATTCCGGTCACGGTGAGCCAGTCCTTGCTGACTGCAGCCAAACGGGATGAACTGCAGATGCAGCCCGGATTCGCCGACACTTTCCTTGTTGATGGTGCTGCGCCTGAGGCCGGCAGCCGCTTTAACCAGCGTCGGCTCGCTGATACGCTGGAACGGATCGCGCGGGCCGGCACTGCGGATTTTTATCGCGGTGAATTGGCGCAGTCACTGGCCGAAGATCTGGCGCGGGTGGACAGTCCGGTGACGGTGCGTGACCTGGCCACGCACCGCGCACAACTGGTGGATCCGCTGACGTTGCAACATTCCGCGGGTACCGTGCACAACATGACACCGCCGACGCAGGGGGTGATTTCGTTGTTGATCGTCGGCATCCTCGATGAACTGGATATTGCAGCGGTGCCCCAGGGCAGCGCTGACTATGTGCATCTTTGTGTCGAGGCGACCAAGCAGGCGTTTCGCGTGCGTGACCGTTACGTGACTGACCCGCGTTACATGAAAGTGGCAGCGCAGGATCTGCTCAAGCCGGAACATGTGCGCGAACTCGCGCAGCGTATCGACCGCAGCCGTGCCGAGCCGTGGGGCGGGAAGACCCAGTCGGGTGACACGATCTGGATGGGTGTGATCGATGATGCAGGTCGTGCAGTCTCGTTTATCCAGAGCATTTACCACGAGTTCGGTTCCGGCATCGTGCTGCCCGGCAGCGGCGTCAACTGGCAGAACCGTGGCTGCAGTTTTTCTCTGGACCCCGCAGCGCTGAATGCGCTGGAACCGGGGCGAAAACCGTTCCACACACTGAATCCTGCGATGGCCCGTCTGTCCGACGGACGTACCGTTGTCTACGGCACGATGGGCGGCGATGGTCAGCCGCAGACGCAATGCGCAATATTCACGCGGGCGATCGCGCATGGCATGCCGCCGCAGGCCGCGGTGAGCGCACCGCGCTGGCTGCTCGGTCGCACCTGGGGCAAGCCCAGCGAATCGCTGAAACTGGAATCACGCTTCGATGCCGGCGTGGTGCGCGAATTGAGTGAACGCGGGCACGATGTCGAAATAATCGGTGCGTACGATGAAACCGTCGGTCATGCCGGAATGATCATCCGGCATGCCGACGGTGTGCTTGAAGGCGGAGCGGATCCGCGCAGCGACGGCGCCGTCGCCGCGTACTGAGTGCGAAACTAGATCGCGTCAGCGACCGCCTTGCCGAGGTCCGAAGTGCTGGCCTTGCCGCCGAGGTCCGGTGTTTTCGGGCCTTCGAGCAGCGCTGTTTCAATGGCTTTGACGACCGCGGCTCCGGCGTCTTCGCAACCCAGATGATCCAGCATCATCGCGCCGGCCCAGATCATGCCGACCGGGTTGGCGATTTTTTTGCCGTAGATGTCGGGGGCCGAGCCGTGCACGGGTTCGAACAGCGACGGGAACAGGCGCTCCGGATTCATGTTTGCCGACGGTGCGATACCGATGGTACCTGTCGCTGCGGGGCCGAGGTCGGACAGGATGTCACCAAACAGGTTGGAGGCAACCACCACGTCAAACCAGTCCGGGTGCATGACGAAATGCGCGGACAGGATGTCGATGTGGTACTGGTCGGTTTTGACTTCGGGATACTTTGAGGCCATTTCCTTGACGCGCTCATCCCAGTACGGCATCGAAATCGAGATGCCGTTGGACTTTGTTGCCGAGGTCAGATGTTTCTTCGGTCGCTTCTTTGCCAGTTCATAGGCGAACTTGAGAATGCGATCGACGCCCTGGCGCGAGAAGATGGCTTGTTGCGTGACGAATTCGCGATCAGTGCCGCCATACATCCGGCCACCCACCGACGAGTATTCACCTTCGCTGTTTTCACGCACAACCCAGAAGTCAATGTCACCGGGCTTGCGGTCGGCGAGCGGGCATTTCATGCCGGGCATCAGTCGCACCGGTCGCAGGTTGACGTACTGATCATAGCCGCGGCGGAACGGGATCAGCAGTCCCCACAGCGAGATGTGGTCGGGCAGCATCTCCGGCCAGCCGACCGCGCCGAAATAAACAGCATCGTGTTTTTCGAGCTGCTTGAGGCCGTCATCCGGCATCATCTTGCCGTGCTTGGCGTAGTAATCGCAGCTCCAGTCGAGTTCATCAAACTTGAACTGGATGTTGAATTTGCGGCCGACGGCTTCCAGCACGCGCAGGCCTTCCGGCATCACTTCCTTGCCAATACCATCACCGGGAATTACGGCGATACGGAACGTTTTCATTTGCAGACCTCCTCCGAGTGGGTCGGGCGCCGTTGTTTTGCATTGGGTCGCCACCAAAACAAAGGGCAGCCCGTCGGGCTGCCCTCGTATTGCCTACGCAACGAACATCAGGCTGTGGCTTCTTTGGCCTTGGCCGGGGTGCGTTTGCCGTATTTCTGGTTGAATTTCTCGACGCGACCTGCGGTGTCAAGAATCTTCTGCTTGCCGGTATAGAACGGATGGCAGGCCGAGCAGACCTCGACATTCAGGTCTTTGGCCATGGTCGAGCGTGTCTGCCATTTATTTCCGCAGCTGCAAGCTACTGAAATTTCAAGGTATTCCGGGTGTACGTCGGCTTTCATGGCTATATCCTGAGCGTGGTGCCCGCGACAATGCGGGAAACCAGTAATTATGGCGAAATTTGGCCGGCACGGCAAGGCCCTTGAAGCAGGTGGTTTCCCCGGGAAAAGACGCCCAAGGGGCTTGCCTGGACTTTATTGCGTAATTAACGCGGTTATTTGCCCACCCAGGACCAGGGATTTACCGTAATTCGCGTCAACTTGGTCAAAGCTCGAACTGACAAAGCTGCGGTAGCCGTGGGCGCTGTGCTGGACGAAATACACTTTTCCGGGCTCAGTAACCAGATTGATAGCGCCACTGTCCCCGGCCATGCCGCGAAGGCGGTGTTTTCCGGCAGGGACCTCAATGCGCATGTAAGTGCCGCGGTATGTTGAGCCAATCATGTTGTCTTCCAGCGCAACTGGGGCAACAAAGCTGGGTTCAAGTGCGTGACGCGCGAGGTAAATGACGGATTTGCCGGGGATCGCCTCGAAGCGTTTGGCTGCGGCATCCTCTGGAGGGGGCGGCAATTGCGCGCAACCTGAAAAAATCAAGCTTAGGCATGAAACTAGAAGCAGTCGGGTCATGGTCTGGCTCCAGGCAAGTTGATGAGTGGAACGTTCCAGTGTCTAGGCTACACCGGGAATGTGCCCGCCGTCTTTCAACGGCGGTAGCAGCAAGCTAACAGGCCTGGAAAGGCGAAAATTCCGTCACTTTGTTGTGACCTGCGGCTTTAATTTAGCCAGTACAGCCGATTTCATGGAGGCTGGAACTTACGCGGCCCTGACCAGGATTGAAGTATTGGGGCCGGACCGCCCCGGCGAGTTTCAAGGAAACGCGAATCAACCGCGGCGCATCGAATCGAAGAAATCCGCGTTGTTCTTGGTCGCGCGGACCTTGTCGAGCAGGAATTCCGTTGCCTCAAGCTCATCCATCGGATATAGCAGTTTGCGCAGCACCCAGATTTTCTGCAGCACATCTTTGGGCACCAACAGCTCTTCACGGCGCGTGCCGGAGCGGTTGACGTTGATCGCCGGGAAAATGCGCTTTTCATACATGCGCCGGTCAAGATGGATTTCCATATTGCCGGTGCCCTTGAATTCTTCGTAGATCACGTCGTCCATGCGCGAACCGGTATCGATCAGCGCGGTGGCGAGAATGGTCAGGCTGCCGCCTTCTTCGACGTTGCGTGCGGCGCCGAAGAAACGTTTCGGGCGCTGCAGCGCGTTGGCGTCGACACCGCCGGTCAGTACCTTGCCGGAGGCCGGGACCACGGTGTTGTAGGCGCGGGCCAGGCGGGTGATCGAGTCGAGAAGGATCACCACGTCTTTTTTGTGTTCGACCAGGCGCTTGGCTTTTTCAATCACCATTTCGGCGACCTGCACGTGGCGGCTGGCGGGTTCGTCAAACGTCGATGAAAGGACTTCGCCTTTCACCGAACGCTGCATTTCCGTCACCTCTTCCGGGCGCTCGTCGATCAGCAGCACGATCAGCACGACTTCGGGATGGTTGGCGGTAATGGCGTGGGCGATGTGCTGCATCAGCACGGTTTTGCCGGCCTTGGGCGGCGACACGATCAGGCCGCGCTGGCCCTTGCCGATGGGGGCGATGATGTCGATGATGCGGCCGGTGAAGTTTTCTTCGGCCTTGATGTCGCGTTCGAGCTTGAGGTGTTCGGTCGGGTGATACGGCGTCAGATTCTCGAACAGAATCTTGTGCTTGGAATTTTCAGGCGAGTCGTCATTGACCTTGTCGACTTTCACCAGCGCGAAATAACGTTCGCCTTCCTTCGGCGTGCGGATTTCGCCTTCGATGGTGTCGCCGGTGTGCAGATTGAAGCGGCGGATCTGAGAGGGCGAGACGTAAATGTCGTCGGTGCCGGCCAGATACGAAGTGTCCGGCGAACGCAGGAAGCCGAAACCGTCGGGCAGCACTTCGAGCGTGCCGCCGCCGAAAATCGATTCACCTTTCTTCGCCTGGTTTTTAAGCAGCGCGAAGATCAGTTCCTGCTTGCGCAGTCGGTTGGCGCCGTCGATCTCATTCTTGACGGCCATATCGACGAGTTCGCCGACGTGGAGATTTTTTAGGTCGGATAAATGCATGGACTTCGGGCGCTGATCGCGGAAGAGGCAGGGAAATTTAAGGGGGGAAGGGCGGTACTGCGTGAAACTGTGCCAACGCCTGAATTATCTTTTGGTAAACGACCCACTGCTTTTGCGGCGAGGGTTGTAACAGGCGTTGGCGAAGAGTATAGCGTTCAGATATGACTGTCAATAAACGCTGTCAACTGTGATTTGGACAGTGCGCCGACTTTGGTGGCTTCAACGGAGCCGTTTTTGAAAAGCATCAGCGTCGGTATGCCGCGAATGCCGTATTTCGGCGGGGTGGCCTGATTGTCGTCAATGTTCAACTTGGCGACCTTGAGTCGGCCGGAGTACTCTCGCGCAACTTCATCAAGAATCGGAGCGATCATCTTGCATGGACCGCACCACTCTGCCCAGTAGTCCACCAGCACCGGGGTTGCTGATTGCAGCACCTCGGGGTCAAAAGAGTCATCGGTTACGTGATGAATATGCTCACTCATATGGGTCCTGCCTTGTCTGGTATGGAAAGGATTCTGCTGCGGGGCCGCAGCAAGGAATGGAAAAGCCATGCTATCCAAAAACCCTGCATTTGGGAAGCGGCGCACCGCTTTGAGGCGCCGCGCATTTCATCCGGCATCATCTGTTAAAATTGGGCTCAACACCTACATTTCAAGACGGCTTATTCAGGAAATTCCATGACTTACGTTGTTACTGAGTCCTGCATCAAGTGCAAATACTCCGATTGTGTCGACGTCTGCCCTGTGGACTGTTTTCGCGAAGGGCCGAACATGCTGGTGATCGACCCTGATGAGTGTATTGATTGCACCCTGTGTGTCGCCGAGTGTCCGGTCGAAGCCATTTTTGCCGAAGATGACGTGCCGGACGACCAGCGCGAGTTCACGGCATTGAATGCCGAACTGGCCAAGGTCTGGAAGCCGATTATCGAGAAAAAAGATGCGCCTGCCGATGCCGATGATTGGTCGAAGGTCAAAGACAAAAAGCACCTGATCGAAAAGTAACGGCGCCCCAACGCCTTTGCGGTGGCAGGTTTATCATTCCTGCCCATGTCTGCCGCCGCCCGATTTCCTGAAATATCCCACGACGAGGTCTTTGCCCGGCTGATGCAGTCGCCGGCAGGGGCTGTTGCCGTCATCACGCCCAACCAGAGGCTCTCTCTGATGTTGCAGCGCGAATTTGCCGGGCGCCAGGTGGCAAAGGGCAATGTCCTCTGGGAGTCCGCAGACATCCTGCCATGGACGGGTTTTCTGGAGCGCGCCAGCCAGGATGCACGTTATGCCGACATCGCGCCCCTGCCGCTCGTACTCACACCTGCACAATCACATGCGCTGTGGGAAAACCTGCTGCGCAATTCAACTGCAGGCGCGGAGTTGCTCGCCGTAGCCGATGCCGCACGCCTGGCCCATGAGGCCTGGCAACTGACGGTTGCATGGCGCCTCGGGGCGCATTTGCGAAATGCCCCGCAGAACGAAGACAGCAAGGCATTTCAGGGCTGGTCACCACGTTATCAGAGGTTCATGCAACGCGGCGGATGGATGGACGCCGTTGAACTGGCTGATCGCCTGTTGTTGTTGATGAAGGAAGGCCTCATCCGGCGGCCGCCGACGCTGATCGCCTATGGCTTCGACAGTTTTACCCCTCAGCAGGCCGCTTTTCTGCACGGATTAAAGGAGGTCGGGTGTGATGTATTGCTGGCCGCGCCTGCGCCGCGCAGAAGCAGCGTGAAAAGAAGGCCTTGCGCCGATGCAGAGCAGGAAATCCGTTCTGCTGCTGCGTGGGCCCGCACAAAAATCGAAGCCGGCCACACCAGGATCGGTGTTGTTGTTCCTGATCTCGCTGCGCGCCGTGCTGCTGTTGTGCGCATATTCAGCGCGGTGATGGCCCCGGACTATGCGTTGCCCGGCACGGTATCACCTGTGTTGCCGTTCAACCTGTCGCTGGGCGTTTCGCTGGCGACTTATCCCTTGGTCAACACGGCGTTGCTGCTTCTCGAACTCGCGGGTCGTGACATCGAATTAGAACGCGCCAGCCGGTTGCTGCGCTCGCCGTTCATTGCCGCAGGGGAGTCCGAACGTTCATCCCGTGCGATGCTGGACCTGGAGTTGCGCCGTCGCGCCGAACCGGTGATTACACTGGAGGTGTTGCAGGCCACTGTGGCGCGAAACGGCGCAGACTGTCCGCAGTTGGCGCGCCGTCTCGCCGCTCTCGCCGATTTCCGCAAAAGCCGCCTTTTCGGCAAGCAGTCACCTTCAGTGTGGGCGCGCGCATTTTCGGATGCGCTGGCCGTCGCTGGATACCCGGGTGAACGCGCACTCGATTCCGTTGAATATCAGACACTGAAGCGTTGGCACGATGTAGTTGCTGCGTTTGCTGCGCTTGATCGCGTCGTGCCGCATATTGAGTATGGGAAGGCCCTGTCACGTTTGCGGCGAATGGCTGTTGATGCCCTGTTCCAGCCGGAGTCTGCTGATGTTCCGGTCCAGATCCTCGGCGTGCTCGAAACCTCCGGGCAGACTTTCGACTGTATGTGGGTGATGGGTCTTGTCGATGAAAAGTGGCCGCCGCCACAGCGCCCCAATCCGTTCCTGCCGCTGAGTGTGCAGCGTGCTGCGGGGCTGCCGCAAAGTTCGCCGGCCGATGCCTTGGCGACGGCACGTGCCATTACCTCACGCTGGAACTGCTCTGCTGATGAGGTGGTTTTCAGTCATGCGTTGCAGGAAGACGATCGCGAACTGCGGCCGAGTGCGCTGATTGCGCAGGTGGCCGAGATGGCGCTGGACATCGCTGAGTATCCGGACTTCCGCACCTTGATTCATGGTTTGCGCGACCTCGAGCGCCTTGCTGATTCTGCAGCCCCACCGCTGGCTGATGAAATGGTCTCCGGCGCAGGCACCGCGCTGCTCAAGGACCAGGCAGCATGCCCGTTTCGTGCCGGTGCCAGCCACCGGTTGCATGCCGAGAGCCCGCAGGTGCCGCATGCCGGTCTTGATGCATTGGAACGCGGAACACTGGTGCATAACGTGCTGGCGAAAGTGTGGGAGCGCCTGCATGACAGCGCGGCGTTGCATGCGATTGGCCGCGACGAATTGGATACCTTGTTGGAGGACGCTGCAGACGCCGCGCTCCAGCGTATTAAGCGTGATCGGCCTGCGGCGATGTCCGGTCGTTTTGCCGACATCGAGAAGCGACGCCTGATCGCCCTGGCAAGGGTCTGGCTGGAGGAGGATCGCAAGCGCGATGCTTTTGCCGTGCTTGCCATCGAAGACAAACGCAGCATGACGATAGGCCGGCTCCAGCTCAATGCGCGGCTGGACCGGGTTGACGAGACTGCAGATGGGCGCCGTATCGTGATCGACTACAAAACCGGCAATGCGAATGCCGCCGACATGCTGGGTGAGCGCCCGGAAGAACCGCAGTTGCCGCTGTATCTGGTGACGGCGGAACCTGATGCGGCGGCGGTGGCTTTCGCGCGGGTGCGTACCGGCAAGACTGCGTATTCCGGCTTGGCGCGCGACGGTGATTTGCTGCCGGGGATCAAGGCGCTTGCCGAGACAAAGCACAGCGAAAAATTTCCGCAGTGGCAGGATCTTCTTGCGGCATGGCAGCGCGACCTTGAACGGCTCGCGGCGCAGTTTGCGGACGGCGTTTCTGTGGTCGATCCCAGACGTTACCCGCAAACCTGCCAGTTCTGTGGCATGCAGCCGTTTTGCCGCATTCGCGAAAGGCTGGGCGAGCCCATTACTGACGAGGGTCCTGGCGAATGAGCGCCACTGTTCCCGATATTGAGCAGCGTCGTGACGCGCTGGATCCGCGACGCTCGTTTATCGTCCAGGCCCCTGCAGGATCAGGAAAAACCGAACTGCTGATCCAGCGTTACCTGCTGCTGCTGGCGCGCGTGGAACATGCCGAGGAAATCGTCGCGGTAACGTTCACCAAAAAAGCCGCAGGTGAAATGCGCGAACGGGTGCTGCAGGCTTTGGCCGATGCGCAGTCGGGGAAAACGCCGGAATCGGCGCACGAAGCGCTGACGCTCAAACTGGCGGATGCCGCGCTGCGGCGCGATCATGATGGCGGCTGGAATCTTGTCGACAATCCGGCGCAGCTGCGCATCCAGACCATCGACTCGCTGTGCGCGGGACTGACGCGACAGATGCCGGTGCTGTCCCGTTTCGGCGCTCAGCCGGACAGCATTGAAGATGCCGAGCCTCTCTACCGCGAGGCAGCGCAGGCCGCGATTGCGTTGCTGAACGAATCGGACGCAAACGCAGCTGACGTCGAGAACGTGCTGGTCCATCTTGATAACGACATTGCGAGAACCGAGGATCTGCTGGTCGACATGTTGTCACGCCGCGACCAGTGGCTGCGCCGTATGCATGTCTGGGATCGCCCGGAACTGGAATCCGCCTTGCAGCATGCGCGCGAAATGGCGCTGATGCGTTTGCGTGTTTCGGTTCCTTCGCCAGGCGACGCCGAGTTGCGTGCCGTAGCGGAATATGTGTTTGAAAATCTCGGGCTTGGTGATTTTTCAGATGACGTTGATGCCTGGGCTGCACTGGCCGACGCATTTCTGACCGCGGATGAAAACTGGCGGAAGCGGTTAACCAAAAATGAGGGATTCCCGGCGGGTGCCGCGGCACAGCCGTGGAAGGCGCGTGCGCTGGATCTGTTTGCCGTGCTTGATGCCGGTGCAGACATGCGCATGGCGCTCGCGGACATGCGCCGGCTTCCCCCGGCGCAATACAGCGACAGTCAATGGCAGGTGCTGGGCGCCATCCTGCGCCTGCTGAAGCTGGCCGTCGGTCAATTGAAACTGGTGTTTCAGGCGCATCGCCAGGTGGATTTCACCGAGGTTGCGCAGAGCGCGTTGCTGGCGCTGGGCACGGAAGAAGCCCCTACTGACCTGACGCTGGCGCTGGATTACCGCATTCATCACTTGCTGATCGACGAATTCCAGGACACGTCGATCAGTCAGTTCGAACTGGTGGCGCGGCTGACGTCCGGCTGGTTGCCGGACGACGGACGCACGGTATTTGCTGTTGGTGATCCGATGCAGTCGATCTACCGATTCCGTGAAGCCGAAGTCGGTCTGTTCCTGCGCGCGCGTGCTGAAGGCATTGCCGGTGTTGAACTTCATCCGATCTCGCTGTCATCCAATTTCCGGTCGCAGTCGGGCATCGTCGAATGGGTCAATGCAGCGTTTGCGCGCATCCTCCCGGCGGTGGAAAACATGGTCTCCGGCGCAGTGCCGTACACCGCGTCAGTGCCGACACGCGCTGCACTGGCCGGCGCCGCCGTGCACGTGCATCCGCTTTTCGATGACGATGGTTTGGCCGAAGCGCAAAAGGTTGCCGGCATCATTCTGGCTGCGCGCGCCGCTGATCCGGCGGTCAAGGTGGCCATACTGACCCGTACCCGCGGTCATCTGCGTGAAATCGTTCCCGCGCTGAAAGCGGCCAGCTTGCGCTTTCGTGCCATCGACATCGAGCCGCTGGGCCAGCGCCCTGTTGTGCAGGATCTGCTGGCGCTGACCCGCGCGCTGGCGCATACAGGCGACCGACTGGCATGGTTCGCGGTGCTGCGCGCGCCGTGGTGCGGGCTGATGCTGGCCGACTTGCATGCGCTGGCTGGGGGGAAGGACGGGCTGACGTTGTGGGATGCGTTGCATGATGATCAACGCATCGCCCTGCTGTCTCCCGATGGCCGCGAGCGTGCGGCACGCGTTTGTGCCGCGCTGGCACCTGCCCTGTCGCAGCGACGGCGCGCGCCGTTGCGCGAACAGGTCGCAGGTGCGTGGTTCGCACTGGGTGGACCGGCCTGTGTTGAATATGAAACCGATCTGGAAGATGCGGAGGTTTTTTTCCGTTATCTCGATCAGCACGAAGAGGCCGGTGAATTGCCGGATCGAGCCACGTTTGAAGAAGGGCTTGGCGATTTCTATGCGCTGGCCGACGTCGAAGCCGATGACAGCCTGCAGATCATGACCATCCACAAGGCCAAAGGATTGGAATTCGATGTCGTGATTGTTCCGGGTCTTGCCCGTGCATCGCGTAACGATGAAAAGAAACTGTTCCTGTGGACTGAGCAGCCGGCTGCACAGGGTGAAACTGAACTGTTGCTGGCGCCGATCAATGCCGCTGGTGAGGACGGTGACCCGATCTATCAGTGGATCGCACGCTTTCATGCCGAGAAGCAGGCTTTTGAGGACGGGCGTCTGCTGTACGTGGCTGCGACCCGCGCCAGGCGGCAACTGCATCTCCTCGGCAGCGTGCATGTGACGGCAGATGACGATGGCGTCCGCAAAATCAAGCCGCCGTCCTCACGTTCGCTGCTCGGCAAGCTTTGGCCGGTGGTCGAGCCGGATTATGAGGCGGCACTGCGCGATGTGACCAAAGGGGCGCCGGACGATGCTGTTCAGCCTCAGGTTGTTGATCAAAGCCTGCGTCGCCTGCGCTCCGGCTGGACGCTTCCCGCAGCGCCGCAGCCAGTGGCATGGACGCCGCCAGCCGAACCGGTGCGCGCTCAGGACGATGTCGAGTTTTCGTGGGTCGGTGAAACGGCGCGCCACATCGGCAACGTCGTGCACCGCTGGCTGCAGCGCATTGCCGATGAAGGCGGTGTCGGATGGGATGAGGAGCGTATAGCCACACTGGAGCCTGCAATCCGGCTGGCACTGGTGGCGCAGGGTGTCGGTGAGCAGGAGCTTGCAGATGCTGCCTCCCGCGCAAGGCAGGCGCTGGTTAACTGCATCAGCGAAGAACGCGGACGCTGGTTGACGGCGGCACATTCGGAAGGCCGTTCCGAGTTGCGGCTCACCGGTATTGTCGAAGGCCGGCTCATCAATGTCGTGATTGATCGCACCTTCGTTGATGAAGAGGGCGTGCGCTGGATTATCGATTACAAGACCAGCAGGCATGAGGGCGGTGATGTCGCAGCCTTTTTCGATAACGAGCGCGAGCGTTATCGCGGACAGCTTGAACGTTATGC
>CAZHFZ010000026.1:41132-49813 GCA_964531455.1 uncultured Bordetella sp.
CTTTATTTTCCGCTGCTCGGCGGCTGGCGCGAATGGGATTACGAACCGCATTGAAATGCCGGCGGTTGCGGCAGCACTGGATAACAATTAGCATCACCCGCCTGCAATACCTGCGGTCAAAATCCCAAGAATAATTCGAGGAACACGACAATGATCAACCGGACATTTTTTTCAGGCGGCTTGGTCCTGCTGGCCGCTGTGTTGATGCAAATTGAGCCCGCCGCGGCCCAGACGCAGGGCAAATTTCCCGAGCGTGCTCTGCGGTTGGTCGTGCCGTTTGCGCCTGGCGGTGTCAACGACATCATTGGCCGGCGCTGGGCACAGGACATGTCGCGCCTGCTGGGCCAGAACATCATCGTCGAAAATCGCTCTGGTGCATCCGGCGGCATTGGCTCCCAGGAAGTGGCGCGCGCCAAACCGGACGGTTACACCTTGCTGATCGCCAACACCACCACGCATGTGCTCAATCCGCTGAGCAATTCGAAACTCGGTTATGACCCGCTGAAGGATTTCACTGCACTGGGCATCATCACGCTGGTGCCGACCGGTGTTGCTGTGCACCCCTCGATGCCGACGCGCACACTGAAGGAACTTGCGGCATTCGCCAGGAAGAATCCCTCCGGCCTGTCATTCGGTTCCGCGGGTACCGGCAGCATCACGCACCTGACGGGCGAACTGTTCAAGAAGATCAATGGTGATTTGAAGATCGTGCATGTGCCTTACAAGGGTGCAGGCCCGGGATTGACTGATCTCATTGCCGGTCACATACCGATGTACACGCCGACGATCAGTTCGGCGCCGCTGGAGTATCACAAGCAGGGCCGCATCCGCATGCTGGCGATTTGTTCCGAAGAGCGACTGACGGCGGTGCCCGATGTGCCTACTGCAATCCAGGCTGGCATGCCGGAACTGGTGGTGCAGGCATTCAACGCGATTTTCCTGCCGCCGAATACGCCGCGTCCGATCATCGATACACTGGCGCAAGCCAATCAGAAAGTGCTCGCGGCAACGGACATGCAGGAATTTCTGCGCAAGGCCGGTGCTGAAGCGGTAACTGCGTCATCCCCTGAGCGTGCGACGCAGTTCATCCAGGCCGAGTTGAAGCGCTGGGCGCCGATTGTGCGTGAGACCGGCGGTGAGTAATTTGATCCGGAGATAGATCCGGAGAATAAGCCGGAGCCAAGTCCGGCGAGCAAATTTTATTTAACCTATTGATTATATTGGATAATATATGAAATCCTGCTGGATTGTCACCAAGGATCACAAGAACGTTCTCGAATTCCGCGATGTGCCTCAACCGCAGCCCAAGGCCGGCGAGATTGTCATCAAGGTGCATGCGGCGGCGTTGAATCGGGGCGAACTGTTTGTCGGCGGCGTTGTGCACGGAGGCCCCGAGAAACTGGGTGGCGGTGAAGCCTCCGGCGTCGTACACGCCGTTGGTGAAGGTGTTACCGGCGTCAAGGCGGGGGATGAGGTATTTGGTCGTGTCCGCGGCGGGTTCGCCGAATATGCCGTGATGGATATTGCACAGATGATGCCCAAGCCGGCGCATCTGTCGTGGGAAGAGGCTGCGGCGATCCCGATCAGTTTCATCACTGCGTGGGAAATGATTTACCAGTTCGGCAAACTGCAGAAGGGCGAGACCGTGTTGATCATGGGTGTGTCCTCAGGCGCGGGGATGGCGAGCATACAACTGGCCAAACTGATCGGCGCGCGTTCGATCGGCACCTCGGGTTCGCAGGAGAAAATCGACAAGTTGAAAGCCATTGGCCTTGATTACGGCATTGTGACGCGCAAGCCGGATTTTGCCGATAAGGTCAAAGAACTAAACGGCGGCAAAGGCATAGATCTGGTGATCAACGGCGTCGGTGGATCTGTATTTGCCGAATGCATGCGTACGCTGGGCTTTCGGGGCCGTCTTGCCACGGTTGGTTATGTTGACAACGTCTTCAAGGCGGAGATTGACCTCAATGCCGTGCATGCCTGGCGGCTTGAAGTGTTCGGTGTTTCCAATGCGCACTTGTCGGCGGCAGGCAAGGCGGAAGCTGCCCGCGGCTTCAAGCATGACGTGCTGCCGGCCATCATGGATGGCCGCATCAAGCCGCTGATCGACAGCATTTACAGCTTTGACGAATTGCCCGCTGCGAAAGCGCGCATGGATGCCAGCGCGATGGTCGGCAAGATCGCGGTGAAGATCGCCTGACCGGAGATTTGCAGAGGCGCGACAGCGTTATACGTAAACAGTAAAAAACCCGTTCATTCCCGGTGAGCACCGGTTTGAACGGGTTTTTTTGCGGCTTGATGCCCGCTAGTTTGCCTTGGCGCCCGAGGCTTTCACGACGGCCGCCCATTTGGGAATTTCGGTTTCAATCAGCTTGCGGAATTCCTCCGGCGTGCCGGGGTTGGTATCGACACCGGATGCCGCAAGCCGGTTTTTCACATCCTGCTGTGCCAGCGAATCCAGCGCGGCTTTGCTCAACGTTGCCGCAATCGGTGCAGGTATGCCTGCAGGACCAACGATGCCGTACCACGCCACTGCGGCATACCCAGGCAGGCCTGCCTCCGAAATGGTCGGCACATCCGGCATTGATGCGATGCGTTCGGGGGAGGTCACCCCCAGTCCGCGCAGGCGCCCGACCTTGATGAACGGTATGGCCGATGACACGCTGGCAAACTGCAGGTCGGTTTGGCCGGAGATCAGTGCTGTCAGTGCTTCAGCTGCACCCTTGTAGGCGACGTGAACGGTCTTCACTCCAGCCATGCTGTTGAACAGCTCTGCCGACAGGTGTACCGAAGTGCCGGCGCCCGAGGTGCTGTAGTTCAATACGTCCGGCCGGGCCTTGGCGAGTGCAATCAGTTCCTTCACCGATTTCGCAGGCACGGTGGGGTTCAGCACCAGTACGTTGGGGCTGTCGCCGACGCGCGCAATCAGCGTGAAGCTGTTCAGCGGGTGGTAATTGAGTTTTGAATACAGGCTGTAGTTGATCGCCTGCGTGCCGATGGTGCCCATGAAAATCGTGTAACCATCGGGTGGGCTTTTCGCCGTCAATTCGGCGGCGATGTTGCCACCGGCGCCGGCTCGGTTGTCGATCACCAGCGGTTGCCCGAGGCGTTCACGCAGCGCCGGCTCCATCGCACGGGCGATTACGTCTGCCGCACTGCCGACTGTAAAAGGGATGAGCATGCGCACCGCGCGGGTCGGGAAATTCTGGGCTACTGCCACGTTTGCACAGCAGAGAGCCGCGGCGAACGCTAATAGGGTACGCAACAGATTCATATTTCCTCTTCGGTTGATACTGATTTGTCACGCAGACTAGCATGCGGCAATAGATGTTTCTACGTGACACGCTGACTTAAACTATGATCAGGATCAAGGCGCAAGCGCAGCTCAGGGTTTCTAATTCATCGTTATGTGCCTGATAAACAAGAACCCCCGCATCGCATAAGAAGGAGCAAGACATGAAGAAATCCACGGGCTATGTCATTCTGGCGTTGGCTGTTTGTCCTGCTGCGTCATTTGCGCAGCAGCAGAAAGTCACACCGCCGGTCGCTGTTTACTGGATGAGCATTGATACAACCAGCGGCCTGCCGATGGGCGGTGCTGGCGGCGGCATGTCGGCAATGGATATGGGACGCATGATGCTCGGTGGCGGCATGGACGGCGGACCGAATCGCACGATGCTGCTGGAGCTGGGTTCGCAGCGCAGCGCCAGCGCTTCGCCGGCGGCAGCGCACGAGATTCCTTCCGGCCTGAAGATGGGGGCGCGGCTGCCGCTGGAAACGCCACAGCAGGCGCGCCGCCCGGAGCCGCGCGATGACGGCGTGCCCGAGAACTTTGAAAAACCGCGCGGCCGCATGCTTATTTTCTGGGGCTGTGGTGAACAGGCGGGACCGGGTCAACCGTATGTGGTTGATTTTGCGCGTATTGCTCAGGGTGAAATGCCGCAGGGGCTGTTCAGTCGTCGCGTCAATGTGCAGCGCGGCCCGTCCGTTTCACGCAGCCGCACTTATGGCGACTGGCCGAACCAGCGCGACAGCCAACGTGTGCCGGGCGATGCCAGCCTGCTCGGGGAGCATCAGGTCAAGGGCAACTATTCGCCCGATATCAAATTCACGCTTACCGACAAATATGAATTCATGGAGCCGGTAAACCTGTCCCAGGCGAAGGCCGGTGGCGGCATCAGAATGACCTGGAACAGCGTGGCCAATGCGCAAGGTTATTTCGCGACGGCGATGGGTGGCAAGGAGGGCACCGAAGACGTGGTGTTCTGGAGTTCCAGCAACAGCCGCGAGTTTGGTGATCAGCTGATGAACTGGCTTTCACCGGCGGAAGTCGCGCGACTGATCAAGGAGCGTGTGGTTATGCCTGCATCAACCACCGAGTGCGTGGTCTCGGCGCAGTTTGTTGCCGCGGCCCCCTCGGCATTTACGCGCTTCATCGCCTATGGTGAAGAAGCCAACTTCGTGCATCCGCCGCGACCCAAGGATCCCAATGCCGTGTGGAACCAGGAATGGGCGGCCAAGGTGCGGCTGAAATCGACTGTAGCCACGATGCTGGGTGAAGAAGGGGGGAGCGGCGGTTCACGCAGTCGCGGGCGCAGCAGCACGCAGGAAGGTGCCGCGCAGTCAGGGAGCGGACCAGCACCGAGCACGAATCCGGCCGATGCAGCCGTGAAGGAAGGCGTCAAGGCGCTTAGAGGGTTGTTCGGCTTTTGATGCGTTGATTGCGGACACAAACCTTCAATGCCTGCAATAGCAAAAAAAGGATCAGCCTGATCGGCAGTGCCTTACTTGTTTTCGGTGCAGGGGGAATGAGGCGGTGTCTATAAAGTTACCGTCCGCACCGAAGTATCATTCGTGTATGCCAGCGTCCTTGATGACCTTGCCCATTTTAGCCATGTCCGCTCGCATATAGGCGTCCAGTTGAGACGGTGTGCTGGCGACGACTTCGGCGCCGAGGTTGAACAGGCGTTCCTTTACTTCCGGCTTGGTCAGCGTGCGGGTTGCCTCTCGGTTCAGTACATCAATGATCGCGGTCGGCGTTTTGGCCGGAGCAAACATGTGGATGACTGCTGTCGTTTCGTAACCCGGCACGGTAGATGCAATCGTCGGCAGGTCGGGCAACAGCGTGGAGGGCTTGGCTGTTGAAACAGCCAGCCCGCGTACCCTGCCGGAACGGATATGCGGCATCGCCGCGCCCGCATTGGGGAACATCAGGTTGGTTTCACCGGCAATCAGACCGTTGAGGGCGGGACCGCCGCCCTTGTACGGGACCATGGTGATATTGACGCCGGCCATTGATTTGAACAATTCTGCAGCCAAATGCGGCGATACGCCGATCGTGCCTGCGGCATAGTTCAGTTCACCGGGTTTCGATTTTGCAAGGGCGATCAGTTCCTTGACTGATTTCACCCCCATGTTCGGGTGCACGACCAGGATGTTCGGCAACTGGACAGCCAGCGTGACCGGCGCGAAATCCTTCAGCGGATCCCACGCCACCTTGTTGCGCAGGAATGGCAGCAGCCAGATGTTCGATCCATATACCAGCAGGGTGTGGCCGTCGGGCGCGGCCTTCGCGGCAATCTCCGCTGCGACAATGCCGCGGTTGTCGATGATCGTGCGCTGCGGAAAGTTATTGTTGAATCCTTCAGCGATAATCCGCGCCAGTATGTCGTTGCCGCCGCCTGGTTCAGAAGTCACGATGCGTATCGGTCTCAACGGGTAAGTCGACCATGCGGTTACGGAAGAAATCGCAAGTACTCCAAGAACAATGAGCCGGGGCAGTGCATCCAGTTTAAATGACATTTTTTCTCCTCCAGAAAAAGCGTTATTGCAGATGTGCGATGCAGGATATCCCTTTACATCCTTTACATCATCACCCGGCCCCCATTTACATCCAGCGCCACGCCATTGATGTAGGCGGCGGCATCTGAAGCAAGAAACAGCATTGCCTGCGCATGATCCTCGGGTACTGCCAGCCGGCGCAGCGGCACCTGCGATGCAATGCGTTCGATGTCGGCCTCGCTGCGCAGCGCCGCGACGCGCGGCGTCAGCGTAGTGATCGGTGCAACGGCATTCGCCGTGATGTTGTCTGGCCCAAGCTGGAAAGCCAGGAAGCGCGTCAACTGCGTGACGCCGGCCTTGGCTGCACCATAGGCTGGTGAAGAAGCCGCGTGCACCGTGCGACCGGAAATCGACGATACATTGATGATGCGTCCCGCCTTGGATTTTTTAAGGTGCGGAATCGCCATCTTGCAGATCAGGAACACGCTGCGCAGGTTCAGCGTCACGGTGCGGTCCCATTCGTCAATGGGCATGTCTTCCACGGTGGCCAGACGGCCGTAACCGCCGGCGCAGTTGATGACAATATCAATGCCGCCGAATCCTTCCGCGATGCCGGCAATGCATTGCTCTACTGACGCCGCATCGGTGATGTCGGTTTTGAAAAACTGTGCGGTGCCGCCCGCCTGACCGATTGCGGAGGAGACCTTGTTGCCGTTATCGGCATCAATGTCGACGATGGCTACTTTGCAGCCCTGTTGCGCAAAAAGCCGCGCGGTTTCAGCGCCTATGCCTTGCGCCGCCCCGGTGATCAGTGCGATGCGGCCCTTGAGTTCGGGATAACTGGCCATCAGGGTTTCTCCTTGTTGTCCGCAGCAACAGCCACGCTGCGGTTGATCCATGACCCGCAGCCCATGATCGCGGCGCAGGTCCAGAAAATGGTGGCGACGCCACCCACGGCCGCGCCGACGATGCCAAAGGCCGGCGGCACGAACACGTGAGCACCGTAACTCACGGCCAGGCGCATCGAAATCGCTTCAGCCGAACGTCCGGGCGGCCCGGCATTGAAGGAGAGGATCATCGACAGCGGCTGGCCACAGCCGAGCCCGAGGCCCAACACAAAAGCGCTGGCCGCCAGTAGCGGCGCGCTGGTGGTCAGAGGGAAAGCCATGAACGCCACGCCTGAAATGATAAAAGCGCCGGCGAGCATTGCGCGTTCGCCATATCGTTTGGTGATTGGCGGAATGAACAGGCGCGTGACAAAGGCCGCAGTGCCAAACGTGCCCATGATCAAACCGATGGTTGTCGCTGAAAAATTCAGGCTGTGGCCGTAAAGCGGCATGTAGAGGTTGAACAGGTCGAGGCCGGTCATTACCGCTGCATTTGACAGCAGCGCGTTGCGCATCGCGGGCAGCGCGAGCAGGTCTTTCATGTTGCGCGGTGCCTGAGTGCCGCTGCTGACAACGGCAGTGCTCGGAAAGAGGTCGCGCTTGAAGGCTACAGTCAGACCGCAGAACGCCGGGATGATTGCAATCAGCAGGAAAGTCGGAAGGTGTGACACCGAGTCGATAGCCAACCCTACGGCAATGGGGCCGATCACTGAACCGACCGATTCACCGAGGCTGTAATAACTGAAGCTTTTGGTGCGCGTTTCCGCTGTCGACAGCACGCCCACCAGATTCTGCGTCGCCACCACCCACAACATGCTGGTGAAGCCCCACAGCGGTGCGACCAGGTAGAGCGTGGTCAGCGACGGGAAAAAATACGGAATCGCCAGACTGATTGTGTAAGTACCCAGGCCCCAGTAAATCAGCAGGCGATTGTCAAAGCGGTCAGCGAGGCGTCCGGCGGCGATGGCCAGCAGGAAGGGAAAAATGCCGTAGAGCGCAAACAGGATGCCGACTTCGAAAGGCCCGGCGCCGAGGTTGACGGCATACAGCGTCATCAGGATGCGGCTGCCCTTCATCGTGATGAAGGCAATGCTGGAGAGAACGAGGAGCAGGGCGAGCGGCATGTTTGCGCTCGATTATAACGGCCGCAAGCTCAGTATTGCCCCGAACCGGTTGCGCGGTTCGCGCAACCAGCCGCTGGAGTTGCTATGGCACTGCTTCTTTATGCAGTGCGTCCGCTTGCTGGAATCAGCCGGCGGATTTCAGGTGTCGCGGATCGGTCGCGTGTTGCTGGTGGTTTTCGACCCAGCCTTTCACGGTCCGCGCGGCGCCGAGCAACAGGTCGGCAAGAGCTTCCCCGCGAAGCAGTGCAGTTTCGGCGCGGTAGTGCTCAGCGCTTGTCAGACGGATGCGGGCCAGCAGTTCTGAGTTGCTGAGCACGGAATTAACGGGAGCGATACTACTGAGGACTTCGGTGGAAACGGTTTTCATGGCGACTCCTTTATGATGCTATGCATTAAATAAATTCTGTTATATAAATTATATAAATCAATGTGATGAGATAACCATTAGAGCAGGCGTTTGTTACATTGTTGCAAAGCAATAACTGTTAATTTTTCAGTCCCGACAACAGAAAAATTGCGGCATTCGGGTAATTCCGTGGTTTTTGGCCGAAATTGTGTGTTTGCGCAGCGATTTGAACCTGGTTGCGGAAAGGTTAACCGCCACTAGTGGTGCGGCCATCGGCGCTGCGGCATCATCCGGATATGAACGGTTATCCCGAACTCGACACCATCCGCGGCTGGATTGAAGCCGCGCAACGAGTCGTTGTTCTTACCGGCGCGGGCATTTCCACCGATTCCGGCATTCCGGATTTCCGCGGGCCGAAAGGCGTGTGGACGCTCAATCCCAAGGCCGAACGCATGTCGGACATCCGTTATTACACGACTGATCCCGAAGTGCGCCGCCTGTCATGGCAGTCGCGGCTCGCGCATCCGGCGTGGACCGCCG
>CAZHFZ010000027.1:0-49200 GCA_964531455.1 uncultured Bordetella sp.
GCCAGCGTCGGCTGCGCGATGTAGTTCGCGGGATTCTGTTCGATACGCTTGCGGAACTCGGCGATCTGCTCCCTGGTTGATGTCGGCCCCACCAGCATGCCGTAGCCGCCGGAACCCTGCACTTCCTTGACCACCAGTTCTTCAAGGTGCGCAAGCGTATAGGCGCGCTCGTCAGCATTGCTCAGCATATAGGTGGGCACATTCGAGATGATCGGTTTTTCACCAAGGTAAAACTCGATCATTTTCGGCACGTAGAGGTAGGTCGATTTGTCGTCGGCAACGCCCGTGCCCGGCGCATTGGCGAGCGTTACATTGCCGGCGCGGTAGGCGGAGAAAATCCCGGCCACGCCCAGTACCGAATCCGGCCGGAAGGCCAGTGGATCAAGGTAATCGTCGTCGATGCGGCGGTAGATCACGTCCACTCGTTGCGGACCGGCAGTGGTGCGCATATAAACGACTTCGTTGGCGACAAAAAGATCCTGACCTTCTACCAGTTCGACGCCCATTTGTTGGGCGAGGAAGGCATGTTCGAAATAGGCGCTGTTGTGGGCGCCGGGGGTGAGCACTACGACTGTCGGCTGCGTCGCCCGCGGCGGTGCGACGGCAATCAGGTTTTCCAGCAGGACATCGGTGTAATGATCGATGGGTGCTACCGGGATGCGGCCGAACAGGTCGGGAAATAGTCGCATCATCATCTTGCGGTTTTCGAGCATGTACGAAACGCCGGACGGTGTGCGCAGGTTGTCTTCGAGCACATAGAACTGGCCTTCGTCAGTCTTGACGATGTCGATGCCGGCTATATGAACGTAAACGTCCCCCGGAACCTGCATTCCGCGCATCTCCGGACGATAAGCCGAGTTGCCCACGACCTGGGCTTCAGGGATGATCCCGGCCTTGATGATTTCCTGGTCGTGGTAGACGTCTCTGAGAAAAGCATTCAGTGCGCGTACCCGCTGACAGGCGCCGTCAGTGATGATTTGCCATGCTGCAGGACGGATGATGCGGGGAATGATGTCGAAGGGGATCGAACGTTCTGTTCCGGAGTCATCGCCATAAACCGCAAAAGTGATTCCCATGCGCGTGTACAGCGCATTGGCTTCTCTCTGTTTTTGAGGCAGAAAGTCCTGTGGTTTTTCGGCAAGCCACTCAGCGTGCGCACGATAATGCTTCCGGATTGACCCGTCGATGGCCAGCATTTCGTTATAAGGACGCTTTGAATTCATTTACTTTT
This sequence comes from uncultured Bordetella sp., assembly GCA_964531455.1. Taxonomy (GTDB): domain Bacteria; phylum Pseudomonadota; class Gammaproteobacteria; order Burkholderiales; family SG8-41. The sequence continues at coordinate 1,232 of CAZHFZ010000027.1, forward strand.
CCGTCCAGTTGGCGCTGTATCAAGTATGAAGCACTTATTGGCAATGAGTTTAGCAACGGCTATGCCAGATTCGTTAACCAGGGTTTTTGGCCCGGTATGAGGGTGTTTTAACTGGATTTTTGCCCTTAAGCGCTTGATGATCGCAATCAAATATGCACCGTTATGGTGCGTCAATTGACGATAGGCATAAAATGCCCAGTTATTGGGCATAAATATAAGGGATGCGCGCAACAGGACTCGCGTTTGCACAAACGGAAACACTAGTATGAAACCACCCAACCTGAAGCTGGTGGCCACTGAATGGCCTGAGCAGGCCTTTTCTGCGGCTCCACTGACGCCAACGGAACGAGCGCTGCTATCCCAAGTTTACAGTCATGTCAGGGAAACGGCGCCCGCGGTTCTTGCTGAAGCTCAGGAAACCGCTCATATCCTCATTGAGCTCGCTCTGGATCATGAATGTGTTGCCGCTGCGCTGTTGGTGCCGTTGCTACGCGTGCGGCCTGATACGACACACGCATTGCGCGAGCGTTTCGGTTTGCGCTTGATTGAACTTGCTGAAGGCGCGCTGCGCATGGGTGAAATCGGTGCGCTGTCGGGCAAGGTTGTGTCGCCGCAGCGCCCCGAGGCGCAGGTGGCCCAACTCGAAGTTCTGCGCAAGATGCTGCTGGCCATGGTGCAGGACGTTCGTGTGGTGTTGATCAAACTGGGTGACCATTTGCGTGAATTGCGTGCAGAGGTCAAATCTGAAAACACGGCGCGGCGCATCGAGTTGGCGGAATTGACACGCGACATTTTTGCGCCGCTCGCCAACAGGCTGGGTGTCTGGCAGCTCAAATGGGAGCTTGAGGATCTGGCGCTTCGCGTCCTCGAACCCGACAGTTACAGAAGAATCGCGCGGCTGCTCGACGAAAAACGCCATGACCGGGAGCGTTACATCGAGAATGTTGTAGTGCAGTTGAAAGGGGAGCTGACGCATGCCGGTATTGCCGGTGATGTCAGCGGACGTCCCAAACACATTGCCAGTATTCACCGCAAAATGAAGAGCAAGGCCCTTGATTTCGAAGGACTTTATGACGTACGCGCGGTTCGCGTTCTGGTGGCAGACATCAAGGACTGTTATACGGTACTCGGCATAGTGCACAGCCTCTGGTCGCCATTGCCGAAGGAGTTTGATGACTACATCGCCAAGCCAAAAACCAATAATTACCGATCATTACATACCGCGGTGATCGGACCGGAAGGCAAGTCGGTTGAGGTTCAGATCCGCACCCGCGAGATGCACGAACACTCCGAGCTGGGTGTTGCCGCGCACTGGCAGTACAAGGAAGGCGGGCGCGCCGATCGCGGCTATCAGGAAAAAATTGCTTGGCTGCGGCAGGTGCTTGAATGGAAAGATGACGTCAAAGATGCGGGGGAACTTGCCGAACAGTTTCGAACGGGACTTTTTGAGGACGCCGTCTATGTGCTGACGCCTCAAGGACGGGTAGTGGATCTGCCAAAAGGCGCAACGCCTATTGATTTTGCATACCACGTGCATACTGAACTTGGTCATCGTTGCCGGGGTGCCAAAGTGGACGGCGTCATGGTTCCGCTGCATACCCCGCTGGCTAATGGTCAGCAGGTGGAAGTGATCGCTGCAAAACAGGGCGGGCCGAGCCGTGACTGGCTGAATCCGCAATTGGGATTTCTCAAAAGCTCAGGCGCGCGCGGCAAGGTTCGACAATGGTTCAATCGCCTCAACCTGGAATCCGATATTGCCCAGGGACGGACGGTGCTGGAGAAGGAATTACAGCGTCGCGGCCTGACTAAATTGAATCTGGATCGGCTCGCGGAAGGCATGGGCTACGAAAGCCTGGGCGATTTGCTCGCGGGTATTGGACGTGGGGAGATCGGTCCGAAAGCGTTGAATGACGCGCTGATCCCGAACGAACAGCCGGCTGTCAGCGAAGAAGCTGCAATCATTACAAGGCAGCCGACCAGCGGAAGCAGCGGTGTGCTGGTCGTTGGTGTAGACAAGCTGCTGACATCGCCAGCGAAGTGCTGCCGGCCGGCGCCGCCGGAACCGATTGTAGGATTCGTTACCCGTGGTCGTGGCGTCAGCGTGCATCGGGCTGATTGTGCCAATCTGGCACGTCTGGATCCTGAAAGACGCATTGCAGCGGAGTGGGGTGATCCCGGGACTGCGACATTTCCGGTGGAAATCACCGTGGACGCGGCCGACCGTACCGGTTTGCTGCGTGACATTTCAGAAGTTTTCCTGCGCGAGCGAATCAATGTTACGGCCACAAGAACAAATTCGACCGACCTCAGTGCACGCATGCGATTTACCGTCGAAGTGTTGAATCTTGATCAGCTGCAGCGTGTTCTCGCGCTGATTCGCGAGGTCAAGGGTGTGTTCGGCGCCGTGCGCCGCTGAGCCCTGCAAATACTAACGGGCGCAGCGAAATCCGATGTTGTGGTGACCTGCGGCAGGGTTGCGCGACAAATTGGGTCCGCGCTGCGTGGTGGTAATCTCATCTGCGGATGAGTCCTGTCCGCCTCCGCGAGTGGCGCGGACCGCGCCAGTTGTCGGATCTTCGCGCCCGTCTTCGGCTTGATAGGGGTACGGCCGATAGGCGCTGGACACCCATTCCCAGGCATTGCCAGCCATATCCAATACGCCGTATGGACTGGCGCCGGCAGGGTGAGCGTCAACCGCTGTGGTGTCGTGCCATCCCGCTGCAAAACGCGCGCGCCGTGAATCGGGCGGCTCGTTGCCCCAAGGGAAGCGACGCCCGTCGATGCCTCGCGCAGCCTTTTCCCATTCTGCCTCCGTCGGCAGTCTGAGTTTGCGCCACTCGCAGTAAGCTCGAGCGCCTGCCCATGAAGCTTCGACGACCGGATGCTGCTCGGCTCCGGGATCAGCGAGCCAGCGGTTTTGATAGCGATGGATGCGGGCGTCAGGATCATCGTGATCATAAAGACGTTCGCCACGCGAACCGGTGAGGCCTGCGCTTTGCAGAAACTCGGCGAATTGCATATTCGTCACCGGGAGGCGATCAATGGCAAATGCACGCAAGTTGACCGTATGGGCCGGACGTTCGTCGGCAGGGCCGGAGTCGCTGCCCATGATGAATGGCCCTGCAGGAATTTCGATCATTGGTGACGTAAGCGTTTGCGCGGCGGCAGGTCCGAAGACGCATAAGCCGTATGCGACCCCAAGGGCCGCAATGTTTCGCCGGAGTGCTCGAAACCGACGCGTTTTCGTCATGGCTTTCTCGATTTGAACCGGTGATGTCATTTCCGTTAGAATAGCGGACTTGCAGGCGCGTAGCTCAGCTGGTTAGAGCACCACCTTGACATGGTGGGGGTCGTTGGTTCGAGTCCAATCGCGCCTACCAATTCTTGTTTTAATCAGAGTGTTATGAAACAAGAATTGGACCTGAGGCCAAAATTAAGGTTTTTGGGCCTTTATTGGATGGTCTTATAATTAATGGATCTCATCCATTAATTAAATAAAATAACAATACAAACGGCATCAATATCTTATTTTTTTTGTTCTCTGAGATTTGCGATTGGTTTTTAGACCAATAGAGCCTACCAACGGTATTGTGCAAAAGAGTCATGAAAATTCTGCCAGTGGTTTTTATGACTATGGAGAAACAATAATTTAATATACTTCGGTAGCGTCCCGGTAATCACTGTGCGATTTTCAGACGGGAAAAGTGCGACTGCCCCGTGCTTTTTTGTTGCTGCAGCTGAAGCGAGTGCGCCATGATTAAGAGCAAAAAGTCCGATCGTCCGGTTAAATTACTGGCGCAACGTCGTGGTATGGCTATCACCTGTGGTGAGTTCTGCGCAGAACGGACTGTGGATCATCTGTTGTTTCCATTTCCGGCCAGTCAACCTGTTCCCGCAGGTTGATGCTAAATCACGAGTCGATACTTGAATATAAGAGCGGCCGCTACCTGCGGCTGGCGCTCATGCTGTGTGCCCTGTTCATAGCTGGATATGTGTGGCATGAACCGCCGACGGTTTACCTCAAGCCCTTCGGTGGTACCTGGTTCGGATATACCTTGGGCATCGTGGGTGCGCTGCTCATATTGTGGCTAATGCTGCTCGGCATTCGCAAACGTCGATACCGCTCAAGCATGGGCACCATGCAGGGTTGGACTTCCGCGCACGTCTATTTCGGAGTCAGCCTTGCGGTGATCGTGACACTGCACAGCGGGTTCGAATTCGGCTGGAATGTCCACACGCTAGCCTATACGCTGATGATGCTGGTCATCGTCAGCGGAATTTTGGGCGTGTATGCCTATTTGCGCTACCCCGCGCTGATGACCAAAAACGTCGGCGATGACACGGTCGAGTCGATCATGCTGAAAATCGCCGATCTCGACCGTAAATGCCGCACCATGGCACTCGATCTTCCGGATGAGGCGAACAAAATTGTCAACCGGGCGACGAGTGCGGGCGTGCGACAGGTTCAGGTGGGCTGCAGTTTCCGCCAACAACTTTCCGGAGACAAAGTCAGGTGCCCGACGCGCGAGGCGTGCCAAGCCCTCACACGACTGGGTTCCCAGTGGCAGGGGGAGCAGGGGGCACTGCTCAAGCAACTCCTGACCCACATGACACGCAAGAGCATGCTGATTGACCGCATACGCCGTGATTTGCGCTTCAGGGCGTTGATGCGGGTATGGTTGGTTCTGCATGTTCCGTTGTCGTTTGCGCTGCTGGCTGCGGTGATCGCACATATCATTTCCGTCTTCTATTACTGGTAGTCATACGCCGGCCTGCGATGGAAACCCTGATCACAACCGTCACCGTCAACCCGCACGGTCAGGCTATGCGCGAGCAGCGGCGCATATCCGGCACGGTGCTTAGGTTGGGGCGCGGTACGCAGTGCGAGATCCATTTGCCCGATTCGCGAGTGGCGCTGATCCACGCGAGACTGACGGCCACGGAATCCGGCGCTGCGATCGAGATGGAGTCGCGCCAGATCGTGGTCAATGGCCGCGACGTCGTCCGGGTCAATCTGGCAGTCGGAGATCGTGTCGAGATTGGCCCTTACCTGATCGAGGTCGAGTCGCCGCCGGCAAATTTGCAGTTGGCCCTGTCGGTCCGGCTTGCTTCGCCTTTCGGCAAGGTGGAACAGGGTGTCCGACAACGGCTGCGGATTCGTGCACCGCAAATATCGATACGGCGCCTGTCTTATCTGGCGTTCGCGGGTGTGCTGTTGCTTTTTCTGCTGCTGCCAGTGGCGCCGAACCTGCTGCCGCGAGTCGGCCTTCTGTCCTCGGATGACGGTCCGCGGCTGGACACCGAGATCATGCAGACACTCAGTGTGGCATTTTTGCAGACTTGGAGCCCGGGCCGGCTGTCGCGCGGTCATCAGGTCTTCGCTGACAACTGTGGCGCTTGTCACGCGCTTCCTTTCATACAGGTCCGCGACGCGGAGTGTATTGCCTGTCACAAGGACACACGCGAGCATGTGGCAGTGTCGGAATCCACCGGTCAGCAGGACGTGGCGCTGCGTGAAACACGATGTGCGGAATGCCACCGAGATCACAAGGATGCACCCATGGTATCCCGCGCGCAGGATGAATGTGCAGCGTGTCACGGAGATAAAAAGGGAGCAGTTTCCCGCGATTCCGCAGGCAAAGTCACCGACTTTTCGCTTGATCACCCGGCTTTTCGCTTGACTCTGACTGATGCCAACAACCCGGCGAAGCCCCGGCGTGTGCGACAGGGGACAGAAACGTCCGACAAGCTTGTGGAGCGCTCCAATCTGAAATTCAATCACAAGTTGCACCTGGATCCTGCAGGGGTCCGTGATCCGCAGGGCAAGCGTAGTGCTGCAGGCATGCGCAATGCGCGCGGGCATCGTACGGTACTTAACTGCGATAGTTGTCACCAACGTGAAAGTGACGGACGACGAATGGCGCCAGTATCCATGGAACAGCATTGCCAGAGTTGCCATTCCCTCGCGTTCGAGCCCACAGTGACTTCGCGTCAGGTTCCGCACGGATCGGAAGAAGCCATTGCCACGATGCTCAGGGAGTTTTACGCACGACTTGCGCTTGGTGATACGCCGAAGGGTGTAACACCGCCATCTGATCTGCCACGCAAGCGGCCGGGTGCGGAATTGAGCCCGGAGGAGAGCCGGCGTGTGCTGCGGCTTGCGGACCGCAAAGCGCAACAGGCATTGCATGAACTGTTCGGGAGTCGGCAGGTGTGTTCGACCTGCCATCAGGTCTCGCAGCGCAGCGATGGTACGGGTTGGGAAGTAGCACCCATAGCCGTTGCCCGGCAGTGGATGCCTGCCGCGAAGTTCACCCACGCAAAGCACGCGACTCAATCCTGCACCACGTGTCACAATGTCACGCAATCTGCCGTGGCTGAGGATATTGCAATGCCTGATATCGCAAAATGCCGCGAATGCCATGTCGGTGCCCGGCCGGTTCACAACCGCGTGACTTCAGATTGTGCAATCTGCCACTCTTTCCATGCTGGCAGCGGCGATTGGCATGGTGCGTCGCAGGCCGGGATGAAGCCAAGGGCGAAACAATGAAGCGCATTTGCATTCTGGCATTGCTGCTGGCGCTGACCGCCTGCGGTGGCGGAGGTGGTGGAGGAGGCGGCGGCAGTGCTGCGAGCAGCGGATGCAGCGGTGGCTGTGCACTGGCGACGCCGACTGCGTTGACCGTCGCTGATGTCGAACGTGTCGTTCGCCAGGCGGTGCACGAGGCGCAGGCGCGCGGCAGCGCTGCCACCATTGCGGTGGTCGATCGGGTTGGCAATGTGGTCGCTGTGTTCCGCATGACCGGGGCAGCACCGACCTTCACGATCAGCAGCGGACGGGGCGTCAGTGGCGGCCTGGAGGGTGTGGCCACGCTGCCTGCTGAACTGGCAGCAATCAGCAAAGCCATTACCGGAGCCTACTTGTCTTCCGAGGGAAATGCGTTTTCCTCACGTACTGCAGGACAGATCATCCAGGAAAACTTTAATCCTGGCGAGTTCGGTTCACCGGGGGGGCCATTGTTCGGCGTGCAATTTTCTTCGCTTTCGTGTTCCGATATCGTGCGCATGGCCCCTACAGTGACCGCTGGCCCCAAAGGTTCACCGCTGGGATTGGCGGCAGACCCAGGCGGGTTGCCGCTGTACAAAGGTGGCACGGTCGTTGGCGGCATCGGTGTCATCGCGGACGGTGTCTACGGACTGGACCTCAACATCAGTGACATTGACGCCGACCTTGATGAGTTGATTGCCGTGGCAGGGGCGCGAGGATTTGATGCGCCGACAGACCGTCGTGGTGAGCGTATCGCGGTCGATGGCCGTAGCCTGCGCTATCTTGATTCTGAAGCGATTGTTTCAAATCCGGCCACTGCGCCTGCGTTTGCAGCCCTGCCAGGCGCGCTGGTTAACGTCCCGGGGTACTTCAGCCCCCCGCTGATTTCTGCCGGGGTCGCGTTTGCGACTGCTGCATCCGGCTATCGCCCGGCCTCCAACCCCGTGTTTGCCGGCCTTAATGCATTTGTGCTGGATGACGGCCTTGGTAATGCACGCTTTGCTCCTATGGCCGGGACCGATGGCTTGATGACTCAGGCCGAAGTCACGGCAATACTCGTGGAAGCCATGAAGGTGGCAAATCGGGCGCGCGCGCAGATCCGCCGGCCACTGGGCTCGGCGGCGCAGGTCAGCATCAGTGTCGTCGATACCAATGGGAACGTGCTGGGTCTCTTGCGATCGCCAGATGCCCCGGTTTTCGGCACGGACGTTGCAGTGCAAAAGGCACGTACCGCACTGCTTTTTTCCCATCCCGGTACGGCTGCAGATCTGGCTGCGCTGCCACCGGCCAATTATTTGGTGCCGCCGGGCCTGAGTCCTATCGGCACCTATGTAACCAACCTGCAGACTTTCATCCCGACAGCGCTCACGGATGGCATGGCTTACAGTAACCGGTCTGTCGGCAATCTCGCCCGTCCCTTTTTTCCGGACGGAATCAACGGCAGTGGACCGGGCCCGCTGTCCAAACCATACGCAGCCTGGAGTCCCTTTACGAACGGTCTCGCTCTCGATCTCGTCATTAACCAGGTGGTTGCCAATTTACCGGTGCCTGGCGCAGGCGACTGCGTCGGTCTGCCGCGGGCGAGAAACGGCATACAGATTTTCCCGGGCAGTGTTCCGGTTTTCCGTGGCGCTACGCTGGTTGGTGCCATTGGTGTATCGGGCGATGGCATCGACCAGGACGACATGATCGCTTTCCTCGGTTTGGCCAACGCCGGAACAGTACTGGGCACCGGCATCGGCAATGCATCGCCGGCACAACGTGCGGATACCATCGGCGGCCTGCCCGGAGGGTTTTTGCGTTACGTGAACTGTCCGGTGGCGCCATTTCTCGATTCAACGGCAAGCAATGTCTGCGCCGGAATCTGAACACCCGCTTCGACGTGGTGTCTGGCGAGCAGCGGCGCTGGGGGCAACGGTCCTGGTGATGGCATCACCACCTGCCGCATGTGCAGACAATGTTGCCGGCCCGCTCAACGTGACTGACAGCCAAAACCGTACACCGCAGGTGCAGCCCGGCAGGTTTTTGATTCAGGTGCTGGTGTTGTCGGTGGCCGTGCGTGAACGGGCAGATGCCAATGCACCGGCCATTGCTCAGGCCGGGCAGGGCGCACAATTCGAAGCGGACGCAAGCATGGGCCGGTGGTACCGGGTGCAGCGTGCTGATGGCACCAGGGGCTGGATATTCAATGCGCCGCTGGTGCAGGGCGACACGATGGCTGTTCAGCTGTTGCCGGAAGGCCTTCAGGTCGGCGCTGAACCAACAATCGTGTCACCGGTTGTAGCGGAGACGGGCATGGTGCGGGATGCGGAAGGCCTCGAACGCAGACGACCACAGGGTGAGCCGTTGGAGCCGAGATTGCCGGTGATTGATCCGGCACAGGTTCCGCCGCCGTTAGCCTGGGTTCGGCGTGAAACGCTGCCCGTGCCTGACCGATGGCGAATTATGCAGTCGCTCGGTCTGCTGCCCTATAACCGCTGGGATCCCTACCACCCCAACGTGATCAAGGGCGACCTGCCGGTGTTAAACGAGGAACTCGGGCGGGACTGGTTTTTTAATTTTACGGCTGTTTCGGATACCGTGTTTGAATTCCGCCGCCTGCCCACTGCCGTCGGTGCGCAATCAACGCTGAACCCCGGATCGAATGGCATGTTCGGCCGCGGGCAACAGGGCACCTTCGTCGAGACCGGCATATTCGGGTTTACCTTGCTCAAAGGGGACACGGTGTTCCGGCCACCCGACTGGGAATTCCGCTTCGTGCCGGTGGTCAATTTCAACCGGACCACGACGCAGGAAGTCCGTGCGGTGAATATCAATCCGGCAATGGGTGCCGACCGCAACGACAATTTTGTCGGGGTGCAGGAACTCTTCGTCGACCGGCACTTGCGCGATGTTTCAGCGCGCTATGACTTTGACAGTCTACGCATCGGTATCCAGCCTTTTACAGCGGATTTTCGTGGCTTTCTGTTCGCCGATCAGCCCTTCGGCGTTCGCCTGTTTGGCACGCGTGACAACAACCAGTGGCAGTACAACGCAGCCTGGTTCCGTCGCCTTGAGAAAGACACTAACAGTGGTTTCAACGACATCGGGCAGCCGCTGCGCAACGACGATGTCTTTGTCTTCAATCTCTACCGGCAGGACTGGCCGGTGATCGGATTTACCACGCAGGGCACCGTGCTGCACAACCGTAACCGGGAAGGCGGCAGCGAACGTTTTTTCAATAACAACGGTTTTCTCGAGCGGCCGGCGGTTTTTGGTACCGGCCGTCCGCACAACTACGACGTGACCTACCTGGGTTTGAACGGCGACGGTCATTTCGATCGCTGGAACGTCAGCGCTTCCGGTTACTTTGCCATTGGAGAGGACCGGCGCGGCATGTTCTCCGGCAAGCCTGAGCGCATCCGCGCGCATTTTGGCGCGATCGAGGTTTCGCGGGATTTTGACTGGCTGCGCTTGCGCGCAACCGGACTCTACGCATCGGGCGACCGTGACCCGTTCGACGAGCGGGCGACCGGGTTTGACGCGGTTGTAGAGAACCCGCTGATCGCTGGCGCGGATACGAGTTACTGGATTCGGCAAGCGGTGCCGCTGATCGGGGGCGGCGGTGTGGCGCTGACTACCCGCAACGGAGTGCTCCCGTCGCTCCGGACCTCGCGTGAACATGGTCAATCCAACTTTACCAATCCAGGGTTGCGCTTGATCGGCGTTGGCGCTGATGTCGATGTTAGCCCGCAGGTGCGCGTGATCGGCAACGTCAGCCGCCTCGCCTTCGATAATCTTTCATCACTCGCGCAATTGCGCAATCAGGTGTTGCACAGCGCCGATATCGGTACGGATATTTCGCTGGGGATTCACTACCGCCCGTTGTTCATTCAGAATGTCGTGCTTAATGCCTCGACTGCGCTACTGCGGCCGGGGCCAGCGTTGCGCGAACTCTACGGCAACGCTCTAGACGGAAAACAATACTCGGTTCTGGTCAACATGGTGCTGACATTCTGATGCGCGCGCTTCTGGCAATCCTGGTGTACCTGGCGGCATCCGCGCACGCAGCGCCGCCAGCCCCCGTCGTGCAGAGCGCACACGAAGTGACAGCCAAATCGGCCGGTTGCATGACTTGTCACACGGCTACCGATCGCCACACCATGCACGCGAACCCGGCGGTCCTCCTGGGGTGTGCTGATTGCCATGGCGGCAATGCCGGCATCGAGAAGCCGTCTGGCAGTGAATATCTTGGGCGCGGTGACGCAGACTTTCGGGCCGCGATGGCACGAGCCCATGTCGAGCCACGTTTTCCGCGGCTTTGGCGGTCGCCGGCATCGGCCAATCCTGAACGATCCTATACGTTATTGAACCGTGAACGTCCCGAATTTGTTCGTTTCGTCAATCCATCGGATTACCGTGTGGTTCGTGAGGCCTGCGGCGCCTGCCATTTGCCGGTCATTCAGGCGGCGGAGCGCAGTCTGATGGCGACTGGAGCGATGCTGTGGAACGGGGCGGCCTATAACAACGGCATACTTCCGTTCAAACACGGAATTTTGGGGGAGATGTATACCCGCGAGGGAGAGCCCGCTTCAATCCGCAACCCGGTTGAGCCGGATGCATGGATGACAGCGAAGGGCATACTGGCTCAGCTCTTCCCGTTGCCGGCTTGGGAGACCGTGCCGCCCGCCGACATCTTTCGCGTGTTTGAGCGCGGTGGTCGGGTAATCGGCAGCCTGTTTCCGGAAATCGGACTGCCAAATGTGCTCGGGCGACTTCAACTGCTCGACGAACCGGGGCGTCCTGACTTCAGGCAGTCCAATCGCGGTCCCGGCACCGGCGGACGGATCGCCGTGCCCCTGATCAACATCACCAAGACGCGCCTGAACGACCCGATGATGTGGTTCATGGGTACCAACGAACAGCCTGGTGATTACCGGGCTTCAGGATGCGCCTCCTGTCATGTGGTGTATGCCAACGATCGCGAACCCCGCCACTCTGGGCCCTATGCCCGTCATGGACACGACGGCAGGAGCGTGACTGCTGATCCGATGATTCCCAAGGATCGATCGGGCCATCCTTTGAAACACGAATTCACGCGAGCAATTCCTTCGTCGCAGTGCATGACCTGTCACATGCATCAGCCCAACGTTTTTGTGAATAGCTACTATGGTTACACCATGTGGGACTACGAAGCGGATGCGCCCTTCATGTGGCCGCAGAAGCAGCGCTATCCCAGCCATGATGAACGGCGGCGTATCCTCGACCGTAACCCCGAGGGCGCGGCGGTGATCGGCAAATGGAGTGATCCGCAGTTCCTGAAAGACGTTTCGCAACTGAATCCGCAACTCAAGGACACACAGTTTGCCGATTATCACGGACACGGCTGGAATTTCCGCGCGATATTCAAGCGGGACCGCAAGGGCACACTGCTGGACAAGGACGGCAAGCCGGTTGCGGATGATGATCCGCAAAAATTCAAAAAGTCCGTGCACCTGAAATCGGTCCATCTTGAAGTCGGCATGCATTGCGTAGACTGCCACTTCTCACAGGATTCGCACGGTAACGGACACATCTACCGTGAGGTTGCGGCTGCCATCGAGATCGACTGTGCGGACTGTCACGGCACTGCCGACCGTTACCCGGCCCTGTTTACCTCGGGACCAGCTGCCAAGCGCGGTGGAACCGATCTCGGCCTGTTAAGGACAGCGGATGGCCGTCGTCGCTTCGAATGGCGTGACGGAAAACTTTATCAGCGCTCGGCGCTTGATCCCAAACTTGAATGGCAACTGTCCCTGGTAAAGGACAGTGTCAATCCGACGCACCCGGGTTACAACGTCAAAGCGGCGCGGGCCAAGCTGGTAGGCAAGGGCAGTCTGGACAACTACGCTCAGCAATGGGGTCCGGGTGTGCCGGCCAGTCAGCGGGCGCACGGCGATGACAAGGTCACCTGCTATACCTGTCATACGTCGTGGACCACAAGTTGCACCGGTTGTCACTTGCCCATCGAATCCAACTGGAAGACAGACCGGCTGCATTACGAGGGCGGGCCGTCGCGGAATTACGCTACCTATAATCCGCAGATTGTGCGCGACGACGTGTTCCAACTCGGGCGGCACAGCGAGGTCAAGGGCAACCGCATTGCACCGATACGCTCATCGTCGGCGCTGCTGCTGTCTTCGACTAATGCCAACCGCGAGCGTATTTACATCCAGCAACCCCCGGTGTCTGCCAGCGGCTTCTCAAGCCAGGCATTTGCGCCGCACTATGCCCATACCGAGCGCAAGACCGAGACCAAAACCTGCAGTGACTGCCACTTGTCAGCGGGCAATGACAACAATGCGATCATGGGGCAACTGTTGCTGCACGGCACAAACTTCGTCAATTTCATCGGTTTCAACGCCTGGTTGGGTGAGGAACGCCATGTGGAAGCGGTGCAGGTTACTGAGTGGGAGGAGCCCCAGGCCGTGATCGGCAGCTATCTGCACCGATACGTTTATCCCGACTGGCATGCGGCGCATGAAAAGCGCGGGCGAGAGTTACCGGAGGCACATGATCGCAGTGTTCGAGGTCGCGTGGGCTGCCTGCAATTGCGCGGTGAGTACCTGTATGTGGCAGAGGGTTCAGGGGGCATGCGCGTTTATGATGTGGCATCGATCGCCAATAAGGGTATCTCGCAGCGGATCATCACCGCGCCATTTTCCCCACTTGGACATGACACACATATTGCTTCGAAAAACGCAACCTGCGTGGCGCTTCCAACCAATCAACCGATTGCGCCGGAGCGGAACCAGGGTGAATTGATGCGCAAGACAAATCAGGAACAACCGTTCCACCCCATTTACAATTACGCGCTGATTGCAGATGCTGAAGAAGGCTTGATTCTTGTTGACGTCAACACACTGCAGGATGGTGAGCCGCGCAACAACTTCCTGAAACGTGCCCTCACCTGGAATGGTGGTGGCGTATTGCGAGGGGCTCGTCACATCACCATCGGCGGCTACTATGCCTATGTCGCCACCGATGCAGGCGTCGTAGTGGTCAGTCTCAACGATCCGCTGAAACCGCGGGTGGTAAGCGTGGTGCCCATGGCCGGAGCGCAGTCGACAGTGTTGCAGTTCCGCTACCTGTTCGTGGCCGACAGCGCCGGATTGGGTGTGATTGACGTAACGAATCCGGAGCGCCCACGACTTGTCGAGACGGCCCGCGTTCCGCTGGCCGCTGCGCACCGCGTGTTTGTGGCCAGGACCTACGCCTACGTCGCGGCCGGTGCTGACGGACTCGCCATCATTGATGTCGAGAATCCTGAACGACCGAAGCTGTATATGCAATTCAAGGCAGACGGTAAGCTTAACGATGCGCGGGACGTGGTCATCGGCTCCACCAATGCCTCCTTGTTTGCGTATGTTGCCGATGGTCGCAACGGACTCAAAGTGATTCAACTCACGGCGCCAGACTCGCAGCCCAAGTTCTACGGCTTCAGCCCGGAGCCGAAACCACAGCTTATCGCCTGGAAGCGGACACGCAGTCCGGCACTGGCCTTGTCGCGCGGTCTGGAGCGCGACCGGGCTGTGGACGAAACCGGCGGTCAGGTGGCGGTGTTTGGCCGGGTTGGCTCACGCCCCCTGAATCTGGAGGAGCAGCGCCGCTTGTACCTGAAGCCCGATGGAACGCCATGGACGGTGCGGGATACGCCTGACCGGGCCCAGTATCGGCGATGATGATGACCCGCATGACATTCATGGTGTTTTTGCTCCTGGCAGCATTACAGGTCCCCGCCAGCACATGGGCTGCCCCGGTTCTACCGCAATACTCACCACACAAATCGATGGGAGTCGGCAGCTGCGCGAGCAGCCTGTGCCATGGTGCAGTCGACAAGTCGACGAATTCGCGCATCCTGCAGAATGAGTACGTTATCTGGTCGCGTAACGACAAACATGCGCGGGCCTATGCGGTGCTGCTCAACGCGCGTTCGAAGGAGATCGTACGCAAGCTGGGGCTGAGCGAGCCCGCGCATCGCGCCGATCTCTGTCTTGACTGCCATGCGCATAATGTTCCTGCGTCGCTGCGAGGCGAAGGTTTTGTTCTGGCTGACGGCGTTACCTGCGAATCGTGCCATGGTGCAGCGGAGCTCTGGTTGCGCAGCCACGTTGAGCGGGATGCGCGTCATGGAGACAATCTGGCAAAAGGCCTGTATCCGGCTTCTGATCATGTGGCGCGGGCACGACTCTGCCTCAGCTGCCATTTCGGCACTAAGGACAAGTTGGTTACCCACAAGCTGATGGCGGCGGGACACCCCCGGATGAGTTTTGAACTGGACACGTTCACGCAGATCCAGCCGGCTCATTTTCGCGCAAAAGACAGGCAGGTCTGGGACGGTGTCCGTATCTGGGCTATTGGCCAGGCATTGGCGGCGAATGCACTGCTCGAGATCCTTAACGATCCGCAACGCGGCCGTGCGGGCCTGTTTCCAGAGCTGGTTCTTTTTGATTGTCATGCCTGTCACCGCAAGATGTCGGATGGCCGCTATACGGGGCTGCGTCTGGGCGTGGGTCCGGGCGCAGTGCGTCTCAACGACTCCAGCCTGCTGATGGTGATGCAGATTGCGCGCAGCGTTGATGCGGCGGGCCAGCAAAAGCTTGTACAGCAGATCCGGAGCCTGCATCGCGCGATCGCTGCGGGGGACGATGCGCTTTTGCATGCGCGGACTGTGCAGGCCAGTCTTGCCCAGCTTGTGCCGCGGATCAGCGCTCACCGGTTCTCGGACGATGATATGCGAGGCATGCTGCTGGGCTTGATCGATGACGGCCTCGCGGGTCAGTATGGTGACTATCAGGGGGCGGAACAGGCCTTAATGGCACTGCAGGCGGTTGCCGATTTCATGGCGCGTCGCGGTGCACTGAAAGCCGCTGCAGTTGCACCGGGCATGCGACGCCTCAATACCTTGCTGGAAAAGGATGAAAATTACTCTGCTGCCGCGTTTGCAAAAGCTTTGCAGGAATTGCGATCCAGCCTTGAAAAGAAAATCAATCGGTGACGTCCTCATTCTGCATCGCGGTAATCGGATCTGGCCCGGGTGGACTATCCTGTGCCGGGCGCGCTGCGGAGCGCGGCATTTCCCATGTTCTGCTGGAGGCTGAAGACCACGTCTCGCACACGATTCATCAGTACCAGAAAGGCAAGCATGTCATGGCGGAGCCGGGTGTATTGCCTTTGCGCAGCCCGATGTGCTTTGTGGCGGGCAGGCGCGAGTCAGTGCTGTCGCAGTGGCAGGAAGACCTGCAGAAGCACCAGGTAAACATCCGTCATCGTTCGCGCGTCATCGCTATTTCCGGTGCAAAAGGTGCTTTCGAAATCAAGCTTGCCGGCGGCGAGACCCTGTTTGCTGAGCATGTCGTGCTGTGCATCGGGGTTCAGGGCAACCTGCGCAAGCTGGGCGTGCCGGGAGAGGATCTGGGTTGTGTTCAGTATCAGCTGGATGACCCGGATGCCTACGGCGGTGAAACCATCGTGGTGGTGGGCGCAGGAGACGCTGCCGTAGAGAATGCACTGGCCCTGGCGCAAAGTAACCGGGTCATCATTATCAATCGCAATGACGAATTCGCACGGTTGAAGCAGGGCAATCTGGACTTGATTCAGGCAGCTATTCGAGAGGGCAGGGTTGAGTGTCGGTACGGCACATCTGCCATTGAGGTTGCGGCGGCTGAAACCGAAGGCAAGCCTTGCTGCTTTATCGTGCAGACGCCGCAGAGCGTGGAAACGATAGCCTGCGACCGGATCATCGCGCGCCTCGGTGCGACGCCACCGCGCAAGCTTGTGGAGGGGTTCGGAGTCAGTTTCTCGAGTTCAGCGCCCGGCGCACTGCCGCAACTCTCTGCGACTTACGAATCGAACGTTCCGGGCCTATACATCATCGGTGCCCTCGGTGGTTATCCGCTGATCAAACAGGCGATGAATCAGGGCTATGAGGTCGTGGAATACATCACCGGCAACCCGGTTGAGCCTGCCGACGAACCGTTGCTGAAGAAAAAATTTGTGCAAGTGGCGCCTCGCGCCACGGTATCGGACATGCTGGCTCTGGTGCAGCGTAATGTGCCGCTGTATGCCGAGATGTCGACCCTGCAGTTGCGGGAATTCCTGCTGAACAGCGAAATCATTGTGCGCCGACCGGGTGAAGCCATCTTCGTGGCGAACGACTATACCAATAGCTTCTATTCGATTTTGCATGGCGAAGTCTTCATCGAAACCGAGGATAAAACGGGTAAGAAACAGCGCAAGCTTGGGAAGGGTGAGTTTTTCGGTGAGATGGGGTTGCTGTCAGGTCGGCGTCGTGCCAATACCGTACGTGCTGGCGAACAGTGCGTGCTGATCGAAACGCCGCGCCGCTCGATGCTCAAACTGATCAGCAGCGTAGACTCGGTTCGTGTACAGATTGACCAGACTTCCCTGCGGCGGACGGTGCGGTCGTACGTAGCGCCATGGATATCCGATGATGATTTGCGTGAAATGGTTGATGGCGCTCAAATCCGGAATTTTCCGGCAGGAACGGCGCTGTTCAAGGAAGGCGATGCGGCCGACGGTCTGCATCTCATTCGACGTGGTTCGGTAACGATTTCTCATCAGATCGGCGGCAAGGAAATCGTGTTGTCATATCTGGCCGCCGGCAATTATGTGGGCGAAATGGCGCTGCTGTCAGATGTGCCGCGAACCGCGACTGTACGCGCCGCTGTGAACACGGAGACGATACTGCTGCAGGCCAAGGTATTCAATGGTGTACTGAGTCGGAATCCCACCCTGCGCGGCGGTGTCCAGGCGCGCGTGTTCGAGCGGTTGTCGCAAAACGTCAAGCGCGAGTCAGAGCCTGATCCGGGGAACCTGATCAGTTTCCTGATCAACCAGGGTCTGGGTGAGGCCACGGACGTGTTGCTGATTGACGAGGGTTTGTGCATTCGCTGCGACCAATGCGAAAAGGCCTGCGCCGAGACGCATGACGGCACGTCACGTCTCGATCGGCAGGCCGGCCCCACTTTCGCGAATATTCACGTGCCGACTTCGTGCCGGCATTGCGAAAACCCACGCTGCATGACGGACTGTCCGCCCGATGCCCTGCACCGCAATGCCAATGGCGAGGTATTCATTGACAATACCTGTATCGGTTGCGGCAACTGCCAGCGGAACTGTCCCTACGGGGTGATCCAGATGGGGCCGGCTGATTCCCGGCCGCCACCTTCAAGCTTATGGAGTTGGTTGCTGCTGGGCGTTGGCGCGGAACCGGGTCGCGGGCGCCGTGCTGTGGACAAGGACCAGCCAAAAAAAGCCGTAAAGTGCGACATGTGCAAGGATCTCTCAGGCGGGCCGGCATGCGTGCGAGCATGCCCGACGGGGGCGGCGTTACGC
This sequence comes from uncultured Bordetella sp., assembly GCA_964531455.1. Classification (GTDB taxonomy): domain Bacteria; phylum Pseudomonadota; class Gammaproteobacteria; order Burkholderiales; family SG8-41. The sequence continues at coordinate 19,155 of CAZHFZ010000027.1, forward strand.
GTCAGTCCGGAACAGTTTCTCGATTCTGCAGGAAAATGATTGGTGGCGAGGCGCATTGCTGCAGCTTGAGAAATGTACATTTGTTCATCAGGCACACTCGCTGTAATTCGTTAAGGCCATGATATTATTCGCCTTAACAATTATATTTTTTTATTCCAACTCAGTTGATGGCGGTGGGCGCGTTCCTGAGTTACGCCAATTTTTACTGAAGGATTACAAGAAGCGAGCGTTATGACACCGCGAACTTGGAAGTCCAGCGACATTCGGCGATAGCTGCGTAGTTTTCCTGGTAGCGGAAAAAGTGCGGCTTGCCGCACTTTTTTTATTTGTACCTATGGAATAAACATCATGGTCAATATCAAATTACCCGACGGTTCAGTGCGCAGTTTTGATCATCCGGTGACGGTTGCTGAAGTCGCGGCTTCCATCGGAGCAGGTCTTGCCAAAGCGGCACTGGCCGGGCGTGTCGGCAGCAGGCTGGTCGACCTGTCGCATCGCATCGAAGGCGATGTGGACCTGTCCATCATTACTGACCGCAATGCGGAAGGCCTGGAAATTCTGCGTCATTCGACGTCGCATCTGCTGGCCCATGCGGTAAAGGAGTTGTTCCCCGACGCGCAGGTCACGATCGGTCCGGTGATTGAAGACGGTTATTACTATGATTTTTCTTACAAACGTCCGTTTACACCGGAAGACCTAGCTGCGATCGAAAAACGCATGACGGAAATCGCCAAGCGTGACGTGAAGGTCGAGCGGCAGGAAATGCCGCGGGACGAGGCGGTGAAATTTTTCTCCGACATGGGCGAAAAATACAAGGCCGAAATCATCGCTTCGATTCCGTCAAACGAGCCGATATCGCTTTACAAGCAGGATAATTTCATCGATCTCTGTCGTGGACCGCATGTGCCGGCGACGGGCAAGCTCAAGGTATTCAAGCTGATGAAGGTTGCCGGTGCATATTGGCGCGGCGATTCGAAAAACGAAATGCTGCAACGGATTTACGGCACGGCCTGGGCGAAGAAGGAGGAGCAGGACCAGTATCTGCATCGTCTTGAAGAGGCTGAGAAACGCGATCACCGGAAACTGGGTCGCCAACTGGATCTGTTTCACATGCAGGACGAGGCCCCAGGCATGGTGTTCTGGCATGCCAACGGCTGGGTAATCTGGCAAGCCATTGAGCAATACATGCGCGGCCTCCTGACCGAAGCCAACTATCGCGAAGTGAAAACACCGCAGGTGATGGATCGCGTGTTGTGGGAGCGCTCCGGTCACTGGGAAAACTATCGGGAATACATGTTCACCACAGAGTCGGAAAAGCGCGACTACGCGGTGAAGCCGATGAACTGCCCGGGGCATGTGCAGATTTTCAACCAGGGTGTGAAAAGCTATCGCGATCTGCCATTACGGATCGCCGAGTTTGGTTCCTGCCATCGCAATGAGCCGTCGGGTGCGCTGCATGGACTCATGCGTGTACGCGGCTTCGTGCAGGACGACGCGCATATTTTTTGCACGGAAGATCAGATCCAGGATGAGGCAGGCGCATTTATCGATCTGTTGCGCAAGGTTTACGCCGACTTCGGCTTCGAACATATCCTGATCAAGCTGTCGACGCGACCGGAAAAGCGCATTGGTGACGACGCCGTCTGGGATCGTGCGGAGGCTGCCCTGAGAGCAACTTTGGACGCCAAAGGCATGGAATGGGACCTGAATCCGGGCGAGGGGGCGTTTTATGGACCGAAAATCGAGTTTTCCCTTAAGGATTCGTTGGGGCGGGTATGGCAGTGCGGGACACTGCAGTTGGATTTCGCGCTTCCGGGGCGTCTCGGCGCGGAATACGTGGCCGAGGACAACACCCGTCGCACACCGGTGATGCTGCACAGGGCGATTCTGGGGTCTCTGGAGCGTTTTATCGGGATTTTGATCGAACACTACGCTGGAGCGATGCCGGCGTGGCTGGCGCCTGTTCAAGCTGTGGTCATGAATATCTCGGAAGCGCAGGGCGCCCACGTCGCTGGGGTAGCGGAAACCCTCAGGAAAGCGGGTTTCCGGGCCATTGCCGACTTGAGAAATGAGAAAATTTCCTATAAAATACGGGAACATAGTCTGCAAAAGCTGCCTTTCCAGCTCGTCATTGGCGACAAGGAAGTAGCATCGCAACTGGTGGCTGTGCGTTCCCGCAAAGGTGAAGATCTGGGGCAAATGCCTCTGGACGCCTTTTTGTCGCTTTTAAAAGGCGAAATCATGAAAAAGGGGCGCGCGGTCTGAAATGAACGAATTTAAGGAGTCTGTCGCATAGCTCAGGAAAAAGAAGCCCGGATCAATGGTGAGATCACCGCTCCGGAAGTGCGGGTCATCGGTGCCGACGGTTCGCAGGTTGGCGTGATCAGCATCGCTGCAGCCAACAAGCTGGCAGAGGAAGCGGAACTTGATCTGGTAGAGATTGCGCCCACGGCGAACCCGCCTGTATGTCGCGTCATGGACTACGGCAAGTTCAAGTACCGCGAAAGCAAGAAACAGCACGAGGCGCGTCTCAAGCAGAAGCAGATCGTCGTCAAGGAAGTGAAGTTTCGTCCGGGAACGGACGAGGGCGATTACAAGATCAAACTGCGCAATCTGGTCAGGTTTCTTGAGGAAGGCGACAAAGCCAAGATCACGCTGCGTTTCAGGGGGCGTGAGATGGCCCACCAGGAATTCGGCATGCGCCTGCTGGAGCGGGTCAAGAGCGATCTGGACGAGGTGGCGGTTGTTGAGCAGTTTCCGAAAATGGAAGGTCGCCAGCTGGTGATGGTGCTGGCACCGAAGAAAAAGGTGGTTCCCGTTAAGGGGACACCAGCTAAAGCAGGTGATAAACCTGCAGCGGCAAAACCGGCGGTTTCGCCGGAAGCGGTAAAACCGGTGGCAACGCCGGATAAGGTGGTTGCAGCGGAAAGCGTGACAGCGCAAAACGCGGTGACCGAAGAGAAGAAGTAGTGATCGGGCCTAAAGCTCCGCAATTCGCGGACGCCCGACGCTAGGCTAAAACAGGAGTTACCCATGCCGAAGATGAAGAGCAAGAGCGGCGCGGCCAAGCGTTTCAAAAAGCTGGGCAGCGGCGCATTCAAGCGCAGCAGTGCACACCTGCGCCACATCCTTACCAAGAAGAGCACCAAGCGCAAGCGTCACCTGCGCGGCACGACCATGGTGCATGATTCCGACCAGCGCGCCGTTCGCGCGATGTTGCCGTACTGAGAGGGAGATAAACCATGCCAAGAGTCAAACGTGGTGTAATCGCCCGCAAGGCGCATAAAAAGGTCCTGAAAGCCGCCAAAGGTTTCCGCGGCCGTCGTGGCAACGTATTCCGTATCGCCAATGAGGCGGTGATGCGCGCCGGGCAATATGCCTATCGCGATCGTCGTACCAAGAAACGCGAGTTCCGTGCGCTCTGGATCGCCCGTATCAATGCTGCAGCCCGTGAGCACGGCATGACATACAGCGTATTCATGAACGGCCTGAAAAAGGCGGCAATTGAGGTCGACCGCAAGGTGCTGGCTGATATTGCAGTGTTCGACAAACCCGCATTTGTGCGCTTCGTCGAGCAGGCCCGGGCGAGCCTCGGCGCCTGAGCAGTAACCCAAGCAAAAAGGAGGCTCTTCGAGCCTCCTTTTTTTTCGCCGGATTCCGTTACCATTCATACCTATGCAGGATCTCGACAAGCTCGTAGCCGAAGCAACGGCATTATTCTCCAGCATTGATGACGCTGATGCTCTGGAGCAGGCCAAGGCACGTTATCTTGGCAAGAGCGGCGCACTCACCGAACTCTTGAAGGGTCTCGGCAAGCTGTCGGCTGAAGAAAAGCCGGCTGCCGGCGCGCGGATCAACGTGGCCAAGCAGGCGCTTGAGCAGGCCTTGCATGAGCAACGGGAGCGTATTGCCGAGCGTGCGCTCGAGGCCAGACTCGCAGACGAGTCTGTTGACGTCTCGTTGCCGGGGCGCGGACGCGGCATGGGTGGCTTGCATCCTGTCAGCCGAACGATGGAACGCATCGAGCAATTGTTCCGTTCGATCGGTTTTGATGTCGCAGACGGCCCGGAAATAGAAACCGACTTTTACAATTTCACGGCATTGAACCAGCCGGAAAATCATCCCGCACGGTCCATGCATGACACGTTCTATCTGGCTGACGGCAAGCACCTGCTACGTACGCATACGTCGCCGATCCAGATCCGCTACATGGAAAAACACCAGCCGCCGATCCGGGTGATTGCGCCGGGCCGGGTGTACCGTGTTGATTCCGATGCAACCCACTCGCCGATGTTCCATCAGGTCGAAGGGTTATGGATCGACGAACAAATCAGCTTTGCCCACCTAAAGGGCGTGCTGGCCGATTTCTTTCGCCGCTTCTTCGAAGATGATCGTCTGCAGATCCGCTTCCGCCCATCGTTCTTTCCGTTCACCGAGCCTTCGGCTGAAATTGACATGAGCTTCGGTGATGGATGGCTGGAGGTGGGCGGCTGCGGCATGGTGCATCCCAACGTGCTGCGCAACGTGAACATCGACAGCGAGCGCTATCAGGGATTTGCATTTGGTCTTGGTCCTGACCGCCTTACGATGCTCCGCTATGGCGTCAACGATCTGCGGTTGTTCTATGAGAACGATCTGCGTTTCCTGAAGCAGTTCGTCTGAGGCGCGTTTTCCAATGAAACTATCTGAACACTGGCTGCGCGAACTGGTTGATCCCGCGCTGAATACTGCGCAACTGGCTGATCTGCTGACTTTTGGCGGGATCGAAGTGGAGGCGGTAGAGCCTGCGGCGCCGGCGTTTGATCGCGTGGTTGTAGCCGAGGTGCTCAGCGTTGAAAAACATCCGCAAGCCGACCGGCTCAATGTTTGCCAGGTCAATGCGGGTACCGCCCCGTTGACCATCGTTTGCGGTGCGCCCAATGTCCGTGCCGGCATGCGGGTATGTGCGGCACTGGTGGGTGCAAAACTTCCGGGTATCGAAATCAAGCTGGCAAAAGTTCGTGGTGTCGAATCACAGGGCATGTTGTGCTCTGCCCGTGAGCTGGGGCTGAGTGAAGATGCCGCAGGCCTGCTGGAGCTTCCCGCTGCAGCGCCAATTGGCGCCAGCGTTCGTGATTTTCTCGATCTTGATGATCAGATATTCACCACCAAGCCGACACCCAATCGCGGTGATTGCCTGAGCATCCTCGGCATGGCCCGTGAGGTTGCCGCGCTGAGCGGATCGCCGCTGCGATGGCCTATTCCGGCAACAGTGGCCTCCGCGGTCGATGCACGTATCTCCGTTAACGTCGAGGCAGCTTCTGATTGTCCACGCTACTGCGCGCGCTTAATTCGAGGGGTCAACGCGGCTGCCAGGACACCGGAGTGGATGGTGCGTCGCCTTGCCCGCAGCGGAGTCCGTTCGATCAGCGCTGTGGTTGACGTCACCAATTATGTGCTGCTGGAGATGGGGCAGCCTCTGCATGCGTTTGATGCGGCAAAGGTGGAGGGCGGCATTCATGTGCGGCGGGCCCGAGCCAATGAAAAAATCGTTTTGCTGAACGGCAACACACTGGATCTTTCGCCGCAGCATCTGGTCATTGCGGATAACCGGCAGCCACTGGCGCTGGCGGGCATCATGGGTGGTGAATACAGCGGCGTTACACCGGCGACCACTGACCTCATTCTCGAAAGTGCATTTTTTGTTCCTGAGGTGGTAGCCGGCAAGTCGCGTGAACTGGGGTTTGGTTCTGATTCGTCATACCGTTTTGAGCGCGGAGTTGATTTTGCGGCGACCCCGGTTGCCATGGAGCGCGCGACGCAACTGATTATCGAGTTGTGTGGTGGCCAGGCAGGTCCGGTTTGCGAATCGACCGGTGCCTTGCCATCGCGGAACAAGGTTACCTTGAGGCTGGCGAGGGCACAGCGCATCCTTGGCTTCAGCATTGACGGTAGTACTGCGCTGTCGATCCTTGAAAAGCTTGGCTGCCAACCGCAATTGGCAGGCGATGTCATTACGGTTACGCCGCCCAGCTACCGGTTCGACATGACGATTGAGGAAGATCTGATCGAGGAACTGGCTCGTGTTTACGGGTATGCCAACATCCCTGCGCAGCAGCCACCCGCGCCGGCAGCTCTGCAACCGACTGCTGAAGCCAGGCGTACGCCGGCGATGCTGCGTCGAGCACTGGCCACGCTGGACTACCAGGAAGTCGTTACCTACAGTTTTGTGGATCACAGCTGGGAAGCGGATTTTTGTGCCAACACCAATCCAGTGACGCTGGCCAATCCGATTGCCAGTCAGATGAGTGTGATGCGCTCCAGCCTGATCGGTGGCTTGGTTCAGGCGGTTGCATTTAATGCCAGCCACAAGCAGGGGCGAGTGCGCTTGTTCGAAGTCGGTCGTTGCTTCCTGAACAAGGATGGATTGCCACAGCCATGGCGTGTTGCTGCAATAGCCTATGGGACTGCGGTCCCGGTGCAGTGGGGGCAGGCAGAGCGGAATATCGATTTTTTTGATATCAAAGCCGACCTCGAAGCACTGATGGCGCCGCTTGAGGTCTCGCTGCGCAGTGCACAGCACCCGGCGCTTCACCCGGGCAAGTCAGCGGTCATTTTGGTTGGTGGCGTTGAGGCTGGCTGGATCGGTGAACTGCATCCGCGCTGGCAGCGTAAACGTGATCTGGCGTCGGCCCCGGTACTGTTTGAGATTGATCTGCAGGCTTTGGAGAAGCGGATATTGCCCGCTTATCATGAAATTTCCCGATTCCCTGCCGTTCGCCGCGATCTGGCTGCGGAATTCGATGAGAATGCCCAATATGAGGACATCAGCACCGAATTGAGGCGTAGCGGACCTGCCATTTTGCGGGACGTTACAGTCTTCGATTTATACCGGGGCGAGGGTGTGCAAAAGGGGAAAAAAAGTCTTGCATTCAGTGTGTTATTGCAGGATACTCAAAAAACCTTGACGGACGCAGAAGCCGAAAAAGCGGTATCTGAACTGCGCCGGATTCTGCAAGAAAAGTTTAACGCGAAGCTTCGTTGAGAGGGGACAACATGACGTTAACCAAAGCGGAACTTGCCGATCTTCTGTTTGAGAAGGTGGGTTTCAACAAGCGCGAAGCCAAGGACATGGTTGAGTCCTTCTTCGATGAAGTTCGCGCTGCACTCGAAAATGGCCGTGGCGTCAAGCTTTCGGGCTTCGGCAACTTCCAGTTGCGTGACAAGCCCCAGCGTCCGGGCCGCAATCCCAAAACTGGCGAGGAAATCCCGATTTCCGCTCGCCGTGTTGTGACTTTCCACGCATCACAGAAACTCAAGTCGATGGTGGAGCAGCACTTCCATGGAAGCCAGCGGAAGCCTTAAAGCGCAGCTTCCGCCGATCCCGGCAAAACGTTATTTCACGATCGGTGAAGTGAGCGAGTTGTGCGGTGTGAAGCCGCACGTCCTGCGTTATTGGGAGCAGGAATTCACACAGCTTCGTCCAGTCAAACGCCGGGGTAATCGCCGCTATTATCAGCATCATGAAGTGCTGCTGATCAGGCGTATCCGCGAGCTGCTTTACGATCAGGGCTTTACCATCAGCGGTGCCCGCAACCGCCTGGATGAGCTGGCCAATGAGCCCGCGCGCGCAGCCCGTGCGCCCGCACAGTCAACCAGCGCAGCCAAGCCCGAACCGGCTCTCGCGCAACTGCGGCAAGACCTCAAAAGCATCATCGATCAGCTCCGCGCCTGAAATCTGCTGCTTCGAGCTTGGTGTTCCTCTGTTGTATAATCCGCGCCTCGGGGCGTAGCGCAGCCTGGTAGCGTACCTGCATGGGGTGCAGGTGGTCGGAGGTTCAAATCCTCTCGCCCCGACCAATATTCAATTCTGCCCGTAGTGTTTTACATGCGGAGCACATATTCCCACCGCCGGACTTGTCCATGACCACGTCATTCCGTGCCGCGTGTCTGCAGATGAACAGCGGTAGCGATCTCGCCGCTAATCTGGCACAGCTCAAACAGATGGTGACCGAAGCGGCCGGCAACGGTGCGCATTTCGTTTTGTCGCCCGAGTATTGCCTGATGATGGACAGCAGCGGCAGGGTCATGCGTGACGGTGCGCTGCCTGCCGATGGCGGAACCACACTGGCTGAATTACGGCAGTTGGCTGTTCAATTCAATGTTTGGTTTCTGGCCGGTTCGCTGACGCTGAAGACGGACGAAGAACGTATCGTCAACCGCTCTTATCTGATCTCTGCAGATGGTACTGTCGTTGCGACCTACGACAAGATTCACATGTTTGACGTGACATTGCCCGATGGCAAAGTCATTCGCGAGTCTTCAGCTTACCGGCCCGGCGAGCAGGCGGTCATTGCCGCTACACCCTGGGGCAAGGTGGGTATGACCATTTGTTATGACGTACGCTTCCCACACCTGTATCGCGCTTTGGCACAGCAGGGCGCGGAATTTCTTTCGGTTCCGTCGTCGTTTCAACGCCAGACCGGCAAGGTGCATTGGCATACACTGCTCAAATCACGTGCGATTGAAAATGCCGCTTACGTTTTTGCGCCAGCCATGTGCGGCGACCATCCGGGTAACCGACAGACTTATGGTCACGCGCTGATCGTGGATCCCTGGGGCGAGGTGCTTGCTGATGCCGGCGAAGAGCCGGGCATCATCTACGCTGATGTAGATCCGGCGCGAGTCACCAAAATTCGCGGCATGATGCCGTCGCTGCAGCATGATCGTCCGTATGCTGTTGCCGCCAATAAAGTATAATAAAAACAAATACTTATTTTCTATTTGCGCCGATGCCACCGGCATCGTAACTTCAGTAAGACTTGGGCAGCCCGAGCACACGCTCTGCGATGTGGCAAAGGATCAGTTGGGAACTGACCGGCGCGATGCGCGGAATCATCGCCTCGCGGAAATAACGCTCAACGTGAAATTCTTTCGCGTAGCCCATGCCACCATGGGTCAGCACTGCAGTCTCGCAGGCTTTGAATCCGGCTTCTCCGGCGAAATATTTCGCCGCGTTGGCCTCAGCACCGCAGGGTTTACCGGCGTCGTAGAGGCTTGCGGCACGATAAGTCAGCAACGCTGCAGCTTCGAGCTCGATCCAGCGCTGTGCGAGTGGATGCTGGATCGCCTGGTTCTGGCCGATGGGACGATCAAAGACGATTCGTTCACCGGCATATTTGGCGGCACTCTGCAGAGCGGCGCGACCCAGGCCTACGGCCTCTGCAGCGACAAGAATACGCTCGGGGTTCAGTCCGTCCAGGATATAGCGGAATCCTTTGCCTTCTTCGCCGATTCGATCGGCAGCGGGCACACGCATGCCGTCGATGAACACCTGATTTGAGTCAACGGCCTTGCGCCCCATTTTGTCGATTTGGCGGGCCTCGAATGTGTTGCGGTCGATGTCGGCGTAAAACAGCGTCAGGCCGTCGATCGGATTTTTTGTTTCTTCAATTGGTGTCGTGCGTGCCAGCAGCAGGATCTTGTTGGCAACCTGTGCGGTGGAAATCCAGACTTTTTGGCCGGAGACTATGTAATCGTCGCCGTTACGTACGGCTTTTGTGGTCAGCCGTGTCGTGTTGAGTCCGGCACCGGGTTCGGTGACGCCGAAACAGGCCTTGTCGGTTCCGGCGATCAGCGGCGGCAGCCAGCGCGCCTTCTGCGCATCGGATGCGTAGACCACGACTGGATGCAGTCCGAAGATGTTCATGTGTACGGCGGATGCGCCGGAGAATCCAGCGCCGGAAGCGGCAATCGTTTCCATCATCAGAGCGGCTTCGGTAATGCCAAGGCCGCTGCCGCCGTATTGTTCGGGCATCGCAATGCCCAGCCATCCGTCACCGGCGATGGCAGCATGGAATTCATGCGGGAAACCGCCGTCACGGTCATGCTGCAGCCAGTAGTCCGCGGTAAACCGTGCGCAGGTGCGGGTGACCGCATCACGGATGGCGCGCTGCTCCTCCGAGAACTCGAAATCCATTTTGCTTACCTTGTCAGTCGGGCAGGGAAGTCACACCAGAGGCCACTAGCGCCCGTATTTCTTCATCACTGTAACCGGCAACGCGCAGCACTTCGAAACCATGTTCGCCAAGCCGCGGGGCGCCTCGTTGTGGTGCAGTAGGCGTGTGTGACCACTGTGTCGCGGCGCCAGTTGTTCGCAAACTGCCTTCGCTGGGGTGGGTCTCCTTGTGGATGAAACCAGTACTGTTCAAATGTTCATCATCGATGACAGCGTCAATCGAATTCATCGGTGCGCAGGGAATGTCGCTGTCGTTCAACGCTGAAAGCCATTCAGCAGTGCTGCGTTTAAGCATTTCGCCGGCAACGAAGGCGTTTGCCTCTGCGATTCGTGCGGAGCGGTTCTCATGAGTGTTGAACCTGGGGTCGTCGCGGAACAGGTCTTCGCGTCCGATCAGGCGGAAGAAGCTTTGCCATTGCTTGTCGTTGTACATCAGCACGCAGACGTGGCCGTCACGGGTGCGGAACGGACGGCGTTCAGGAGCGAGCACGCGCGCATAACCGGATGAGCCGAGCGCAGGTTCAAAGGTGCGGCCACCCAAATGATCACCAAGTACCATCTGGCTCATGCACTCGAACATCGGCACTTCAACGGATTGACCTTCGCCGGTTCGTTCGCGGTGAAACAGCGCGGTGGTAACGGCATACACCGCATGCAGACCAACAATCCGGTCGGCCAGAGTCGCCGGGATATAACGAGGATCCGGTGAACCGGCCTGCTGCGCCAGCCAGGGGATACCAGTCATGCCCTGGATCAGGTCATCATAAGCAGGGCGGGTGGCGTAAGGGCCCTGCTGGCCATAGCCATAGGCTCCAACATAAATGATCTTCGGGTTCGCCGCAGCCACATCCGCGTAACCCAGGCGCAGTCGCTGCATGGCTTGTGGGCGGATGTTGTAGATCATGACGTCGGCAGTCGCGGCAATGCGCAGCAGCGCATCCCGGCCGGCGGCTTGCTTGAGGTCAAGCACCACACTTTTCTTGTTGCGGTTCAGGTGCATGAACATATGCCCCATGCCGCGGTTGCGCATGGGGCCGACATGGCGAACGTTGTCGCCGCCCGGGGCTTCAACCTTGATGACTTGTGCACCCAGATCGCCGAGGATCTGGGTGGCATAGGGTCCCATGACTACCGTGGTCAGGTCGATCACGGTAGTCCCGGCGAGCGGACCGGCCATCAGCTGCGCATTTTGGGCGGGATGACGCAGCCTTTTTCGCGCAGCGTTTTATCAACCCAGCTGCGGTCCAGTTTGCCCTTGCCGCGAATGGTCTTCAGCATTGCAGCTTCTTTTTTGGCCTGATCCTGTGCCAGTGCGATGGTTTCATTGGCCATTGCCTGCGGCAGGGCCAGCAAACCGTCGTCGTCACCGATAATGATGTCTCCGGGGTTGATGACCGCGTCTCCAATGACTACCGGTACATTGATTTCTCCGGGTCCATTTTTGTAAGGTCCGCGATGGGTAACCCCGCGTGCGTAAACCGGAAATGAGGACACTGCCAGCGCATCGGCATCGCGGATGGCACCATCAATGACCATGCCTGCGGCGCCATGGCGCTCGGCAATGGCGGACATGATTTCACCTATGATGGCCTGGGTGCAGATGCCGCCAGCATCAACCACGATAACGTCTCCTGGGCGGACGATGTCAATGGCCTTGTGTACCATCAGGTTGTCACCAGGGCCGACCTTGACCGTCAGCGCGGTGCCGACCATGCGACCGCCGCTGTGGCAAGGCCACAAGTCGGGGCCGATGGCATGCAGCCGGTTCATGTTGTCGCTGAGATGAGCGGTGGCAATCTTGCGCAGCGTAGCAATGGTTTTTGCAGGGGGTTGCGGGGCAAAAGGCAGAATACGGAAGCCGATGGGGGCCATGTTCAGGTCACTGTAATGTTTAGAGGAGCGGATATCGTAGCACTGGCGCCGGACTCTGTTTGAGCGCGTGCTAAAATCCATCTTAATATTTAGGGATATGACCTATAAGACTCCGCCGGGAAGGCGGAGCGTAGCAGACACCCCGAAACGGTAAACACCAGCGTGCGCATCCTGCTCAGCAACGACGATGGCTATTTCGCGCCAGGCCTGGCCGCCCTGGAGCGCGCATTGTCGCCACTGGGCAAGGTTACCGTAGTGGCGCCGGAGCGCGATCGTAGCGGAGCCAGCAACTCTCTAACTCTGGACCGGCCACTGTCGGTCAGGCAGGCGCCAAGCGGATTTTATTACGTCAATGGCACGCCGACTGATTGCGTGCATCTGGCGGTGACCGGACTGTTGCCGGAAATGCCTGATATTGTGGTGTCCGGCATCAATGACGGCGCGAATATGGGCGACGACACGATTTATTCCGGAACCGTTGCGGCTGCAACCGAAGGTTTTCTGCTGGGTATCCCGTCAATCGCCATCTCCCTGGTATCCGGCGAACACGACCATTTCGATACGGCAGGGCGTGTTGCTGCAGAACTGGTCTTGCGTTTCGGACGCCATCGCATTGATCAGCCGGTATTGCTCAATGTAAACGTGCCCGATGTTCCCTATGATGCGCTGCGCGGACACAAAGTTACACGCCTGGGTAAACGACACAAGGCTGAGCCGGTGGTCAAAGCCGTAAACCCCCGTGGTGACACCGTTTACTGGGTTGGTGCGGCTGGTCGGGCCCAGGATGCCGGCGAAGGAACGGATTTTCACGCTACGGCTGCACAGATGGTTTCTGTGACGCCGCTGCAGATGGACCTGACCCGCTTCGGTCAGATGGAACTGGTTGGCAACTGGCTGGAAAAGCCGCACAACGCATGAACGCGGCGAATTCCGGCATTGGCATGACTTCCCAGCGCACGCGCATGCGGATGGTGGAGCGTCTGCGCGGCGAAGGCATCAGCGATGAAGTCATTCTTGCCGTGATGGGTGAAGTGCCGCGGCACATTTTTGTCGACGAAGCACTGGCCAGTCGGGCTTATGAAGACATGGCGCTGCCGCTGGGCTTCGGACAGACGATTTCAAGCCCTTATACCGTGGCGCGCATGCTTGAACTGCTGCGCAGCGGCGGCAAGCTCGACAAGGTACTGGAAATCGGAACCGGTTGTGGTTATCAGGCGGCGGTGCTGTCGCGCCTTGCCCGCGAGGTATATTCGCTGGAGCGCCTTGCTCCGCTGCTGACCAAGGCAAGGCGCCATTTGCGTGACGCGCGGGCGCATAACGTTCGTGTGCGCACTGCCGACGGACAACTGGGCTGGCCTGAACATGCCCCTTTCGACGGCATTGTGGTGGCTGCTGCGGCAAATCATGTTCCGCAGGGTCTGCTCGATCAGCTGGCGGTGGGTGGTAAAATCATTATTCCTTTGACCCATCAGGGTAAACAGTCTTTGCATGTCATCGAACGCACAGCTCAGGGCTATGTCGACCGCAAAGTCGAAGACGCCCTTTTTGTCCCTTTGTTGCCGGGTCTCGGCTGACCTCCCGGCATCAATGACCACCGCTGTTTCCGGTGCGCATTTGAATTCAAATATCACTGTAATCGTCGCCGTCGCACTGATTGCGGGGTGTGCCGCGCCGCGACCTGCGCCGGTGATCGACCGCACGCCTCAAGCTGCGACTAAACCGGTCACCAAGCCAGTACCGCCTCGTGCAACACCGCAGCCGCAGCGACAACCAGATCAGCCACGCCCGGAAACGTATACGGTGAAAGCCGGGGATACGCTTTATGCGATTGCGCTGGAGTTCGGTCTTGATTACCGCGAATTGGCTGGCTGGAACAACATTGACCCCAGCAAAATCCGTGTCGGACAGCAGTTAAGGCTTTCGCCGCCGCGCGGCGCCGTTGCTACGCCATTGCGGGGCTCTGGCGGCAGTGTTGAGGCACAACCCCTGGACGGCAGTGCCGGCCGGCCGGTTGCTGGCGGTGCAAGAACAGAACCACGAGGCGTTCGGGTGCCGTATTCCGACCAGGCCTATGCGCAGATGTCCGGCGTCAAGCCAGAGCCTGCAGCCGCTCCGAAAAGCGAAATACCATCACCTTCCGAGCAAAAGTCCGCAATTGTTGCCGGTGATGATGTCGACTGGATCTGGCCGGTTAATGGCAAGGTCGTTACTCCCTTTAATGAATCATCAAGCAAGGGCATAGGCATTGCCGGAAAGTCCGGGCAAGCGGTAGTTGCTGCAGGACCCGGGCGAGTCATTTTCAGCGGCACCGGAATACGTGGCTTGGGCAAGCTGATTGTCATCAAGCACAACGAGAAATTTCTCAGTGTTTATGCGCACAACCGTGAGCTGCTGGTGAAGGAGGGGCAAACCGTCACGCGCGGTCAGCGCATCGCAGAAATGGGTGATACCGACACGGACCAGGTCAAACTTCATTTCGAGATACGGCGCCTGGGCAAACCGATTGATCCGGCGACGCTGCTTCCGCCGGCATAATTCGCGGTCAAATTAAGTAACTGATTTATATAAATAAATCAGATTTTCAGGGTGTTCACTCTGCGCTTGAAATCAAGTATCGAGTCCGCGGTCGCCGCGGTTCCGTAGCGCAACGCGACATAGTCCCGGCTGATCGCATCTATTTCCTGTCCAGCTTGCGGATTCCATTGAGCTGCCCGGTATGCATAAGCCATCGGACCTTCTGCAGGCTTGCGCGGCAAGCCACGGCGAGCAAGTTTGCGACAAAAATGATCGTAGGCCGCGCGCACCACATCATTCCGGGTGGAGCGCAGATCGCGAAGCGCAACCACGGCGCCCAGCAACACGGCAACTCCTGCGCATACGAAAAGGATTACCGCGAGCATCTGCCAGCTTGCGTCGTTGAAACCGATATTCGCAAGAAACTGGCGCTGACGTTCCGGGTTGTATCCAAGCACCCACTGATTCCATGTGTAAGTTACGGTATCCAAGGTCAGGCGCATGCTTTGCAGGAATTCGAAATTTCCGCGTACGAAAATCGGCAGTTCATCGCTGCTGGGAAGTGCTGAGGCGATGCCGCGCTCGACCCGTGCTGGTGATACTGCTGCTGTGGGGTCGATGCGCACCCAGCCTGAACCCGACAGCCAGATTTCCGTCCATGCGTGCGCGTCTGCCTGCCGGATCAGCACATAATCGCCGACCGGATTGATTTGCCCGCCCTGATAGCCGGTGACCACGCGCGCAGGGATACCAGCGGCCCGCATCAGGAACGTGAATGATGATGCGTAGTGTTCGCAGAATCCGCGCCGCGTATCAAACAGGAATTCATCTACCGCATGTTCTCCAAGCAGTGGTGGCGAGAGCGTGTAAACATAGTTTTCATTGCGGAAGGTGGTCAATACGGTATCAACGAGTTGGCGGTCATCGCGGAATTTCCGGCGCAGTTCCTGGGCATGTTTGATTGTGCGCGGGTTAAAGCCATCAGGCAGTTGCAGGGCACGACGCAGGATGGATTCACTCTCATCAGCGCCATAGGAAGATTGCAACTGTGAACTCATCTCGTAACGCATGCGATTGCGTACAAGTGTTGTGCTCAACAACTGCATGTCTTTAGTCACAACTGCGCGTGGAGGTCGCTGCGTTGGCAATTCAAGCGCAAAAAGCCATCGCTTGTTGTGGGGTTCCAGAGTAACCGTGTATTCGATTACAGGTTCGCCTGCCGGAAGCTCTTCGATGTTGAAAACAAACCGGGGGGCCGTCCAGGTCCTGCCGTCGTAATCCCAAAGGACCGGTCCACGCCAGTAAAGCGCGCGGGCCTCCGGAATGCGGCCACGGAAGGCTGCACGGAAAGCGACGGCGTCAGAAAGGATCAGGCTATTAAGACTTCCGGGGCTCATATTGTCGGAGAGACCGCTGAGTCCGGCATGGGCATCGTGGGGAAGTCCCCATAACGGTCCCTGTATGCGCGGAAATAGCAGGAACAGCACCAGCATCAGCGGTATCGCCTGTAAAAGCAGTAATCCAGCCCGCTGTGCTGGTTGACGCCAACCCGGCCACGGCCCTGTGAATTGCATGCCGATCAGCACCGTGATCAATAGCCATGCACAGACCAACATGTACAGTGCGGTACCGATCGTTTGCGAATACAGAAAATTGGTTACAAGAAGGAAGAATCCAAGGAAGCCCAGCAATGTGCCGTCGCGCTGGGTTTGGGTTTCCAACAATTTCAACGCCAGCATGACCACCAGAAGAGCAACTCCGGCATCGCGCCCCAGCAGCGTGCGGTATTCGAAAAGGATGCCTGCGGCGGCGGCCAAAGCAATCAGCACCAGCAGCCATTTTCGCGGTGAAGGTATTTTTCGGAATGCCAGATACAGACGCCAGATCAGAATGACACTGATCAATGCGCTCAGCCAAAGCGGCAGGCGCAGAAGGTGTGCCACGCCCGCGAGGAGAAATCCGGCGCCAAGCCCGAATGTTTCCCGCGCTGTAATCGCGCGTTTGTTAAGAGATACCGGTTGCTGTGCCATGAAGTGCCAGCGCCCGCAGGCAATCTGCGCGTTGTGTTGCTCCGCTGGCCGGCGGTAGCGTGGTCCCGGGCAGGCTTAGTCCGTAAGTCAGGTTGCTGGCATCAGCATCCAGAACCCAGCGGGTCAAGTGTGACAGCCGGAGTTCGGCATCCATTCCTTGCGGCAATGCATTCCATGAGAGCCACAATTCGGCATCAGTACGGCCTGTGAACTGCTTGGTCAGCAACGAATCGTCACGCGCCACCGCTTTCCAGGCGACATGACGTAATGAGTCACCGGGTCGATAGGGGCGGAATCCCGAGAATTCGTCCTGCCCCTGGCCAGCGATGCCGCCTTCCCCGGCACCGGCTAGCGGGAGTGGCAATGGCAGCCCGGGTGTTGCTGGCGCAGGGTAGACCAGGCAGTGCACGTCAGGCTCCGCGTAAGACCATGCCCTGAACAACCCGACCGGGAAACGCGTGTACAGAGTCATACGCCCGGGACGCAGCCAACCCCTTTGCAATGCCGGAATGGTCACAGCGGCGATGGTACTGGCACCTGCAGGCACGTCTACATAATCAGCGTTGATGCTATCTCCGGTGACGCCGATGCTGAATCGATCAGAACGCGTCTGGTTGAGGATATGCAGCAAAAACTGCGCCTGACCGCCGGCAAAGACAGGCGAAACGCGCCCTGCGGAAATTTTCAGGTGCGCCAGATTGCGAAAAGTGTGCAGCATGCTTTGAATACCTGCTGCCCCAAGGAGGAAGGCGAGAATGAAGCCGAGCGAGAGGTCGTAGTTAACCGATCCTGTAAGCATGAGCAGAATAACGCCGACAAACAGCAGTCCCTGCGGCGTTGGCAGGATAAAAACCCTGCGCTGGACCAGAACGATGGTTCCGTGTTCTGGCCCGCGCCACTGAAATAGCCATTTCAGCGCGCTGTCTTTGAACGGGAGATACATGTGATATCAGGGAATGGCGACTTGCTGCAGGAGTTGTTCTGAGAGGCGCGAACCGGATACCGTCCCGTTGTCGCCATTGGCGGCAGAAAGTCGATGAGCAACAACTGCGGGAAGAACGGCCTGCAAGTCTTCCGGAATCACTGATTTTCGTCCATCCATGTATGCCCAGGCGCGTGCTCCGTGTAAAAGGGCAAGACCGGCACGTGGTGACAGACCGTGAGCGAATGCGGAATCCTGACGTGTGTGATTCAGCAGAGCCTGCAGATAATCAAGCAGCGCCGGGGAAACGTGGACCTGTTGAACCTCGAACTGTAATTGCAGCAGGTCTTCAGGACCGATATGGGGTTTCAGGCTGGCGAGCAATGCGCGACGGTCAGCGCCATTGAGCAGCGCGCGTTCCGCCTGTGCGTCTGGATAGCCCAGTTCCAGTCTCATCAGGAATCGGTCAAGTTGTGATTCCGGCAACGGGAAGGTACCGATTTGGTGGGACGGATTCTGCGTGGCGATGACAAAAAAAGGCTGCGGCAACAGACGGGTTTCCCCCTCGGTGGTTACCTGGTTTTCCTCCATCGCTTCCAACAGTGCGCTTTGCGCCCGGGGCGTTGCGCGGTTCACCTCGTCAGCCAACACGACATTGGTGAACACGGGGCCGGGATGGAACTCGAAACGGCCGGAGTCCCGGTTGTATACCGATACCCCGATAATGTCTGCCGGCAGCAAATCGCTGGTGAATTGTATGCGTTGGAATTTGAGGCCGAGACAAGTTGCAATCGCGTGCGCCAGTGTGGTCTTGCCAACCCCGGGTACATCCTCGATCAAAAGATGTCCGCGAGCGAGCAGGCAGGCAATAGCCAGCCTGATCTGCCGCGATTTGCCAAGGATGATGCTGTTGATCTGTTCGGCAATAACTGTGATTTGGGCGTGCATGGAGGTTGCTTGGCCTTGGCTCGGTAAGAGGGTCAATCCGGAATTGCCGGTTTGTTCAGATTAGACAATGGTCGGGGTGAATTATAAGATGAAGTTCCAGTCAGAGACCCGGGCCCGAAGCGGTCCCAAAGCCCAAGGAAGCCATACTTGAACGACAACCCAGGCAGCGGAGAGTTCCACGCCCGTGGTGGAATGCGCGGCGGCAGCGCGCGGTCCTGCAAGAAGACCTTAGCCTGGGCTCCCCGAGGGATGGTTTTCGCCGGCGGTGTCGGCGTGGCTGCCGCCATAGTTTCGGGCAATGACACGATCCTGATGGCATCACTGTTTACAGCGCTTGGCGGACTGATGTTTGCGGTTCTGCTCCGCCAAATGGAAACCCGGCGGGCCCTGCGTGAAAGTGAAGCCCGGTTTCGCGCGCTGAGTGCACTGGGCTCCGATTGGTACTGGGAAGCAGACTCCGAGTACCGCCTGACACATATTTCAGACGGACTTGGGCGTTTGTCGGGACGTGCCATCAGCGATTTTCTTGGACAACCACGTTGGCACCATGCATTTGTGACGCCGGTTGGAGCAGACTGGTCTGCGCACAAGACAGTCATTTCGCGCCGAGCGCCATTTCGTGATCTGCAGTTGCGTTACGTCAGTCCGCAGGGAGTTGTAGCCTATGGCAGCGTCAGTGGCGAGCCGGTTTTTCGAGATGACGGCACTCTTGCAGGTTATCGTGGTGTAGGTAACGATGTTACGGCTGAAGTCGTACTGCGGCAGAGATTACGCATGCAGCATGACGTCACTCGCATACTCAGCCAGGCGACAGATAACCAGTTTGCAATCAAGGCGGTCATCGAGACCATCTGTCGAACCATGGAATGGAGCTGGGGAGCCCAGCGCAGTATCGATCCTGTCACTGGAATGCTGACTTGCGGGGCCTACTGGTTTGCGCCGGGAATACGTGCCAAGGCCTTTGTGGTCCATGCGATATCACCGAAGCCAGCTGATGCATTACGCGGCTCGGTCAGCCGCGTCATCGCCACAGGTGAAATATTCTGGATTTCCGACCACAGCCAGGAAAGCTTGCAGCGTAGCCGGCTTGCGCACGAAGCAGGCTTGCGAGGTGCTGTTTTTGTTCCGATACGGCGCAGCATCAAAACCACTGATGTCCTGGAATTCTTCAGCGAACGAACCGAGGCGCCGGACCAGGTTCTGCGCGAGACGCTGGATGCGATTGGAAGGGAAGTCGGGCAGTTTCTGGATCGACGGGCTGCACTGCAGTTCAGCAGCGACCTTGAACGGGAGCGCGGGCATCTACTCGAACTGCTTGAGTTGCAACTTGAGCATATGCCCGTAGCCTGCGTGATGCAGGACAGCCAGTTTCGGGTGGTCTACTGTAATCCTGCCGCAGAAAGGATATTCGGATATTCGGTAGACGAACTGCGCGGTCAGGATATCGCAACCCTGATCGTTCCTGCGGTTGCACTCCCGGCTGTAACCGGTAGAAGGGCTCGCTTGCGTTGCGACGAGCGTAACATTTCGGTAACGATGGAAAATTTCCGGAAGGATCAATCGGGCGTCATCTGTGAATGGAATTACATGCCGCTGTACGGTGAGGGTGGCGAATTCAACGGAGTTCTTGCCACAGCACAGGATGTCACCGAACGCATGCAGATGGTGGAGGCACTGGAGGAAAGTGAGGAGCGCTACCGGCAGATTTTTGCAGCCACACCGCTGCCGATGTGGGTCGCCGATGCCTACGAGCCGAGATTCCTCGCCGTGAATGAAGCCGCAGTAAGAAAATACGGCTACAGTCGCAGTGAATTCGAAAAGATGACAGCTCTAGACCTGCAGGCAGAAGGCTCCCGGAATTCAGTTGCACAACAACTCCGGACGCGTGATCCATCTCTGCCAATGCATTTCATCCGGGAACACGTTACCAAAAGCGGGGAGCGGGTTATTGCGGAAATTACGGCACAACCGTTCCACTATGGCGGGCAGCAGGCACGGCTCATTGTTGCCAACGACGTGACAGACAGTGTGCGCGCGCAGCAGGCCCTGGAAAACAGTGAGGCCCGGTTCAGGGCAATTTTCGAACAAGCCTCCGTGGGGATCGCCATTCGCGAGTTAGGGGAGCATCCGAGGTTTCTCAGGGTAAACCGCAAGCTGTGCGAGATTCTCGGTTATTCGGAGGATGAACTGCTGACGCTCACAACCACCGGGCTGACAGCAGCTGAAGATGCTGAATCGACTCAACAAATCAACTTGAGACTTCTGTCTGGCGAACTCAGGCATTATTCCCGCCGCAAGCGTTACCGGCGCAAGGATGACAGGATCATCTGGGTCAATCTTTCGGTTTCGCGGCTTGATGAGGGTGTGCAAGGCGGGAAGGTCGGGTATCTGCTGTCTGTCATTGAGGATATTACGGATCAGGTAGAGAGCGAAGCAAGGATGATCGAGAGCGAGGCACGCTATCGTCAGATTTTTGCGCTTGCACCTCTGCCAATGTATTTGCGCGACGAAATTACGCTTCAATTCATCGACGTGAACAAGGCATGTCATGAGATGTACGGCTACACGCGCGATGAAATGCTGAATATGTCGCTGATCGACATTCAGACGCCAGCAGGACGTGAACGCTACCGGCGTACGCCCTTTGCGCGTCCAATGGGTGCGGTTGAGCGTCTGCAGAAGCAGCACGCAAGGCGCAACGGTGAGTTGATTGACGTCGAGATTCACTCCTATCCGACGATGCTTGCCGGAAGAAAGGTACGCTTGGTGTTGATACGCGACATGACTGAACAGCTGAACATGGAGCGCCTGCTGCGTGACAACGAATCACGTCTGCGCGCCATTGCAGACAATGTACCGGCCGTAATCGCTTTTTTTGATGGCGATGGTTCTTTGCAGTATTCCAATTTTGCCTACGACCGCTGGTTTGTTGAACCCGGTAGTACTGAACAGGTCTCGCATTCCTGCAGTGAAGTAATTGCACCCTTGCTGGGGCGCGCCCTTGAAGGCCATGAAGTTACAACAGAGCGTGTTCTTGAGACCCAGGCGGGGCAACGGGTGGCGAGGTTGACGCTGATTCCTCACCGCAAGGATGAAGGGGGGGTGGAAGGCGCTTACCTGATGGGGTACGACCTTACCGATTTCCGCCGCGCTGAAGAGGAAGTCCGGCATCTCAATGCCGAACTGGAGCAGCGGGTTGAGCAGCGCACGCGTGCACTGGCCGCGGCAAACCGCGAGCTTGAGTCATTCTCTTATTCCGTATCTCATGACTTGCGGGCGCCGTTACGTACCATTGATGGTTTCAGCCAGATTCTTATTGATGAATATGCTGAAGTCCTGGATGAGTCCGGAAAAAGCTATCTTGAAAGAGTGCGCGCTGGCAGCCAGCGAATGGCGAAACTGATTGATGACCTGCTTGAGCTGGCGCGTGTTACACGGCGCGACCTGCAGATTCGCAACTGTAATCTTTCAGCGATGGCACACGATATTTTCAGCGAACTGAGTACATCCTCGCCGGAACGCTCGTTCAAGGTAAAAGTGGCCCCCGGCATGAAGGTCAAGGCAGACGAAGGTTTGCTGCGTATAGCCCTCGACAATCTGCTGCGCAATGCCTGGAAGTTTACGGGGCTTGAAAGTGAAGCGTTGATCGAAGTTGGGTGCATTGACTCTGAAGGGGATGTGCGTACTTTTTTCGTCCGTGACAATGGCGTAGGCTTCGACATGGCTTACGTGGACAAGCTGTTTGGTGCTTTCCAGCGTTTGCACAGCGAAACGGAGTTTCAGGGCACCGGAATCGGCCTGGCATTGGTTCAGCGGGTGATCCGCCGGCACGGTGGCCAGGTTTGGGCGGAAGCCGAGCCGCAGTGCGGGGCGACTTTTTATTTTTCAATGCCCGCCGAGGTCCTCATAACAGACCTGACGGCTCACCTCAAGGCAGGAACATAGCTGCCAGAACCCGGCGTCCTTCAGCCACCAGCACGTTGTAAGTTCGACAGGCTGCGGGGGTATTCATGATTTCGAGACCGACCCGCGCTTCGATCAGGGGGCGCAGTTGTGTCGGGGGCGGGAAAATCTGGGTTTGACCGGTGCCAATGATCACGATTTCCGGAGTTTCGTCGAGCAAAAGCCCGGTGGTCTCCGCCGTGAGCGTAGTTAATCCTTCCACCTTCCACTGGGTTGGAGGCGCATCGGGGGTGACAATGAGTGGGTGTTCGTAACGGATACCGTTGACGGCGAGGTAACCTGTTCCGTATCCGGTCAAGGTATAGCCGGTCCTGGGGTTCGCCAGATGCAGTTTCATTGCCTAATCTTTGCCGGGATTGGTCAGCTTCGCTACAATTATACGTTTTCCGCCTGAAATCCGTGATCCAGACGGGCTGCCAATGCCGCCGGAGCATGTTAATGGCGTTTTGACGCTTATTTACGATCTTTACTGCATCGCACCGAGACTGGCCAATGGAAGAGTTTTCGCGCATCAAACGCCTGCCGCCCTACGTGTTCAACGTTACCGGCGAGCTGAAACTGGCTGCCCGCCGCCGCGGCGAAGACATTATCGATTTCAGCATGGGCAACCCCGACCAGCCGACGCCGCGCCACATCGTCGACAAGCTGATTGAATCAGTGCAACGCACCGATACCCATGGTTATTCGGTGTCGAAAGGGATCACCCGGTTGCGCAAGGCGATCTGCACCTGGTACAAAACCCGCTACGACGTCGACCTTGATCCGGAATCCGAGGCTATCGTCACCATCGGCTCGAAAGAGGGCATTGCGCACTTGGCGCTGGCAACACTGGATCGCGGCGACATCGTGCTGGTGCCGAATCCGAGTTATCCAATTCATATCTACGGGCCGGTCATCGCCGGCGCCGACATTCGCCATGTGCCGATGCATGCCGGCGTGGATTTTTTCGCAGAACTCGAACAGTCGATTCGCGATTCCTATCCGAAGCCGAAAATGCTGATCGTCAACTTCCCGAGCAATCCGACGACCCAGTGCGTGGATCTCGCATTCTTCGAGCGGCTGATTGCGATCGCCAAGGAACACGATATCTACGTCGTGCATGACCTGGCCTACGCCGACATCGTGTTTGACGGTTATAAGGCGCCGTCAATCCTGCAGGTGCCGGGTGCACGCGACGTTGCGGTTGAATTCTTCACGATGTCGAAGAGTTACAACATGGCCGGCTGGCGTGTTGGTTTCATGGTCGGTAACCGTGATCTGGTCACCGCACTGGCGCGGATGAAGAGTTATCACGATTACGGCACCTTCACGCCGATTCAGGTGGCGTCGATCATTGCTCTTGAGGGGCCCCAGGACTGTGTCGAGAACGTGCGCCAGATCTATCAGGGGCGCCGCGATGTGTTGTGGGCCGGCATGAACGCCATGGGTTGGGCGGTCGAAAAGCCCCAGGCCACCATGTATATCTGGGCGCCGATTCCGGAGCCGTACAAGGCGATGGGGTCTCTGGAGTTTTCGAAAAAACTGTTGCTCGATGGCAAGGTGGCGGTTGCACCGGGCACCGGGTTCGGCCATTACGGCGACGGACATGTGCGTTTTGCGCTGATTGAGAATGAGGCGCGGACGCGCCAGGCGATCCGTACCATCAAGGAAATGTTCCGCAAGGATGGACTGCTTTAAGCGGTCCGTGAAACAGGAAAGAAGCGCAAAACAATGAAACCGATCAATGTAGGTCTGCTTGGCATCGGTACCGTCGGCAGCGGCACGTTCAAAGTGCTTCAGCGCAACAGCGAGGAAATCTCCCGCCGCGCCGGTTGCACCATCCGCATGACCATGGTGGCGGACAAGGATGTTGCGCGAGCACAATCCGTCGTCGGCAGCGCGGCACGCGTTACAGCCGACGCCAACGAGGTGGTCAGCAATCCTGAAATTGACATAGTTGTCGAACTCATCGGCGGCTACGGCATTGCCAAGGAGCTGATCCTCAAGGCCATCGCCAACGGCAAACATGTGGTTACGGCAAACAAAGCGCTGCTGGCATTGCATGGCAATGAGATTTTCGCAGCTGCCCGCGCCAAGGGCGTGATGGTTGCGTTCGAGGCCGCGGTCGGCGGCGGTATTCCCATCATCAAATCGCTGCGCGAGGGGCTGACTGCCAACCGCATCGAGTGGATCGCCGGCATCATCAATGGCACCAGCAACTTCATCCTGTCGGAAATGCGCGCCAAGGGCGCGGCTTTTGCCGACGTATTGAAGGAAGCGCAGCGCATGGGTTATGCGGAGGCTGATCCGACGTTTGACATCGAAGGCGTCGATGCCGCGCACAAACTATCCATCATGGCGGCCATCGGCTTCGGCATTCCGGTGCAGTTCGAAAAAGCCCACGTCGAAGGCATTTCGAATCTGGCGCAGGAAGACATCCGTTATGCCGAGGAACTCGGTTACCGCATCAAGCTGCTGGGTATCGCCAAACGCAAGGCGACGGGTTTCGAACTGCGGGTGCATCCGACCCTGATTCCGGCACGCCAGCTGATCGCCAATGTCGAAGGCGTCATGAATGCCATTCTGGTGAAGGGCGATGCGGTAGGGCAGACCATGTATTACGGCGCGGGCGCCGGCTCCGAGCCTACGGCTTCAGCGGTAGTGGCCGATCTGGTGGATGTGGCGCGTATGCTCACCGCCGACCCGGAGAACCGCGTGCCGCATCTGGCTTTCCAGCATGATCAGCTGTCCGCAGTACCCATCCTGCCGATGGGCGAGGTTGAAACCTCGTATTACCTGCGACTGCGCGTGGCCGACAAGGCCGGCGTGCTTGCCGACATCACCCGCATTCTTGCCGACCAGGCGATTTCGATCGAGGCGCTGGTGCAAAAGGAGCCGCGGGCCGGAGAGCAGCAGGTGGACATCATCATGCTGACCCATCTGACCCAGGAAAAGAAAATCGACGTGGCGATCCAGCGCATTGAAGCGCTGCCGGTGGTGTCGGGCAAGATTACCCGCATCCGCATGGAAGCGCTGCAATGAGTGTTCCTGCCTCAAAACTGGTGACAGCGTCACCGACGCGTTACGTGAGTACTCGCGGACGCATGCCTGTGGCGCGTTTCTGCGACGTGCTGCTTGGTGGCCTGGCATCCGACGGCGGCCTGGTCGTGCCGCAAACCTATCCGCGACTGACCAATGATGAACTGACCGCAATGCGCAAGATGTCCTACGCGGACCTTGCCTTTGCAGTCATCAGCCGTTTTGTTGATGACATACCCGTGGACGACCTGCGCAAGCTGGTGCATCGCGCCTATCGTCCCGAGGTCTTCGGCTCGGCAGACATCACGCCGCTGAAGACGCTGGAGCCGGGCCTGCACCTTCTGCAATTGTCCAACGGCCCGACGCTGGCGTTCAAGGACGTTGCGATGCAGTTGCTGGGCGAACTGTTTGAATACGTACTGCAGCGGGAGGGGCGCACGCTGAACATTCTTGGCGCGACCTCCGGAGATACCGGCTCGGCGGCGGAATACGCCATGCGCGGCCGCAAGGGTATCCGCGTGTTCATGCTGTCGCCGCACGGAAAAATGAGCCCGTTCCAGCGCGCGCAGATGTATTCGCTGCAGGATGCCAATATTTTCAATATTGCCATTCGCGGCGTTTTTGACGACTGCCAGGACATCGTCAAGGCCGTCAGTGGCGACGCCGCGTTCAAGAGCGCACACCAGATCGGGGCGGTGAATTCAATCAACTGGGCGCGCGTTGTGGCCCAGGTGGTCTATTACTTCAAAGGTTATTTTGCGGCGACACAGAGCAATGACCAGCAGGTGTCTTTTGCCGTGCCGTCGGGCAACTTCGGCAACATCTTTGCCGGGCATATCGCACGCATGATGGGGCTGCCGGTCCGGCACCTGATCCTCGCGTCAAACGAGAATGATGTTCTCGACGAATTTTTCCGCAGCGGCCGCTACCGCGTACGTTCCAGCCGCGAAACACTGCAGACGTCCAGTCCGTCAATGGATATTTCAAAAGCCTCGAACTTCGAGCGCTTTGTATTCGATCTGGTCGGGCGTGATCCGGCGATGGTTGCGCGCCTGTGGCGCGAGGTGGAGGATGCCGGCGGTTTCAATCTGGGCGAAGCGCCGTGCTGGCGCAGTATTGATCAATACGGTTTTGTGTCGGGGCGCAGTTCACATGCCGACCGTCTGAATGCAATTCGCAGAATCGACAGTCAGTATGGCGTCACGATTGATCCGCATACCGCCGATGGAATTAACGTCGGATTGCAGCACCGGGAGACCGGGGTGCCGCTGATCTGCATGGAAACCGCGTTGCCGGCCAAGTTTGCCGAAACCATTCGTGAGGCCCTGGGGCATGATCCTGCGTTGCCGCCCGGTTACGAAGGGCTGGAAAGCCGGTTGCAGCGCGTCGCGGTCATGGATCCGGATGTCGAAGCCGTGAAGGCTTATATTGCCGGCCGCACTGGCGCATAAAAGTATTTTAAAAACAAATACTTATATAAACTTTTCAAGCTAGGTCAAAACGCATTGACAGGTCTACGGCGCTGATGTCCTTGGTCAGGGCACCGATTGAGATGCGGTCAACCCCGGTTTCCGCGATGGCGCGCACATTCTCCAGTGTGATGCCCCCGGAAGCTTCCAACTGCGCGCGTCCGGCGGTCCATTGCACGGCCTCGCGCATCTGCTCCAGGGTCATGTTGTCGAGCAGCACCATTTTTACACCGGCGCCCACGGCTTCGCGCAACTGATCCAGCGTTTCGACTTCAATCTGTATCCACTGCGCGCGATTCGCCAGTTTCGCCGCGGCTGACAAAGCCGGTATCACACCACCCGCTGCGGCGATGTGGTTTTCCTTGATCAGTATGGCGTCCCAAAGGCCCATGCGGTGATTCATGCCGCCGCCCACGGTGACGGCATGTTTCTGTGCGACGCGCAGGCCGGGCAAGGTCTTCCGGGTATCGAGGATCGCCGCGCGAGTCCCGGCAACCGCATCGACATATTGGCGCGTGGCCGTAGCGACTGCAGACAGCAGTTGCAGGAAATTCAGCGCACTGCGCTCGGCAGTCAGCAAGGCACGGGAAGAGCCGGCGATGTCGCAGAGACGGGTGCCTGGCACGATGCGGTCGCCATCGCTGGCGAGCCATTCGATCCGGGCTTCGGGGTCGAGTTTCGTTACGCAGGCTTCAAACCATCCGGTGCCGCACAATACCGCGGCCTGACGGCACACGACGTGGGCCCGGGCATCCGGCCGGTCCGGTGTCAGTTGCGCAGTCAAATCTCCGCCGCCGACATCCTCGGCAAGTGCTGCGGTGACATTACGTTCGATTTCTTCGGCGAGATTCATGCGATGGTGAGTGGCGGCGCATGCTTGACGCGCCAAACTGCTATAGTGAAGTGGAGCGGGAATTTTAACCGACTGTCCGGGGGATTGCGTATGAATGAAGTTGTCAGCGTGGTGTCGTACGGCGTGGGGACTGTTCTCGGTTTTCTGGTGATTGGCGGATTGATCTTTCTGATCATTCATGATGTGACCCAGAAAAAGCACACTGTCCTGCGTAATTACCCGGTTATCGGGCGGCTGCGGTTTTTCTTTGAAGATCTCGGTGAATATTTTCGCCAGTACTTTTTCGCCAATGACCGTGAAGAAATGCCATTCAACCGGGCGACGCGCGGCTGGGTTTACAAAAGCGCGAAAAACGAGGGCGGCATCATCGGTTTCGGCTCGACCAATGACCTCAGTACGCCGGGCTCGATCCTGTTCGTCAATCATCCCTACCCGGTGCTTGAGGAAGATAAATTGCCGACACCGTCGATCCTTATCGGTGACGGTTATTGCGCACAGCCGTTCGAAGCCAAATCCATCGTCAACATCAGCGGCATGAGTTTCGGTGCGATCTCGCAACCTGCAGTGGAAGCTTTGTCGCGGGGTGCTGCGACGGCCGGCTGCTGGATGGATACCGGTGAGGGCGGATTGTCACCCCATCATTTGTCGGGCGGCTGCGACGTGATCATGCAGATCGGCACGGCGAAATACGGCATCCGCGAACTCGACGGCAGCTTCTCGCCGCAGAAAGCAAAGGAGCTGGCAAAGCACGTCAAGGCTTTCGAAATCAAGCTGTCGCAGGGTGCCAAACCGGGTAAGGGCGGCGTGTTGCCCGGAGAGAAGGTCACCGAGGAAATTGCGCGCATTCGCGGAATACCGGTGGGCAAGGATTCCATCAGCCCGAACCGTCACCACGACATTGCCAATGTTGATGACCTGCTCGACAAAATCGCCTATATCCGCAATCTGACCGGCCGGCCGGTCGGGGTCAAAACGGCGATCGGCGGCTGGGCATTCATGAATGACCTTTGTGATGCCATTCTGCGTCGCGGTCCGGAATTCGCGCCGGACTTCATTGCCATAGACGGGGGCGAGGGCGGCACCGGCGCCGCACCGCAGACGCTGATGGATCACATGTCGCTGCCGATTGCCGAGGCGCTACCGCGGGTCGTCGATGCGCTGATCCAGTCTGATTTGCGCGGACGGGTCCGGGTGATTGCTGCGGGCAAACTGGTGACTTCGGCGAAAGCCGCCTGGGCGCTTTGCGTGGGTGCCGATTTCATCAACTCGGCCCGCGGGTTCATGTTTGCACTGGGCTGCATCCAGGCCCTGCGCTGCCACCAGAACACCTGTCCGACCGGAGTGACCACGCATAACAAGCGGTTGCAGCGCGGTCTGGTGGTCGAGGAGAAATATCTGCGGGTGGCGAACTACTGCAACAGCATGAACAAGGAGATCGACATGATCGCGCACGCCTGCGGCTGCCGCCATGCGCGGGAGTTGAAGCGGGAGCATGTGCGTATCGTGCAGACGGCAAACCAGAGCATCGCTCTCAACATGCTTTATCCCTATCCTGAGGTTGGTTACCGCCGCGCGGGTGCGGTGATCGAGCGGGCTCCGGGGTCTGTGGCTATTTAAGGGGGCATCCGCGGTGCGGTGCGGCAGTTTATTTTAAATTTAAGCCATTGTTTTTATGTAACAAATAGCTCTCCGCCGAATTACCCCTTGCTGCAGCATTGAAATCAGCCGGCAAGCGCCCCATCTCCTGTGTATCCAACCTTTCGCACGGAGTTGTCATGCGCTTCGACAAGTTCACCACCAAGTTCCAGCAGGCCTTCGCGGACGCGCAGAGCGCGGCAGTCGGCGGCGACCATGCCTATATCGAGCCCCAGCACCTGTTGCTGGCGTTGATCAATCAGCAGGATGGCGGTACGGCGTCGCTGCTGCAGCGCGCCGGCGTCAATGTCGCGGGATTACGCAGCGCATTGAAGTCGGCCATCGAACGCCTGCCCAAGGTCGAGGGCACCGGCGGCGAGGTCACCATTTCGCGCGATCTCGGCAATCTGCTCAACCTCACCGACAAGGAAGCGCAGAAGCGCGGTGACCAGTACGTTGCGTCCGAACTGTTCCTGCTGGCGCTGACGCAGGACAAGGGTGAAACCGGCCGTATGCTCAAGCAGTCCGGCGGTGAACGCGCCGCCCTGGAGAAAGCGGTTGAAGGCCTGCGCGGCGGTGAGTCGGTGGGCAGTCCTGAAGCAGAGGGCAGCCGCGAAGCGTTGAAAAAATACACCCTGGATCTGACCGAGCGCGCGCGCTCGGGCAAACTCGATCCGGTGATCGGCCGCGATGATGAAATCCGACGGGTGATCCAGATCCTGCAGCGCCGTACCAAGAACAACCCCGTTCTGATCGGTGAGCCCGGTGTCGGCAAAACCGCGATTGTCGAAGGACTGGCGCAGCGCATCATCAACGGTGAGGTCC
>CAZHFZ010000028.1:0-48997 GCA_964531455.1 uncultured Bordetella sp.
ATGGCGTCGATGCCGCGCTCTTTTAATGCCTTGGACAGTGCCAGCGTTTCTTCGATGCCCCAGACGCCACCCGGCCCCTCGACGGCAGACACACGGAACCACAGCGGACGGTCGGCAGGCCACACCGCACGCACGGTCTCCGCGACTTCCAGCGCGAAACGCATGCGCCCCTCGAGATTTCCGCCATAGGCATCGGTGCGCAGATTCGACAGCGGCGACAGGAACTGGTGAATCAGGTAACCATGCGCGCCGTGGATCTCGCACAGTTCGTAGCCGGCATCGACGGCGCGCTGCGCGGCATTGCGCCATGCGGCGAGACACTCGCGAATGTCGTCGAGGTCCATTGCCTTCGGTATGTTGCCGTCCGGCGTCGGCGGCAGTGCGCTGGCCGACAGGCCCTGCCAGGGCCTGAGCTTGTCGGACGCATCCGCTTCAGTCAGCGGCGCACGGTCCTTCAGCGGACCGTGCTGTGAAGCGCGACGACCGCAATGACCCAACTGAATCGCCGGCACGGCACCCAGCGATTTCAGAAAATCGGTAATGCGGCGGTAAGCCGGCACATGATGATCATGGTAGATGCCGGCACATTCATGGGTCTTGCGGCCGCGCGCATCGACCGCGGTTTCCTCGGTAAAGACAATGCCGCAACCGCCCATCGCAAAACGGCCGAAATTGACGAGCTGCCATTCTTCAGGGGCACCGTCATCGGAGGCGTACTGGCACATCGGCGAACTGACGATGCGGTTGCGGGCAGTGATGCCGCGCAGCTGAATGGGTGTAAACAGCAGGGGCATATCGGATCGGGATTCAGTCATCTCGGCAGCATT
The DNA here is from genome assembly GCA_964531455.1 of uncultured Bordetella sp. Lineage (GTDB taxonomy): Bacteria > Pseudomonadota > Gammaproteobacteria > Burkholderiales > SG8-41. The sequence continues at coordinate 828 of CAZHFZ010000028.1, forward strand.
CCATAAGAATTCGGCAGCAGTGTAATCAAAGCGGGCCGCTCTCACCCCATCGCAGTCCACAATTTGTCGAGCCGTTTATACGACACCGGATAAGGCGTCTTCAGCTCCTGTGCATACAGGGACACGCGCAGTTCCTCGATCTGCCAGCGGAATTCCAGCAGGCGCGGATCCACTAACCCGGCTTTTTTCTGCTGGTCGAGGCGCATTTCAAACCGCCCCCATAGCTGCGCAATGCTCGCCGCGTGTTTGCCATCGCGCTCGGCATTGGCCGGATACTTGGCGAGGCGCATCTGCATCGCCTTGATGTAACGCGGCAGGTGAGTCAGCTGCGGCCACGGCGTCGCACTGAAAAACCCCTTGTGGATCAGGCGCTGGAGTTGCGCGCGGACGTCATTGGCGGCGCGCGCGACATTACCCTTGGCGGCGCCCAGCGCCAGCGAGAGCTGGTGCACATCCGCGGCAATCGTCACAAACAGGCGGCAGGCCGCCTCACTAACCGCAGGCAGCCGCGTACGTGCGCGTTTGACTTGATCTTCAAACGACTTCAATCCGCGCGGCAGTTCATCATCACCGATGAAGGCACGGTCGCAGATTGCCGTGATCAGATCGGCGCGCAGATCATCGGGACTGGCAATCGTGCGCAGCTGCAGCGCCGCCTGATCGAAACCCTTCAGATTTTTTTCGAGCTGGCGCATCTGTTCTTTGAGCATCAGCCGCATCAGGCGGACGATTCCGGCGCGCATCGATTCCTGTGCGGCGCTTTCGACGTCAAACAGGCGGATCGCGACGCTGTCACCCTCGTCCGCAAGTGCGGGATAACCCGTCACCTGGCGACCACCGCGGTTGAAGGTGATCGTCGGCGGCAGGTCGCCGAAATCCCAGACCTTGATCCCTTCGCGCTCGATGCCGGTGGTGGTTTCACTGAAAGTCAGTTGCGCGGCTTCGCCCAGTTGCGCTTTCAGCGCAGCCAGATCGCGACCCGTCGCCAGTTCGCGTCCCGATTCATCCACCACCCGGTAGTTGCAGCGCAGATGCAGCGGAAAATCGATGGCGGCAGCCTCATCGCGTGCGAGCGGCGCACCCGAGGCACGTGAGGCATAACGCACCACTGCATCGGCGAATGTACCGTGGGCCGAACCTTCGGTCTGCAGGAATCGGGTGATGTGCTCGGTCGGCGGCGTCAGGTGGCGGCGCCAGTTTTTCGGCAGTGCCTTGAAGGCGAAGGCCACCTTGTCGCGGATCATGCCCGGCACCAGCCAATCGAAGGCCGCAGCGTCGAGCTTGTTGAGAAGTGCCAGCGGCACGGTTGCGGTAATGCCGTCGAGCGCATGGCCGGGATCGAAACGGTATTTGAGTTTGACTTCGAACTCGCCCGCTTTTTCCCCAACCAGTACACTGTCCGGAAACTGCGCTTCGGTAATGTCTTCGGCGGCGTGGCGCATCAGGTACTCGCGCGTCAACAGCAGATGGTCGGCGTTGTTCTGCTCGACCGTCTTGCGCCACTGCTCAAAACCCGCGCCGTTGACGATGTCCTGCGCAATCCGTTCGTCATAGAAGGCAAAGATCACTTCGTCACTGACCAGCACGTCGCGTTTGCGCGCCTTGTGCTCCAGCTCCTGCACTTCTTTTATAAGCCTTTGATTTTGTTGTATGAATTTCGCGGGCGTCGCGTAATCGCCGGCGACCAGCGCCTGGCGGATGAATATCTCGCGTGATTCCTTCGGATTGATCGGGCCGTAATGCACGCGACGCTTGGGCACGATGGTGATGCCGTACAGCGTGACGCGTTCATAGGCCGTGACCATCGCGCGTTCACGCTCCCAGTGCGGATCAAAGTAATGGCGGTCGACCAGATCGCGCGCCAGCGGTTCGATCCATTCCGGTTCGATACGTGCGACGCAGCGTGCATACAGGCGCGCGGTATCCACCAGCTCACCGGCCATCACCCATTTCGGCTGGGCCTTGCGCAGACCGGAACCGGGGAAAATCGTGAACTTGATGCCGCGCGCGCCGAGGTATTCCCCCTCTTCATTCTTGAAACCGATATTGCCCAGAAGGCCAGCGAGCAGCGCGCGGTGAATCTGATCCTCGGTCGCCGGTTTTTCATTGGCCTGCAGCCCGAGCTCTGCGGTCAGTGACGCGAGCTGGCCATGGATGTCGCGCCATTCGCGCATGCGCCGCTGCGACAGGAACAGTTCCGTGAGCTGCTGCGCCAGCTTGCGGTTGGACTGCTTGTGTTTGATCGATTCGTCGAAAAAATCCCAGAGCTTCAGATAACTCATGAAGTCGGATTTGGCGTCTGCAAACTGCGCATGCGCGCGGTCGGCGGCTTCGGATTTATCGAAAGGCCGGTCGCGCGGGTCCTGCACAGACAGCGCCGACGCGATGATCAGCACCTCACGCAGGCAGCTTTCCTGTTTTGCCGCGATGATCATGCGCGCAATACGCGGATCAATCGGGAATTTGGCGAGTTGCCAGCCGACGGGCGTCAGCTGCTTCTGCGCATCGACCGCGCCGAGCTCGGCGAGCAACTGGTAGCCGTCGGTGATCATCCGCGGCGTCGGTGCTTCGAGGAAAGGAAAATCCTCGACGTCACCGATACGTAGCGCCTTCATGCGCAGGATTACATGCGCCAGCGAAGAGCGCAGGATTTCCGGATCGGTGTACTGCGGCCGCGCGTTGTAATCGTCTTCGTCATACAGCCGGATCGCCACACCGGCGGCGACCCGGCCGCAGCGGCCGGCACGCTGGTTGGCCGAAGCGCGCGACACCTTCTCGATCTGCAGCTGTTCGACTTTGTTGCGATAGCTGTAGCGATTGACCCGCGCCAGCCCTGTATCCACGACGTAATGAATGCCCGGCACCGTCAGCGACGTTTCGGCCACGTTGGTGGCGAGCACAATGCGCCGCGCACCATGCGCACGGAACACTTCATCCTGCTCTTCAAAGGACAGCCGTGCATACAAGGGCAGAATTTCCGCGCCCTTCGGATGATTTTTGCGCAGGGCCTCGGCCGTCTCGCGGATTTCACGCTCACCGGGCAGGAACACCAGCACGTCGCCGCCCGACCGTTCGCGCCACAACTCGGAAACGGCATCGACAATCGCTTCGTCGAGATCCTTTTCTTCCTGCTTTTCGTTTTTCGCCAGCGGGTGATAACGCACTTCCACCGGATAGGTGCGGCCCGACACTTCGATCACCGGCGCCGGTTTGCCGTTGATCGCGAAATGCTGCGCGAAGCGGTCCGCATCGATGGTGGCCGAGGTGACGATGATTTTCAGGTCAGGACGGCGCGGCATCAGCCGGCGCAGGTAACCGAGCAGGAAGTCGATGTTCAGGCTGCGTTCGTGCGCCTCGTCGATGATCAGCGTGTCATAGGCGCGCAGATCGCGGTCACTCTGGGTTTCGGCAAGCAGGATGCCGTCGGTCATCAGCTTGATATAGGTGTTCTGCGACAGCTTGTCGGAGAAACGCACCTTGTAGCCGACGGCGTGACCCAGCGGACTTTTTAATTCATGCGCGATGCGCGTGGCGACGGTGCGCGCGGCAATACGCCGCGGCTGGGTGTGGCCGATCAGGCCATTCACGCCACGCTGCAGTTCAAGACAGATTTTCGGTAACTGCGTGGTCTTGCCCGAGCCTGTTTCGCCGCAGACGATGACCACCTGGTTTTCGGCAATTGCGCGTGCGATGACCTCGCGCTTGCCGACCACCGGCAGGTCTTCCGGATAGGTCGGCTGCGGCAGGTTGCGCAGCCGGTGTTCGATGTCTTCGGGGGTACGGGGTTTCAAATGCTTCACTGCAAACAAAAAAGGCCGGCGGTCACCGGCCTCTTCGTCATGCGCTTTGCAATCAAAGTTTCACTTTAGGATTCAGCGAATAGAGGCCGGTGAGCTTGGCCTCGCCGAGCACATGGCCGGCAATAGCCTTGCGCACATCGGCACCGCTGAATTTGCCTTCAACCGGGCATTTCGCCACGTCCAGCGCATACAGCGTGAATACATAGTGATGCTTGATGCTGTCATTCCACGGCGGGCACGGGCCGTCGTAGCCGAAATAGTCACCTTTCATGTCCTTGTCGCCGGCAAACCATGCGGTGTAGTCATTGATGCCCTGACGTGTGTTGCGAGGACCGTGGGGGCCGGCCTTGCCGCGTGCAACAACCGCGTCGGAAAATTCACCTGCTGCGATGGCGCCGGACGCGGGATCAAGGTCAACCAATACCCAGTGAAAAAAGTCGACGCGAGGCAGAGAGGCCGGAATCTCGCGGCCTTCCTGATTGACGTCATCGGGTTTAGACGGCACATCAGGGTCATGGCAGATCAGGGCCAGCGACCTGGTGCCGGCGGGAAGATCGCTCCAGGTGAATTGGGGATTGCGATTCGCACCCAAGGTGCAATGGGTCTTGGCATCCGGGGCGCAAAAGGCGAATTCAGCAGGAATCGGCTGGCCGTCGCGGAAGCTGGTGCTGGTGAGTTTCATGTGGGAATCTCCTTCGAAATCAGCTGGGGATTATAACAACAGGCTTATTTAACGGATTGCAACGCCGCCAGGCGCTGCCTGCGTTCGGCAGCAGGCAATTCGGCGAGTTCGCGCACGGCTGCATAAAACCGCCCAAGGTCATTACCCTGCTGCTTGAGCAGCGCCTCAAACGCCGGAACCTGTTGCGTATAGATGGCGACCGACACGAGATGGGCATTTCCCAGCGGCTGGGCAAACCAGCGGTCGTAACCGGCAAAACCGCCCCAGTTCTGGCGTTGTGTCGAATAAGCGGTTTTCAGCCTGGCGAAGGCTTCCTCCTTGCCCCGGCGCTTTTCCTCAGGGGATGCGTCACTGGCATAAAGCTGCGCAAGATCACTGCGGGTACGTGTCACCAACTCACGAAAATCGGTACGAAAACGCTGCAGTTGCACAAACCGTGCGCGATCGACATCGCTGCCGTTTGCCGCAAGCCAGCGCGCCACACCGATCTGCTCGACCACGGTCGCGAAGGATTCGTTGAATACGGTATCGTCTTTGACGTAGACCACCTGGTGTGCAAGTTCGTGAAACAACAGCCGCGCCAGTTCCGGCTCAGGATAGTGGATAAACGTATTGAGTACCGGGTCGGCAAACCAGCCGATGGTCGAGTATGCCGGCACGCCACCGACATGCACATCGTAGCCTTCCGCTTTCAGCATTGCCGCATGGGAACTCGCTTCGGCCTCACTGAAGTAACCGCGGTAGCCGACACAACCGGCGAACGGGAAACACCATTGTTTGGCTTCAATGGAAAACTCCGGCGCTGCAAACACATTCCACACCACAAACGGCCGCGCCAGATCGGCATAGGACCGATAGCTGCGGTTGTCGGGCAGACCGAGTTCGCGACTGGCGTAATCGCGGATGCGCAGCGCCCGCTCCAGTTGCGCCCTGGTTTTCTCATCAACAGCGGGGTCGGCAAGAATGCGCTCAATCGGCACTTCCCGCTGCCAGATTTGCAGCTGTCCGCCAACGGATTGCCAGTAGTAACCCAGATTGCCGCAGCCGGAGAGTGCGAGCACGGCCAGCAGCAATGCGGCTCCACGCATCACGCCTCCTCCTGGTCGAAACAACCCTGACGCAGGAAGGCGCAGCATTGACGGGCTACTTCGGATGAAAAAAGCATTTCCGTATGACCGACATGCACCGCAATATGTTCCGTGATGCCGGGTACCGCGGTTTCCTCGACGGCGACCACGCCGTCATGCGGCTGCGGCAGATCGGCGCCGATCAGGGCGCCGAGGCCGATGCCGCGCGTACCTGCAATCACGCCAGCCTGCCCCGCCTGCAGGCGCGGACGTTTCTCATCAAGCCATTCGCGGATGCTTCTTCCCAGCAACCAATCACCGCCGGGGAATTGTGCGAGCCGGCGTGCGGCGGCACTGTCGGTATACGGCGTGCCGAGGAGCAGCAACCGCTCGCATTGAATCGCCGGTGAACATTCCAGCATTTTCATCGCGACCAATCCGCCCATGCTGTGCGCAACGATGTTCAGGCGCTTTACACCCAGACTTTCGCAGTACTGCGCCAGATGTCCGGCGTTTTCAGTAAGGCTCTGGCGCATGGTCGGATACGACCAGGTATGCGCATCAAAACCGTTTTGCTTCAACTGATGGGCGAGGTATTCCATCACCAGACCATGAACCCACAGGCCGTGAACCACGATGACAGGCAGCCCCCGCACATCATTCATAAATCATTGTTTTTATTATTCTTTCATCAAATCCGGCGATCACCGAAAATGGTGACGCCGTCGGGACCGAGGTGTTCGGCATCGCCCCAAGCGCCGGCGCTCCAGCGCTTGCCGTCAAAGGCAAACCAGTTGAGGCTGGCATTGACCAGCGGCACCGGACGTTGTGCGTCCAGCGCCAGCCCGGTTGCGGCGCGATACGCCGAATCAAGGACCAGACCGTGGGTGACGATGGCGATGGTTTCATCAGCATGGCGTTGCGCAAGCGCCTCCAGCGCAGCGCGGCAGCGCGCAAAAAAATCGGCAGGGCTTTCGCCGCCAGGTACTGCGTAGTGCGGGTCACGCGACATGAAGCGCTCATAGGCCACAGGCTCGCAGGCCTGCATTTCCTTTTGCGTCATGCCTTCGAAAACGCCGAAATGACGTTCGCGCAGGCGTTCGTCGGTCATGATTTCGTGTCCGGTGACGATGGCGATCTGTTCCGCGGTACGCGCTGCACGCGGCAGGTCGCTTGAATAAAGCGTGGTGAAGCTCTGGTTCTTCAGTCGGATGCCAAGCTGCTGTGCCTGCCACAGTCCGCGTTCAGTCAGCGGACTGTCGAGTTGGCCCTGCATGCGGCGTTCGGTGTTCCACAGCGTTTCGCCGTGGCGGATCAGGATGAGTTGGGTCATTCGGAAAACGGTGGATGGTTGGTGTTGGGTGGCGACGCAGCAATCGTCTTGGATTGTACCGGTTATACTCCGCGCGATGCTGATTGCCGACCTGCTGCAACCTGAAATCCTGATCTTCGCGCCGCTGATCGTATTCGCAGCCTATGTCGTCTTTGGCGTCACGGGCTTTGGCTCGACGCTGATCGCGATCCCGTTGCTGGCGCACCTGTTCCCGCTGAAGTTTGCCGTGCCGTTTTTTGTAATCCTCGACTGTGTTGGCGCTTTCAACATGGGACTGCGGCTGCGTGCCGACGTGATGCGCAACGAGCTGTTGCTGCTGATCCCGTTCATGGCGATCGGCATACTTTCCGGCGTCTGGCTGCTGCTGCGGCTGCATCCGGAACTGCTGCTCGGCGGCCTTGGCGCATTCGTGCTGCTGTTCGGAGTGTCTTACGTGATGCGCAGCGGCCGGGGATTTCCGTTGCCGCGCTGGACCGCGGCACCGATCGGCATCTTCGGCGGCGCAACGTCCGCGGTGTTCGGCATTGGCGGCCCCATCCATGTTTTTTTCCTGGCCGGGCGCGGCGCCGGTCCTACGGAAATCCGCGCAACCATGCCGGTTATTTTCATGTTCACTACCGTAGCGCGCATCGTGCTGTTCATCGCGGCCGGACTTTATTCGCCAGCCGCGCTGGTTGCCGCCGCTGCATTGCTGCCGGTGATGGCTCTGGGGGTGTGGACGGGACACCACCTGCACCTCAACCTGTCGCGCGAAACGGTGATCCGGGTGATGGGGGGCCTGCTGGTGATCAGCGGTGTTTCGCTGATCGTGCGCGCGCTGGGTTAGCGCAACGCCGCGGCTTATTCCATTTCGCGCAGGATCTGCTCCCGTCGCGAGGATTCCGAGGTGAACTCTTCCAGTTCAGGATCCATTGCATGGCGGGCGGAGATCATGCCCACCGGCTTGCCGCCTTCGGTCACCGGTATGTGGCGGAAACCGTTCTTGTACATCAGCATCAGCGCATAGCCGAAGGACTTGTCGGGATCAATGGTCACCGGCGTGGATGTCATCACATCCGAAAGCAGAGTGCTGTTAGCGTCGCGATCCTGGGCAACAACCCGGAACACGATATCGCGTTCGGTAAAAATGCCGATCAGCTGCTCGTCGCGGGTCACCATGATGGCACCAACCTTGCGGTCGGCCATCAGCCGCGCAGCAGTGCTGACCGTCGTGTCTGGCGATGCCGTAAGCAGATGATCCCGCTCCATCAGGCCGCCGACTTTTTCTCTGTACATAAACCGCCCCTTGGCATCCGATGACCATGAAAGCGGAACACCGCGACAAGCTGCCGTGCGCGGAGCCCCTCCCCGATCAAGATGCTATGGGGCTGCTGACAAATTTATTTGACGCAGGTCAAGACAGGATGAAAATCCGCGATTTTCCCGACAGCAAAGTTGTATTGCCGGAGCGCGCATATCAGCGCTGCCTGCCTAAAAACCGGCCGATTCTCGACACGCCTTCGCGCAGCACCTCAGTGGGGCGGGTGTAGGCGAATCGCACGTGCTCGCCTGCGGCATGCGCACCGAAATCGATTCCCGGGGTAATGGCTACGCCGGCCTGTTCGAGTAATTCATTTGCAAAAACAAAACTGTCAGGCGCCAAGGCCTTGCTGTTCGCATAGATATAAAACGCCCCCTGTGGATTTTGCGGCACGCCAAATCCGAGGCTGCGCAATGCCGGCAGCAGGAAATCCCGGCGCGCGCGGAACTCATCACGCCTCGCGTCGAGCACTGCCAGCGTTTCCGGCTCAAATGCGGCCAGCGCCGCATATTGCGCAGGTGTCGATGCCGCCAGGAACACGTTCTGCGCGATGCGATCAATGGCCTCGACGTAATACTCGGGCGCGACCAGCCAGCCCAGGCGCCAGCCGGTCATGTTGAAATATTTCGAAAAACTGTTGATCACGAATACGTCGTCACGCAGGGCCAGCGCGGTCTGCGCCGCACCTTCATAGACCAGGCCGTGATAAATCTCGTCAACGATCAGCGCGCCACCGCGGGCAGCAGCGAATTTTGCCATCGCGCGCAATTCATCCGGCTCGATCAACGTTCCGGTTGGATTTGACGGCGTTGCCACCAGCGCCGCTTTGGTTCGCGCACCCCAATGTTGCTGCAAATGCTCGCTGCGCAGCTGGTAATTGCTGTCGGGACCGACTGCAATACCCACCGGCATGCCGCCCATCAGCCTTACAAAATGGCGATTGGCCGGATAACCGGGATCGGCGAGCAATACTTCATCGCCGGGATTGACCAGCGCCGCGGTCGCCAGCAACAAGGCGCCGGAAGCGCCGGGCGTGACGATGATGCGTTCGGGCGCGACTGCGAAACCATAACGGCTCCGGTAATACGCGGAGATGGCCTGCCGCAGCGCCGGCAGGCCCGGCGCCGGGGTATAAAACGTTTCGCCCTGCTCGATGGCTCGCGCGCCGGCAACGCGGACCGGTTCCGGGGTCGTAAAGTCCGGTTCACCAATTTCCATGTGGATGATGCTACGGCCTGCAGCCTCCAGTTCCCGTGCCCGGGCGAGCAAGGCCATCACATGAAAAGGTTCGATGTAACCGACGCGCTCCGCCAACGGCCAGCCTTTGCGGTCGGTGATGTTTACTGCTGAATCCGGATTCTGATCAGTCACGATTAAAGCCGCGTCAACCTGGAGTTTTGACACTAACAAAAAAACACGGGGCCAGCGGGCCCCGTGTGGTCGATGGATGCAAAACGCTCAGACGCCGTTTTTCTTGAACCATTCGGTGGCGCGTTTCCAGCCGTCCTCGGCCTGCTCCTTGCGGAAGCTCGGACGGTAGTCGGCATGGAAGGCATGGGGGGTGTCCGGATACAGATGGATCATCGACGGTTTGCCTTTTTCCTTCAGCGCCGCGTTCATCTTGTCCACGGTATCGTTGGGAATCCCGGCGTCGGCGCCGCCATACAGGCCCAGCACCGGCGCGTTGATCTGATCCACAAGCTCGATCGGATGCTTCGGCGTCATCTCGGTCGACTGTCCGACGAGACGGCCGTACCAGGCCACGCCAGCCTTGACGTTTTTGTTATGCGCCGTGTACAGCCATGTGATGCGGCCGCCCCAGCAGAAGCCGGTGATGCCGAGCCGTTTGCCGTCGGCACCGTTTTTGCCTGCCCAGGCCACTGCGGCATCGAGGTCGCTCATCACCTGCGCGTCCGGAACAAAATTGACGACCTTGGCGAAAATTTCCTTGTTGTCGGCCAGCTTCGAAACGTCGCCCTGGCGGAAAAACATCTCCGGCGCAATCGCCAGATATCCCAGCCTGGCAAAACGACGGCAGACATCCTTGATATGTTCGTGCACGCCGAAAATTTCCTGAACAACGAGTATGGTTGCCAGATTTTTGCCGTTCGCCGGCATCGCGCGATAACCCGGAATGTCGCCATTGGCTGTTGGAATCTTGATCTCGCCGGCAGTCAGGCCGTTGGTATCGGTGGTGATCATCGTTTGCGCATTGACCGGTTGTACGGCCAGCGCAAATCCTGCAGCCAGCGAGCCGGCAACAAACTCCCGGCGCGATACGGTGGTGCGATTTGAAACCAGGGCCAGCAGATCTTCACGCAGCATGTCGTTCATGGTCATCTCCGAAAAAAGCAGGGAAAATAGTGAGCGCCAAAGCCTAGGGTAAAGCCTGCAAATTGAAAAGGCACAACAACGTCGCCGGTGTTATTCCGGCGGCGCAAAACTCTGAACCTGCAAGGGTTACATCAACCCTTGGCAGCAGGCCGGTAGTCGTCGGGAGCGCCCGGCGGAATCGGCGGATTGCGTTTCAGCCCCTCCTGGAATTCATGCATCATCATGCGCAGCGGCGTGCGCGCCCACCCTGACGTGGTGTTGACGTCGGTCTCCTCTTTCGGATCCTGGATCAGGTTGAACAGTAGCGGCGACTCGAGGTGATTGGCGCCGGCATTGGGTTCGGGTTCCCACACCAGGTGCATTTTCCATTCGCGCCATTTGGCCGCACGCAGTTCCGACTTCATGTAGAACAGGAAACCTTCGCGCGCTGACTTTGCTTGAGCACCGGTAAAAAACGCCAGCTGATCAACGCCGTCGATCGGGCGGTCTTCGGGCACCACGGCGCCGATGATTCCCGCAATCGTCGTGTACAGATCGGTGACGTGAACAATTTCATTGGAGACCCCGCCAGCCGGTATGCGCCCGGGCCAGCGCAACATGCAGGGCGCACGCAATCCACCCTCCATCGCGGTGTGATAAGTGCCCTGCCACATGCCCGCCGAACCGCGCCACGGCCGGCGGAACTCCGGGCCGTTGTCACTGGCAAAGATGAACAACGTGTTCTCGGCGATACCAAGCTTTTCAACGGTATCGAGCAACTGCCCGACGCGGTGATCCATCTCGGCCAGCGCGTCGGCAAAATCGCCGGCACCGGTTTTCCCGGAAAAATCGTGGTGGGGAATCGTCGGGTAATGCAATTGCGTCAGCGGCACATAGGAGAAAAACGGCGTGCCGGACTTGTGCTGATTTGTAATAAAGGCCTGTGAACGCACAATCAATTCACCATCAATTCGACGGCGCATTTCCAGGTCATACAAATCCGCTTCGCGCGGCATCTCGCCGGTTCGCGCCTCCAGCACATAAGGCAATGGTGTCACCTTGGGATCATAGCCGGCAGCGCTGGTGAACATGCTTTCATTGGTGGTGCGTGGAATGCCATACCACTCATCGAAGCCGCGATCCGTCGGAAAGCGACCTTTTCGGTCGCCCAGATGCCATTTGCCATGGATCGCCGTCGCATAACCTTGCTGCTTGAACAGTTGCGCGAGGGTAATTTCCCAGGGAATCAGTCCCTGCGGCAAGCCCGCAGGCACCGACTGCAAGGCGCCGGTCCGGATCGGATGCCGGCCGGTCATCAGCGCCGAACGCGTCGGCACACAATCACTTTCAACATTGAAGTTGAGCAAACGCAGCCCCTCGGCCGCCAGTGCATCGATGCGCGGTGTCGGCGCCCCGCGCAACGTGCCACCGCCGTAACACCCAAGCTCACCCCACCCCAGGTTGTCAGCGAGGATCAACACAATGTTGGGAAGGGCAGTGGATTTCGATGCAGCCATTTCAGGTTCTCCTGGAGTAACGGGTTCTGGGAAAGATGTTTGCCGGCCAGCGCAAATTTACAAGGGTACGGGCTCCGCGCCTTCGAGTACCGGCCGCTCACGCCCCTTGGGGCGGTACTTGCGGCGCAGACGGCCCAACTGGCGGCCGAACTTCGACTCAAGCTGGTCGCCGAATGCAGAGTGGATTTCCGCGAGATAGACCTCATGCAGTAACAGCGTCTCGATCACGTAGACAATGGAATAATCCCTGGCAAATGAAGCCTTGGGCATTCCAGAAAATGACGCAATCAACATACCCTCGCTGTCGACCGTGGCGGTAAGCATGCGGTCCGATGGCGGACCATGGGGCTCCCCATCCCCTTCGTGGGGAATCAGCTGGAGTCGCTTGTGCGGCTTCAGCCCGGGAACAGTTTTACCAAACACGATCAGCCGCACCATCGCCCCGCGGCGTGCCGCATCGTAAAGAGCAGCAGCATGGGGCTCGATCAACCCGACCGGCGCTTTCATCCAGATGTGATCACGCGCACTCTCGATCATCTCCGCAAGTTTGCGCCGGATACCCTGCTCGCCCCGAAAAATCGACACATAGGCGTTGTCGGCGGACTTGGCGCTGCGGCGCATTGCCCGCACCACGTCCTCACAAAGGTCACTGGTATCGCGCTGGACGCCACGAAAAAACTGTTCTGGGTCGACCGGCACATAACGCACTGGATTTTCCGTGACAGGCTGTATCGCGCCCCGCGCCTCCAGCGCATGCAGGGTGGCGTAAACGTTGGCCCGGGGCAGAACAGCCCGCTTGGCAATTTCGTAGGCCGTAGCCGGCTGGGTCGCTGACAAAGCCGCATAGGCACGCGCCTCGTAATCGGTAAAGCCGAGCCGGCGCAAGGCAGCAGCAAGCGGCGTTCCGGTACGCACGGGGCGTGCACCGAGCTTTTTTCCAGAAATATGTGGCATAGTAGTTGCTGATGCTACTTCTAAAGATCCCTGATGGCAAAAGCCATCATGCCTGCAGACGGCCTTCGCAGACCGGGATCGCCAATGTAACCTGTTGAAAGGAATGAAAATGATTCTGCCGCGCGCGCTCATGATCCGCTATGCAGTGACCGTTTTGGGATTTACAGGCGCACTGTTTACGCTCGCCGAACAAGCGGCTGCACAATCCTGGCCCAGCCGCCCGGTGCGACTGGTCGTGCCTTATGTGCCCGGTGGAGCCACTGACCTTGTTTCACGCATAGTCGGTGAACAGCTGACCGCCAGGCTGGGGCACCAGCTCGTTGTCGACAACAGGCCTGGCGCCACCGGAACCATAGCCTTTACCGGGGTTGCCGAAGCCATCCCTGACGGATATACGCTGATCACCACAGCCGATTCGCTTACGCTGCTGCCGTACGCCTACCGCAATCTCAAATTCGACCCGCGCACCAGCTTTGCGCCCATATCCCTGATGTCCACCCAGCCGCTGGTGCTTGCAGTACATGCCGCAGTGCCGGCAAAGAACGTCAAGGAATTCATTGCCCTCGCAAAATCAAAGCCCCTGACTTTCGGCACATCCGGCACCGGCACTTCACAACATCTGTCGGGCGAACTGATCAAAAAAATGACCGGGATCGATATGGTGCACATCCCATACAAGGGCGGCGGCCAGGCCATTGTCGACCTCAGCGGCGGCCAGGTGCCTGCAGCAGTGCTCGGCTCATCGACGGTGATCCCGCAGCACAAAGCCGGACGGGTCAGGATACTCGCGGTCACTTCAAAAAAACGTTCGGCTGTTCTGCCTGATATTCCGACGCTGGATGAGTCGGGACTTGCCGGCTTCGACGTCTATCAATGGACAGCGATGCTCGCGCCGGCAAAAACACCGAAAGCGATCATCAACCGGCTTAACAGTGAAATCAGCGCCATCCTCAAGCAACCTGCTACACGAGACAAGCTGCAGGCTGCGGGCTTCGAAACGCAGCCAAGCTCGCCCGAAGAAGTCGCCAAACTGATTAATGAAGGCATGACAAGCTGGGGCAAACTGATTCAGGAACTCAAGCTGGATCTGCGGTAAGAAGATCGACTTTATCGGGAAACTCCTTGCGAGGCAGCCATGAACGCGACAAAACGATCCACCCTTTTACTGGCTGCTGCGTTCGCACTGCTCGCCGGCTGCGCGACCACAGCTTCACATCCACCTGAAGCTGCGCCAAAAGCCGCCGCCTGCCCGCCGGGCGTACCGAATGGAGCCCAATGCCTGCGCGGCCAGGATTCGGCAAATGCGCACTACCTGATCGTTATGCCTGCAGACTGGAGCGGCGTACTCGTCGTTCATGCGCATGGCGGGCCGTCCCTCGGCGAACCCAAAGCCTCGCGCGCTGACGAGGATATCCAGCGCTGGGTCATCACGGTGCAGCAGGGGCATGCCTGGGCGGGCTCGGTGTTTCGCCAAGGGGGCTTCGCTGTCACCACAGCCGCCGAAGACACTGATCGCGTGCGTCGCATATTCGTGGAACATGTTGCCAAGCCGCGGCGCACGCTGCTGCACGGGCAGTCCTGGGGCGCAATGGTTGCAACCAGGGCGGCTGAATTGTTTCCAAATTCGTGGGAAGGCATGTTGCTGACCAGTGGCGTGGTTGCCGGTCCGACAACCTACGATTTCCGGCTCGACCTTCGGGTGATCTACCAGTATTTGTGCAACAACCACCCGCGGCCCGATGAAACGCAATACCCGCTGTGGATGGGCCTGCCGGCCGACAGCAAACTGGGCAATGCCGATCTCGCTGCGCGCGCCAACGACTGCCTCGGCTTGAACAAACCAGCAGCGCAGCGCACGCCTGAACAGGCGCGGCGTGTGCGCACCATCGTCGATGTCGTACGCATCCCCGAGAACGCGATCATCGGACATCTGCGATGGGGAACCTTCACGCTCCGCGACGTGATCAGCCGCACCGGCACCAGCCCCTTCGGCAACGAACGCGTGCGTTATACGGGTTCGGATGACGATGCCAAGTTGAATGCCGGCGTCAAGCGCTACCCTGCCGATCCTGCGGCGGCGGCCCGTTTCGCAGCCGACGTCGACTATATCGGCCGTTTCGGTATACCCGTGCTGGCAGCCCACGGCATCAACGACTCGACCGTCTTTGTCGAGGGCACCGACACCTTGCGCCGGCGCATGGAGGCCACCGGAAACGGTGCGCGACTGGTACGGACCTTTGTCGACTCAAACCAGCACAGCTATTGGGGCGATGCGATGTATCCCCCCCTGTTTGAAGCCTTGCTGAACTGGGTCGAAAAAGGCGAAAAACCCAGTCCGGAAAGCATTGCTGCGCGCTGTCGCGAGATGCGCACTGCGACACCCGCGGATTGCCGATTTAATGTCAACTACGTCGCCAAACCCCTAGCATCAAGAATTCCACCACGCTGACCCACTTCAAAACGCCATACGCATGCTGGAGTTGAGCAGATCAAGGGTTGATGCCAAGACAAGCCAGGCCGCTGTTCGAAGGCAAAACTCCCGGGGGCCGTATACCCCCCGGGACGAGCAACCCTTTGCGCTCCAATAAGCGACGCCAGGAGCGGGAAACAACCAGTCAAGCAACTCAAAAAAAGATCGCGGATAAAGCTGTCGCCTAAAGACCGCAAGAGGCAATTATTTGAGCAAACCCTCGGCACGCATCGCAGCCTGAACCTGCGGCCGCTCAGCAATGCGATTGAACAGCGACAAAATGTTCGGCCAGGGCGCGAGGTCGATTTTGTGAAAGCCGCACCAGCGCAGCACGTTGAACAGATAGGCATCGGCCACACTGAAAGCATCACCTGTGAAATAGGTTTTTCCGGAGAGCATCTTGTCCAGCGCATTGAAACGCCGCGTGATGTAGGCCTTCTGCACCTCCTTCATTTCCGGGGTCATCGCAGGATTGAATAATGCGCCAACGGATTTGTGCACCTCGGTGGCAATGAAGTTGAGTGCCTCCATCAGCCGGTAACGCGCCATGGTTCCGGCAGCCGGCACCAGTCCTGAAACCGGTTTCTGGTCGGCCAGATACTGCAGGATGGTGCTGACCTCGGTGAGCACTTCACCGTTGTCGAGTTGCAGCGCGGGCACGTAACCCTTGGGATTGATCAGCCAGAAATCGGCTCCGGACGCGGTCTTTTTGTTGGGTATATCGACTTTTTCAAGTTCAAAGGTGTAGCCGGCTTCAATCAGCACAATATGCGGCGCGAGCGAACAGGCGCCGGGGGAAAAATAAAGCTTCATTGGATCTCCTTGGTTTGAACGCATGAGCAAAAAGGACTGGGTTTGGCATCGTGCCGCAAGCCGATATTCCTTGCAAATAGAAGGACATCCGCCCATACTGCGCGCCGGCGCCTGGATTCTGTCCGCCCTTCGCACCCGCACGGGTGCTTCTGTTTGGCCTTCTCCACACGTCATTGATGCCTTGCCCACTTCGGACAAGGATCGCCAAATTCTGGAGAACAACACATGGCCACTACCGGCACCGTTAAATTTTTCAACGCCACCAAGGGTTTCGGCTTTATCCAGCCCGATGGCGAATCCAAAGATGTCTTTGTGCATATCTCGGCCGTTGAACGCGCCGGCATGAAAACGCTGAACGAAAACCAGAAAGTCTCGTTCGACCTCGAAAAAGGTTCCGACGGCCGCTCTTCCGCCGTCAATCTGCAAGAAGTCTGATCGTGCTGCGGCGGGCCAAGCCCGCCGCATATCATTCCCAAGAAGGAAGCTGGAGATGTCAAAAGAAGAGATGGTCGAGTTCGAGGGTGTCATTGAAGAAGTGCTGCCCGACACCAAGTTCCGCGTCACGCTGTCCAACGGCCACGCGGTAACCGCCTATGCCTCGGGCAAGATCCGCAAGCACCGCATCCGCATCCTCGCCGGTGATCGCGTTACGGTGGAGATTTCGCCGTACGACCTGAGCAAGGGCCGTATCAGCTTCCGTCACAAGGACGAGCGCGCAGGTCCGCCTGCAGCACGCCCCGGCAACTTTTTCCGCAAGCGCTAAGCGCTGCCGAAACCAGTCCACTGACCTTCAGCCCGCCGTTTTGCGGCGGGTCGCCCTGACCGCCGGTGCGACGCCGGCCAGCGGCAACGCCGTTTTGTATTTCACCTGCTTCAGCGCAAAACTCGATTTCAGGTTGCCCACCCCGGGTATTTTCGCCAGAAAATCGACGATAAACCGTTCCAGCGCCTGCACGTCAGCCACCATCACCCGCAGCATGTAATCCGAATCGCCGGTCATCAGGTAACACTCCATGACTTCGGGCCGTTCGGCAATAGCGCGTTCGAAAGTCTCCAGTGCCTTCTCCACCTGCCGCTCCAGCCGCACCTGGATGAACACCGACACGGTCAGTCCCAGCGCCAGCGCATCGAGCAGGCTGACGTAACGGCTGATCAATCCCGCCTCCTCCAGCCGCCGCACCCGCGCCAGGCAGGGTGACGGCGACAAATTCACCGCCTTGGCCAACTCGACATTGGACAGCCGTGCGTCCTCCTGCAGTCGAGCGAGGATTTTCCAGTCTGTTGCGTCTAGCTCTATTTTCAGCATTTTATGCTTTATAAATAACGTTATACGGTATTTTATGCCTATTTATTGAATAAAAACAAGAGCATACAGAACCCTGTTCTGCACGATCCCGCGTAGCATCCCGGTCATGCGCGCAAGCCCGCGCGCGGAGGAAAAACAATGACTGATTTGTCTGAGCTCACTGCAGCGTTCTGGCGCGTGATGCCCGCCGATCCCGATCCGGTGGAGACGCGCGAATGGCTCGACGCCTTCAACTCGCTGATCGAATCCAACGGCCGCGAGCGTGCGACCTATCTGCTGCGCAAGCTGCTCGACGAAGCGCGCGCGAAACGCGTGCCGATGCCACCGGTGCTCAATACACCCTACTGCAATTCGATTGCGCTTGCCGAACAACCGCAGTTCCCCGGCAACCTCGACATCGAGGCGCGGATCTCGGCACTGGTGCGCTGGAACGCGCTGGCAATGGTGGTGCGCGCCAATCGCGGAGCCGCCGAATTAGGTGGTCATATCGCCACCTATGCCTCCATTGCGGATCTGTTTGAAGTCGGATTCAACCATTTCTTCCGCGCCGGCCAGAACGGCGATGCGGTGTTTTTCCAGCCCCACGCATCGCCCGGAATTTATGCACGCGCCTGGCTCGAGGGCCGGCTCACCGAGGCGCAACTGGATAACTATCGCCGTGAAACCGGCGGCCCAGGCACCGGCCTGTCCTCGTACTGCCATCCGTACCTGATGCCGGATTTCTGGCAGTTCCCCAACGCATCGATGGGCCTCGGCCCGGTCAATGCCATCTACCAGGCGCGCTTCATGCGTTACCTCGAACACCGCGGCATCCAGAAAACTGCAGGCCGCAAGGTATGGGCCTTCGTCGGCGACGGCGAAATGGATGAGCCGGAGTCGCTGGCCGGACTGTCGCTGGCGGCACGTGAAGGCCTCGACAATCTGATCTTTGTCGTCAACTGCAACCTGCAGCGCCTTGATGGTCCGGTGCGCGGCAACGGCTCGCTGATCCAGGAACTCGAAGGCCTGTTCTCGGGCGCCGGCTGGCATGTGGTCAAGCTGTTGTGGGGCTCGGAATGGGATCCGCTGTTTGCGCGCGATACCGAGAACGTCATCCTCAAACGCCTGCACGAAACCGTCGATGGTGAATTCCAGAAATACGCTGCCACTGACGGCCGCTTCAACCGTGAACAGTTTTTCAACAAGGATCCGGACTTGCAGGCGCTGGTGTCGCATTTGTCGGACGAAGACATCGACCGCCTGCGCCGCGGTGGCCACGACCCGGTGAAAATTCATGCCGCCTATTACTCCGCGATGAACCATCATGGCCGGCCCACGGTAATCCTCGCCCAGACCAAAAAAGGTTACGGCATGGGCCACTGGGGCCAGGGCAAGATGGGCGCGCACCAGCAGAAAAAAATGGAAGACGATGCCCTGCTCGCCTTCCGCGACCGCTTCGCGCTGCCAATCCCCGATGCCGACGTCAAGGCCCTGAAGTTCTGGAAGCCGGCCGACGACAGTCCGGAGATGCGTTACATGCATTCACGCCGCAGCGCACTGGGCGGTTACCTGCCAGCGCGCGTCACCACGGCAGCAAAACTTTCGGTGCCGGTTCCTGAAGCTTACGCGCGCATCAACGAAGGCTCGGGGGAGCGCGAAGAATCGACGACCATGAGTTTCGTCAAAATGCTCGCGCAGATGTTGAAGGATGCGGTGATCGGCAAAAACATCGTGCCCATCGTCGCGGATGAAGCGCGCACCTTCGGCATGCAGTCTTTGTTCCGCCAGGTCGCGATCTATTCACCTTTCGGCCAACTCTACGAACCCGAAGACCGGGACGAACTGCTTTATTACAAGGAAGCACAGGACGGGCAGATCCTCGAAGAAGGCATCAACGAAGCAGGCGCGATGTCTTCGTGGATTGCCGCCGCCACCAGTTACAGCGTGCACGGTACGCCAATGTTGCCCTTCTATATTTTTTATTCGATGTTCGGCTTCCAGCGCGTGGGCGATCTGATCTGGCAGGCGGGCGACTGCCGTTCGCGCGGCTTTCTCATCGGCGCCACTGCGGGGCGCACCACTTTGTCGGGCGAAGGACTGCAGCATCAGGACGGCTCATCCCACCTGATCGCATCCACCGTACCCAATTGCCGGGCCTGGGACCCCGCTTACGGTTACGAATTGGCCACCATCATCCAGGACGGCACTCGGCGGATGCTGGAGGACCAAGAAGACCTGCTCTACTACATCACGGTGATGAACGAGAACTATGCACAGCCGGCGATGCCGGAAGGCGCGCGCGACGGCATCCTCAAGGGCATGTATCTGTTGCAGTGGAAACCGGATGCAGCCGTGCAATTAATTGGCAGCGGCACGATCCTGCGAGAGGCTATCGCCGCAGCAAAATTGCTCGCTGATGATTTCGGCATTCAAGGCAATGTGTGGAGCGTGACCAGCTGGAGTGAACTGCGCCGCGACGGCATGGCCTGTGAACGCCAAAACCGCCTGAATCCCGCGTTGCCGCGGCGGACAAGCCATGTTGCGGAATCGCTGGCTGCGCATCAGGGACCAGTCATAGCAGCGTCGGATCACGTCACTGCAGTAGCCGATCTGATCCGTGCCTATGTGCCGGGCCGGTATGTCGCCCTTGGTACAGACGGTTACGGTCGCAGTGATTCCCGGCAAAACCTGCGCCGTTTTTTTGAAATGGACAGCCACCACATCGTGATTGCCGCGTTGGCGGCGCTGGCGGATGAAGGAACAATTGCCAGAGACCGCGTCGCGGAGGCTATCCAGCGTTATGGAGTCATCGCAGGGAACATCCCGCCTTGGGAAGCCTGATACAGGACTGGGCGACTAGGCCGCGCGCCGCCGGGAGACGATCGCCGGCTTGCGCCGTACGGGGGCACGCCGCTCGCGCGGTTTCGCGACCTCAGTTACGCGCAATCCATCAAGAAAAATATCAATCAGCTGCCCCGCATCGCCCTTGGCCGGCATCGCCTTGGGATCCATCACCCATTTGCTGATCAGGCCGTTGACCAAGGCATGTAATCCGACTGCAGTACGATGGGTATCGAGTTTCGCAGGCAACTGGCCTTTGGCCACGGCTGCGGCAAGACCCAGTTCGAGCCGCTGCAGGCACCCCGCCTGCATTTCACGAAAACGCTCCCATACCGTTTCCATTTCGTCGACGTATTCGCATTTGTTGAACACAATGTGAAAAACGCGACGCCCCTGGGCATCACCGGAAGTGCGCTGCAGAATACCGATCAGCATCGCCCGCAACGCTGAAAGCGGATCAGCGACTTCGGCGGGGTTGATCTGGCAAGGCGCATCCTCCATCGGCATGGTGACGCGCGCAACCATTTCGCAGAACAGTTCGGCCTTGTCCTTGAAATGCCAGTAAATCGCGCCTCGCGTTACTGAAGCCGCTTCTGCAATGTCGGTTAATGAGGTGCGAGAGACCCCGCGCTCACTGAATACCCGCTCTGCCGCATCAAGAATCTTGTTGCGGGTCTCTATCGCCTCGTCTTTCGTGCGCCTGACCATAATTCTCCGGATGCCCCGGACTGAAGCCGGGTGTTGTCACCAACTTTGTCACCAAATCGACACTTTACATACATTCATGGTTGTATGTAAACTGGGCATCGTAAGCATGCTTGCGCACATTTCTGTTGCGCAGCCTTCAGGAATACAAGCGCATGAACAACCTTACCCTCCCCCGTTTGCGCCGCGCCTTCATTGCGGCTTCATTGACACTGCTCGCAGCCTGCGGCCCTGCCGGCGGACCTCCGGGCGGCTTCCCGCCGGCACCGGTTTCCGTCATCACCACTGAGTCACGTGACGTTCCGGTCATGCTGGAATACACGGCACAGACAGCGGGTTACCGCGAAGTCGAAGTGCGTGCACGGGTCAGCGGCATTCTGCTGAAACGCAACTACAAGGAAGGCAGCACCGTGCTCCAGGGTGAATCGCTTTTTTCGATTGATCCCGCCCCGTTCAAACTCGCCCAGTCGCGCGCGGCTGCCGACCTGGGGGTTGTAGAAGCGCAATTGCAGCAAGCACAGCGTGAACTTGCCCGATTAAAACCGGTTTACGAAGCCAAAGCAGTCAGTCAGAAAGAGTTTGACGATGCAACTTCCGGAGAGCGTATCGCCCGCGCACAAGTCGAAAGCCTGCGAGCCCGGCTCAATGAGGCGAACCTCAATCTGGAATGGACCCGCGTTGAATCCCCGATAACCGGTGTTGCGGGCCGTAGCGCGGTTTCGGAAGGCACACTTGTTTCAGGTCCCGGAGTCCTGCTGACCAGCGTTACCCAGACCGATCCGATGTATGTGATTTTTGGAGTCTCCGACCGCGACCACCTCGCCTTGCGACGCGATGTCGAATCCGGTCGGATCAAACTGCCGGCAGACGGCAAACTCAAAGCGACCCTCAAACTGGGTGACGGACGCGATTACGCCAAGACCGGCGCCGTCAACTTCAGCGACGTGCGGGTCAATACACAGACCGGCACCAGCGAATCACGCGCCGAGTTTGCCAATCCCGCCAATCAACTGCGTGCCGGTGAATTTGTGCGTATCGCACTGTCCGGCGCAACGCGTCCGGCAGCGATCGTCGTGCCGCAGCGTGCCGTGCTCGAAGGCCCCGGCGGCAAATTCGTCTACGTGGTCAATGCCGAATCCAAAGCCGAACCGCGTCCGGTCGAAGTCGGCGCATGGGCTGCCGACGGCTGGGTCATCAATGCCGGACTCAAAGCCGGCGAACGGGTAATTGTTGATGGCGTACTGAAAATCGGCCCGGGCGCACCGGTCAATGTCACCGAGCCGGGCGCAGCCAAAACCGACGGCAAACCGGAAACGGACAAGCCTTCAGCAAAGCCTGAACCCAAACCGGCCGTGAAATCCTGAGACCAGCGGACTGACGACCATGTCACGTTTTTTCATAGACCGCCCGATATTCGCGGTAGTGGTATCGATCTTCATCGTGCTTGCCGGCCTTGCCGCGATGCGCGTACTGCCAATCGCACAATATCCGGAAATCGCGCCGCCGGTGGTCACCGTTCGCGCCGTCTACCCCGGCGCTTCGGCCCAGGTGATTGAACAGACCGTTGCCGCTCCACTGGAAAACCAGATCACCGGCGTCGAGAACATGCTTTACATGAGTTCGAACTCGACTTCGAACGGTGTTCTCGAAATCCAGGTCACCTTCGACATCGGCACCGACATCGACACGGCGGCACTCAATGTCAACAACCGCGTCAAGCAGGCCGAGCCGCGCCTGCCGCTGGAAGTGCGGCGTCAGGGCGTCAGTGTCGAAAAAGGGTCTTCGTCCTTCCTGCAAGTCATCGCCTTCAGTTCCCCTGATGGCAGCCGCGATGATCTGTTTATTTCGAATTACGTCACGCTCAACGTACTCGACGCATTGAAACGCGTTCCCGGTACCACCAATGTGCAGATCTTCGGCGCCAAGGACTACGCCATGCGCATCTGGACCCGTCCGGACCGGCTGGCACAACTGAAACTGACTCCGGGCGACCTGACGCGTGCACTGAACGAGCAAAACGCCCAGTTCGCCGCCGGCAAGATCGGCCAGTCGCCGACCAGCGGGCCGCAGGAACTGGTTTACACCATCACCACCAAGGGTCGGCTTTCAGAGCCCGCGGAGTTCGAAAACATTGTCATCCGCGCCAATCCCGACGGCTCGCTGCTGCGTTTGAAAGACGTGGCGCGCGTGGAACTGGGCTCCAAGGATTACGACTTCATTGGCCGCGTCAATGGAAAATCAGCCACTCTTGTGGGTATTTTCCTGCAGCCCAATTCCAACGCACTGGCCACGGCCGATCGCGTGAAAGCGGCGATGGCGCCGCTGGTCGAGGCTTATCCGCCCGGTTTTACCCACAACGTGGTTTACGACACCACGCGCTTTATTGAAGTGTCGATTCGCGAGGTCGTCTACACACTACTGGAAGCAATGGCGCTGGTATTCCTGGTGGTGTTCCTGTTCCTGCAGAACTGGCGCGCGACACTGATTCCGTTTGCCGCCGTTCCCGTGTCACTGATCGGCACTTTCGCCGGCCTGCTGCTGCTCGGCTATTCAATCAATACGCTGACGCTGTTCGGCATGGTGCTGGCCATCGGTATTGTTGTTGACGATGCGATCGTCGTGCTGGAGAACGTCGAACGCATCATGCACGAAGAACATCTGCAGGCGCGCGAAGCGGCGGTCAAGGCCATGCGTGAAGTCACCAGCCCGATCATCGCCATCGTACTGACACTGTGCGCGGTGTTTGTGCCAATCGCCTTCCTTGGCGGACTGACCGGCGAACTTTACCGCCAGTTTGCGGTAACGATTTCCATTGCCGTGGTGATCTCCGGGATTGTCGCTTTGACGCTGACGCCGTCTTTGTGCGTGCTGATCCTCAAACGCCAGCATGGCACGCCGGGCCGCTTCTTCACCTGGTTCAACGCCTGGTTCGCGCGCATGACCGGCCGTTATGTTGACGGTGTGACATGGATGCTGCGCCGCGGCCTGATCGCCCTGCTGTTGTTCGCCGGCATGGTCGCGCTGACCTTCGGCCTGTGGCGTGCCACTCCGGGTTCACTGGTGCCTGACGAAGACCAGGGCTACTACATCGCAGCAGTATTCCTGCCTGACGGCGCCACGCTTGAGCGTACCGATAAAGTGGTCAATGAGGTTGTCGAAATAATCAAGTCGAATCCCGCCAACGAAACCGCGATTGCCTTCACCGGCCTGGATTTCCTCGGCGGCGGCTTCCGCAACAGCGCAGCAACGATTTTTGTCACGCAAAAGCACTGGGACGAACGCACCGTATCGACCGGTGAACTGGTCGGTGAATTCTTCATGAAAACCGCTCACATCAAGGAAGGACTCGCGCTGGCCTTCGGCCCGCCGCCGATTTTCGGCCTGGGCAATGCCGGCGGCTTCGAGTTCTATATCCAGAACCGCGGCGAAGGCGGCGCGCAGAAACTTTCGGAAGCCACACAACAACTGCTCGCCGAAGTACAAAAAGATCCGATGTTCGGCCAGGTCAACACACTGTGGCGCGCCAACGTGCCGCAACTCTACGTCGAAACCGACCGCGAAAAGGCCAAAACCCTGGGCGTTCCCATCGATGAGGTTTACAGCGCATTGTCCGCGACACTGGGCACCGCCTACATCAATGATTTCAACAAATTCGGCCGCACCTGGCAGGTACTGATGTCGGCTGAGCCGGCTTACCGCAAGCGCCCGGAAGACATCGGCGCCATCTACGTGCGTTCGGACCGCGGCGCGATGGTTCCGCTGTCGGCGCTGGCCAAAGTCAACTATTCCTCGGGTCCGGACTCCCTTGACCGCTTCAACAACCTGCCTGCCGTGAAAATATTCGGCTCGGCAAAACCCGGTTACAGCTCGGGCGAGGCCATTGCCGGCATGGAACGCATCGCCAAGGCCACGCTGCCCTCAGACTTCACCTTCGACTGGGGAGGCGCATCCTTCCAGGAGAAGCGCTCCGGCGGCACATCGGTCATTGCGCTCGGACTCGCAGCACTGATGGTGTTCCTGATCCTCGCTGCGCAATACAACCGCTGGTCACTGCCGCTGGCAGTGATGCTGGCGTTGCCCTTCGGCACTTTCGGCGCACTTCTCGCGATCTTCATCAACAATCTGCTGCCGATGCCGTATTACCTTGCACAGGGCATCCCCTGGCTGCAGGGACTGCTGTCGCCGCTCGCCGGCATTGCCAGATTGAGCAACGACGTCTACTTCCAGATCGGCCTCGTTACGCTTCTTGGCCTTGCCGCGAAAAATGCAATCCTGATTGTTGAATTCGCGGTGATGAAAAAACAGGAAGGCCTGTCCACCGCGGGCGCCGCGATTGAAGCCGCACGGCTGCGCTTCCGTCCGATCCTGATGACCTCGCTGGCCTTCATCCTCGGCGTAGTGCCGCTGGTGATTTCCAGCGGCGCCGGCGCCGGCGCGCGTCACTCTGCAGGCACGGGGGTGATGGGCGGCATGCTGGCAGCCACCTTCCTCGCGATCTTTTTCATTCCGTGGTTTTACAAACTGATCATAGAACGCAAGCTGTCCGACCCGCGCTCGACCAAAGAAATCGAAGACGAAGTCGCGCATCACCGTGAGCTGATGCTGCGCTCGGTGCAGGCACCGCATCACACCCCTGTCAACAAGGGAGATGATGATGCGAAATAAGTTTATGATTTTTATTGGTTTTTCAGCCTTGGTCAGCGGCTGCTCGATGGCACCCGATTACCAGCGCCCCGCGGTCGAACTGCCGCAGGCTTGGCAGGCAGCACCGGCAGAGGGACAGGGACAGAATATGCCGGTTGATCGCTGGTGGACGCTTTATCAGGACGCCACGCTCAATCACCTCGTTGAAGAAGCACTGGTCTACAACCAGGATCTGGCGCTGGCCACCGCACGACTGGATGAAGCCCGCGCACTGGCGCGTGTCGCGGATGCGCAGATGGTGCCCGCAGTCGATGCGGCGTTTCAGCGTGACCGCACACGCCTCTCGGACAGTACCGCAACGCGTTTCCCCGGCGCACTGGAAAACAACAACTACCGCGCACAGGTCAATGTCTCCTACGAAATCGATCTGTGGGGAAAACTGCGCGAGTCCGCCAAAGCCGCGCAGGCAGAACTGCTCGCCACGACTGCTGCACGTGAAACCGTACGCATCGCGCTGACCGCAGGCGTTGTTCAGTCCTACTACGCCCTGATTGCACTGGATGCCCAGGTCGATGCTACCCGCCGTTCGCTGACGCTGCGCCAGAACGACCTCAAGCTGCAGCGCGTCCGCGCCGACGCCGGCATCATCAACGATTTCTCTCTGCGCCAGCTCGAAGCCGAAGTGTCTGCCGCACAGGCGCAGTTGCCCGTACTGGAAAGCCGCCGCACCAGCGAGGAACTCGCGCTAGGCGTGCTGCTCGGACGCAGCCCGCGCGCACTGTTGCAGGACAATGTGCTGCGCAATACCGGTAATGCCGCGCCGGCAGCGCCCGTGGTCCCTGCAGACCTGCCGTCCGCGCTGCTGCTGCGAAGGCCCGACATTGTCACTGCAGAACAGCAACTGATTGCCGCCAATGCCCGCATCGGTGCGGCCCGCGCATCGCTGTTCCCGAGCATTGACCTCAGCGGCTATCTCGGCAGTGAAAGTGCTGCGCTGTCCAATCTGTTTTCGGGGCCGGCCGGCATCTGGCAACTGGGCTTCGGGCTGGCGCAACCGATTTTCCAGGGCGGCCGGTTGTTTGGTGAAATCGAAGCGGTCGAAGCCCGCCAGCGCCAGGCGCTCGCGCAATACCAGAAGACGCTGCAGACGGCTTTCCGCGAAACGCACGACGCACTGGTCGGGCAGGTGCGCGCACGCGAAGCCTTCGATGCGGAAAATGCGCGGGTGATCTCGCTGACCGAAGCGCTGCGTCTGGCGCGCATCCGTTTTGTCAACGGACTGACCAGCCAGCTGGAAGTGCTCGATGCCGAGCGCAACCTGCTCAATGCAGAACTGAATCGCGCAGACGCATTGCGGGCACAACGCTCGGCAGTCGCCAATGTCATGAAAGCCTTGGGGGGCGGCTGGACCGGCCTGCCGGGTGCAGAGTCCGCTCCCGCTCAGGCGCAATCCGGTACAACGGTACCCTGAACTACTGCGGCTTCAAGCCGATGTCCTTGACCAGCTTCACGTAACGATCGTATTCGGACTTCATCAGCTTTTCGTAAACATCGGGGCCTGAATCAACAGCAGCATCAGCCCCCATTTTCCCGAATGACTCGCGAATGCGCGGCTGGCTGATGATATTTTTTACATCTGCCGCCAGTTGCAATGTGATGCGTCGGGGCACACCGGCCGGACCGAGCAAACCGAACCAGCCATCGGATTGCGCTGCCGGCAACCCTTCCTCGACGATGGAAGGAATGTTCGGGAACGCCGGATTGCGCTTTGCCGATGTCACTGCCAGCGGCCGCAATCGACCATCACGCACAACGGCTGAAATCGTCGGCACCGTAAACACGAGGTAATGCACGCGACCGGCGATGGTTTCACCAAAAGCATCAGGCACCACCTTGAAAGGTACATGCACTGTGCGCACGCCCGCAGCCTGATTGAAGATTTCCCCTGCAATATGAGCCAGCGTACCGATGCCCAGTGACCCGTAGTTGTATTTCGACGGGTCCGTCTTCAGCAAGGCAACCAGTTCCCGGATATTTTTTGCCGGCAGGTTGGGGTAAACCGCCAGAATGTTCGGTATCGAGGCCACTTCCGTAACCACCGTGAAATCGCGAATCGGGTGATAAGGCGGCGTCTTCTGCAGCAATGCACCAACCGTATGCGGCGGCGCAACCATCGCATAGGTATAGCCGTCTCCCGTGGCCTTCGACAGCAAGGTACTGCCGATCAGTCCACCGGCGCCGGGACGGTTGTCGACCACGACCTGCTGACCGTAAAGTTCAGTCAACGGCACGCTGAGCGTTCTCGCGAGGAAATCGCTGGCTGAACCGGGCGGCAGCGGAACGATCACGCGGATCGGACGCTCCGGGAACTTCTGCGCAAACGCGCTCGCCGCGGACGCAGCAAGCAAAACGATAAACCACTGCAGCACAATCCTGACCATGGACATCCTCCCTGAGATTGGGCCTGCGTACTCTCCGGCACTACAGGCGACTTCATGTTACGACCGGGCAGGCTTTTGCACAATGCAGAATGCAAGCCGATTGCAACGGCTTCATTAAAACCCTAGAGTGAACAAAGGAGGACAGTCCGCTTATGCAGATCAATCGAATTCAGCACATCAATATCCGCTGCAGCGCCAGCGACCTGCCAGTCATGGAAAAATTTTACTCCGAGGTTGTCGGACTGAATCGCGGCAACCGGCCAAAACTGCGGAACGACGGCATCTGGATGTATCTGGGAGATCAGCCCGTCGTGCACATTTCCGTACGTTGCGAACCCGGTTACATCCAGACTGACCACCGCGGCAGCATTGACCATGTGGCATTTGACTGCCGGCACGCCAAGGAACTGCAGGAGCGACTGCAGCACATGAACATCCCCTTCGAAACCAGCAACGTGGCGGGCGCCGGATACCAGATGTTCATCCGGGACCCGCTGGGCACGGTTCTTGAATTCAACTTCCCGAACGATGAAGCGCCATCAACAAACTGACGCTGGCGGGATTTGACCATTTCATGAATGAATTGCTGCTTGAAGCTGCAAGAAACACCCCCGTCATTGCCAAGCCCGACGTGTTGGTCGTTGGCGGGGGTGCTGCCGGACTGGGGGCGGCCATGGCCGCAGCCAGATCCGGAGCCTCGACGCTTCTGGTGGAACGCCAGGGATTTCTTGGGGGAACGCTGACCGCAGTAACGCTCGGCACCCTTTGCGGTGGCTATGTCGTGAAAGGCAACGAGCACCGGCAAATCGTCGGCGGCATCTATGCCAACCTCGTTGATCGCCTGTCGCAGCGCAAGGCCTCTCTGCCGCCGAGGCGCTGGCTCAACAATGTGTCGGTCCCCTATGACCCGTCAGCCTTGCGCATCGAAGCAGACCGGATGGCTGAATCAGCCGGTGTGCGCCTGCTCCTTCACACCCTGGTGGTCGGCACACAGGTAACCGAGGGCCGCATCACAGCCGTACTGGTCGAACACAAGGGCGGGCGTGGGGCCATCATTCCCGGCTTGGTGATCGACGCTTCCGGTGATGGCGACGTCGCCGCCCAATCAGGTGTCGATTTCACCATCGGTGATTCAGGGCATACACAATTTCCGTCAACCATGCTAAGTTTCGGCGGCGTGAACATAAACCGTTTCCTCGAAATCTCGCGTGAAGAGCGCCTTGACCGTCTCGCGCAAGCTGCTGCCGATGGATACCCACTGCCCCGAACCTCTGCCGGCCTTCAGGTCCATCCCGGTGAAGGCATCGTACACGCCAATGTCACACGCATCCGCAATCCGGATGGCAGCAGTCCCGATATGCTCGACCCCGACGTGCTGACATTTGCCGAAATTGAAGGGCGTCGTCAGGCACTGGTTTACGAAGAAGTACTTCAACGCTATATGCCCGGCTTTGAAAACGCACGGATCGTCACCATGGGAACACAAATCGGGGTGAGGGAAACGCGACTGATTGAATGCGATCACCGGCTGAATGAACAGGAAGTCAGGCAGGGCCACAGACCTGCGGACACCATTGCGCTTTGCGGATGGCCCATGGAGACCCATGGTAGCGACAGTGGCACTGTCTGGGACTGGCTGCCGGAGGGCTCCTGCTACGGAATCCCCTACCGCTGCCTCACCGCAAAAGGGCTCTCCAATCTGCTTGTCGCCGGTCGCAATCTTTCAGCGACGCATGCGGCTCAATCCTCCGCGCGCGTGGCCGCAACCTGCATCGCCATGGGGGAAGCTGCCGGCACTGCGGCAACAATGGCGTTGGACAAAAAAAGTGATATACGCGCAATCGACATCTCTGCATTGCGCAAGGCATTGCTTGATGCTGGCGCTCTGCTTGATGCTGGCGCTCTGCTTGACTGACCCGATTGAAAACACAGACAAGAAAAACCGGAGGATCGATCAAATGAATCAACAACTGACAATCGCCGCAAAGGCTGTTGCCCTGACCGCAGCATTGATCCTGACGAGCCCGGCAACGGCCCAACAATACCCCTCACGGCCGGTCAGGATGCTGATCCCTTACACACCCGGCGGCCCCACCGATTTCGTCGGACGCGCAATTGCACAAAGGCTGCAAAAACCGCTGGGCCAGCAGGTCATTGTCGATAACCGCCCCGGCGGGGGCGGTGTGATTGCCACTGAAATCGTCGCAAGGGCAAATCCGGATGGCCACACACTGCTCTTCGCCACGCCCGGTCAATTGATCACGCTACCGCTTCTGGCATCCAAGCTGCCCTATGACACTTTCCGCGATTTCATGCCGCTGACCAAACTCGTGGACACACCCCAGGTGCTGGTGGCAACCGCGAAACTCCCGGTCAATACCGTCGCTGAACTGATCGCCTACGCCAAACAGCGGCCCGGGCAACTGAATTACGCATCCGTTCAGACCGGCGGCACCGGGCATCTGGGTATGGAGTTACTGAAACAGATTACCGGCATAGACATGGTGCATGTTGCATATAAGGGCACAGCACCGGCGATGACCGACATCATCGGCGGAAGGGTCCAATTGATGTTTTCCAGTCTTCCGAGCGTCCAGTCCCACGTCCAGGCCGGACGAGTCAAACTCCTGGCGACAGCAGCACGGCAGCGCACCGATGCGATCAAGGACACCCCGACTGTCAATGAAACCATCAAGGGATACGACTTGGTAACCTGGTATGGGTTATTCGTGCCGAGAAAAACGCCAAACGCCGTCGTATCCCGACTGCACAGGGAACTGGTCTCAATACTGACCAGCGCCGAGATTGCACAACTCTTCCAGGCCCAGGGCGTAGACCCCGCACACACCACGCCACAGGAACTTGAATCGCTGATGCGCAGCGAAACAGAGCGTTGGCGCAAGGTGATTCAGACGGCAGGCATCAAACTGGATTAAGGGCGTCAGCAACAATCAGTCGCAGGAAAGAACAAGCCGCGTAAAGTTCACGCGCAAATCAAAAGCCCCGCTGAAGCGGGGCTTTTTTATTGACGCCCACATATGGCGCTCAGCCAACGGGCTTTCCCCATTGACCGCTGTAAAAACGCTCACCAACCGCCTTACGCCCCCGCGCCTTGAGTTCCTTTTGCCGGGTTTCCTCGTCTTCGATAGTCTCTGGCGCCGCCTGATAACCGACACCAATCATCGCCATCGGCATGAAATCTTCGGGAATCGCGAATGCGGCGCGCACCTTGGCGATATCAAAACCACCCATCTGGTGTGCCACCAACCCCTGTGCCACCGCCTCCAGTGACAAAGCCAATGCGGCCATGCCGGTGTCGTAGTGCGACCAGCGGTTAGGCTGACCGTTGTGTTCAAACGTCGCCCCCGCGCAGGCCAGGAACAGCAGCGGCACCTTGCCCGCCCACTTCTTGTTGTTGTCGGACAGGCAGTCAAATGCCTGCTGCCAGCCCACAGCATCAGTTGCACGATTCCACACCAGGAAACGCCAGGGTTCGGCGCCGAAACAGGACGGCGCCCAGCGTGCAGCCTCGATCAGCGCGGTGACCTGCGCAGGGGTAACACCGCGCTGGGCATCAAAGGCGCGCGGGCTCCAGCGTCGTGCGGACAGATCATTGATCGGGACACTGGTGCTTGCATTGCGGTTTTGCATGTAAT
The DNA here is from genome assembly GCA_964531455.1 of uncultured Bordetella sp. Lineage (GTDB taxonomy): Bacteria > Pseudomonadota > Gammaproteobacteria > Burkholderiales > SG8-41. The sequence continues at coordinate 32,649 of CAZHFZ010000028.1, forward strand.
CCTCCGTTGATGAAACAATTCGAAATCACTTCAGACCAGTTCGCTATCTGTCGCGGCAGATGCATTGACGGCGATCCAGTGCGTAACCTGCGGCGGTCCATCACCACGATGAAAGGCGCGCACGCGCTCAAACAGCGGGGCATCATCGGCTGTTCCGCGATGATGCTGCCGCAGGTGCTCCGCCCAGGATTCCACGACAAAGGTCTCAACATATCGACCCGGCGCATCCGGATCCTCAAACAGTCCACAGGATAATGCCCCGTCACGCCGGCGTATGCGCTCCATGCCCTGAGCTGCCGCGATAAAGCCTCCGGCGTCATCCTGCGCAATACGGTATTCAACATGCACCGCGACAGGGCCGCGCTCGGGAGGAATGTCATCATGTCCTGGCGCGCGCATCAATCTGGCGGGCGCACTGCGCGCCAGTCCGTCCTCTCCGCCCAGCGTCAAACGCCAGGTGATGAACATTGCAATCAGTGCGCCAGCCGATGCCGACAACAAAGCCGCAGGGACACCCCAGCGTGCTGCCATTGCCCCCCACAACACCGCGCCGCCGGTCATGCCCGCCGCATAAACCATCAGATAGACCGAAAGCGCACGCGCCCTCACCCACTGTGGAACTGCAGTCTGCGCGCTGACATGCAGCGTCGACAACAACGCGAGCCATGCCGCGCCACAGGCAAAAACTGCAGGAAAAAGCACGAACAGGGTTCCGGACAATGCAACACCAACCGTCGCCGCCGCATAGATTACGGTCGCTCCACGCACCAGCACATCACGGCTGTACCGCCTACGCAACGATGGCATCACCAGCGCTGCAGAAACCGCCCCCACGCCAATACCTGCCAGCAGGAGACCATAGGTATCTGCACCACCGCCGGTATTGCGCGCAACAAGCGGCAGCAAAGCCCAGGTCGCGGATGAAAATACGAAAAAAGCCGCAGCCCGTCCCATGACGTATTGCAGTGCGGTGGCCTCGCGGACATAACGCAATCCGGCACGCAAAGCGCCGGAAAACCGCTCAGCCGGAAGCGTACTGGGCGCAGGCACCCGCGGCCACCGCAACAGCACGACGATGACGCCGATGAAAGAAACTGCGTTGAGCATGAACGCCGCCTGTGGCCCGGAAGCGGCAACGATCACGCCGGCAAATGCCGGACCCACGGCACGCGCCAGATTGATGCCGAGGCTGTTCAGCGCAATTGCCGCCTGCAGTTCGCTGCGCGGCACGATCTCGTGCACTGTTGCCGCCCACGCCGGCGTATTCAGCGCGGCGCCGCAGGCCAGCGCAAAGGTGAATGCAAGCAAAGCCCAGGCATTTACCCAGCCCATTGCCGTGGTCACGGCCAGCGCCAGCACCACCAGCAGCATCCACGCCTGCGTGTATAACAGGTAACGGCGACGGTCAATGATGTCGGCCAGTGCACCACCGGGCAGCGCCAGCAAAAAAATCGGCAGCGCTGTGGCCGCCTGTACCAGCGACACCATCAGCGGATTCGGATTCAGCGTGACCATCAGCCAACCGGCGCCGACCTCATGCACCCAGGTGCCGATATTGGAACACAGTGTCGCGATCCATAACGCGCGAAACAGCGGCTGGCGCAGCGGCGCCCATGCAGAGGGCGGCGTTTCAGGTGGCTTGTCAGTCATGAGCGGGCATGTCGGTAAACATCATCATAACCGAGCACACGCCCGCCCGATCCGGGGACAGCACAGCGAAAATGCCGGGGAAGTTATTGCAGGAACAGCATCACGGCTTTTCAGCCATCGCGGCTGCAAGCTCGCCCTGTTTTGCAGAGAGGGTTTTCAGCCAGCGTTGACCGCCAAAAGTAAACCCGATCCAGTAACCGAGCTCAACCAGCTCCGGCTCGGTAAACTCCGCGCGCAAAGATACCCACATCGCATCATCAGCCTGATTGGGGTCGTACATGATGGCATCGGCATAACGCAGCGCGATTTTCTCCCGCCGGGTGAATTTGGCGGACTTCTCGTACTGCATCAGTTCAGCCATCTTGCTGCCGGCATCCCGCGCGGACCGCGCGGTTCCCTGATTACTTCAATAACCGCATTCGATGGTGAAAGCGACGTAAGCGCGCAGCGTCTCTTTCAAGTCGTGCTCAACGACGCCGGCACCGTTATCAAACAGCATCTCGCGCGTCAGTGTGAACGAACGCATCACATCCGGCTGATGCGCGCGTATCGCCTGGTTCTCCGGACCGGGACGTCCGGCAGCAATTGCGTCGTCCAACCAGCCACGAATCTGTGGATCTGAAACTGTCCGGGGATCTACGTAACTTAACTGCGCCATTCTCTGCCTCCGTTTCGATGTTGTGCGTTGGGGTTGAAATTCAACAATCGCTAAGACTGCGCTGCAGCCCTTTCCGGCGATTCGGAAAGAAGACGCATCAACTCTGCTGCACCCCGTCTCGCCTCATCCCGTGTTGCGGCTTCCGCCGCAGCCGCGTCGCGCCGGCTGATTGCAGACCAGATCGCCGTCAAACCATCAATGGCCTCTTTTGAACGCTGCGGCGAACGCTGCGGGTGCGTCATGCCGATCGCACGCCACTGCCTGATCCGCGAATGCAGCGTGGCCAGCATGGCGGACAGCGATGAACTGCCGGCACCCGCAACCATCAGCTCGTAAAACCGGTTCTTGGCTTGCAGGGCGCGTTCAGCATCATCGGACTTATACGCGGCGACCGCTTCGGCCTGCGCTTCTCCCAAAAGGCGCAGACTTTCAGCATCGGCTTTCTGTGCAAAGGACCGCGCCGCAAGACCTTCAAGAACAGCACGGATGGCGTAGAGCTCCTCGATTTCCCCGGCGCTCAATTCACGCACCACAGCACCGCGATTGGGTATCACCGAAATCAGTCCTTCCGATTCCAGTTGTCGCAGGGCTTCGCGCACCAGCGTCCGCGAAACGCCGAGGGTCGTCGTCAGTTCGCGTTCGGTAATCCGCTGTCCAGGGCGAAACTGGCCATCAACAATGGCCTGCCGTATGGCGTTCTCCGCTTGCTGGCGCAAGGGGGCTGCGAGTTTGGTGATTTCCAGTAATAGGGGTTTGGACATGCTTGAACAATATCTTTAAAGATTGTCTGACAATAATACAATCGGACAATCTTTTGCAACAACTCCATGCGCACCGCCGGTGCGTCCCACAGCTATCTTATAAGTATATGTTTTTAATCAATATTTAAGATGCCGCTCAAGGCGGGCTATAAGAACATGCCCACCGGCTCACCCGCCTCGACCCAGGCCTCAAGACCACCTTCGAGCGGACGAACCCGGCGAAAGCCCCGGTTCATCAGGATGCGGGCGACACGCGCCGCGCTGGCTTCATTGGGTCAACTGCAATAAACCACCACGTCCCTGTCCGGGGGAATGCCCGGCAATGCTGCGGATACATCATCCAGATTGACCGGCACAGCCCCTGGGATATGTCGCGGATCGAGTCGTCTGACCGTAGCTGAGCGCACATCCACAATCACCGGCGGCGCGGCGCTTTGCATCAGTTCACGCAACTCGCCAACGTTGACCCGTACAGTGCGCAACATGCGTAGAAACAGATAACGCTCCATCGCCTTGATCGCCGCATACAGCGCGATCACTCCAGCAATGATCAGCAAGGCGCCCGAACCGAGATCGGCAAGTCGCTCCAGTGCCCACTCGACCTCGGCATGAAACATTGCACCGAGAAATACCGGCGCCGCAGCCCATAACAAGGCTCCTGCGGCGCTGAACAACAGGAACGGACGAAAACCCAGCTGCATGGCCCCCGCCAAAGGCGGCGCGACGGTCGCGAAGCCCGGAATGTATTTGGCCACCAGCAAAGCCGGCGCACCCCAGCGCTCGAAGATCGATTCGGTCTGCTTGACGCAGGAGTCCGGCTCAATCGCAATCCGGCACAAGGTCCGCAACACGCGATGACCATAACGGCGGCCGGCGAAATACCAGGGAATATCGCCTAGCAGCGCGGCGCCGACTGCGGTCAACAGCAATGCGGTGTAAGTAATATCACCCTGCGCGGCAAGGGCACCCGCCACCACCAGTATCGGAACCGCCGGCAGTGGTATGCCTGCCTGCGTCAGCAACACATTGGCAAACACCAGCAGCAAACCGTAACGCGCCAGTAATTCCGTCAGCTCATGCATGCTCGACTCCCCAATTGGATACCGGGTAAAAAAACCCTTGTAAAACCATCTTCAACCATTACTCATGATCGGACAACGCATTGGATACCCGGCGCGCATGACCGCAATCCACCAGCGCCAGTATCCGCCCACCCCAAAAGATTCCGTCAGTCGAAACGCCACGCATCCATGCCGATGACCCCGTATGTGTAGCCCGCGTGCAGCCGTTGCGGAGTGTGTCCCGGCGTACCCGCACCCGCCGCCGCGAACAAGGGCAACAGATGCTCCTCGGTGGGATGATTGCGCACCGCGTGTGGTGCGCGTGCGCGGTAATCAGTCAGTTCCGGCTGATCTGACAACAGCAATGCGTCACGCAACCAGTCATTGAACTCGCTGACCCATGCCGGCGGCGCTGAATCATAACGATGCCGGCCGAACTCCTCCAGATTGTGCGTCACGCTGCCGGAACCGATGATCAACACACCTTCGTCGCGCAGCGGGCGCAGGATTTCGCCCATCCTCCAGTGATATGCCGGTCCCATTGTGCTTTGCACCGACAATTGCGTCACCGGAATGTTTGCTTCGGGATACATCAGTATCAACGGCACCCAGGCGCCGTGATCGAGTCCGCGTTCGGCAGTCGCATCGACCTGCAGTCCCGCTGTCGCCAGCAGTTGCGCAGCACGCACCGCCAGATCCGGTGCTCCCGGCGCGGAGTAACGCATGGCATACAAGGCCTCCGGAAATCCGTGAAAATCATGAATTGTTTCAGGACGCCGTGCGCTGCTGAGCGTCGGCGAAGGCATTTCCCAATGCGCCGAAATCACCAATAGGCCCTTCGGTCGTTCGAACGTGGAACTGATCTGGGTAAGAAATCCGCGTGTCGGCCCCGGCTCCAGCGCCAGCGTCGGCGCGCCATGTGAAACGAATAATGCCGGCATGCGCTTGGTCATCTATTTCCAGGGAAAGTGATTTCAGAAAAAACTGCAGCTTATGCGATCTCCCACCGGGCAACTGCGCATCACACGGAATTGCGCTCAGACCTTGTTTCGTTTGACCCACGATACGTAACGGTCCACCCAGCCTTGCAGGAAGGCGCGGCTGTCCGCTCCGATATTGCCGTCCGCCTCGAACAGAGCCTCCTTCCCCTGCAGGAATACTTCGGGCTGACCCAGCGTCGGCACATCAAGGCAGGCGAGGATGTTGCGCAGGTGCTGCTGCGCCAGCGCGGTGCCGATGGCACCGACCGAGATGCCCAGCACGCCGGCAGGCTTGCCGGTCCAGACGCTCTGCCCCCAGGGCCGCGAGGCATGATCGATCGCGTTCTTCAGCACACCGGGGATCGAACGGTTGTATTCCGGCGTCAGGAACAGCAGTCCGTCCGCAGCAGCAACCTCCTTGCGCAGTCGTGTCACCGCAGCAGCCGGCTGGCCATCGTCGTCCTGGTTGTAAAGCGGCAAGTCATCGATGCGCACCTTGCTGAACGAAAACTCCGGCGGTGCGAGTTTCGCCAGCGCGTCGGCCAGCTTCCGGTTGAGGGAATCCTTGCGGATGCTGCCGACGATCACGGCAATGTTGTATTGGCTCATGGTATTTCCTTTTCAAAACCTCAATTAATCAGTCTTCAAATTTCACGGCAGGTCGAACACCAGCACTTCAGCCGCACGGCCGCCTTCGATGCGGATCGTGCCCGCCCCGGTCTTCAGCGCATCCCCGGCATGCAGGGACTGGCCGTTGACGGTGACGCTGCCGCGCGCGACATGCACATAAGCGCGCCGGCTGGCCGCGATGACCTGCTCTCCCGCCTCGTCGCCATCGAACAGCCCGGCAAAGAGCAAGGCATCCTGGTTCATGCTCACCGAACCGTCACGCCCGTCGGGCGAGGCGATCAGGCGCAAACGACCGCGTTTCTCTTCCACAGAAAAGTTCTTCTGCTCGTACGAGGGCTTGATGCCGGTGAACTTCGGCTGAATCCAGATCTGCAGAAAATGGGTCACGCCGGTTTTGCTGTGATTGAACTCGGAGTGACGCACACCGCTGCCCGCACTCATGCGCTGCACATCGCCGGGAACAATGGTCGAGCCATTGCCCATCGAGTCTTCGTGCGCCAGCGCACCATCCAGCACATAGCTGATGATTTCCATGTCGCGATGGCCGTGGGTGCCGAAACCGGCGCCGGCCTGTACGCGATCTTCATTGATCACGCGCAGCGGGCCATAACTGACATGGTCCGTGTCGTAGTAATCGGCAAATGAAAAGCTGTGGTACGAATCCAGCCAGCCATGATTGGCATGGCCGCGGTCTTCGGCTTTACGCAGTGTTTGCATCGCAGCTCCTTTTCCATGTGAATTGATCAGGTATTGCAATGGAGCGCATCTTAGGGAGCCCGGCATTACCAAGAAAGCGGAATAATTTGACTCAATCGATCAGATTATATGAATAAAATTATTGTTTAAAAACATTGTGTTATATTTATTTCCAAATTTATCCATTATATTAGATCAATAAATTTACAACATGCGACTGTCCCTGGATGCCCTGCTGGTGATTGACGCGATCGACCGCAAAGGCAGCTTTGCCGCTGCCGCGCACGAACTGCATCGCGTACCGTCTGCGGTGACTTACACCGTACAAAAACTCGAAGAGGATCTGGATGTATTGCTGTTCGACCGTCGCGGCCATCGCGCCAAACTCACCGTTGCCGGACAGGAACTGCTTACCGAGGGCCGCCACCTGCTGCGCGCCGCAGGCGAGCTTGAAGCGCGCGTCAAACGCGTTGCCACAGGCTGGGAAGCCGAACTGCGTATTGCCTATGACGGCATCCTCCCGGCAGCGGCCATACTCCAACTGACGCAGGACTTTTATACGCAAAACGCCGACACGCGACTGCGCTTCAGCACCGAAGTACTGGGCGGTTGCTGGGATGCTTTGGTTTCCGGTCGCGCTGATCTCGCAATCGGCGCCTCCGGCGATGGCCCCTCAGGTGGCGGTTATCAGACGCGGCCGCTCGGCGAAATTGATTGGGTATTCGCAGTGGCGCCTTCGCACCCGCTCGCCAGCGCCACGGAGCCGCTGCGGCGCACCGATATCGTCGATCACCGCGCCATCGTTGTGGCCGACAGTTCACGCAACCTGCCGCCACGCACAACAGGCCTGCTCTCGGGCCAGGACACGCTGACCATCGCTGATGCCGGCATCAAACTGCAGGCGCAGGCGATGGGGCTCGGCGTTGGCTATCTGCCGCAATGCCTCGCGGCAGCTGCGGTAGCGCGTGGTGAACTGGTGATCAAGGAAACCGAAGAAGCCAAAGTCAGCCAGATGCTCTTCCTGGCTTGGCGTACCACTCATCGCGGCAAGGCGCTGAAGTGGTTTGTCGATCAGGTCGTTGTGCCGGGCTGGCTCGATCGCGCACTACGCGCCGACAAAACCTGATCACTCAATAACTGTTCGCTTAATGCGTTTCCGGCGCCGCTTCAACCGTATGCCGCTCGCCGGCTATAAAGGTATACGCGACCGGAACCACAAACAGCGTGAACAGCGTGCCGATGGTCATGCCACCCACTACCACCCAGCCGATCGCTGAACGGGATTCGGCCCCCGCGCCAGTAGCAATCGCCAGTGGCAAGGCACCAAGGATAGTTGCCGCAGTGGTCATCAGTATTGGACGCAGACGCAAGACACAGGCTTCAACCAGCGCCTCGACTTTCTCCCGCCCCTTGTCACGCAACTGATTGGCGAACTCCACGATCAGGATGCCGTTTTTGGTGATCAGCCCGATCAGCATCACCAAACCGATCTGGCTGTAAACATTCAGGGTGCCGCCGGTCAGCTTGATCGCGAGCAGCGCGCCAGTCATTGCCAGAGGCACCGTCAGCATGATCACCAGTGGACCGCGGAAACTCTCGAACTGCGCCGCGAGCACCAGATAGATGAACACCAGCGCCAGAATGAAGATCAGATAGAGCTGTTTGCCGGATTCGCGGAACTCGCGCGACTGCCCGTCCAGCGCTGTCTGGTAGTCAGGCGTCAGCACTTCAGCCGCCGCTTGATCCAGCACGCCAAGCGCCTCGGACAAGGTGTAACCCGGTGCCACGTTGGCGGAAATGATCGCTGCACGCAGGCGGTTGAAGTGGTTGAGTTCCTTCGGTGCAACCGTCTCGGTCAAAGTCACCAGATTCGACAACTGCGTAATGTCGCCACGGGAACCGCGCACATAGATCGAGGTTAAATCGTTGGGCTGACGACGATCCTTGTCTTCCAGCTTGACGATGACATCATATTGCTTGCCTTCACGCTTGAAACGCGTCACCTGACGTCCACCCAGCAGGGTTTCCAGCGAACGGCCGATGGCCTCGACCTGGATGCCCAGCGCCGCCGCTTTCTCACGATCAATCACCACCGACAGTTGCGGTTTGTTGAGTTTGAGATCGCTGTCGACGTTAGTCAGCGCCGGCGAACGGCGGGCCTTGGCCATCAGCGCGGTCACCGAACGGTCCAGTTCCTCATAGGAATTGCCCTGCACAACAAACTGCACCGGTGGATTGCGGAAATTCTGTCCGAGTGATGGCGGGTTGATCGGGAAGGCCAGTACGCCGGGCATGGCCGCGAACATCTTCGGCGCAACGGCAGCAGTCACCTCCTGCGTTTTACGGCTGCGCTCACTCCAGTCCGACAGTCGCACGAACGACAATGCAAAGTTCACCGGGTTCGGACGATCCAGACCCGGCGCCACCACCACAAAGTAAGAGCTGATTTCCGGCACCTCGGAATAAATCTTCTCCCAGACCCGCGCGTAATCATCGGTGTATTCCTTGGTGGCGCCTTCCGGTGCAACCATCACGCCGAGGAAAAACCCGCGATCCTCAAGCGGCGACAACTCCGACTTGATGGTCATGAACAACGCACCACCGCCCGCGGCCATCAATACAAACAGGATGACTACGACACCGCGGCGCGCCAGGCTCCGCCGCAGCAACCGCTCATAACCGGCAGACATGCCTTCAAAAAAGCGCTCCAGCGCGTTATAGACGCGGCCATGCGACGTTTCATGGCGCAGCAGCTTTGAACACATCATCGGCGTCAGCGTCAGCGCAACAAAACCCGATACCACGACCGCAGCGGCCACGGTCAGCGCGAATTCGAGAAACAGGCGCCCGGTATTGCCCGTGGCAAAAGCGAGCGGCGCGAACACTGCGGCCAGCGTTACCGTCATCGCCACCACCGCAAACGCAATCTCGCGCCCGCCGGTCAGTGCCGCCTCGACCGGTTTCATGCCGTCTTCGATGTGGCGATGGATGTTCTCCAGCACGACGATGGCATCATCCACCACCAGACCGACCGCGAGCACAATGCCGAGGAGCGTCAACACATTGATCGAAAAACCCATCATCCAGATCAGGAATAACGCGCCAATCAGCGAAACCGGAATGGTCACAAACGGGATCAGGGTTGCGCGCATCGAGCGCAGGAACAGGAAAATCACCAGCACCACCAGCACCAGCGCCTCCGCCATCACCCTGTAAACGGAAGTGATCGACTTTTCGATGAACACCGAAGTATCGAACGCGACGGCGATCTGCATTCCCGGCGGCAGCGCCGCGGCGATTTTCGGCACCTCGGCTTTTACCGCCTGCGCCACCGCCAGCGTATTGGCCGTGGACTGCTTGACGATGCCCAGACCAACGGCAGGCTTGCCGTTGACGCGAAGGATGTTGCGCTCGTCCGCCGCACCGAGCTCGGCACGGCCGACATCGCGCAGCCGCACCGGATAACCCTTCACTTCGCGGATGATCAACTGGTTGAACTGCTCCGGCGAACGCAGGTCGGATTCCGAGAGCACAGTAAATTCGCGCTGCTTGCTTTCAATACGGCCTGAAGGTACCTCGATATTCTGTTTACGCAATGCGTCTTCGACATCCTGCGGCGTCAGCGCATAGGCGGCGAGTCGCTCGCGGTCCAGCCAGATGCGCATCGCGTAACGCCGCTCGCCGCCGATGATCACCGAGGCCACACCCGGCAGGGTCTTCAGCCGATCAGCGACATAACGGTCGGCATAATCGGAAATCTCCAGCGCGGCGTGCTGCTCGGAGAACAGGCGCAACCACACAATGGCCTGGGCGTCGGCCTCGACCTTGGCAATGATCGGTTCCTTGACCTCCAGCGGCAGCCGGTCGCGCGCGCGCGAAACCCGGTCACGCACATCACTCGCAGCCAGATCCGGATCCCGGTCGTTGGTGAATTCAACGGTGATCTGGCTGACTTCCTCGCGACTGATTGATTTCAGCGTCTTCACGCCTTCAATGCCGGAGATACTGTCTTCCAAGGGCTGAGTGACCTGCGATTCGATCACCTGCGGGCTGGCGCCGGTGTACACCGTGCGCACCGACACCACCGGAGAGTCGATCTTGGGATATTCACGGACCGTCAGCCGGTCGAAAGCAATGATGCCGATCAGCACGATCAGCAAACTCATCACCGTGGCGAGCACGGGACGTTTGACGGAAATCTCCGGCAGGAACATCGCGCTGCGCCTTCCTACTTCTTCGCTGCCGGTTTGTCGCCGGGCACGCTGACGGCGGCGCCGTCCTGCAGCTTCAACTGCCCGTCAACAACAATGGTATCGCCGGCTTCCAGTCCCTTGAGGATTTCAACTTCACCCGGACGCCGTGCGCCCATCTCGACTTTTACAAGCTGCGCCTTGCCCTCGGCAATGCGGAACACGAAGCGGCCATCACCGCGCGGCACGATAGCCTGCTCGGGTATCAGCAAGGCATTTTCCCGGCGCTCCAGATCAAGATTCACGCGCGCAAACATGCCCGGCTTCAGACGCACACCGGGGTTGGGCAGGCGCGCGCGCAGGAGTACTGTGCGCGTGGATTCGTCGACGGCCGGCTCTATGGCGTAAATTGATCCGTTGAAAGACTCGCCCGGATAAGCATCCACATTGATGACCAGAGGCTGCCCGACACGAATACGCCGCAGATAGGCTTCGGGCACCCTGAAATCCAGCTTCAGCACGCCGATGCCTTCGAGGCGTGCAATATCCTGACCGGCCTTGGCATAGGCGCCGGGGCTGACCTGGCGCAGTCCGGTCACACCTTCGAATGGCGCACGTATGGTGCTTTTCGCCAGCTTGGCCTTGATCTCGGCTTCGCGTGCGACGGACTGGTTGAGATTTTCCCGGGTCTCATCCATCGCCTGAGCGCTGATGAAATTCTTCGCCAGCAATTCTTCGGAGCGTTTGAGCCGGCTGCGGTTCAGGTTGGCGGCCGCCACAGCGGAAGTCAGCTGCGCCTCCACTTCAGAAGCATCAAGAGAAACCAGCTTGTCGCCCTTGCGCACCAACTGGCCTTCCTGAAAATGAAACGCCTCGATGCGCCCGTCAATCTCCGGACGAATCATTACCGACTCATTCGCAAGCAAGGTGCCCACGGCCGAAACACCGTCGGTCACCGTGCCGCGGCCGACCACCGCAGCTTTTACAGGAAGCGCACGTGCAGGACCGGCTCCGGGCTTGCCCGCAGGAGGAAGTTGCGGCTTGGAAAAATACTGCCAGGTGAATCCTGCGCCGGCGAGCAGCGCGACGGCGAGGATCAGGTATGCAATGCGTTTCATGGGGGGGCAGCTGAAAACAACGGGATGAGGACAACAGCAGGAAACACCAGTTTACCGCTTCATCATCCCTCTGTCAGAAGGAAACGCCCGACAATCACCCTGCTGGAGCAGGAACGCCCGATCAACCCGGCAGGTGATCGGCGATCCAGTCGGCAACAAAATCCACACCAACCTGGCGGTTATCAACATGCGCGTGTTCGGCGCCGCCGTCTTCGGCGGTAAACACCCGCAACGTCTTGCGCGAGGAACCCAACGCGTCGTAAAGCTTCTGCGCATTCTCCGCCGGCACCACCCGGTCATTGGCGCCGTGAGTGACAAGGAAAGGCATCGTGATCTGGTGGGCAACTTCCTGCAGGCGAAAGCGTTTTGCCACTTCAATGCCGCCGTCGGCATCCGCTGCACCCACGACCCACTGAAACTGGAAATTGGACTGCGCCACCTTGTGCCCCTCAGCCAATGCCTTTTCCTTGATGCGCTGCTGCCATCCGGCAAGGTCCCAGTGCAGCGCGGTCATCGCCACACCCGCGGCATAGCGCTTTTCGAACGCAGCAATGCGCGCCGAATAATACCCGCCGAAACTGTAGCCCATGATCACCACCCTCGCAGGATCGACATCTGCACGCTGCGCGACATAATCATAGGCTGCGCTGCCCGGCACTTCATAGTCGTAGCGGCTGTGTATGCCGCGGAAGCGCAACGTCTCACCCTGCCCAGGACCGTCGATGGCCAGCGTGTGCATGCCACGCTTCGCGAATTCCAGACCAGCGAAGATGATGCTCATCTCCTTGCAGTTATCCATGCCGTTGAAAATCACCACGGTCGGTGCGCGCAAGGAAACACCGGGAGCCTTCATGAACAGCGCGGGCAGGGTCTTGCCCTCGTAAGGCACTTCGACAAACTCGATCTCGGAATGCCGCCGGGTCAGGCCTTCGCGGAAGCAGCGATAGGCCTTGCGCCCGACAACAGCCTTGGCTTCACCCGGCGGAATGAAGCGCTCGCCGGTGTAGTAATAGTTTCCGGCACGCAGATAGAAGTTGCCCGCAGAACGTTCATGGCCGCGCGCCGCCTCGGCATCCGCGGCTTTCTCGACCTGAGCCGCCATCGCACACCATTCCTGCTGCCACGCCTCGGGTTCAGCCTGGCGCGTTTTCAGCTTCTCGGCGATGCGATCAATCTCATCCATCGCCACCACGCCGTAGGGCGCCATGCCCTTGCAGGCCAGCGCGGCATTGGACCAGAGGAAATTGCCGGGGAAATGATCAATCCAGAATCCGCGCGTGCTCATGAAACGCCTCCCGCAGGAAAGCAAAGAATGGGCGGCGACGCATAGCGCATATCGCCGGGATTTTTAATTATTTGTTTTCAATGGATTTACTGCTGTTGCTGCTGGGATTGCTGATCACGCTCGGCGATATCGCGGCGTACCTGGTCCATGTCCAGCGCTTTCGCCTGCGCCAGCACACTCTCCAGCCCCGATGCCGGCAGCGCACCGGACTGCATGAACACGACAATCTCTTCCCGAAACAACATGATGGTCGGAATCGAACGGATGCCAAAATGCCCGGACAGCGCCTGCTCGTCGTCGGAATTGACCTTGGCGAACACCACGTCCGGATGTTTTTCTGCGGCGGCCTCAAAAACCGGCGCAAAACTCTTGCAGGGGCCGCACCACGGCGCCCAGAAATCAATGATCACCATTTTGTTGCCAGTGACCGTCGCTTCGAAATTCTGTTGGGTGAGTTCCAGAACAGCCATCATTGCACTCCGCAGTTTGTGAGGCATGATGATGGCACAAATTCGCCAATCTCAGGTACCGCCGCTGGCGCTTTCCGCACTCTGCTGCAACAGGCTCAGCAGCGCTGCCGCCTTGTCAAAGGTTTCCTGGTATTCGGCATCGCGCTGCGAGTCGGCAACAATGCCGCCGCCCGCCCAGAAGCGCACAATGCCGCGCGAATGCACCAGCGTGCGGATCGCGATATTGCTGTCCATGTCGCCGTCGTAACCGATGTAGCCGATTGCGCCGCAATAGACACCGCGGCGATGCGGCTCCAGTTCCTCGATGATCTGCATCGCGCGGGTTTTCGGCGCCCCGGTAATCGAGCCGCCGGGAAAAGCGCCGCGCAGCAGGTCGATGGCGTCGCGTCCTTCGGCCAGACGCCCGGTCACCGTGCTTACAAGGTGATGCACGGTGGCAAAACTTTCCACCTCGAACAACCGCGGCACCTTCACCGAACCGATGGCGCAGTTCTTCGACAGGTCATTGCGCAGCAGATCAACAATCATCAGGTTCTCGGCGCGGTCCTTCTCGCTCGCCACCAGTTCGGCGATCCGCTCGGCATCCAGCTTCGCATGACCCGCGCGCGGTCGGGTACCTTTGATCGGCTTGGTTTCCACCTGACCATTGGCTACTCGCAGGAAACGTTCGGGTGATGCCGAAAGAATCTGCGCATAGGGGGTATTCATGTATGCGGAGTACGGCGCCGGGTTGATCAGCCGCAGCCGTTGATACGCAAGCCAGGGGTCGCCAGTGGCATGCGCGGTAAAGCGCTGCGCCAGGTTGACCTGGTAACAGTCACCGGCACGGATGTAATCAAGAATGTGGTCAAAAGCGTGTCTGTAGCCCTTGGGCGTGAAATTGGAAGTCACCGCAGAAGTAACCCTGAACGGTACACGCTGCCGTTCCGGTGATTCCGAGGTAAACAGGCGCACCAGCCCGTCCCACTTGCGATCGGTGTCCGGATCGCGCCCCTGCCCGACCAGCCACGTGCGCTGCTCGGAGTGATCCACCACTACCGCCCAGTCATAGATGCCGACGGCCATATCCGGGATGCGTTCGGCGTCGCGTGCGCGCGCCGGCAGTCTCTCCAGACGGCGTGCGAGGTCATAACCGAAATATCCGATCGCGCCGCCGACAAATGGCAGTTTAAATTCGGGCCGCTCACTCCGGCAGGAGGCATCAATCGCCAGTTGCGTCCGCAGCAGTTCAAACGGGTCAGCGCGCGACAGTTCGCTGGTTTCACCATGCACCTCGGTCAAACCGCCGCGAGTGATCAGCCGCACATGCGGCTCGACGGCAATGATGTCGTAGCGCGCCTGCCCCGGGTAATGCAGGCCGCTGTCCAGAAACACCGCCCACGGCCGGTCAGCCACCGCCTCGAACAGCGTGGCGCTGTCGGCGCGGTAGGGTAATTCGGTCAGCAAGGGGATGGTCATGACGGCATTTTAGTGATTCTGCAGCGCTTCGAGGGGGCTCGACGACCGCGATTGACACTGAACCGAAATCCTAAGGTCACACGACGGAAACAATGGGTGCTTATTCTTGATGGCGTGAAAAACGGAAAACAATCATATACTTTGATCAATTCACTCACAAATCGCCTGAATGAGCGCGTGTTCAACGCGCTGTATGCCCGTTCATTGATTTACAACACCTGCTGGGAAGACCCGGCAGTGGACCGCCAGGCCCTGAACATCAGCAGCGGCGACACGATTCTGGTCATTACCAGCGCCGGCTGCAATGTTCTTGACTATGCTCTCGCCGGACCGCAACGCATCCATGCCGTAGACGCCAACCCGCGGCAGACCGCGCTGCTTGAACTGAAACTCGCCGGCATACGCCGTCTGGACTTCGACGATTTCTTCGCCTTGTTCGGCGAAGGCCGCCATCCCGGCTTCAAAGAAATTTATCAAGACAGCCTGCGCCGTGATCTGTCGCCTTTCGCGCAGCAGTTCTGGGATGACGCAGGGCAATGGTTCACCCGCAGCAATCCGCGCAATACATTCTATTTTCACAGCCTGTCAGGTCGCGTTGCCGTGTTATTCCGTCATTACCTCGACCTGCAGCCGCAGTTACGTTCCGCGGTACATGAGCTGGTCGACGCAAAATCCCTGGATCAGCAGCGTGACATTTATGACTCGCGGATAGCGCCGCGCATGTGGGGCCCCAGCATAAACTGGGCGTTGTCCCGGCAAATCACCATGAGCATGCTTGGAGTGCCCTCCCCCCAGCATGACGAAGTGCGCAAACAACACAAAGGGGGCGTACCGGGATTCGTGCGTGACGCCATCGAATATGTGTTCCGCTGCCTGCCCTTGTGGAGCAACTATTTCTGGCGGGTCTATGTGCGCGGCGCCTACACCCGCGACTGCTGCCCGGAATACCTGAAACCGGACAATTTTCTTGCACTGAAAATGGGCCTCGCTGACCGCATCACCCTCCACAGCTGCACTGTCACCGACTTGCTTCAAGTGGTGCGGCCCCGCATTTCGAAATTCGTGCTGCTGGACCACATGGACTGGCTGGGTTCGTTCCGGCCGGAAGCGCTGCGCGAGGAGTGGGCTGCAATGCTGGAATGCGCCGCGCCCGGTGCGCGCGCCATCTTCCGCAGCGCCCACGCCCAACCCGCCTACCTCGACACGCTCACGGTTCCGGGCCCGGGGCAAGGCCGCAACTTGCGTGAACTGCTGACCTTCCACCCTGAACTCGCCGCGCGCCTGACACAGGCGGACCGGGTACACACCTACGCAGGTTTCCATATTGCCGATGTTCATCACTAAAGGTGAAGGCATGAAAAATTCGATTCCAGCCGATTTCAAAACCCTGTG
>CAZHFZ010000029.1:0-46286 GCA_964531455.1 uncultured Bordetella sp.
GATCACCCGGACGTTTTGGCTTTCCTTCAGGCCGGCGGCGCGGCACAGGGCGCATTCAGCAGCCTCGACGCCAGCCTGGTGCGGGTGCTGGAAGATCTGGTGGACGTGCTGATCAGTCGAAATGTCATCCGCATTACCGACCTGCCACCGGAAGCGCAGAAGAAACTGTTTCAACGCAAACGCTTCCGTGAAAGCACGCGCGGCAATGCGCTGAAACTGATCGCCGACCACGACGATCAGTAGGCGATCACGGCATCAGAGGTATTCCGAGACTTCCACCAGATTGAGATCGGGATCGCGGAAGTAAACCGAGCGGATGTCCCCCATCGCGCCGGTCTTGGTGCACGGGCCTTCGATGATCGTGACCTTGTGCGTGGTGAGACTGTCGATCACCTGCTGCAGCGGCACTGACGCGATAAAACAGAAATCCAGCGTACCCACATCCGGCGCATGCGCCTTGGGTTCGTATTCCTTGCCCTTCACATGGATGTTGATTTTTTGCCGCCCGAATTTCAGCGCGAGGCGCTGGCCGTTGCGGAAGGTTTCCAGCGTCATCCCCAATACTTCGGTATAGAAGCGGATGACCGCATCCGGTTGGGCCGTGGTCATTACAAAGTGGTCAAGGCGGTCGATCATCAATATCTCCGTAACTATATGTTTTTAATGATTATTTAAATCACGCCCCTGGCGCGAAGATCGGCAATCGTTTCCGCTTTGACGCCGGCACGCTGGAGCACCGCCTCGGTGTCTTCACCCAATCGTGGCGCGGTGCTGCGAATGCCGCCGGGTGTCGCCGACAGCTTGGGCACGATGCCCGGCACATCAACCTGGTAACCGTCACGCGTGGTGATGTTAAGGATCATCTCGCGGGCGCGGTACTGCGCGTCGGCAGCAATGTCGGCAATGGAGTAGATCGCGCCCGACGGCACATCGTGTTCATCGAGGATTTTCAGCGCCTCAGCCTTGTCGCGCGCACCGGTCCACGCACTGATCGCGCCGTCGATATCAGCCACCCGTTTGACCCGGCCTTCATTCGAAGCCATCTCGGGAGATGCCGCAAAATCGGCGCGACCGATCGCCGTCATCAATCGTTTGAAAATGCCGTCGCCATTGCCGCCAATGAGTATCCAGCCATCGCGGCAGGAATAAGCATTCGACGGCACGATGCCGGGCAACGCACTGCCTGCCGCTTCGCGCACGGCGTTGAAGGCACTGTACTCCGGCAGCAGGCTTTCCATGCAATTGAATACGCTTTCGTACAAGGCGATGTCGATCACCTGACCTTCGCCCTTGCGCGCATCCCGGTGATAAAGGGCCATCAGAATGCCGATGACACCATGCAGTGCCGCCAGCGTGTCACCGATCGATACGCCGACGCGTACCGGCACACGCCCCGGCTCTGCGGTCAGGTAGCGCAGCCCGCCCATGGATTCGGCAATCACGCCGAAACCGGGACGATTGCAGTACGGGCCGTCCTGGCCATAACCGGAGATACGCGCCATCACCAGCCGCGGATTGAGTTTCTTCAGGTCCTCGTAACCAAGCCCCCACTCCTCCATCTTGCCGGGGCGGAAGTTCTCGATCAGCACGTCGGCTTCCTTGACCAGCGCGCGCAGGATGTCCTGGCCTTCGGGCTTAGTGAGGTCCAATGTCACGGATTGTTTGTTGCGCGACTGGACTTCCCACCACACCGAATTGCCGTTCTTGAGCATGCGCCATTTGCGCAGCGGGTCGCCCTTGCCCGGCGGCTCGATCTTGATGACTTCGGCGCCGAAATCGGCGAGCGTCTTGCCGCAAAACGGGCCGGCGATCAGCTGACCGAGTTCAATGACGCGCACGCCGGCCAAGGGGCCGGATGCATTCTTCTGTGAAGTTGGAGTTTTAGTCATGGCGCAGTGCCCTTCGCTGAAGCCTGAAGGATACCGCGGAGAGGTTGCGGCAGACAGATTCCGCTTTTTGAGAAGCCCCTCACCCTAACCCTCTCCCCGCATGCGGGGAGAGGGAAGGTTTTTCATCGCTTACTTGCCCTGCAACTCGGCGGCGTGTTTCACCGCCTTGACGATGTTCAGGTAACCCGTACAGCGGCAGATGTTGCCTTCGAGGCCGTGCACGATCTGCTCATCGGTCGGTTGCGGATGATCCTTGATCAGCGCCGCAGTGGTCATGATCATGCCCGGCGTACAGAAGCCGCATTGCAGCGCGTGGCATTCGGTAAACGCCGCCTGCGCCGGATGCAGCTTGCCGTTTTTGGCGAGGCCTTCGATGGTCACCACATCAGCACCGTCGGCCTGCGCCGCCAGCATGGTGCAGGATTTCACCGCACGGCCGTCGACATGCACCGTGCAGGCACCGCACTGACTGGTGTCGCAGCCGACGTGGGTGCCGGTGAGTTTGAGGGAATCGCGCAGGAAATTCGCGAGCAGGGTACGGTCTTCGACTTCGGCGCTTTGCTTCACACCGTTGACGGTCATTGTGATTTTGGCCATGTTTATTTCTTTCCGGAGATGGCAGCCGCTGCACGGCCGGCCATGACTTTGACGAGCTGTGCGCGGTATTCGCGCGAGCCGTGGATGTCTTCATTTAGATCGTCAGCGGCAACGGTCAAATTCGCCAGCGCCGCTGCGCTCAGGTCTTTCGAGAGTGCTGCTTCGGCTTCAGTCCAGCGGAACACGCCAGACGCGCCCGCGCCGGTCACGGCAACCCGAATGCCGGATGCTGTTTGCGCGATAAACACCCCCGCCATCGCATAACCCGAAGCCGGATGCGGAAACTTGGCATAAGCAGCAGCCTTGGGCAGCGGGAAGGCGATTTTCACCACCAGCTCGCCGGGTTCCAATGCGGTGGTGAACATGCCCTGGAAAAAGTCATCAGCGGGAATTTCGCGTTTGTTGGTGATCACTGTCGCGTTGAGTGCCAGCACAGCGGCCGGCGAATCCGCTGCGGGGTCGTTGTTGGCGACCGAACCGCCGATGGTGCCGCGGTTGCGCACCTGCGGATCAGCTACCGTCGAAATCAAGGCAGCGAGCGCCGGCAGCGCCTCACGCACCACCGGTGAAGTGGCGATCTGGTAATACCGGGTCGCCGCGCCGATGGTCAGCACACCGCCCTTCACTTCGATGCCAGCGAGTTCGGGCAGGCCCGCAATATCAATGAGCTGCGAAGGCTGCGCCAGTCGCGCCTTCAACGTCGGCAGCAGCGTCATGCCGCCGGACAGCGCTTTCGCATCCTCATCTTTCGCCAGCCATTCAGCGGCTTCTTTCAGCGTATTGGCCTTGCGATACTGGAATGAATACATGTTATTTACCTTTCTTCGCAGCCGAAATGGCCTGCCACAGCTTGTGCGCGGTCAGCGGCATGTCCAGCGGCGGCACGCCGAGCGGCCGCAGCGCATCCATCCCCGCATTGGTCAGTGTCGCCAGCGATGCCGTGCAACCCGATTCACCCATGCCTTTGACGCCAAGCGGACTGATGGTGCCGAAGGTGGTGTGTTCGGCAATCGTGATGTCCTTGATCCAGCCAGCCTTGGGCATCGCGTAATCGGCAAAGCTGCCGGTCAGCAACTGCCCGGTGTCAGGGTCATAAACCACGTTTTCACTGAAGATCTGGCCCCAGCCTTGCGCCACGGCGCCATGCATCTGGCCCTCGACGATGGTGTGGTTGATCACCACGCCACAGTCGTCAACAGTCACGTACGACACCACATTGGTGACACCGGTCTGCGGATCGATTTCAATTTCGGCAACGTGACAGCCATTGGGGAAGGTCGAGCCGAACTTACCTTCGCCGGTGACCGACAGCGGTTTTTTCGCCGCCAGTTCGCCCAGCGTGATCTTCTTGTTCGATGCAGTCGATTTGAACTCGCCCTGCGCATAAGCCACCTGCGACGGCTCCACACCGAGTTGCTCGGCCGCAAGAGGCGTCGCATGTTCGATCAGTTTCTTGGACGCGATATGACATACCGTGCCTGCACCGACGATGGTGCGCGAGCCGCCGGTATGGTTGCCGATCAGTCCTTTTTCGCCGATACCCTGACGCAGCGTAATGCGTTCGGCCGGAATGCCCAGCGCATCGCCGATGATCTGTGCAAATGTGGTTTCGTGGCCCTGACCCTGCGAATGGGAAATCGAGTACGCGGTTACCCGTCCGTCGGCAGCAACCTCCAGCAGCACTTCGTCCTTGGGGAACATGCCGGCGCCGGAGTTTTCGATCACCGTGCCCATGCCCAAGCCGCGCAGCATGCCGCGCTTTTCGGACTCCGCACGGCGTTTGGCGAAACCGGCGACATCAGCCAGTTTCAGCGCCTTGTCGAGCACGCCGTGGAAATCGGCGATGTCGTACACCGATCCGGTGGGGGTCTTGTACGGGAACGCATCAGTCGGAATGAAATTGCGGCGGCGGATTTCCGCGGGGTCGATCTTCATCTGCGCTGCCGCCTCATCCACCAGGCGTTCAATTGCGAAGGCGATCTCGGGACGCGCAGCGCCGCGATACGCGGATACCGGAGCGGTATTGGTCAGCACGACTCTCCAGCGCCCGAACAGTGCCTGGGTTTTATAAACACCGTTCAGGCAAGTCACCGGGTTGCGCATCGGGCTTACCGGACCGGCCGGATGCAGATAAGCACCGAGATCGGCAATCCAGTCAATGCGCATGCCGAGGAAGGTACCGTCCTTGTCGAGCGCCAGTTCGCCGTCGATGTAGTTGGCGCGGCCGTGCGAGTCCGACATGAAACCTTCGCTGCGCGAAGACACCCATTTCAACGGGCGGCCCAGCGCTTTCGAGGCCAGCATCAGCGCAACGTATTCCGGGTAGCCGATGCTGCGCTGGCCGAAGCCGCCGCCGACATCCTTCGCCACGACCTCGATCTTGTCTTCGGGTGTGCCGGTGTATGCAGCAAGCTGCATGCGCATCATGTTGATGCCCTGTACCGGCGAGTGGACGGTGAACTTGCCGGTGGCGGCGTCATGCGCCACCAAGCATGCGCGAGGTTCCATCGGATTAGGCGCGACACGAGTGACGTCCAGCCGAAGTTTGGTGACATGCGCGGCCTTGGCAAAAGCGGCCTCTACTGCTGCAGCATCACCGGCTTCTTGTTCGAAGCACAGGTTGCCGGGCACGTTGTCGTGCAGCTGCGGCGAACTGGAAACCAGCGCAGCCCGCGGATCGACCACGACGGGCAGATCTTCGTATTCAACCTCGATCAGTTCAGCCGCGTCTTGCGCCTGCAGCGCGGTCTCGGCAACCACCATAGCAACCAGGTCTCCGACGAAACGCACGCGGTCATGCGTGAGCACCGGACGCTCCGGCACATTGGCCTTTTTGCCGTCTTTGCCGGCAAAGGTCAGGAAGCTCATCGGCTTGACATAGCCCGCCTTGACCGCGTCGGCGCCGGTGTAAACGCCGATAACGCCTTTCGCTTTACGCGCGGCGTCGGTGTTCACCGAAAGAATTTTGGCGTGGGCGCGATCCGCACGCAAAAATGCGGCATGCGCCTGGCCGGGAATACTCCAGTCCGCCGAATAACAGCCTTCGCCCTTGATCAGCCGCAGATCTTCCAGGCGGGACAGTTTTGCGCCGCCGACTTCAAACAAGTGGTGATGGTCCATAACGTTGACGCGCACCGCAGGCTGGACGCCGTGACGGTCCGCTCTCTCCTCCATTGGAATAGCGATTAGGATAACGCAAAAATGCGCTTATGGCCGAGGC
Source organism: uncultured Bordetella sp. (assembly GCA_964531455.1). Taxonomy (GTDB): domain Bacteria; phylum Pseudomonadota; class Gammaproteobacteria; order Burkholderiales; family SG8-41. The sequence goes on from CAZHFZ010000029.1 coordinate 5,707, forward strand.
ATCGTATTGCGCAGGCCCATGCTGTAACGCACAATGCAGCGGTCGCAGTCCATATCGTAAAGAGCCTGAGCCAACATGAAAAAAGACACCCTGCTCACCCATGTCGGACGCAATCCGGCCCAGACCAGCGGCACCGTCAACACCCCCGTTTTCCGCACATCCACCGTGGTCTTTCCGAATCTGGAGACTTACGAAAACCGCGATCCCGACGACTACAAAAGCATGCGTTACGGCGTTCACGGCACGCCGACCACCTGGGCCTTCGAAGAAGCGGTTGCACGAATGGAAGGCGGTCATATGGCGGTCGCCGTACCTTCGGGCCTGGCCGCGATTACCGCTGCGCTGAGCGCCTTCGTCAAACACGGCGACCATCTGCTGGTCACCGACAGCGCTTATGCGCCGACGCGCCTGTTCTGCGAACGGCAGCTACGCGCCAACGGGATTGAAGTCGAGTACTACGATCCCTTGATAGGTTCAGGTATCGCGCGCCTGATCAAAGCCAATACCAAAGCCGTGTTTTGCGAAGCGCCGGGTTCACTGACCTTTGAAATGCAGGATATCCCCGCCATCGCCGCGGCAGCCCATGCGCGCGGCATCCCGGTAATTGCCGACACCACTTGGGGCACACCGTATTTTTTCCGTTCCTTTGAACATGGTGTCGATGTTTCAATCCATGCAGCTACCAAATACATCGTCGGACATTCCGACGTGCTGATGGGCGTCATCGTTACCAATGAAAAATACTGGCTGCCGGTGCGCCACACCATCGCCGACTTCGGTTATTGCGTCAGCCCGGACGACTGTTACCTGGCCCTGCGCGGTTTCCGCACCATTGGCGTGCGCATGAAGCAGCAAATGACCAATGCGATCACCGTCGCAAACTGGTTGCAGTCACGCACTGAGGTGCAGCGTGTGCTGTTCCCGGCGCTGGAAAGTGATCCCGGCCACGCCATCTGGAAGCGGGATTTTGACGGCGCAGCGTCCTTGTTCGGAGTGGTCCTCCAACCTGCAGAACGCGCAAAAGTAGCGGCTTTCGTCAACGCGCTGAAGCTCTTCGGCATCGGCTCCAGCTGGGGTGGCTATGAAAGCCTGATCACAGCACCGCATCCGGAGAAAGTCCGCAGCGCGACAAACTGGAATCCGGGCGGACCGACCATCCGCCTGCACATCGGCCTTGAAGATCCGGCTGACCTGATTGCCGATCTCCAGCAGGCGCTGCAGCACCTGCGCTGAACCGCGCTAGCGCAGTTCGGCGACGGCCTTCGCAATGCGTCGCCCGCCTTCAATGACGCTGTCGAGCGCGTAAGCGATGGAGATGCGCATGTGCGGACTGACCCCGTATGCGGCGCCTTGCACCACGGCCACCCCCGCATGCTCCAGCAAATGGAGCACGATGTCCTGCTCGTTTTCCAGCACCTTGCCTTGCGGCGTGCGGCGGCCGATCAAGCCTTCGACGCGGGGAAACAGATAAAACGCGCCTTGCGGCCGGTCGCAGGTGATTCCCGGAACTGAGTTAAGAATTTCGAGCAGGCGGTCGCGACGTTCCTGGAATGCCGCCGCGCGCTCGGCGATGAATTCCTGCGGACCGTCCAGCGCTTCCACGGCCGCCCACTGGCTGAGTGAATTGACGCCCGCCGTACTCTGCGACTGCAGTTTGACCATTGCATTGATCAGTTCCCGCGGCCCGGCGGCAAACCCGAGACGGAACCCGGTCATGGCATAGGCCTTCGACACCCCGTTGACCGTCAGCGTGCGATCGGCGAGATCGGGGGCCACCTGCGCCATGGTGCAGAACTCCACGCCATCGAAACGAAGATGCTCATAAATGTCATCGGACAATATCCACACCTGCGGATGGCGACGCAGCACTTCCGCAAGCGCCAACAACTCGCTGCGGCTGTAAACCGCACCGCTGGGATTACCCGGTGAATTGATCATCAGCCACTTGCTGCGCGGGGTGATCGCCGCCTCCAGCTGCTGCGGCGTGATCTTGAAACCGTTCTCCATGCTGCAGTCCACAACGACCGGCGTGCCATCCGCGACCAGCGTCATGTCCAGGTATGAAATCCAGTACGGCGCCGGAATGATCACCTCGTCACCGGGCTCCAGCGTAGCGAGTAGCGTATTGAAAAGGATCTGCTTGCTGCCGGTGCCGACCATGATCTGGTCGACGGCATAATCCAGTCCGTTGTCCCGGATAAACTTGCGCCGCACCGCTTCACGCAACTGCGGAATGCCGAAGATCGGCGGATACTTGGTTTCGTTACGGTCCATCGCCGCAACCACCGCGCGTTTGACGTGTTCCGGCGTATTGAAATCCGGCTCGCCGATGGTCAAACCAATGATGTCGCGGCCGGCTGCACGCAGGTCGCGCACCTTTTGCGCGGCCATGGTGCTGGGTGAAAGCTTGATGCGGGACAGGCGGGGCGAAAGCTTGATTGAAGCCATGATTCGATGTGCTCCGGCAGGGAATGCAACATCTTAACGGCCTGCGGGCAGGTGCGGCAATGCGGACGCGACCTGAAACAAAAATGCGCCCTGAGGGGCGCATTTTTTTGAGCCGGAGCTCTTTCCGGGTTATTTACTTGGCGGCGCTGCTTCTTGCGCGTTCCTTCTTCCAGATATAGGCGACGAAGCCGGCGATCATCCCGACAAAGCCTACGGCAAACAAGATCAGCGCAGTAGGATCGGCATCGGCCTGCGGGACCACAGCTACAGCCTCGTCGGCCATAACCGGTAGTGCTGCCAGCAACATCAGTGCATATACGGCTTTTTTCATCACAGGCCTGCTCCATGGGTTGGTATGGGAAATATGGGTAAATCAGGGAAAACACAACCCGGGGAGCGAAATACCCGCCGGGAATGAAACCCATGCTCGGCGAGCCGCCTTGCTGCAACCTTACACCGCCTTGCTCCAGCCTTACGCCGCTTCGCGGCGCGAATGCAGCGCCAGCAGAATGTAAATGCTAGAAATAGCCATCCATCATCTTGTCCACCCAAGAAGGCAGACGCACGTTTTCTTTGCGCTCGAATCCGGGGATATACGGTTTGATGTCGAGCACCGGCGTCCCATCAAGCGCATCGAGCCCGCGCACGGTGATGCCCTTGTCATCTACCGCCAGCAACTCAACGGCGGTCACCCCGATGGGGTTTGGCCTGAACTTGGTGCGCTGGGCAAACACCCCAACCGGATCAAGATTTTCCATGCCACGCGGGTTGCGCGCGATCTGTTTAGCCGGATCGAACGGCGGAATCTTGTGCAGATGAAAAATCACCACGACATGCGAAAACTCGCTGAGACCCGCCAGCCCTTTGACATACAGCGGGTCGAGTTCGATGCGGGATTCGACGTTCGCCCAGTGTCCGGCGGACATCTCGGTGCGGTCGCTGCGTACAACGCCTACAGGCTCAAAGTGCGGCATATGTGGGTTCCTGAGTTAAATCGCTTTTAAATCCGCGGAATCTTAAGCTGGATGCGCATCCTGGTAGCGCGTACTAATTTCCTGCATCTCTACGGCATGACGCGCAATTGCAGCAACACAATTTACATCCAGCTTTCCCGACGCCGCCATGCGATCCAGTTCGGCAATAGCCTCCACAACCGTCCATGGCTCTTTGTATGGGCGTCGGCTGGTCAATGCATCGAAAATATCCGCCACGGTGACAATTCTCGCCTCGACTGGAATCGCCTCCCCCTTCAGCCCTGCGGGGTAGCCGCTCCCATCCATGAATTCATGATGGCAACTTACGATATTCATCATGACCTTCGAATCCGGCAAGTGCGCGACCCCGAAATCCCCTAGGATTTTTCTCAGAACCTCCCGACCCTTGTCAACATGTGTCTCCATGATCCGGCGCTCTTCCGGATCGAGTTTTCCCGCTTTAAGCAGGATTTTATCGGGGATGCCAATTTTGCCAATATCATGCAACGGCGCGTAGAGATACAGGTGCTCGACAAATTCATCGCTAAGATCATAAATCTGCGCAACTCCACGTCCTATCGTCCTCGAATACCGCGCCATGCGTTCAAGATGAGCGCCGGTTTCGAAATCTCGCAGATCCGTAAAATCACGCGCCACGTGGGCTGATGCCATGACGGCACGCACAGCCGCAAGCTCGTTGGAAATCGCCATATTGATCAACGTGCAGTAGAGCCCGAGGTCACGTTGAATCGCAGGAGTAAAAGCCTCACGCTGCATCGAATCGAAGAAAATGAATCCCATGAATGCCCCGCTGTCATACATGGGAACCGTAAACGATGCCTGATAGCCCTGCTTGATCACCCAGGATGAGTGCGGTGTGTTGGGTGCCAGCGCGCTTGAGATGTCGGAAATCACGCGAACCTGTCCGCTTTTTGCAAGGCGATTCAAAGAAGCGCTCTCAGACAACCTGAACTGGTAAGCGGTAATAGGCTCACCCGAGCGAGTGCTATTGATGAATGTCTTCAGAAGGTCGTCGCGGGCATCATAAAGTGCGCATGCGATGCGATCAACGCAGGGGAGGGTATCAATCAGTTGCTTGTGCAAGACCCCCAGTCTTTCACCAAGTGTAGTCTCGCCGTCAAAAAGCTGGCTTGGAATACCGTAACTTCCGGTCGGATCCTTGGCGGACATGCATCTCCCTCTCGCGATTTTTATAGCGTAGTGGATAGGGAGTTTACTCTTTCAAGAGGTCTTAACCGAAGCTTCTTCATTTTCCGCAATCGTAACGAACGCATGTAACGATACGATATCTTGGAAAATGCATCGGAAACAGAATCATGTCTGTTCCCACCACGGGCAGGCTGCCCCATCGACCTGCCCAAAAAACAATGGGGCAGCAATCAAGAGAACCCATTGTCAAGAACTGGTAGGAGGTGCGAGATTCGAACTCGCGACCAACGGATTAAAAGTCCGCTGCTCTACCGGCTGAGCTAACCTCCCAAAAAGAGGCGGAATTTTAACCGTCGAGCCTCTAGGGGTCAACCCGCATTTACCCTCGAAAACCGCCTGATAAGCTCAATCCTCCTGCAACATCCGCCAATACTGGTATTTCATGGTGGCCGCAGCACCGGCAACGATGGCGATAAAGGTGAGGAAGGCGCCCAGCGCCACGGTAGACATGCCGGTAATCGCCTGCCCCACCGTACACCCCATCGACAGCACACCGCCGACGCCCATCAGCACGCCGCCAATCGCATGATTGGCAAAATCCTTCCAGGACGCAAACCATTCGACACGAAATGTCCGCGCAGCGACTGCATAAACAAAAGAACCCGCGATCACGCCCGCCAAAGCCATGACACCAAAATTAATGATTGAAAGATCGCCTGGGTTCAGCAGATAACGTAACGAGTCGCCCATCGGACTGACAAAGGTAAAGGACTGCACCTGGACCCGGCTGGGCACGACGGTTGCAAATTCGGCGTATTCCTTCCACGCCTGACCGAGCGGACCGCCGGTGACATACCAGCCGGCCAGTACTGCAAGACCAACTGCCGTGCCGCCAAGCAGGTTGTCCGTGCTGCTGCGGAACTCCGCTGAACGCAGCACATAAACCAGCAAACCGATGGCAATCGCAAAGCCGATGGCTGCATTGAATTCAGGCGATGGCGGCAATCCCGACACGCCCGTAATTACTGCACCCAGTTCCTGCGAGGGAATGCCGTGCCGGACAAGATCGACGGTCGTTGCCGACACCCAAGGATGAAACAACTGTTCATAGAACGTTGTCCACAACATCAGGTACGCCATCACCGACGCAATCGCCAGCACCACCAGCGATTTCAGGTTACCGGAGCCGACTCGCACCAGGGTTTTATTGCCACAGCCGCTGGCGAGGGTCATGCCGATGCCGAACAGCGCACCACCTGCCAGGTAGCGCAGCCAACCGAAACTTGCTGTGCGATACGGCGGAAACGTTTCGCTGCCGAGCCTGATCGCGCCCGTTAATTCAAGCAGTGCGACTCCACCCATGGCCACCGAAATTGCCAGCATCCAGGCGCGCATGCGGCCGTGATCGCCCATGTTGACCCAGTCGGAAACTGCACCCATGGTGCAGAAGTTGGTCTTGTTGACGATGGCGCCAAGCACCGCAGCGATCACAAACACCGCGGCCAGAACCTGATGATGCACATTGAATTCCATCATTTGTCCTCATGGTGCACTGCGCAGCAGGTTGATCTGCAGGCACCGTCGTGCACAAAGTTTACTGCGCAGTCGATGAGCGCCAGTAAATAATTGTTTTTATTGACTTATTTGTAACGCGTCGGATCGGTGACGCCCGCGCCTTCAAATCCGGCACGGCGCAGCCGGCACGAATCACAAACACCGCAGGCGCGACCTTCAGCATCCGCCTGGTAACAAGACACCGTCAAAGCGTAGTCCACGCCCAGTGCTGTGCCAAGACGAATGATGTCGGCTTTGCTTAATTCAATGATGGGCGTGTGCAGATGCAGGCGTCGCCCTTCAACCGCCGCCTTGGTCGCCAGATTCGCCAGTGTTTCAAAGGCATGCATGTAATCAGGGCGGCAATCCGGATATCCGGAATAATCCACCGCATTGGCGCCGAACCAGATATCAGCGGCACCTGCAACTTCCGCTTCGGCCAGAGCAAGTGCCAACATTATGGTGTTGCGTGCCGGCACGTAGGTCACGGGAATGCCGGGCTGCACGCCGTTGACCGGCACGGGAATCGCGGAATCCGTCAGTGCCGAACCACCGACCGCGCCCAGATCAATGCGCACTACCTTGTGCACCTTTGCACCAAGTGCACGTGCGACAAGCGCTGCCGCATCGAGTTCGGAACGATGGCGCTGGCCGTAATCGATCGACAGGCAATGACAGTCATGCCCGGCTGCGCGCGCGATCGCCAGTGTTGTGGCGGAATCCAGTCCGCCGGAAAGCAGTACGACTGCCGGAGAATTCATCGTTCGGGGCCTGCTCAATGTCCGGGCTTTTCGCCCCATAACAGTTTATGCAGCTGCAACTGCATGCGTACCGGCAGGCGGTCACGGAGTATCCATTCAGCGAGCTGGCGCGGCTCGAGTTTGCCATGCACAGGCGATAACAGCAGCGGACATAAAGTGACCAGCCGGTGATTGCGGATCTGCTCACAGGCCCAGCGGTAGTCGTTTTCGTCGCACAACACGAACTTGATTTCGTCATGGTGCGTCAAATGGGCAAGGTTGGACCACAGGTTGCGCTCGCACTCGCCGGAACCCGGGGTCTTCAGATCAAGGATTTTTGAAATCCGCGGATCCACCGCCGACACATCCAATGCCCCGCTGGTTTCCAGTGACACCGAATACCCGGCATCGGCCAGACTGCGCAACAGCACCGGCGCCTGCTTCTGCGCCAGCGGCTCACCGCCGGTGAGCGTGACGTACGATGCGCCATATTCGGCAACCCGCTGCAGGATTTCATCGAGTGTCAGCGATTCGCCGCCATGGAACGCATAAGCCGTATCACAGTAGCCGCAGCGCAACGGACACCCCGTCAAACGCACGAATACTGTGGGCAAGCCGGTACGGCTGGTTTCACCCTGCAGCGAATGGAAAATTTCCGTCACCCGCAGCGTGGTCGCTGCGGAAACGGCGGCGGGTTTTTCGGTCACAGTGGTATTCACGGCAGTGATTCTACCGGGATGCGGCACAAAGCCGCAGTCACTCAGCGCAAATTGGCAACCCGCCGGCGCGCCTTTTCGGCAGCTTCAGACGAGGGAAAACGCGCAATCAGACCATCCATCGTCTTGCGTGCGGCGGCGGTATCGCCGGCTTCAATCTGTGCACTGGCCATGTTGAGCAGTGCATCGGGCACCGAACTGCTGTCCGGGTAGGCGGCCAGCAGTTTCTGCTGGCTGGAGATCGCATTCTTGAAATCCCGCATATTGAAATACGAGTCGCCAATCCAGTACTGGGCACGCGGCGCCAGCGCGCTTTTCGGGTATTTCAGGATAAAAGCCTGGAAAGCAGTAATTGCGCCCTGATAATTGCCAATGCGGCGCTGACCCTGCGCACGTTCGTAGGTTTCATTCTCCTCGGCATTGACCGGCGCAGCTGCTGCCTGCTTGGGGGTGTCACCTGCAGCAGAGGGCGCAGCAGCGGTTCCGGACGCAGCGGGCTGCTCGAACCGGCGAAGGCGCTGATCGAGATCAACATACATGTCGCGCTGGCGTTTGGCGACGCCTTCAATGTTGTTGCCCAGCGTTTCGATCTGGCCGCGCAGGTTGCGGATTTCCTCACGCAGCTTTTCGATATCAGCGGCCAGCGTCAGCACCGGCTGGGCTTTTGCAGCGTCTTCCAGCTTGATCAGGCGGGCGGCCATGCTGTCACCCTGCAGACGCAGATCATCGACGCGCTTTTGTTGTTCGGCGATCTGCTTGCGTGCGACTTCGTCGTCAAACAGGCCCGCCGAAACGGGTCCGGCAACGAACAAAGCTGCGCAAAGCGCAATTGCTGCATAAGCCGGGCGCATGCTGCAAGACTTCATGACTCAGCGATCAGTCGTTCGGATAGACGATGTCAGCGCGACGATTTTCATTCCAGCTTTTTTCGTCGCTTCCGGTGGCCTTGGGTTTTTCTTCGCCAAAACTGACCGTTTCGATCTGCTCCGGTTGTGCACCCAGCAACTGCATGGCCTGCTTGACTGCATCGGCACGGCGTTGGCCCAGGGCAAGGTTGTATTCGCGGCTGCCTCGCTCGTCAGCATTGCCCTGCACCGTCATTTTTGCAGCACGATTCTGCTGAAGGTAGCGGGCATGGGCTGCAACCACCGGCTTGAACTCTTCCTTGACGACATTGCTGTCGAGTTCGAAATAGATGCTGCGCTTCGAGAGAATGTTCGCAGGATCCTTCAGCGGATTACCGGACATGCTGGAAGACTCCAGCGGTTTGGATGTCGGGCCGGTTGACTGGGTCTGCGAGGTCTGCGGCTTCTGCTGCTGCGAACCTGTACCCGCACCGCTGCGGTCTTCAACGGCCGCGCCTTCCTGTTCCTTGGTGGGCGTGCTGCTGCAGGCGGCGAGTATTGCAGATGCCGCCAGCGCGAAAATTAAACGTTTCATGTTCGTACTCCTTGTCGACTAAGGTGGTTTGCTGAGTAGTATTCAGGCGAATACCAACCATTTCTATTATTTATTGACCACGGGACTCCACGCAGGTTCACGTGCATCCCCGACATCTGCAGTGAAACGCTGCTTGATGCGGCCGTCGCTGGAAACTGCGGCCAATATACCACGCCCCCCAACCTGGGTTGCGTAGAGGATTATCTTGCCGTTGGGTGCAAAGCTCGGCGATTCATCAATTCCGCCGTTGGTCAGCACCTGTACTTGGCGTGTTGCAAAATCCTGTACTGCAACATTGAACCGTCCGCCATTGCGCTGAATGAAGGTGAAGCTTTTGCCGTCAGGACTGTGCCTTGGCGATACATTGTAGTTGCCCTCAAAGGTCACCCGCTGCGCGTTGCCGCCGCTGAAGGCAACGCGGTATATCTGCGGGCCGCCGCCACGGTCGGAGGTAAACAGGATCGATTGGCCATCCGGTGAAAAATTGGCTTCGGTGTCGATCGCCGAGCTCTGCGTCAACCTGCGCGGCGCGCCGCTGCCGTCGGCATTGATCAGAAATAATTGGGAACCCCCGTCGCGGGTCAGTGTCACCGCCAGCTGTTTGCCGTCCGGCGACCACGCCGGAGCACTGTTGCTGCCGCGGAAAGCCGCTACCGCCTGACGCGCACCGGTAACCATCGACTGCACATAGACCACGGGCTTCTTTTGCTCGAACGAAACATAGGCAAGCCGTGTGCCGTCCGGCGACCACGCCGGCGAGATGATCGGCTCGTTGGAGGACAGCACGCTCTGCGCACCGTAGCCGTCAGCATCGGCGACATGCAATTCAAAGCGCGTGCCGCGTTTAACCACATAGGTGATGCGCGTCGCAAACACCCCGGTGTCGCCGGTGAGTTTCTCGTAAATGACGTCGGCGATCTTGTGCGCAGTCAGACGCAGCTGGCTTTCGGTGGCGAAATAGACAAACCCGGCGATCTGCGTCTGCTTGACCGCATCCATCACACGGAACCTGATGTCAAAACGTCCATCCGCCGCCTTGGTCACCGAGCCGATCACCACGGCTTCAGCCCCACGCGCCTTCCATTGCCCATAATTGACCTGCTCGGGTTCATGCGGCACCGGATTCATGCCGCCCGGATCGACCATGCGAAACAGGCCGCTGCGGACCAGATCGGCGGAAACCACCGGGGTTATGCGCTGAGCCAGACCTTCCTCGGCGCGGAACGGAACAATGGCAACGGGAATCTGGTTGGCACCGGCACCAACAATCTCGATGGTCATTGCAGCCTGTGCTGCACCGGTGACCAGCAGCAGGGACAAAAACATGGTGCGAAACATAGTGCGCAACAGGTTCAGCATCGGCAAACGGATACTTTCATGATGACATTGCATTTTTGTGATCACTTTGTGTGATTATTCTTTGGGACGGAATACAAGATTAAGTTCCCGGAACTGCCTCATCAGCGCCGGATCAGCCGGTAACGGCAATGGCTGCGCTTTGAGAATCGCCCGCTCCACGGCAGCGTCGTATGCGGGAATGCTGTTGCTGGAACGTTTCAGCTTTGCCCCCAGCACCTCTCCGCCGGGCAGCACCACCACTTCGAACTCCACCTGCGCACTGTCGCTGACATTCGGTGGCAGCACGATGAAACGCCGTACCTTTTCGATGATGCGACGCTTGTGTTCGTCGACAACCCGGGCGCTTGCCGCAGCCGCCTGCGCAGCCAGTGCTTCCTGCGCCCTGGCCTGTTCATTTGCCGCGCGTTTTGCTTCAGCATCAGCAGCCTGTTTCTTTTTCAATGCATCTGCTTCGGCACGCTTTTTCTTTTCCGTCTCGGCTTCGCGCGCTTTTTCTTCGGCGCGTTTCCTGGCCTCAGTCGCGGCCTGCTCCTTGAGCTTGCGCTCCTTCTCCAGCTTTTCCTTCAGCGCAATATCAGGCTTGGGGGCAGGCTCGGGTTTTGGCGGGGGTTTTGCTTCGACCTTGGGTGCGGGCGGTGGCGGTTCCGGCTTCGTCGCGGGTTTTGCCACGGGCTCCGCCGGTGGTACTGGCGCCGGGGGGGCCGGGGGCACCGCTGCCGCCGGTACATCACGCCAGAGATCAACCACCATCGCGCTATCAACCTGCTTGTGCTGCCAGCTGACGCCGAATACCAGCAGCACCAGAAACAGCACGTGCATCACGAAGGTCAGCCCGCCGGCCAAAGCCTGTTCGCGGGATTGGAACACGGCCGCTGTCATTCAATAGACCGTCATCTAGTTTCCGGAGCGCACCAGCAACCCCACCCGCTGAACATTGTTCCTCTGCAGCGTGTTCATCACTTCGACCACTTTTTCGTAAAGCACTTCCTTGTCCGCGGCGATCACCACCGCCTGCTCCGGATTCTTCGACTGCCGCTCCTTGATGATGGCAATCACCTCATCCCACTTCACCTTGCGCTCGGCCTTGCCATCCTGGTCACGGAATGTCAGATCGCCTTTTTTGTCGACGATGATCTGCAGCGGCGGCGTTTTGATCTCGGATGACTTGCCCACCGACGGCAGATCGACCTTGCTGGGATTCATCATCGGCGCGGTGACCATGAAAATCACCAGCAGCACCAGCATCACGTCGATGTACGGCACGACGTTGATCTGGTTCATCAATCGGCGGCCGCTGCGCTTTTCGATCAACATGCGTTCAGTGCAACTGTCGCTGCAGGATGTTGGAGAATTCTTCGGTAAACGATTCGAAGCGGATCGCCAGCTGGTTAACGTCCCCGGCAAAACGGTTGTAGGCCACTACCGCAGGAATCGCCGCGAACAAACCGATCGCGGTGGCGATCAGCGCCTCGGCGATGCCGGGGGCGACATGGCTCAGCGTGGCCTGTCCGACATTGGCCAGACCGCGGAACGAATTCATGATGCCCCATACCGTACCGAGCAGACCAACGTAGGGACTGACCGATCCGACCGACGCGAGGAATGACAGCGATGATTCGAGCTTGTCCATTTCCCGCTGGTAAGTCGCACGCATGGCGCGCCGCGTGCTGTCCATCAGTGCGCCGACATCGGCTCCGGGTTCGCGCCGGTGTTTGGTGAACTCGCGGAAACCAGCCTCAAAAATCCGCTCCAGCGTACCCGCCGAGTCACGCGCGTTAACCGCACGCTGATACAACTCGTTGAGATCAGCGCCGCTCCAGAACTGGCGTTCGAAATCCGCAGTCTGCTGCGAAGCACGACGCAGCGTGAAAACCTTGAGGAAAATGTAGTACCACGAAAACAGCGAAGCCAGCAGCAGCAGTGCCATCACCAGCTGGACCGGTATGCTCGCCCCGGTGATCAGGCTGAGCACCGACATGTCATGCGTCAGTGTTGCGTTCACTCTTCCATCCCTATTGTTGTACGCATTTCCAGGGGTACGCGTGCCGGCCTGAAGGTGTCGGTATTCACGCACACCACATCAACATCGGCCCGCACGATCTCCTCGTCCCCGCGCAGCACGCGCTGCAAAAACCGGATGCGGCTGCCGCCGACGTTAACGACTTCCACCGTCACCTGCAAGCTGTCGTCAAACCGCGACGGCTTCAGATAATCGATGTTCACCGCACGTACGACAAACAGCACACGGTATTCAGCCGCCAGCGTCGACTGCTCGAAACCCATGGCGCGCAACCACTCGCTACGCGCGCGCTCCATGAAGCGCAGGTAGTTCGCGTAATACACCACGCCCCCGGCATCGGTGTCTTCGTAGTAAACGCGCACCGGCCACAGAAAGGGTTGCACCGGACCTGCCAATGTTTTTTCGCCGCCCTGCATTTTACAATTTACTCAATAAATACAATGACTTATGAAATTTAACGTTCTGCGGTGCCACCATCCCAAAGATCGCGCGGACCGTCGCCGCGGGGCTCCGCCAGTCCGAAGTGGCGATAGGCCTGCGCCGTGGCGATGCGTCCGCGCAGGGTGCGCTGCAGATAACCCTGCTGAATCAGGTACGGCTCCAGCACGTCTTCAATGGTGTCGCGCTCTTCACCGATTGCCGCGGCAAGATTATCGACACCGACCGGACCGCCGCCGAACTTGTCGATCACCGCACGCAACAGCTTGCGGTCCATGACGTCAAAACCCACCGGATCGACGTCGAGCATTTTCAGCGCGTCGTCGGCGACCGCGCGCGTCACACGCCCATCGGCCCGCACTTCCGCGAAATCACGAACGCGGCGCAGCAACCGGTTGGAGATGCGTGGCGTACCGCGCGAGCGGGTGGCGATTTCGCGCGCGCCGGCGGCGTCGACCTCGACTTCCAGCAGACGCGCAGAGCGCTCGACGATGCGGGTCAGTTCGTCGGCGTTGTAGAACTCCAGCCGCGCGACGATGCCGAAGCGGTCGCGCAAGGGGTTGGTGAGCATGCCGGCGCGCGTGGTCGCACCGACCAGCGTAAACGGCGGCAGATCGAGTTTCACTGAACGCGCAGCCGGGCCCTCGCCGATCATGATGTCGATCTGGAAGTCTTCCAGCGCAGGATAGAGGATCTCCTCGACAACCGGGGACAGTCGGTGAATCTCGTCGATGAACAGCACATCGTTGGGTTCGAGATTGGTGAGCATCGCCGCAAGATCACCGGCGCGCTCGATCACCGGGCCGGAGGTATGGCGAAGGTTGACGCCCATCTCGCGGGCAATGATGTGCGCCAGCGTGGTTTTGCCCAGGCCCGGCGGGCCGAACAGCAGCACATGATCCAGCGCCTCTTTGCGCTTGCGTGCCGCTTCGATGAAGATCGACAACTGGCCGCGCACCTTCTCCTGCCCGACATATTCATCCAGCGCCTTCGGTCGCAATGCGCGCTCGATGACTTCCTCCTGCACGGAGGCCGGCGCAGCAGAAATCAGGCGGTCAGTTTCAATCATAAGTCTGTTTTACGCTTATTAGCATGCTTCATCAGGATTTTGACAACAGTTTCAACGCCTGGCGGATGCCGTCGGTCACGGTCAGGCCGGCGGGCAATTGGGCGACCGCCCAAGTCACTTCCTTGTCGTTGTAGCCAAGCGCCCCCAGCGCATTGACTATGTCACTGCCTTCTGTCGACGTCGCCGACGCCCCCGCCTGAACCACACCCTTGGGCAGGCGATCACGCAGTTCAAGCAACAAACGTTCTGCGGTTTTCTTGCCGATTCCCGGAATCCTGGTCAGCCGTCCGCCATCCTTGGCACTGACGGCCTCATGCAACTCGGCGACCGACATTCCCGACAATACAGAGAGCGCAGTGCGCGCGCCGATGCCCGAGATCTTGATCAACTGCCGGAACAGTGCACGCTCTGCTTCAGAGGCAAAACCGAACAACTGGTGCGCGTCTTCGCGCACGGCAAGGTGCGTAAACAAGGTCACAGCCTCGCCGGTGGCGGGCAACTGGTAAAGCGTGCTCATCGGCACGTCGATTTCGTAGCCAACGCCATTGACGTCGACGATGATTTGCGGCGGCTGCTTGACCAGCAGGCGTCCGGCAATGCGCCCGATCATGTTTTTTCCTTGCAGTGCAGGCCGGCTAACGCCTCAATGCGAGCGACAACCTGTTTGGCAATTGTATCAACCGAAGTACCGCGATGCCTTTCTGCAAAGGCCCTTGCAGCAGCGGTGTGTTTTCCGCTCGACAGCACCGCCGCCAGTGCGCCGTGGATATCCGGCGGCTTCTGGTCCGGATTGACCAGGGCACCGACGCCCATGCGCTCCAGCGACCGCGCAAACAGAAAATTCTCGAGCTGCTTGGGCAGAATCAGTACGGGAACACCTGCCTGCAGGGAAGCGATTGCAGTTCCCGGCCCGTGACTCACGCATAAATCGGCGTCGGGCAGCAGGCGGTCGAGATCCAGGGGTTCTTCCGATACCACCGCTCCCGCCGCGATGAAACCCTGCAGCAGTTCGCTGCTGGCGCCGCGCATATGAACAATAACCTTCGCGCGAAGGCTGACCAGCGCCTGCACGGTTTCCTTTGCATGCGGGTAGTCTGCATGCAAATACAGCAGCACCCGCTTGCCATCCCCGCCAGGCCATTCCGGAACCGCCGACCCGCTGCTGCGTCCGGCGAGCCCGAAATAGATGGCATCGGCGCGGGCACCATAGTGGTCGGTTTCCGGCGTGCCGATGAAAAATTTCCCGGTCCCGGAAAAAATCTGATGCAGAGCGGATAACCGCGGCGCTTGCTCCGGCAGTACCGCATTCACAACATCCAGCACCCTCCGGTCGCTGTCCGCAAGCCTGGCTGGCGGCACCGCGACCCAGTCGCGCATATTCGGCGTGGGATGTGTTTCAGGCAATACACTGAAAGGTGTCCCGATCACCGATACCGGAATACCCTCCAGTCGCGCGGCCATCAGCGCCGTGGGCGCATGATCGGCGACAACGATATCGGTTTGCGTGATCCTCATCAGCGATTGCCAGCCCTTCAGCAACCCGCGCAGCATGGCGCGGTCAAGATAACCATAACGCATCAGGATTTCGGCGTAATTGAGAGGGGGTTCCTGCAACCCGCCGTACACGTTCAGACAAACCGGCGCCTGGTATACGGCAATCGGCAGATCCCCTACTGCGGACACTGCACTGGCCACCTCGCGCGCCGCAATATGCAGTTCATGGCCGCGTTCGAGCAAGCGGTCGGCAATCATCAGAAAAGGACCGAGGTGACCGAAACCTGCCCCCAGTTCCCAGGCCAGGAGGATGCGGCTCATGTCAAGGCCTCGGCCACACGACCCTCGATCCGGGCAATTGCATGGTCGAGCATCGCCTGCATGGACGGTTCACGGTAGCGATTGGCCAGCGTGCGCGCATATCCGGAAAACGAGGGGTTCTCCAGTATGCTTTGCAGTGCTTTGCCAAATTCACTTTTGACCTCCTCGGGAACCACGACTATCCCGGCGCCCAGCGCGTCGACGTTACGTGCGAGCAGGAACTGCTCCAGTTGTGCCGGCAACAACAATATGGGCTTGCCGGCCTGCAACAACGCGTTAACCGTTCCTGTCCCGCTGTGACAGATGGCAGCATCGCATTGCGTTGCGGCAGACGCGATATCCACGGGCGTATCGCTGAACACCAGCCGGGATGAGTGATAGCGTTTGATCAACGCCTGCGATGCTCCGGCCATATGAATCAGGCATCGCGCCCCGCACGCCGAAAGCGCGGTGAGCACATGATCAATTTCAGTGTAGTCCGCGCGAAGGTAGGCGAATATCCGCTTCCCTTCGCCGGCCGGCCAGTTTGCAGCGGCCTTTCCACTGATGCCGAGATACAGGCCCAGATAGAACCCGGCCTGGCGCGGGCCATAAGGATCCAGCTCGGGTATCCCCACAAACATGCGATCTGCCCGGTCAAACAACTGGTGGACCGCACTCAGCGGGTCTGCTGAAGAAGGCAGCGACTGATTGATTGTTTCCAGCACCAGCGTGTCACTGTTGAGCAAGCGCTGCTGCGGCACGTCAAGCCACCGGCGCATATTCGGTGTCGGGTGCACATCCGGCGGCACCGCAAAAGAATTGCCGAACGCGATACAGCGCAGGTTCTGGAGACCGCGTGCCGCGAGCAGCGCCGTCGGCGCATGATCGGCCACCAACACATCCGCAGCGGTCAGTTGCATCAGCGCACGCCACGCACGCACCAGCGCGGCAAGCATCGGTGCATCGATATAGCCGTAGCGCATCAGGATCTCGGAATAGTTCAGTGGCGGATCCTGAAGTCCGCCATAAAGTTCATGGGTACGGGGAGCCGGAACAATCGGAAAATCGAGTCCGGCAAATACCCGTGCCGCATTACGCAGATTCTGGGCGGCCAGCGTCACCTGATGACCGCGTGCGAGCAAGCCTTCGACTAACGGCCGCAATCCGGCAAGGTGACCGGATGCAGCACCGAGCTCCCATGCCAGAAGAATGCGGCTCATCCGAGGCGACCGCGGCGGCGACGCTGTCCCATGCCGACTCCGGCAAAACCGCGGCCGCCGTGCGCATGACAAATGGCACAAGCCAGCGCATCCGCAGCATCGGGACTGGGATCACCCGGCAAACGCAACAGCTTGCGCACCATCATCTGCACTTGGGTTTTATGCGCTTTGCCGGCACCGACAACTGCCTGCTTGACCTGCAAGGCGGTGTATTCCGCGACCGGCAGCGCAACGCCAACAGCAGCGCATATCGCCGCGCCGCGGGCCTGCCCCAGCAACAGCGTGGATTTGGGATTGACGTTGACGAATACCTGCTCGATGGCCGCGCATTGCGGACGGTACTCGGCAATCACCTCTTGCAGCCCTTCCAGCAGAACCTTGAGTCGTTCCGGAAGTTCACCGGCGCCGCTGCGCACGCAGCCGCTGGCGACATAAACAAGCTGCTGGCCGGTCTGGTCGATGATGCCAAAACCGGTAACCCTCAGACCGGGGTCGATGCCTAAAATGCGGAGCGTGGAAACCGCGCTCAAGCGGGCTCGTCAATGACTGCGGTGGTGTAAACCTCCTGCACGTCGTCGACAGCTTCAAGCGCATCCAGGAGTTTCTGCATGCGGACCGCGTCGTCTCCGGCCAGCGCGTTCTCGGTGGTCGGCTTCATCGTGACTTCGCCCAACTCCGCCTTGAATCCGGATTTCTCGAGTGCAGCACGCACCGCGGAAAATTCTGCCGGACCGGTAATGACCTCGATGCTGCCGTCTTCGTGGGTCATCACGTCTTCGGCACCGGCCTCGATCGCGGCATCCATCAGTTTCGCCTCATCGGTTCCCGGCGCAAACAAAAGTTGACCGCAATGCTTGAACAGGAAGGCCACTGAACCGTCGGTACCGAGATTGCCGCCGTATTTGGTGAAGGCGTGACGCACATCGGCCACGGTACGCGTACGATTGTCGGTCATGCAGTCAACCATGACCGCGGCGCCACCGATGCCGTAACCCTCGTAACGGATTTCCTCGTAATTGACGCCCTCAAGCTCTCCGGAACCGCGCTTGATTGCGCGCTCGACGTTGTCCTTGGGCATGTTGTTGTCGTAAGCCTTGTCCATCGCCAGACGCAGACGCGGGTTGCTGTCGGCATCGCCGCCACCAAGGCGCGCAGCCACAGTGATCTCCTTGATCAACCGCGTAAAAATCTTGCCCCGCTTGGCGTCCTGTCGCCCTTTGCGGTGCTGGATGTTCGCCCACTTGGAATGTCCGGCCATGATTGCGCAATTTACCCGTTAGAATGTTCGAAATTTTAACATACCGCTCCCAACACAGCCCTCTCAGGAATCCCGTCATGGCCGAACCGATGCTGATCGCAAAATCCGAACACGACCTGCACCTGCTTCCGGGTTTGGCCAACCGGCATGGTTTGATCGCCGGCGCCACAGGCACCGGCAAAACCGTCACGCTGCAGCGCCTGGCTGAAGGGCTGTCGAAAATCGGCGTACCGGTGTTCATGGCTGACGTCAAAGGCGATTTGGCGGGTCTGTCGCAAAAAGGCGAACCCAAACCAAAAATCGAGGAGCGCATCAAGCAACTCGGCATAGACGGATTTACCTATGCTGCCTGTCCCGTGGTGTTCTGGGATGCGCTCGGCACGCAGGGCCATCCGGTGCGGGCAACGATTTCGGAAATGGGGCCGCTGCTGCTGGCGCGACTGCTCAACCTGAACGACACCCAGCAGGGTGTGCTTACGCTGGTCTTCAAGATCGCCGATGACAACGGACTGCTCCTGCTCGACCTCAAGGACCTGCGTGCGATGCTCCAGTATGTTGGCGAAAACGCGAAGAGTTTCACCACCCAGTACGGCAACATCTCCGCCGCCTCGATTGGTGCCATCCAGCGCGGCTTGCTCGAAATCGAACAGCAGGGCGGTGACAATTTCTTCGCCGAACCCGCGCTGAACATTCAGGATCTGATCCAGACCGATGCCCAGGGGCGCGGCGTCATCAACATCCTCGCCGCTGACAAGCTGATGAACTCGCCCAAGCTGTATGCGACATTCCTGCTGTGGATGCTGTCCGAGCTGTTCGAGCAGCTGCCGGAAGTGGGCGACCCCGAAAAACCCAAGCTGGTGTTTTTCTTCGACGAAGCCCATCTGCTGTTCAGCGACGCGCCGCAGGCGCTGCTTGAAAAAATCGAGCAGGTAGTCCGGCTGATCCGCTCCAAAGGGGTCGGCGTTTATTTCGTCACCCAGAATCCACTGGACATCCCGGAGACAGTCCTCGGCCAGCTCGGCAACCGTGTGCAGCATGCACTGCGCGCATTTACACCGCGTGACCAGAAGGCAGTCAAAAGCGCAGCGACCACCCTGCGCGCCAATCCGAAACTTGATGTCGAGGCTGCGATCACCGAACTGGGTGTCGGCGAAGCGCTGGTGTCCCTGCTCGACGAAAAAGGCCGTCCGTGTATCGTCGAACGCGCCTTCGTGCTGCCGCCGGGTAGCCGCCTCGGTCCGGTCACGCCGGAGGAGCGTGCGGCAGTGATCAAAAATTCACTGGTCGCCGGAGTTTACGAAAAAATGGAAGACCGGGAGTCGGCCTACGAAAAACTCACGCAGCGCGTGAAGGAACAAACAGCTGCCCAGCAACCGGCGGCGACAACGCCAGCCGCAGGCGGCGGCATGTTCGGTGCGCTAGGCGACCTGCTTGGCGGCAGCACCGGGCCCCGCGGCGGACGCCGCGAAGGTGTCATGGAGATGGCGGCAAAAAGTGCGGCCCGCGCCATCGGATCGCAGGTCGGACGCGAAATCATCCGCGGTGTGCTGGGCTCCATCCTCGGCGGCGGACGCCGCCGCTAGTGACGGCATCGCAGGCGGCGCGGCGCAACGTCTGGGTGGGCGTCGCCTGTGCAATCGCCGGCTCGATTGCTTTTTCCGGCAAGCCGGTGCTGGTCAAGGCTGCCTATCAGTACGGCGTCGATACCACGACGCTGTTGACGTTGCGCATGCTGTTTGCCGCGCCGCTGTTCCTGCTGATGGCGTGGTGGGCAGGCCGGATGACCGAGAAAGTCTCGCGCCGCGAGATCGGCACACTGGTTGTGCTGGGATTTCTCGGCTACTACCTCGGAAGCTTTCTTGATCTGGCGGGTCTGCAATATATTTCCGCCGGTTTTGGCCGTCTGATCCTGTACTTGTACCCGACGCTGGTACTGCTGCTGTCCGCCGCCTTTTTGCAGCAGCCGTTGCGGGCGCGACAACTGGTATCGCTGGCGTTGTCCTATACCGGAATTGCGCTGGTGTTCAGCGCAGAGGCGAGTCTGGGAGATGATCTTGAACTGACTGCGCTGGGCACATTGCTGGTGTTCGGCAGTGCCGTGACTTACGCCATCTATCTCGTCGCCGGCAGCCGACTGGTACACAAGTTCGGCTCGATGCGTTTCTCGGCTTACGCTTCGCTGATTGCAACGGGTTTCGTGATCGCCCATTTCACGACCACCCGGCCGCTGCAGTCACTGGTGGTCGATGACAGGGTCTACGTTCTGGTCACAATACTGGCCATATTCTCGACCGTACTGCCGCTGTGGCTGATGGCGGAAGGCCTCAAACGTATTGGCGCAAACCAGGTTTCATTGACAGGGTGCATCGGACCGGTAGCAACAATGGCATTCGCGTCTTTGTTTCTGGGCGAAACCATCAGCACCGTGCAGATGGCCGGCGCCGCGCTGGTACTTGCGGGTGTGCTGATCATCAGCCTGAAGCCGCGAGTCGTTCCGGACTGATTGATTTATTGCGGATTTCACCGCGACTGCCAATGCCACGGAAATGGTCTGGTCACTGCGGTTTGAAAAACAGGTCTTTCGGCTGGCGTGCCGGTTGCTGACGGGCGGAAGCGCGTTTGTTTAAAGGGAAGACCACGATGACGCGGGCCACAACCCGCGTCATCTATTCGTCAACCTCAGGTCGCCAAACTCAGGGATTGTTGGAAGCAACGCGTGGATTGTCGCAGCGCTCGATGTAGCTCACGCCTGTGGGCAGCCTTTCGGCGCAAGCCAGCAGCGGCTCAACGTGGGTGTGCCTGTACTTAACCGCAAATTCCCTTGCAGTATTGCCACCACGCAACCGCACCAGGGGATCGGCACCCGCCCGCAGCAGCGTTCGTACGGCCTCGCGATGTCCCTGTATCGATGCCATCATCAAAGGGGTATTGATATAGGTCATCCGATTGACCGAATCGGCATCCAGCCGGGCACCACGCTCGATCAGATACTGCATTGCACGCTGTCGGTCGTTGTATGCGGCATAGGCCAGCGGCGTATAGCTGTGAGCCTCGTTTTCCAGATGCGCACCGGCATCGACCAGAATCCGCACAGCCTGATCATGGCGCTCAGCAGACGAGTCGCCCTCTTCACGGAAATAGGCCGCCAGCATCAATGGCGTCTCATGAACAGGCGTGCGCGCGTTGACGTCGGCGCCGGCAGAAATCAGCATCCTTAATGTATTGATGGACGCGGCGCGGGCAGCCAGTGCAATCAGCGGGGCGCCGGCAGAATACCCCGGGGCTTCTACGCGCTGATTAACGTTCATTCCCTGATTGATGGCTGACCGGACATAAGCCGCGTCATCCTGTGCAATGGCGTTGAGCATACTGTCTACATCAACACCGCCGCGATGATTGCCTCCGACACCTGCGCAACCGGCTGTCAGAATCAATGCGGCGACCGCCACCGCTGAACGCAAAAAGGATCGCTCAAACATGCTTTACCTCCTGAGATTGGGCTGCCTCCTATCTATGGAAGTATAGACCTGCCGGTTTCCGAATACAAAACAACCCCCGGCCGGCACAGGCAACAGGTCAAGTACCTGATTAATCAGACATTGAAGCGGAAATGCATGACATCGCCGTCCTTGACGATGTAGTCCTTGCCTTCCAAACGCATTTTCCCGGCCTCTTTGGCACCCTGCTCACCCTTGGCGGCAATGAAATCGTCGTAGGCAATGACCTCGGCGCGGATGAAACCTTTCTCGAAATCGGTATGGATCGCCGCCGCCGCCCGTGGCGCAGAGTCACCACGGTGGATGGTCCAGGCGCGCACTTCCTTCACGCCGGCGGTGAAATAGGTCTGCAGTCCCATCAGCGTATAACCGGCGCTGATCACCCGGTTCAGCCCCGGCTCGGTCATGCCCATGTCCTGCAGGAAAACGTCTTTGTCGGCGTCGTCCATGTCGGCAATCTCGGCCTCGATCGCGGCACAAACGGCCACAACGGGTGCTTTCTCCCGAGCGCCCAGCGCCTGCACTGCTGCCAGGTGCGGATTATTGTTGAATCCGCCTTCGCGCACGTTTGCCACATACATCGTCTGTTTTGCCGTGATCAGGCACAGCGGCCGCAGCAATACGAGTTCTTCCTCATCAAGATCCAGTGAGCGCACCGGCTTGGCTTCATTCAGCACGGCCTGGCATTTCTCGAGCACCGGGACCAGGCGGGCCGCCTCTTTGTCTGTACCGGATTTGGCCGCTTTGACGAATTTGGCAAGATGGCGTTCGACCGCCGAGAGGTCGGCCAGCGCGAGTTCGGTATTTATGGTTTCAATATCCGACAGCGGATCCACCTTGCCGGCCACGTGCACTACGTTTTCATCTTCAAAACAACGCACAACATGCGCAATGGCATCGGTCTCGCGAATGTTGGCGAGGAACTGGTTGCCGAGCCCTTCGCCCTTGGAGGCGCCTGCCACCAGTCCTGCGATATCAACGAACTCGACAACCGCCGGAACGACCTTTTCCGGCTTGACGATGGCCGACAGCGCGGCAAGACGCGGATCGGGCACTTCGACGATGCCGACATTGGGCTCGATGGTGCAGAAGGGATAGTTTTCCGCCGCGATGCCGGCCTTGGTCAAGGCGTTGAACAGGGTGGATTTGCCGACGTTGGGCAGACCGACGATGCCGCATTTCAGAGACATGATGTATGAACCTTGAATAAAAACGGTTAGGGCTTGGGCGTCACGCCGGGGCGCGGCTTTTCGCCGGGTTTGGTATGCAGGCGCAGCATCGCTGCCTGCATGTCGTTGGCAGCCATCAGCGGCCACGCGTCATATCCGCGATCGAGAGCCTCGTCTATGGCCCGCTGCTCTTCAGCACGGGGCGCATGAAGCACGTAGTCAACAACCTCCTGCTCGCTCGCCGCCAGTTCACGGGGATGACCAATGCCGATGCGCAGACGCCAGAACTCCTGCGTGCCCAAACGCGAAATCACGTTGCGCACGCCGTTGCCGGACCCGCTGCCGCCGAACTTGAGCTTGATGCCGCCCGGCGGCAAGTCGAGTTCATCGTGCACGATCAGAATATCCTTCGGCGCAATTTTGTAAAAATCGGCCAGAGCACCAACTGAGCGGCCTGACTCGTTCATGTATGTCGCCGGTTTGAGCAGCCAGACGTCGCCATTGGGTGTTGCAACCCGCGCCACCTCGCCATGAAAACGCGCCTCATGGCGGCACTGCGCCCCCGCCGCTCGGGCAAGGCCGTCAATCCACCAGAAGCCGGCGTTATGGCGCGTAGCTTCGTATTTCCTGCCCGGGTTACCCAAACCGACGACGAGTTTCATGACGTTGACTGGAGATCAAAAATGATGCGTATTATAAGTGATTGTTTTAATTGGGTTTTAAAAAGAAACGCCCGCCAGTCGGATACATTCTGGCGGGCGCTTCGGGATGCCGCCAGCCGCAAGGCTGGCACACCACCTTACTTCTTCTCGGCCGGCTTTTTGTCGCCGTCTTTCTTGTCGCCGGCGGCAGCAGCAGCGGCAGCCGCTTCCGGAGTCTGGCCGGTGATTTCGGTAACCGGTGCAGCAACTTCTTCCTCGACTGCAATTTCTCTCGGCACCTGGACCGTGACGACAGAGGGATTGTCTGCCTTCAGCTTGGGCAGCGGCTCTACGCCCTGCGGCAGTTTCAGGTCCGACACGTGAATCGAATGTCCCAGTTCAAGGTCCTTGAGATCAACCTCGATGAATTCCGGCAGGTTGTCCGGCAGACACTGGATTTCCAGTTCGTTGATGATGTGCTGAACGACGCCTTTGCCCAGTTTCACGCCCGGCGCGATCTCGGCATTCAGGAAGTGCAGCGGCACCGCCATGTGAATCTTCTTCTTCGGATCGATACGCTGGAAATCGACATGCTGCACCTGTTCCTTGAAGGGATGCATCTGGAAGTCACGCAGCAGCACGCGATCCTTTTTGCCTTCAACCGTCAGGTCCAGAATCGAGGAATGAAAAGCCTCGAGTTTCAGGTGGCGCAGCAGCGCCTTGTGGTCGAACTCGACACTTTGCGCGTCCACGCCGGCGCCATAAATGACGCCCGGAACGCGACCCGTCGTACGCAGGCGGCGGCTCGCACCCTTGCCCTGGCTCGTACGCGGAAACGCGGTAACTTCAATTTTCATGTTGCTCTCCTGTGTTGCAGGGGTCCGCGACCAGACTGCCCCGCGTTAAAAAGGAAACCGGCGAGAAGCCGGTCTCCGCTAAAAATTATTCGACGAACAAGGAACTGACTGAATCCTCGGCACTGATCCGGCGCATCGTCTCGGCAAGCAGACCGGCAACGGTCAATACGCGAATCTTGCTGCAATTGCGTCCGGCCTCTGTCAGCGGAATCGTATCGGTCACCACGATCGAGTCCAGCGCTGAGTTGGTAATGCGCTCAATGGCCGGACCGGACAGCACTGCGTGCGTGCAATAGGCAATGACCTTCTGCGCACCCTGTTTCTTCAGCGCACCGGCGGCCTCGCACAAGGTGTTGGCCGTATCAACCATGTCGTCGACGATGACGCAGGTGCGGCCGGCAACTTCGCCAATGATGTTCATCACTGTAGCTACGTTCGGTCGCGGGCGGCGCTTGTCGATGATGGCGAGGTCTGCTTCGAGCCTCTTGGCCAATGCGCGTGCACGAACCACGCCGCCGACGTCCGGCGACACCACCACCAGCTCGCTGAAATTCTGTTTCCAGACGTCGCCGAGCATGATCGGTCCGGAGTAGATGTTGTCTACTGGAATGTCGAAAAAACCCTGGATCTGCTCGGAGTGCAGGTCCATGGTCAACACCCGATCAACACCGACGCTGCTCATCATGTTCGCCACGACTTTGGCCGTGATCGGCACCCGCGCCGAATTCGGACGGCGGTCCTGCCGGGCGTAACCCATATACGGAATTGCCGCAGTAACCCGGCCGGCGGAAGCACGTTTCAGCGCATCAACCATCACCAGCAGTTCCATCAGGTTGTCATTGGTTGGCGCGCAGATGGACTGGAGAATGAAAACGTCCTTGCCACGAACATTTTCCAGGATCTCGATCGCCACTTCGCCGTCGCTGAAGCGACCGACCTTGGCGCGACCGATGTGGATGTCAAGATGGCCGACCACCGCCTCCGCGAGCCGCGGATTGGCGTTGCCGGTGAATACCATCATCCTGTCCAGTGCCACCCCACACCCCCTGATAATTCGCGTCGAATACGGCTGTCGAACAACAGCCGGTAAACTGCCGAATACGAGTGGCTGGGGAGGAAGGATTCGAACCTTCGCATGCCGGAATCAAAATCCGGTGCCTTAACCAGCTTGGCGACTCCCCAACCGATGCTGCAAAACCACTGAAGCCACTGCGGCATCAGCCGTCAAAATCTTCCGCCAGTCCGTGCAGCGGGTGCTGATCCAGACCGCGGGCCACAAAACCCCGCATGTCGGACGGACATGCTGCCATCGCCTGCCGGGCGGACGCCTCATCCGCGAACGCGACAAATACGCAAGCGCCTGAACCCGTCATCTGCGCATCGCCAAATTGCTTCAGCCAGGCCAGATGCCTCGCGACTTCCGGATATTCCCGGCAAACCACGGGCTCAAGGTCGTTCCCCCCGATCGCGGAAAAGCCTTGGATTTTAACCTTTTCCGAGTCCCTTTTCAATTCCGGATGTTGAAAAACCGTTGCTGTGGACACCGCCACCGGAGGCACCAGCACCAGATACCAGGCTGGCTGCAGTTGGATTGGGGTCAGCAATTCCCCCACCCCCTCGGCGATTGCGCTTTGGCCGTAGATAAAAACCGGCACATCCGCCCCGAGCTTCAACGCCAGGTCCTGCAAGCGCTTGCGCGAGCATCCGGCACCCCACAACTGGTTCAATGCCAGCAGGACTGTTGCTGCATCGGAGCTGCCGCCACCAAGCCCGCCGCCAAGCGGCAGGCGTTTATCCAGCTCGATTTCGGCGCCCATCGAGATGCCTGCGAACTCCTGCAACACCTTTGCCGCGCGCACCGTCAGGTCATCAGCTGCTGCAACGCCGGGTAGCGGTCGCGACCGGACAATCGCGCCGTCGGCACGCACGCGCACGCGCACGACATCGCCATGATCAAGAAACCTGAATACCGTCTGCAGCAAATGATAACCATCAGCCCGCCTCCCCGTGACACGGAGCATCAGGTTGAGCTTTGCGGGGGCCGGAAATGCAATCAAACCGTTCAGGGGGCCTCCTCACCGCGCCAGCCATCGATCACCAGACGGATTCGCTGTTCCCCCCGGGTCATATCCAGCCGCTTGGGCAACACCGATGAGTCGGGAGGTTCCGGATAGGTGTATCGAACGGTCCAGCCGTTCTGCTCAAGCAACGACAGCCGACCGGCGGCGTCACGGGTCGCCACTGCCCCCTTGTCGCCCCCGGCCGGAGTGGCGACAATCCAGAATCGCAGTTCGGTCAGCGGCAACGGCCATCCCAGTGCGCGGCGTGTCAGGCTCTCCGCTGAAAATGCCCTGTATTCCTGCTGGT
Organism: uncultured Bordetella sp.; assembly: GCA_964531455.1. Classification (GTDB taxonomy): domain Bacteria; phylum Pseudomonadota; class Gammaproteobacteria; order Burkholderiales; family SG8-41. Next base: position 32,441 of record CAZHFZ010000029.1, read on the forward strand.
CAGGCGTCGTAAGTACGGCACCGGTATCGTCGGCAGCGATATGCGCCAAAGTCTGCCCGACCGGCGACATCAGCCATAACTCGTCTCCTGCCGCGTCATGGCGCCAGCGCAGGCCGGACGAGAATGCGCGGCCGTCACCACTGACCAGTACGCGGCCGAGCATGTCAAAGGATGCGGCTGGCGGCCAGTGTTTGCCGGGGGCGACAGCCGCACAACCAACAAGCAGCATCGCCGCAAGCACTAGCGCAATCGCACGGGCAAAACTCATTGCATGGATTGCAGAGCCGCCGGCGCGAGGCGTTTGATGGTTTCCTGAAGCACATCGTTCTTCGGCTGACTGCGCATGGCGTCAGACCAGACCTTCTGCGCGTCGGCTTGACGGCCCATGACCCACAACACTTCACCAAGATGCGCTGCGATTTCGGCATCGGGCCGCGCGGTGTAGGCGCGCTGCAGGTAGCCCAGAGCCTCACGAACCTGCCCCTGCCGGAAAAGAACCCAGCCCAGACTGTCGAGGATGTACGAGTCCTCTGGCGCCAGTTTATGTGCGGTCTCGATCAACGCACGCGCTTCTTCAAGCCGCATATTTCGATCTGCCAGCGAATACCCGAGGGCGTTGTACGCATGAGCATGCGTCGGGCGAATGGCAATCACCTTTCGCAAACTGGTCTCCAGCACATCCATGCGATTCAACTTCTCTGCAGCCATCGCATAGTCGTAGAGCAAATCCGGTGCCTCGGGTGTAACCGCTACCGCCGCCCCGAGGAAGTCAAACGCCTCCTGATAGGCCCGGGCTTCGCGCAGCAGGCCGGCCTCGGCCAAAGTCAGTTGCAGGCGTTGCTGGGCATCGGCGGCCTCTACGCTTTGCAAATGCTTGCGCGCTTGTGCAAGTTTGCCCTGCCGCGCCAGCACCCCGGCATAACGCGCCTGTGCCGCAACAAACTGCTCGCCATGCGTAATGCTGCTGTACCACTTGAGGGCCTGATCATCGCGCTTCAATTCTTCGTTGACCTGCCCGAGATAAAGCCGCACGGTATCCGGATCCTTGTGATTGATCTCCAGTGCACGCCGCAACTGGATTTCGGCGGCCACATAATCTTTGGCCTGCAACGAAAGCGTGGCGACCGCCATCGCGATTTCGGGATTATTCGGCGCTTCACCGACAAGAACCTCGAATTGTTTTCGCGCTTCGGGATAACGGCGTGCTGCTACCAGCAGCCTGGCGTAGTTCAGCCTGGCGTCACGGGCACCGGGGTTGGCCTTGAGAAATCCGTCCAGAAATTCGATGGCCTGGTCAGCCGAATCTCGCTGCAAAGCCCGTGCCTGGAACAGCGCCGCCAGTTCCCAGCCGGGTCGCAACTCCAGCGCCCTGCGCGCGGCGGCCAGCGCAGCGGGCTGATCATCAGCATTCCATGCGGCCTGTGCCACTGCGAGGCTGGCCTCAGGTACTGCGGCATAGTCCTTCGCAAGCGTGCGCAACAAACGCAGGATCGCCGCCTTGTCCTGATGGCTGGCAACCAGCGATGACAACTGCAGGAAATTTTGCCCGATCTTGTCTGGCTCCGAACTCAACCATTTCTGCAAATGGGGCAACGCATCATCCAGCCGGGACTGATTGACCATAAGGGCAATCACGGTCTGGCGAGCGCGCGCGGATTCCGGATCCGTCTGCAACCACAGCGTGGCGGCATCCAGGGCAGCAGGCAGGAAACGCGCGCTCCAGGCCACTTCGGTCGCGCGGCGCGCGACACGTGGATCCCGGGTCTCGCGCGCCACCTCAAGGAGCGCGGGCACGGCGACGTGCGGCTGACCTCGTTGCAAGGCCACTTCGGCAAGCGTCAGCTTGAACAGCAAGGCTTCGCTCAATTCGACATTGGGCAAGGGCGCTACGCGTGGTGCAGGCGCCGGGGGCTGGGCAACAACCTTGGGCAAAGGCTTGACAGCAACAGCGACGGGCTCGGGTTGGACGGGCGCCTGGGCGCAGGCTGCCATTGCAAGGATGGCGATCGGCGCAACGAATCGAATCAGTTTCATCGGGTAACCGGGTTGCGCGTTGAAGCGCCGGGTTGATCGCGTGGATAAACGACTGTGGCGGAGTACGACCGCGCCATTCATAATGCACAACATATTAGGTATATTTCCGCCCGACCACAAGGCAACTTGCCGCCAACCCGCAATCCCGCCGCTGATGACTTCCCCTGCATCCGAACTGACCGTAAGCGCCCGGGGTCTTTCACGCCACTACGGCAAGCATGCCGCAGTGAGTGGAATTGATCTGGAAGTACACCAGGGGGAGATCCTCGGCCTGCTCGGACCGAACGGCGCCGGCAAAACCACCACCATGCAGATGCTCACCGGTAATCTTGCCCCCAGTGCCGGGGAAATCCGCATCTGCGGCATTGATCTGCTGGATCAACCGGTACCGGCCAAGGCAAGAATCGGATATCTGCCGGAAACGCCCCCTCTGTATCGTGAGCTGAACGTTACCGAATATTTACAGCTTGCTGCGCGCCTCCATCGCATACCCCGAGCCCTTTGCAATGACGCCGTGGCAAGGGCCATGCAGCGATGCGGCATCAGCGATGTCGCAAAAAAACTCATCGGCACCCTTTCCAAGGGATACCAGCAGCGCGTCGGCATTGCCCAGGCGATCGTGCATGAACCGGATATCATCATTCTCGACGAACCAACTGTCGGCCTTGATCCCAACCAGATTCTGGACATCCGCGCATTGATCCGCGAACTCGGGCGCACTCACAGCGTAATTCTTTCCACGCACATCCTGACCGAGGTCGAAGCGGTGTGCGACCGGGTGCAGATTCTGCACCATGGAGAAATGGTGTTCAGCAACACCATCGCCGGCCTGCGCGAATTCCAGCGGGGTCGCACGGTCACCATCAGCCTGCAACGTCCGCCGCCTGTCGAAACGCTGCGCGGCATTGAGGGCGTCTCTACCGTTGAAGACGACGGCAGTGGCCGTTTCCGCATCCGCTTCGCGCCAGACACCGACCCAACGGCAAACCTGGTCGCGCGCGCCAGTGCTGAAGACTGGGGGCTGAACCAGCTGACGCCGGCGCAAACCAGTCTTGAAGACGTGTTCGTGCACCTGACGCGGGGTGGCGAACCAGGGGGAACCCCTGGCGAAACCGCCGGCAAAAACCAGCTTGCAGGTACGTCATGATCTTTACCATTGCAGCGAAAGAATTACGCGCGCTGTTTTCCTCTCCGCTGGCATGGCTGGTTCTTACAGTAGTGCAAGTCATACTCGGCTACGGCTTTCTCAAGAGTCTTGATTATTTCCTGCAGATCCAGTCGCAACTGGCCCAGCTCGCGAGCCCGCCCGGCGTTACCGAACTGGTCGCAGCTCCAACCTATGCGACTGCGGCGGCGATCCTCCTGTTCGCAGTACCCGTGCTGGCAATGCGGATGATTGCCGAAGAACGCCGCAATCAGACCATGACCCTGTTGCTGTCGGCCCCGGTATCGATGAGCGAAATCGTGATCGGCAAATTCACCGGGTTGATGACCTTCCTGCTGCTGATCATTCTGCTGGTGCTGGCCATGCCGTTAACGCTCGTCCAAAGTACATCTCTTGATGCCGGTTTGCTGGCGACGCTGACGCTGGCTCTGGTGCTGCTCGCAGCGAGTTTCGCCGCCGTCAGTCTTTACGCCTCCAGCCTGACTTCGCAGCCTATGGCTGCAGCGCTGATTTCCTTCGGTCTGCTGCTGGCGATGCTGTTCATGGGTGAAACCGCCGGCGACAGCCTGCGCGCCCGTGGCTGGCAGATTCCGGCTGCATTTGCCCAGATATTTTCACCGTTGCGCAATTTCGAACCCTTGGGCAAGGGCATGCTCGACTCCTACGCCATCATTTGCCCGCTGCTGCTGACGCTGGCGTTTCTGATTCTGGCCATCCGTCGCCTCGACGGCCGGCGGCTGCACGGATAAATCATGCAGATATCCCGCATGCGGCGCTGGCAGAACCTTGCCCAAAGCAGCTTATTTGTGCTTCTGCTCGCACTGCTGCTCGCGCTGCTCGCCTATTTTTCCCGTGAATACCGGCTTGAACACGATCTCACGCACGGCGCCCGGAACACGCTATCGGCAACCACGATCGGCGCGCTTAAACAGTTGCAGGGGCCGGTTGCAGTTAAGGCTTATGCCATCCGTCAGGACAGCAGCGGCAGCAACGTACACAAGATCATCGAGGAGCGTTTGCGGCCCTATCAGCGCGCCAAACCCGACCTGCAATTGCAGCTGATTGATCCGCGCGAACAGCCAAAAATGGCCGCTGACGCCGAACTGCGCACACCCAACGCACTGGTCATCGAATATCAAAGGCGCCGGGAACAGATTCCACTGGCGGAATTCAGCGAACAAACCTTCGCCAACGCATTGCTGCGGCTGGCACGAGGGGCCAACAACCTTGTGTTGTGGCTAGACGGCCATGGCGAACGCAAACTCGACGGACTGGCCAATCACGACCTCGGCGCGTTCGGTCACCGTCTGCGTGAAAAAGGCTTCAATATTTCCAGCCTGAATCTGGCGCTGGCCCAGGAAGTTCCGCAGAACGCCGCGTTGCTGGTCGTTACCCAGCCACAGGTCGAACTGCAGGGCGCGGAGATCGAGAAACTGCTGCGTTACATTGATCGCGGCGGCAATCTGCTGTGGCTGATCGATACCGAGCCGCTGCGCGGCCTGCAACCACTCGGCGAAAAACTCGGGCTGGTATTAACCCCCGGCACAGTCGTTGATCCCGCACTCGCACCACGCAGCGGCCCTCCGGTATTCGCCGTTGCCACCAACTACGCACGCCACCCTGTTGTCGGCACCCTGCAATACAACACGCTGTTTCCCCACGCACGCCAGATCAGCGCCGACGATGGCACCGGTTGGACGGTAACGCCGCTGATCGACGTCGCGCAACGCGGCTGGGTGGAAGTCGGCAAGCTCGACGCGAAACCTGTCTTCGACAAGACGCGTGATTTTCCAGGACCGGTCAATGTAGCCACTGCGTTTGAACGCACCGTCGGCGACCGCGAGCAGCGCGCCATCGTCATCGGAACGGGACATTTCCTGTCGAACAGTTTCCTTGGCAACGGCGGCAATCTGGCTCTGGGCGTCAACATGTTCAACTGGCTTGCCGGCGAAGATTCGATGGTCACCATTGACGCGCGCCCTGCTGCCGACACACAGATCGAGATAGACAGCACGCAGCTCTACCTGATTGCATTTGCCGTGCTGTTCGCACTGCCGCTGCTGTTCGCCGGCACCGGAGTCACAGTATGGTGGCGCCGGCGCAACTCCCGCTGAAAGTGCGCATGCGGCGGTGTCCATGAAGCGCGGCTGGCTGCTCAACCTCACAATGCTCACCGCAGTCGCGGCGCTGGCGTTGATTGCATGGCGTATCCCGTCGCGCGAAGAAGCAGCACGCGAATCATTGTCTGTTGTCAAACCCGCCGCAGTATCCCGCGTTTCACTGACGCGTCATGACCAGCCGCCGGTAAAGCTTGAGCGCAGGGGGGATCACTGGTGGATCACTGCGCCGCTGAATGCGCGCGCGGACGAATTTCAGGTTCTGCGCATGCTGACCATACTGGAAGCACAGCCGACCGCGCGCCTGCCAGCTGCTGATCGCGCACGCTTCGAACTGGATCGCCCAACAGCAGTCCTCGACATCGACGGTGTGCAATATGCATTCGGCGCCATCAATACTGTCACAGGCGAGCAATACGTACAGCGTGGAGACACCATCCATGCGGTCGAATTGCGCCATGGCGCGGGCTTGCCGGCAAACGCACTTGCCTTGATCCGCCGCGCGCTGCTGTCTGAAACAGAACAACCGGTCACGATCGCGCTGCCTGAATTCACAGTCGGCAAAAGTAACGGCCATTGGAAGTTGACGCCGGCGTCTGCTGAGATCGGCGCCGATGAATTGCAGCGTTACGTCGATCACTGGCGCGTGGCCTCGGCCGCTTCGGCCGAACCCTATGACAATCGTCCGGTGCGCGCCGATCTCCACATAACGCTGAGCGACGGTAAAACTGTTTCTTTCGGCGTTCTGCAACGCGAACCTCAATTAGTGTTATGGCGTCGCGACAACGGACTGCAATACACATTCCTTGGGGTGGCCGGCCGCGTCTTGCTGACCAACCCGGCAACCCCGGCACTTAAAAAATAATTCTTATAAATCATATATTTATATGCCGGAGCTACCCGAAGTAGAGACTACACGCCGCGGCCTTGCTCCGACGGTGGAACACCACCGGATTGAACGCGCCATCGTACGCCACCGGGGCATGCGATTGCCTGTTCCGCGCGGCCTCGAACGTCAACTCGCGGATGCGCGAATCATGTCGCTGCGGCGACGTGGCAAGTACCTGTTGTTCGACTGCACAAAAGCCGATGGCATCACCGGGGCGCTGATCGTACACCTGGGCATGTCCGGACGGCTGTGGCTCGTTGATGCCGCAACCCCTCCTGAAAAACACGATCATTTCGACCTCGTCATCGACAACGGCCGCGTCGTGCGACTGCGCGATCCAAGGCGGTTTGGCCTGGTTCTCTGGCAGACCGGAGACCCGCTGACCCATCCACTGCTGGCGTCCATCGGACCGGAACCGCTGACCGCGGATTTCGATGGCGCTGCGCTTTACCTTGAAACGCGCAAGCGCAATGCGGCGATCAAACTGGTGATCATGGACAGCCATGTTGTCGCCGGCGTCGGCAATATCTACGCCAATGAAGCCCTGTTCCATGCCGGCATCGATCCGCGCACACCGGCAAAACGCGTCAGCCGCATACGCTGCAATTTGCTGGCCGGGGAAATCAAGAAAACACTGGCTTCAGCCATCGACGCCGGGGGGAGTTCCCTGCGCGATTATGTCGGCAGTGACGGCATGGCAGGGAACTTCCAGAACCAATTTCTGGTGTACGGGCGCAGCGGAGAACCCTGCATGAATTGCGGCACGCTGATCCGCGAATTGAAACAGGCCCAGCGCGCAACCTGTTACTGCCCGGCGTGCCAGAAACGCTGATGCCCCGGTAGAGGCCGCCTACGCAGCCTTCTGCGCGGTGAGCTTCAGGTATTTCTGCTGCAGGTCTTCCTTGGTTTCGCTGCGATCTGGATCGAGCGGAATACAGTCGACGGGACAGACCTTCTGGCATTGCGGCTCATCAAAATGGCCGACACACTCGGTGCATTTGTTCGGATCGATGACATAGATTTCCTCGCCTGCAGAAATGGCCTCGTTCGGGCACTCCGGTTCACAGACGTCGCAGTTGATGCACTCATCGGTAATCATCAGCGCCATGATTGGCCCCGCATCTTTGGCATCAAGATCATTTACCCCCGAGATCCTTGATCTTGATCTTGAGGCGCTCCGCAACCATGGGTGATACGAATTTGGATACATCGCCGCCCATCACCGAAATTTCGCGCACCAGCGTTGCCGAAAGGAACATGTGTTCCTCACCTGGCGTCATGAACACGGTCTCGACATCGGGATACAACTTGCGGTTCATGCCCGCCAGCTGAAACTCATAGTCAAAATCCGAAACCGCACGCACGCCGCGCATGACCACGCGTGCACCGTGTTCCTGCACAAAATTCATCAGCAGGCCGGAGAACCCGGCTACCGAAACATTCTTGACGTCGGCAAGCGCATCGCGCGCCATGTCGATGCGTTCGGCCAGCGTAAACATGGGTCGCTTGGTCCGGCTGTCGGCAACTGCCAGCACCACATGGTCAAACAGGCGCGCCGCACGACGCACAAGATCCTCATGCCCGAGAGTCATCGGATCAAAAGTGCCGGGATAGACGGCTTTATTCTTCACATTCCGCTCTTTTCAGGAGTTGATGGCTGACCTGACCGGCGCGTCCGGTCTTTACGATTTCCCAACCTGGCATGACATCCAGCGCCTTTGCGCGCTCGCAATACACCAATGCACCGGGCTTCAGGCACTGCGGCAGCAGCGCCAGGAGCTCCGGCCAGCAATCACCCGCAAACGGCGGGTCAAGAAATACCGCGTCATAGCAAGTACGATGTTGCCTGAGGAATTCTAGCGCATCGGCCCGTACCACTTCCACAGCATCGGCGGCCAGCGATTGACGATTGGCCTGCAGCGCACTTGCCGCTGCCGTATCGCGCTCGACCATCACTACACGACGCGCGCCGCGGGAGGCCGCCTCGAAACCCAGTGCGCCGCTGCCGGCAAAAAGATCGAGGCAATCCTGACCCTGCATATCCTGACCGAGCCAGTTGAACAGCGTCTCACGCACCCTATCCGGCGTCGGCCGCAGGCCGGGACGGTCAGCAAAGCGGATACGCCGGCTGCGCCAGGCGCCGCCGATGATCCGCACTTCACATTTCTTTGAGACCGCAGCCGGCATCAACGAGCGGGCGGCACGGTGGCCGACTGGTTGCGGTCTGCGCCAACAACAACGGTGACCAACCGATCCGGATCAACACGACGGGCAAAAGCAGCCTTTATTTCGGCAGCCGTCACGCGCTCTATGTTTTGAACAAATGTCTCCAGATAATCAATGGGCAGATTGTAGTACCCGATCAGCGCGAGATAATCGTGAATCTTGCGATTGCTATCGATCCGCATCGGAAAACCGCCGACGATGTTCTGCTTTGCTGCCTGCACCTCCTGTTCGCTCGGCCCCTTTTCGATGAACTCGCGCAACGTGCTCCTGACCACGGTCAGCGCCTGCTCGGCCTGATCACGTCGTGTCTGCATTCCGATGACAAATGGTCCGCGCGCCAGCAGCGGTAAAAAAAAGCTGTGCGCAGAATAGGCAAGTCCGCGCTTTTGCCTCACTTCATCGGTTATTCGGGACACGAACCCGCCACCACCCAGAACATAGTTGCCCACAAACAGCACAAAATAATCAGGATCATCACGGCGCATGCCCGGTGCGCCGATCATGATGTGGCTTTGGCTGGCCGGGTGGTCGATCATTCGCGTTACAGCCGCCGACAAGGGCTGCACTTCGGGCAGAGAGAGCGCAGGGCCACTGCTTCGCGGCAATGCACGTGTCAATTGCTCCGCTATCGCCTCCGCCTCCTGACGGGTGACGTCACCCATGATCGCGACAACCGCCTGCCCGGCCACATAATGCTTGCGGTGGAACGCAATCAGATCATCACGCTGCAACCTGCCGACCGAATCCGCCTCGCCGGAAGAGCGCAACGAGTAAGGGTGATTTCCATAAACCTGCCGGTAAAATTCGCGACTGACCTGACTGTCGGGCGTCAGGTCCGCCTCCTTCAGGGCGCTCACGTAACGCAAACGTTCGCGCTCCACAACCGTTTCCGGATATGTCGGCGAACTCAGCACCCGGGCCATGACATCCAGCGCCTGGTTGCGCAGCTTCACGTCGGAAAGCGTGCGCAAATACAGACCAGCGCGATCGTAGTCAAAACGGTTGCTCATTACAGCACCGACATCGGCAAGCCGGCGGGCAATCTCATCTTCGCCGATCCCTCCGGCCCCCATCCGCATGAGGCCGTTGGTCATGGCTGCCAGACCGGATTTCTCAGGGGTATCGAAAGCCGATCCGGCCGGCATTTCAATCGACACATCAAGCATCGGCAGCCCGCGATTGGCTACGAAATACACTTTTGCACCCGCGGCGGTACTCCAATGCTCAATCGGCAATATCGCGTGCGCGAGCTGCGTAAAGGCCAACAGCGCGAACACAAGGGCAATCCGCCGGATTTCAATTGCCATGACGAACTCCCGCTGGTGGCGCAGCCCTTGGCGGTGCGGCATTTAATGGCTGCGGATCCAGATAGGCCACCGTCAGACCGTCATCGACCAGATACTTGCGTGCCACCTCCCGCACCTGCTCGGCGGTCACCTGCCGCATTTTCTCGATAAACAGATCCTCATCCCTGAACGACAGTCCCACCGTTTCCAGCCAGCCGATCAGGCGGGCCTGGAAAAACATCGAATCACGCTGATAAACCTGCGCAGCCATCGCCTGCGCCTTGACGCGATCCAGTTCCTCCTGGGTTACACCATCTTCAACAATACGCCGCACTTCGCGCCGCAAACCCTGTTCCATTTCAGCAGCAGAGCGACCATTTGCCGGCGTACCGCTAAGAAAGAAAAATCCCGGACCACGGCCCACACCTTCATAGCTTGCGCCGGCAGAAGCCGCCAGACGGTCGGTTTTCACCAGTTGTTGCGGCAACCGGGCAGCCGGATTGCCGCTCAACACACTCTCCAGCATATCCAGTGCATACGGCTCCCACTCCTCGGCCGGCTTCGTAAGCCGGGGAGCGCGGTATGCCATCAGCACCTGCGATTGTTCGGCAGGCACCTTGACCGTCAACCGCTTCACACCCAATTGCGGCGGTTCATCCTGGGGCTTGCGCGGCGGCAGCACCTTGCGCGGAATCGCGCCAAAATATTGTTCAGCCAGCGCAAAGACCTCGGCCGGCACCACATCGCCGACCACCACTACCGTGGCGTTGTTCGGCCCATACCAGTTCTGGTAGAAACGACGGGTGTCGTCAATGGTCAGGTTTTCCAGGTCATTCATCCAACCGACCACCGGGTTGCGATAGGGGTGCGCGGTGAGCGCAACTGCCATCAAGCGCTCGAACAGCACCGACTGCGGCCGGTCATCGGTACGCCACCGCCGCTCTTCCATGACCACTTTCAGTTCCTTGGCGAATTCTTCCGGGGAAAGCACCAGATTGGTCATTCGGTCAGCTTCGAGCCGGAACGATAACGGTAGAGCCGACTTGTGCAAGGTCTGGAAATAGCCGGTGTAATCGCGGCTGGTAAACGCATTGTCGCGCCCTCCGGCCGCCGCGATCAGCCGCGAAAACTCTCCCGACGGGATATCGCGCGTGCCCTTGAACATCATGTGTTCGAGCACGTGGGCCACGCCGGTAACACCGCCCTGCTCATCAACGCTGCCGATACGGTACCAGACCATGCTCACCACCACCGGCGCACGACGGTCCGGTTTGACAATAACACGCAGGCCGTTGGCGAGCTCGCTCACCGCAACATTCGCACTCCCTGCTGTTGATGCAACAGCGGGCAAACCGGCGAGTAAAAGCGCCATAACAGCAAGCAATTTCGGCAAAGCAATCATGATGTCCTGTCTTGTTCAGGCTTGCCGGCGGCAAGGCCCTGTTAGAATTGTAGCCAATTAACCCGCTGGACCGGCGCGTATTGACGCCGTCCCCTTCAGACCACGGCATTCATGTTTGGTTTCGGCAAGAAAAAAGACCCCGCGCAAACACCGGCGACCGGCTGGCTCGCACGCCTGCAGGCCGGCCTCGGCAAAACACGCGCCCAACTTGGCGCAAGCCTGGGCAACCTGTTCGGCGACGGACGAAAACTCGACGAAACCTTCTATGAAGAACTCGAAACCGTCCTGTTAACTGCGGATGTCGGTGTCGCAGCAACGAATCACCTGCTTGACGGACTGCGCGGACAGGCGCGGCGCGGCCGTTACACCGAGGCTGCCCAGTTGCGCGATGCATTGCGCAGCGAACTGCGCAACATGCTCGAAGTGATTGCACAACCATTGGATACGGGCTCGGCGAAGCCGTTTGTGATCATGCTGGCCGGAGTCAATGGCGCCGGTAAAACCACCTCCATCGGCAAACTCGCTCATTACTTCCAGGCGCAGGGCAAATCAGTGCTGCTTGCGGCTGGCGACACCTTCCGTGCTGCTGCGCGCGAGCAACTTGCAGCGTGGGGCGAACGCAACAACGTTTCGGTTATCTCCCAGGCCTCCGGGGACGCCGCCGCAGTGATCTTCGATGCCATCAACGCGGCACGTGCCCGCGGCATCGACATTGTTCTTGCTGATACCGCCGGCCGCCTGCCGACCCAATTGAACCTGATGGAAGAAATCCGCAAGGTAAAGCGGGTCATCGACAAGGCCATGCCGGGTGCACCGCACGAAGTACTGCTGGTTCTGGACGCCAATACTGGCCAGAACGCACTGGCGCAACTCGCGGCATTTGATGCCGCAGTAGGTGTCACCGGATTGGTGCTGACCAAACTCGACGGCACTGCGAAAGGCGGAGTGATTGCCGGCATCGCGCACAGCCGCGCCGGCAGCAATCCTGTTCCGGTTCGTTTCATCGGCGTGGGTGAAGGTGTTGATGACCTGCGCCCTTTTATTGCCGATGACTTTGTATCGGCATTGCTCGACACATGACCCAGATCGTCCTCAGCGGCGTCAGCAAACGCTACCCCGGCGGACACGACGCGCTCGCCAACATCTCGCTGACCGTGGAAACCGGCGAACTGGTATTCATCACCGGACACTCCGGTGCAGGCAAGAGTACGCTGCTCAAGCTTATGGTCGCCATTGAGAGGCCAACTACCGGATCGGTGATCGTCAACGGCCAGAATATCGGTACGCTCCGCGCCCGCGGCATCCCGTTCCTGCGCCGCAATTTCGGACTCGTATTCCAGGATCATAAACTGCTGTTCGACCGCAATGCCTTCGAGAATGTGATGCTGCCGCTGGACATTACCGGTTTCGACCGCCGCGAGGCTGCGCGCCGCGCACGCGCAGCACTCGACAAGGTCGGTCTGCTGCACAAGGAAAAAGCACGCCCGATCACGCTGTCAGGGGGCGAACAGCAGCGCTTGTGCATTGCCCGGGCCATCGTCCATCGTCCGGCCGTTCTGCTCGCGGATGAACCGACCGGCAATCTGGATGCTGAATACGCCGCTGAAATCGGCACGCTGTTCAGCGAATTCAATCAGGTCGGCGTTACGGTCGTATTGGCGACGCACGACGCACAGCTCGCTGCCCGGTTGAATCCACGGGTGGTGACGATCCGCGGTGGAAGGCTCGTCGAATGAGGACATGGGCTGCAGCGCACCGCAGGGCCTTTGCCAGTGCCTTCTCGCGGCTTTGGGCTTCTCCGCTGGCCAATCTGCTTAATATCTCAGTCATCGGTATCGCGCTTGCGCTGCCGCTGGGATTTTATGTGGTGCTGGCAAACCTTCAGGGCCTCGCACGCGATTTCACGCCACAGCCGGAGATCAGCATCTTTCTGGCAGCGGATGCCGGCGCATCCGACGTACGCATCATCGAGCAGCGCCTCAAAGCGCGCGCCGGGCTTGCCGGCTTCCGCTTTGTGCCGCGCGCGCAGGCGCTGGAGACGCTTAAATCCCGTGCCGGACTCGCCGATGTCGCCGCCGGCCTTTCCGGCAATCCGCTGCCCGATGCGTTTGTCGTCACGGCTGGCGCAAACGAAGCGGCGGCATTGGAGACCTTGCGTGCCGAATTTGCGGCCTGGCCCAAAGTCGCAGAAGCACATGTTGATTCGGATTGGGCGCGAAGACTGGACAGCCTGCTCGCCATTGGCCGCTATGCGGTGATGATGCTCGCGGTGGCGCTGGCATTGGCGCTGATCGCAATCACTTTCAACACCATCCGCCTTCAGATCCTGACTCAACGCGACGAGATCGAAGTCACGAAACTCATCGGTGCAACAGACGGTTGGATCCAGCGTCCCTTTTTGTATTTTGGCGGACTCATTGGCCTGGCCGGAGGAATTACCGCCTGGCTGCTGACCGCGTTTAGTCTTCTGATATTCAACAGTCAGCTGCGTCCACTTGCCGCAATTTATGGCGTTCCACTGGAGTTAGTACACTTGGCCTGGGCTGACAGTTTATTTGCGTTGCTTTTTGCAGCCGGATTGGGCTGGTTTGGCGCCTGGCTATCCGTGCGACGCCACCTCAGCGCCCACAATCCACATTAACCTTCTGTTTTTAAAGTATTTTTCTTAATGACGCGGCGGGAACTTCGTGGGGTTATTGGCACTCTTAGATGAGGAGTGCTAAACTC
>CAZHFZ010000030.1:0-43472 GCA_964531455.1 uncultured Bordetella sp.
TCGCGCTGCTCCGCGGGTAATTTAATGAAGTATCCGGTTCCGTGCGCATGAGTGTCAGCGTCCTTTCCGGAGTTGCAAGGTGAGGGTCGGGCCGTGGTGGGGCAACCTGCCACGGCTTGAGCCTTCAAGGAAAAAAGGAGCAAACCATGACTTCAGAGATTAGAGCGCTGCAAGGCGGACAGCAGGCAGCGAAAATCGAGGCGGCGTCAAAGCCCGAAGGTATGCTCGTGAGCAAACGACCGCAGGTTGAAGCCGTCGAACTGCCCACCGGGGTCGTACCAAAAGTACCCACGTCTTCAGTGGAGTTCCGCTCGGACGCAGAGACCGGCCAGATCGTCGTCAGGGTGGTCAACCCCGACACCGGCGAGCTGCTGCGCCAGATTCCGTCCCAGGACGCAATCGCGCTGGCGCGTGCTTTGGGCAAGCTGCAGGGCAGCTTCCTGGAACAAAAAGCCTAACTGGAGCATCAGAGCATGGCATCAGCACTGGCGGGCCTCGGCAGCAGCATGGACATCAACTCGATCATCAGCAAGTTGATGACCGTCGAACGCGCGCCACTGGACAATCTGGCGAAGCGGACACAGAAATTCCAGTCCGAACTTTCCGCATTCGGGGTTGTGAAAGGTGCGATGTCGAATCTGCAGTCCGCTGCGGCCGCGCTTGCCGGCCAGGCCGACAGCCGGCTGGTCACGGCCTCGTCTTCAGACTCTGCCATCGCTTCCGTCTCCGCACAGGCCGGCGCCACCGCTTCGAATCACGATATCGAGATTATTGCGCTGGCGCAGGCCCAAAAGCTGTATGGCCCAGCCTATGCAGAATCAAACGCCAGCCTCGGTTCCGGAATATTGAAAATTGAATTCGGCAGTACTGTTGGTCGAACGTTCGTTCCCAAAAGCAATGACGACACGCTGTCAATCACAATCCCGAGCGACAAAACCGGTCTCAGCGACATACGCGATGCCATCAATGCCGCCCACGGCGGCGTTTCCGCGGCCATCGTCAATGACGGAACCGGGTACCGACTGGTGTTGACCGCCTCTGAATCCGGTGCAGCCAACGGCATGCGCGTCAGCGTGACCGAAGCCGACGGTAATGGGGCGGGGCAAAATGACGATTGCGATGATAACGACGATAATGGCAATGGCAATGGCAATAATGGCCAGCACATTGCAGTCGGGCTATCGGCGCTGGCCTTTGATCCGGTCGCCGCACACACCGGCCTCGAAGTAGCGCGTCCCGCACAGGACGCCGTGTTCACGCTGGATGGACTGCGCATGACGCGACCGTCGAACACCGTGTCCGACGCCGTCAGTAACCTCACATTGACTCTGAACAAAACAGGCGGCGCCAAGATTTCGTTAGCGGAAGATACAGGGGCCGGGCGCAGCGCGCTGGACAATATGGTCAAAGCCTATAACAGCGCCGTCTCGACTCTGAAAAGCTTGACCAAATACGACGAGACCACAAGAACTGGCAGCATACTGTTAGGCGAATCCACAGTGCGCAACCTGCAAAGCCAGATGCGCTCAGTCATCAATGGTGTTTACGGCAACAACACGGACAGCCGCCGGACGCTGTCGTCACTCGGCCTTTCCCTGCAAGGCGACGGCACCCTGTCGGTCAACAACAGCCGCTACTCAGCCGCACTTGGCGCCGCGCCCGACCAGACCGGACGCGTAATCAACGGCGCCGCAAAGGCCCTGTCTGCCATGCTCGACAAGGCGCTCGATTCGGAAGGCCTGCTGGCCACGCGCACCAGCGGAATCCAGTCGAGCATCCGCCAGATTTCCGACCAGCAATCCCGGATCGAGTCACGGATGTCGGCGATCGAAGCCCGCTACCGGGCGCAATTCACCGCGCTGGAATCGCTGGTCTCCACGATGACATCGACGAACAGTTACCTGAGTTCCCAGTTTGAGAGCCTGAAGAACAATAACTGACCCGTAACGCCCTTACACGACCAATCCCATGTTTAACGCCACCCGATACCCTGCCGCAACCGCCTACGCCACGGTAGGTCTGGAAACCGCCGTCGCCAGTGCTGCCCCGCATCGCCTGATCCAGCTACTCCTGGAAGGAACTTTACTGGCCATCGCTCAGGCGCGCCAAGCAATAGATGCCGGAGATATTGCCGAAAAAGGACGTGCGATATCAAAGGCGATCCAAATCATTGACGAAGGCCTGAAAACCTCCCTCGATGACCATGGCGGCGAACTTTCAGTTCAACTACACGGACTATACGATTACATGTCGCGCAGACTGCTCTTTGCCAGTCTTCGCAACAACACCGAGGCGCTTTACGAAGTCAGTTCTCTTCTTGGTGAAATCAAAGGAGCCTGGGTCGCGATCGCACCCGAAAACGGCGAGGTCTGAGATGGAAGAAAAATTGCTCTCTTGTTACGAAGCCATTGCAACCGCCAGCGGTCGCATGCTTGATGCAGCCCGAGCGGCCGACTGGGAGGCTCTGGTCAACGCCGAATCAGATTGCACGGCATTGATCAACGAGGCGCGCAACCTGCGTAACGTCTGGAACTGTAGCGCGAGTGGCGAAGCACGGCGCCTGTACGCCTTGCGCAAGGTGATGGCGGATGACGCGGAGATTCGCGCGCTGATGCAACCCTGGCTGTTGAAACTGGAAGGCACTCTGGCCGGGCAACCGGGTAATTCGCGTCAGGGCGGCTCCGGAGACTGATTTTGTACGCGCCGTCCGCGACTTGCGGAACATCCACAATCCCGGTTTGGGCCTCTGCTGACGAAATACCGCCAGTAGGACAAACGATACCTTCGGCACCGATCAATCATCGCCTGCCGCAGCGGCACCCCGAGCAGCAACGCGCGCCCCGGCCACCGCGTCCGGCTACCCCGCGCCCCCCCCTGCCCGGCCGTATAGACGAATTTGCCCTGGGGGGCTGAGATGAAAATTGAGGCTCAGACGCTGCTTGCACAGGCCAGGACTGAAATCAGCCGCATTACCGTGGTACCGGTCAGTGCGTTACTCGATGCCACTGATGTACCTGCCGCCGAAATCACAAAAGCTGTAGATACAATGCGTGCGATGGGCGGAATGTCTGCACGCGTCATCGAATCAAAACCAGGTAATGTGCATGTGCTCGATTTTTCAGGCACCCGGGTGACGCTGAAACTGGCGCAATCCTACGCCCCCGGTGAGCTGCTGGCGGTCATCCTCGCCGCATCACCGGGCGTGGAATCGAATGCCGGCGATGTAAAACTCAGTGCTTCAGGGCAACTCATTCATGCGGCGCTGACTTCCGAGGCGACTGAAGAAGCCGCGGCTTCGCCCCCGGTACTGTCTAAGGGTGTTCCGGACGACGCCAGTGAACTCGCTTCAGCGCTGCGCAAAGCGGTGCACGACACCGGAATCTTTTACGAATCGCACTTGGCAACCTGGATGAACGGCCGGACCAGCATTGAGGAACTTCGTCGGGAACCGAAAGCGCGCTTGGGCCAGGCGCAAGACACGGCAGAACCTTTCTCACCGCCGCTGGCAGCGCTGGTCCGTCGCCAGCTTGATGTACTCGAAAACCACAGCGTCGACTGGCGAGGCGCTTTTTGGCCGGGCCAATCCGGAGAACTGGCAATTACCGAAGACGGTTCCGCCGGCACACCTTCGTTCGCCAGGTCCTGGAGTACCCGCATCCGGTTGTCGCTGCCAAACCTGGGGGAGATCGACGCACGTATCAGCCTTTCCGGCAATCGGGTAAAGCTTGAGATGGATGCATCACCGTCAGCCGCCCCGACCCTGCAAACTACGGGCATACAGTTACGCGATGCGTTAGCCTCAAGAGGCCTGATTGCGGAACGCTTCGAAGTCAACAGCAATGTCTGACACCCATGACGCCCCTCTGTCGCGCGCCGTTGCCCTCGCGTATCGGGACGGCGGATTCGCCCCGCGGGTCGTCGCCCGTGGCAACGGTGCGATCGCCGAGGAAATCATCCGCCGCGCGACTGAAGCCGGCATTTACGTACATCAATCCACGGATCTGGTGCGGCTGCTGATGCGTGTCGATCTCGACGAACACATACCGCCGGAACTGTATCTGGTGATTGCAGAACTGCTGGCCTGGCTCTATCGCACGGAAAATCGTACATCAGTGCCTGGCAGCCTGAACGGATCTTCGCGATGAGCAGGCCCTCAGCAACCGAAATAAATGCAGACCTGGCAGAGCGTTGCACACTGTCCACACCGCTCGAAATCATCGCCCTGATGCGGGAAATACGCGACCGGCGGGCGATCGTGACTCTGCGCGCCGACACCGGAAGCAGCAGCTTGATCAGCGTGGTGATTGATGTGGATCCGCAACACGGACAGGTGCTGTTCGACGCCAGCGGGGCCGCTGCGCGACAAGCGCAGCTGACCGACGCGGCTTGCGTGCTGGCCGATGCCGCTATCGATAAAATCCGAATCCATTTCTCTACGGGACGGGCAAAACTGGTCATCCATGGTGGCCAAACGGCTCTGGCGTCACCCCTGCCGTTGACGGCACTGCGCATTCAGCGGCGTGGAGAATTCCGCATTGCAACGCCGGTTGTCGAGCCTTTGTATTGCCGGGTGCGTGACACCGTCGACGGTAGAGAACGGCTGCTCAAGGTGCATGACATCAGCACAATAGGCCTTGCACTGACGCAGCCCCCCGGTGAAGCGAAACTGGAACCCGGCACAGTACTGGAACAATGCCGGCTGGATCTTCCGGGGGTCGGCGTAGTGCACGCGGGCCTGGAAGTCGTCGAGGTCCATGAACGGAAAATACCGGCCGGCTCTCGCCGGCTGGTTGGTTGCCGCTTCGTCGGCCTGCCGGGACCGGAGGCAACGGTGTTGCAGCGCTACATCATCAACCTTCAACGCAGACTGTGAACATCACACCGACATGTTCATGATGTCCTGGTAAGCGGCAACAAACCGGTTACGTACCTGGATCAGCGCCTGAAAGGAAATGCTCGCGGTCTGGGAGGCGACCATGGTTTGCTCAAGGCTGACTTCAGGATCGTTCAGCTGGAAGCGCTGCTGCAGGTTGCTGGACTGTTTCTGCTGCTCGCTGACCTGTTCGAGCGCCTTGCTGAATACCTCACCAAAGCCGGACGGGCCGGCGGTTTTTGCCGTGGCGCGAGTCAGGGCGGTGGGAAGGGTGCTGCCGATGCCGGAAATGGGGTCCATGAGGCCTTCCTTGGAAATGGATGACCTCATGCTATCAAGGGCCGCCCCGGGTAATGCGGCGAAATGCCGCCGGAAAATGGCCCTATTCGGCGCCTGACACCTCTACCGGGTACGGAGAATGCCCACTGTCCAAATCTCCTTCGGTTACCTGCTCCATGGCAAAAACCACTGAAAACCTGGTTTCCGGCTTCGCCCAGCTGCCCGGGCGCAACAAGATCGGCTTCATCTTCGGCCTGGCCGCCCTGATCGCGCTGATCTCGGGCGCATTCCTGTGGGGTCGCAGCCCCAACTATCAGGTCCTGTATTCAAATCTCTCGGATCGGGACGGTGGCGCCATCGTTTCCGCACTGGGACAGATGAACGTGCCGTACAAATTTGCCGAGGGCGGCGGTGCAATCCTCGTCCCGTCGGAAATGGTCCATGACGCGCGGCTGCGTCTGGCTTCGCAGGGTCTGCCGAAAGGCTCGATTGTCGGTTTTGAACTGCTCGAAAACCAGAAACTCGGCGTCACCCAGTTCCAGGAACACGTGAATTACCAGCGCGGGCTGGAGGGCGAGCTGGCACGCTCGATCCAGGCCCTCGCCGCCGTGCAAAGCGCCCGCGTCCACCTCGCGATCCCGAAATCCTCTGTGTTCCTGCGTGAACAGCAGAAACCCACCGCTTCGGTACTGGTCGCGCTGCATCCGGGACGTTCGCTGGACCGCGCCCAGGTCGCCGGCATTGTGCATCTGGTGGCCTCTTCGGTGCCGCAGCTCTCGCCGAAAAGCGTCAGCGTGCTGGACCAGTCCGGCAACCTGTTCGCTTCAGTGACCGACGGCTCCAGCCTGAATCCGGAACAGCTGTCCTATATGCAGGAACTGGAAAGCGCCTATATCCGCCGCATCCAGGACATTCTTGAGCCCATCGTCGGCCGCGAAAACGTGAAAGCCCAGGTCACTGCCGAGATCGATTTCTCGCAATCCGAATCGACCGCCGAAACCTTCAAACCCAACGCCGCGCAGGAGCAGTCAGCCATGCGCAGCCAGTCGGTATCGGAAACCGGCACGGGCGGCACCCCGCAGGCGCAGGGCGTCCCCGGTGCAGCCTCGAACCAGCCCGGGGCAGCGGCACCCGGTGTCTCGAACACCGGCGCCAACGGCAAAAAGGAAAGCACCACGAATTACGAGGTCGACAAAACCGTACGGCATGTCAAGACGCCGGTGGGCTCGATCCGCAGGCTGTCCGCAGCGATCGTCGTGAACCACCGCAAGGTCACCGGCACGGACGGCAAAGTCACGGTAACGCCGCTGAAAAAGGAAGAGATCGACCAGCTCACCGCGCTGGCAAAGGATGCGATTGGCTTTTCTGAGACCCGCGGCGACTCGCTGAACCTGGCGAATGCCGTATTCAATGTCGAAGAACGGGAAATACCGCCTGCGTTACCGATCTGGCAACAGCCCGAGAACATTGCGCTGGCGAAAGACATCGGCAAGGGCCTTGGTGCCGTGCTGTTGATCCTCTACGTGCTGCTCGCCATCGTCCGCCCGCTGATCCGCCAACTTTCAGCGCCGGCGCCCCAGTTGCTTCAATCGCAGGAAGGCGCAGCTGACGACGGTGTGAATTACACGCCGGACCCCGTCAACCGCCTTGAGAACGCGCGCCAGATCGCGCAGCAGGATCCGCGCGTCGTCGCCAATGTCGTGCGCAACTGGGTGGCTGAACGGTGAGCAACGACGGTCTGACCAACAGCGCGATCCTGCTTTTGTCCCTGGGGGAAGAGCAGGCCGCAGAGGTATTCAAGCAGCTAGCGCCCAAGGAAGTGGAAAAGATCGGGGCGGCAATGGCCGCGCTTGGCAATATCACGCGCGACCGCATCGAAGGCGTGCTGAAGAGCTTTGCCGTTGACGCCGAGAACCAGACGCCGCTCGGCACCGACAACGACGAATACGTGCGCAAAGTTCTGACGCGTGCGCTGGGCGAAGAAAAAGCCGGCTTCCTGCTCTCGCGCATCGTCAAACAGGGCGGCAGTGGAGGGATCGACACACTGAAGTGGATGGATGCACCGATGATCGCCGAACTGATCCATTTCGAACATCCGCAGATTATCGCCTCGATCCTCGTTCATCTTGAAAGGGATGTCGCCGCAGATGTGCTCAAGCTTTTTACGGAACGAAACCGCAATGACGTGGTGATGCGCATCGCCTCGCTCGACGGCATCCAGCCGGCGGCCTTGCGCGAACTGAACGAAGTCCTCTCCAAGCTGATGTCTGGCACCGAAAGCAAAAAAGAAACTCTGGGTGGCGTACGCACCGCCGCAGAAATCCTCAACTTCGTCGGCAGCGGTATCGAAACTTTAACGGTTGAAGCCATCAAGGAATCGGATCCGGATCTCGCACAGAAGATCGTCGATGAAATGTTCCTGTTCGAGAACCTCGCTGAAGTCGACGACAAATCGATCCAGCTCATACTGCGCGAAGTCCAATCCGAAGCCCTTGTCATCGCACTCAAGGGCGCCGACGAGGCGTTGCGCGAGAAGATCTTCAAGAACATGTCTTCGCGTGCAGCGGAAATGCTGCGCGACGACCTCTCGTCGAAAGGCCCGGTACGTGTCGCCGAAGTCGAAGCGGCACAGAAAGACATCCTGAAGTCTGCACGCAAACTTGCCGACGAAGGTCAGATTGTGCTGGGAGGCGGCGGTGCCGACAGCTTCCTCTAATCGAGTCATCCCGAAGGAGCAGCTGACCGCATGGGAGCGTTGGGAGCTGGGCGCACTTGCCGAGTCCGCTGAAGAGCCCGCGGCTGCGGCAAAAACTGTGGTTGATGATCAGGCGCTCGCGGTCATTGTCGAGAACGCACGCAAGGCTGGCCACACCGAAGGCCTCAAGGCTGCGCAGGCGGAGGCGGCAAAGCTGCGCGCCGTCGCCGAATCCGCGGCACAGGCCCTGGAAGCGCTGGGCCAGACGCTGGCGCAACGTACCACTGCGCTGGCCATCGCCATGGCACGGCAGATTGTTCGAGACGAATTGGCAGCGCGGCCTGAAGCCGTGCTGGCAGTCGTAACCGAAGCGCTTGACATGCTCCCTGCAGCCGGTCCCCGCGTACAGATTGCAGTCAATCCAGATGATGCCGGCCTGATTGCACAACACCTTGCACAACACGCAGACCCCGAGAACTGGCGGCTCATGGAAGACCGCCACATGCAGCGTGGCGGCTGCCGTATCGTCGGCCCGACAGGCGACGTCGATGCGACGCTGGAGTCACGCTGGCAACGCGTGCTTGAATCACTGGAAAGCGGAAATGCCGCATAACACCAGCGCTGCCACACTGTCAGAGCAGCTCGACAGTTACCTCGCTGACTGCGGGCGTTTTGTTGTCGCAGCGCGTCCTCTGGTTGCCCAGGGACGGCTGACACGTGCAGCGGGGCTGGTGCTCGAAGCAACCGGCTTGCGTCTGCCTGTCGGCGCCGTCTGCAGCATCGCGCAGGACGATGGCCGCGACGCCGAAGCAGAAGTTGTCGGCTTTTCCGGTGATTCGCTGTTCCTGATGCCGTCGAGCGACATCCAGGGACTGCGTCCCGGCGCAGTTGTCGCGCCCATAGACCCGCCGCGCGTTGCCCCGCGCATGGGCCGGAAAAATCATCCATGGCGCCGTATTGAAGACCGTACGCGCCACCTGCCGGTTGGTGACGGCCTGCTGGGGCGTGTACTCGACAGCAATGGCCGGCCGCTGGACCGACTCGGACCGCTCAATGTCACCGGCACCCGGCCGCTCGCCAGCCGTCCCTGCAATCCGATTGAACGGGAACCGGTGACGCGACCGCTGGACGTCGGTGTGCGCGCTGTTGATACGCTGCTCACCGTAGGCCGCGGCCAGCGCATGGGCCTGTTCGCAGGCTCGGGTGTCGGCAAAAGCGTGCTGCTCGGCATGATGGCGCGTTACACGAAGGCTGATGTCATTGTTGTCGGCCTGATCGGCGAGCGCGGTCGCGAAGTCAAGGAATTCATCGAACAGATTCTCGGCACTGAGGGACTGGCCCGTTCAGTTGTCGTAGCCGCTCCCGCCGACGTGCCGCCGCTCGCGCGCATGCAGGGCGCCGCCTACGCCACCACCATTGCCGAACATTTCCGCGACCAGGGCAAACATGTTTTGCTGATCATGGATTCGCTGACCCGTTACGCGATGGCACAGCGCGAAATCGCGCTCGCCATCGGCGAACCGCCGGCGACCAAGGGTTACCCGCCTTCGGTTTTCGCCAAACTACCCGCGCTGGTCGAGCGCGCCGGCAACGGCCCCGACGGCAGCGGCTCGATCACGGCGTTTTACACCGTGCTGACCGAGGGTGATGACCAGCAGGACCCCGTGGCCGACGCCGCACGTGCGATCCTTGACGGCCACATTGTGCTGTCGCGTTCGCTCGCCGAACAGGGTCACTATCCTGCAATCGACATCGAACAGTCGATCAGCCGCGTGATGCACCAGGTCACCTCCGGCGAACAGCAGGCACAGGCGATCCGGCTCAAGCAGATGTATTCGCGCCATCAGCGCTCGCGCGACCTGATCGCCGTCGGCGCCTACGCCGCCGGCAGCGATCCCCAACTGGACCGGGCAATCACGCTGTTCCCGCGCGTGGAACAGTTCCTGCGCCAGCCGCTGGCTGAACAGGCCGATCCTGCGGCCAGTCGTAATGCGCTCGCCGCGCTGGTGTCCGCCTGATGTCGCACGGTGCACACGCCCTCGGCGCAGCGCTGAAGCTCGCTGCCGAACGACATGCTGCTGCGGAAAAACTGCTGGCGCAGGCGCACGCGCGCGTCAACGACGCCCGCAAGACGCTCGACACGCTGACGCATTACCGCGGGGATTACGCCAACCGCTGGCGTACGCTGACTCAGGCCGATTCGGCCGCTCTCGCCAATTTCCGGCGCTTCCTGCACAAGCTGGATGAAGCCATCGGCGCGCAGCAGCAGGAGGCGCAGAAATCCGCGGATGGACTGCATGCCGCGCAACACCAATGGAACGAAACCCGACGCCGGATCCGTTCGTTGGAACTGCTCATCGAACGACGCCATGCGGTCGTTCTGCAACGCGAACGCAAACTCGAACAGAAAAGCAGCGACGAATTCGCCGCACGGCGCAGCATCAACATCAAGTCATTGTTTTAAAAGAAAATATGGGAATCCCCCTGCACACCGACATTCTCCGCAGCATCGATCCCGAAGTGCGTACCAGCCAGGATGCCCGCAACTTCACGGAGCCCGGTGGCTTCGGTGAGATGTTCGCCGAGGTGCGTCAACGCGAGGTTGAAACGGATGATGATCGCGACACCCCGCCTCCCGGCACCGAGGCCGCCCTTACAGGGCAGGCGGGCAGCTTGCAGGCACGGCAATCCAGTCCCGCACAAGAATCCCGCTACGATGAAAACCCGGCAGAACCGGTCTCCAAAAGCAGCATTGCCGGCGCCAACAAAACACCTGATGAAGGGGCAACGCCAACCGTGCCCGCCGCAACAGCGACTTCGCCGGAAAGTTTTGCCGCCTTGCTGGAATCGTCTGCCAACGGCCTGTCCACAGCATTGACTCCGACAGCGGCCGGGGATGCACAGGCCATGTCCACGCTGACAAATCAGCAGCAAATGTCTCCTGCAACCACCACACCGGCACCAACAGCGGTCACCACCACGCTCGCAACACCCGTCCAGTCGTCAAATTGGCCTGCGGCATTCAACAATACGATCCGGGTCATGATCACCGAACAGACCCAAGTGGCCCGGCTGCAACTCACTCCGGGTGACCTCGGCCCGGTTGATGTCCGGATTGCCATTTCCGACCACCGCGCCGAAATCGCCTTTGCCGTGTCCAGCCCCGAAGCCAAAGCGGCAATCCAGCAAGCTTTGCCGCAACTGCGCGAAACCTTTGCCGCCAGCGGCCTGCAACTGGGTGAAGCCACATTCGGTGAATCCCCGCGCGGCGATGGTGGTGCCGGTGATTCTGCCAGTCGCGGCGCCGGCCGGCAGGACGGCGATTCGGTGTCGGGCGAAATGGTCGACCCCCTGCGTGTCGCCCAAACTGTCGGCCTGATCGACCTCTACGCCTGACTATAGACCGGATTTAGGGGGGATTTTGCGCCCTTTTCGGAGGCTGCCCAGGAAGCGGCTTACCCGATAATTCTTGCCATCGTTTCCAACCAACCGCATTTCAAGGGAGCATTCCATGGCAGCCGAGAAAGACGCACCCCCCGCGCCCGTTAGGGGCAAAAGCAAAAAACTGATGCTCATTGCAGCAATCGTGCTGCTCGCCGTCGCCGGTGGCGGCAGCGCAGCTTGGTACTTCACCAACAAAGGCAAGGCGAATGAGCCGGCCGAAGCAGCCGCCCCTCAAAAAGCGCCGACGGTGTTCGTCAACCTTGAGACCTTCACGGTCAATCTGGCCGATGAGGGGCGGTTCCTGCAGGTCGGCATCGTGTATGCAGTCGCCGGTAACGAAATCGCTGAAGCCATGAAGGTGCAGATGCCGGTGATCCGCAGCCGAATCCTGCTGCTGCTGTCGAGTAAGAACGTCGACGCACTGACCGGCGTGGACGGCAAGCAAAAACTTGCCGAAGAACTGTTGGTCGAGGCGCGCGCGCCGCTGGCGCCCAAGGGCGATGAATCGATCGCGCAAGTGCATTTCTCTTCGTTTGTCATCCAATAACACCGGCATCCCAATATCATGGCCCGCCACAACGAGATTCTTTCCCAGGAAGAAGTCGATGCACTGATTAATGGGGGTGCACAGGAAGAAAATGCACTGGATGAAGCGCCGGTGGAGGCGGGCGGCGTACGTGACTACGATCTGGCTAATCCGGAGCGTACGGTACGTAGCCGTCTACCCACACTCGAACTTATCAACGAGCGTTTCACCCGGCGGTTACGCCCCGCAATGCACGCCTATCTGCGCCAGAATCCGGACATCTTCACCGGCACTACCCGAATCCTGAAATACAGTGAATTCCTGCGCAATCTGGTCGTACCTGCAAACCTGAATATTGTCCAACTGAGCCCCTTGAATGGCGTAGGCCTGATTGTTTACGAGCCGAGTCTCGTGTTTGCCGCAGTTGAAAACCTGTTTGGTGGCGACGGGCGTTACCACGTACGCGTCGAGGGCCGTGACTTCACGCCGACAGAGCAGCGTATCATCGAGAGTCTGGTGGCTATCACCATCAAGGAATACCAGAGCGCTTGGGCACCGGTTTATCCGCTGACTCTAGAATATTTGCGTTCCGAAGTGAGCGCACAATTCGCGAACATTCTTTCCCCCGCGGAACTGGTGTTGACATCGACCTTCAATTTCGAAATCGGGCCAACAGTAAGTGCAATGCACGTCTGCCTGCCGTACGCCTCGCTGGAGCCGATCCGCAACATACTGTCGACGACTCATGCAGCCGGCGATGCGAGCCCTGATGAACGCTGGATCCGCGCACTGAAACAGCAACTGCGCCACGCCGAGGTCGAGATTTCCGTTCCGTTTGCAAAACTCACCACGCAGACGATGCACCTGATGAAACTGAAAGTTGGCGATGTCATCGCCATGGATCTTCCCGAATATGTCCACGCCGAAGTGGAAGGCGTACCCCTTCTGGAGTGCCGCTATGGAACGGCCAACGGACGCTATGCTCTGAAGGTCGAGCACATCAATAACATCACCGAAGATGAACTGGCTACCGGAGACTAAAAAATGAACGACAACACCAATACTGCTGACTGGGCCGACGTGAATGTCGATCAGGCGGCTTCGCACATTCCGCAAGCTGCAGCAAGGCAACCTGTATTTGAACAGCTGTCGAGTGCAAAAGGCTCTGCAACAGCACAACATGACATTGAACTGATACTGGACATCCCCATCCAGTTGACAGTCGAACTCGGGCGCACGCGCGTGCCGATCAAGCAGGTCCTGTCGCTGGCCCAGGGTTCGGTCATCGAACTCGACGGCCTCGCCGGTCAGCCGATGGACGTGCTGGTAAACGGCTGCCTGATTGCCCAAGGCGAAGTCGTAGTCGTCAACGAAAAATTCGGCATCCGCCTGACCGACATCGTGACGCCGTCCGAACGCATCCGCAGGCTGCGCCGCTGATGCGCACCATAAACCTCATTGCCGCTGGCGCGACGACCATCTCCGCCGGACAAGCCGCTGCGCAATCTGCGGCACCTTCGCCGGCCTCCGGACTCGTCCAGACTCTGCTTGCGCTGGTCGTTGTCATCGGCACCGTGTTCGCGCTGGCATGGCTGGCCCGTCGCTCCGGCCTTCAGGGTCGCAGTTCGCCATCGCTGCTGAACACCGTAGCCAATCTTTCTGTCGGCGCCCGCGAACGTGTCGTAATCGTCGAAGTCGATGGCACCTGGCTGGTGCTGGGGGTGACCGCACAGAACGTCTCGCTGCTGCAAACCCGGCCGAAAGGCCAACTGCCCGAAACTGCGCAAACGCCGCTGGCCAGTGGCTTTTCCGCACTGCTCAAGCAGGCGCGAAGTCGCAATGAAAAATAACAAAAACCCCGGGGCAATTTCCACGATTGTCGCCATCACTGCCGCAGCGGCGCTGCTCGCAAATCCGGATACCGCGTTGGCGCAAAGCGGGATCGGAATCACCGCTACACCGATCAAGGGCGGAGGCCAGGAGTTTTCGCTGCCAGTGCAGACCTTGGTCGCACTTACGGCGCTGACTTTCCTGCCGGCCGTGCTGCTGCTGATGACCGGTTTCACGCGCATCATTATCGTGCTGTCCCTGCTGCGCCAGGCGCTGGGCACGCAATCCTCGCCGCCCAATCAGGTATTGATCGGACTGTCGTTATTCCTGACCCTGCATGTCATGGGACCGGTCATGGACAAGGTCTACACTGAAGCTTACCTGCCTTTTGCTGAACAAAAGATCACGTTTAACGAGGCGCTGGGGCGGGCTGAACCGCCATTGAAAACGTTCATGCTCAAACAGACACGTGAAAACGACATCACGCTGTTCTCCAAACTCAGCCGGCACGAGCCCGTGAGCGATGCGCAGCAGCTGCCCCTGCGCATCATCGTGCCCGCTTTCGTGACCAGCGAACTGAAAACCGCATTTCAGATCGGCTTCATGATCTTCATTCCCTTCCTGATCATTGATCTGATCGTAGCAAGCGTGCTAATGTCGATGGGTATGATGATGGTCTCGCCGGTGCTGGTGGCACTGCCTTTCAAATTGATGTTGTTTGTTCTGGCTGACGGCTGGAACCTGCTGCTCGGCTCACTGGTTGCCAGCTTCGGCGTCTGAAGGAACGAATCCGGAACATGAACGACGATCCGCAAACTCAAATCGGTGCTGCAGGAGAGTCGCCCCGCGCATCCTGGATCAGCGGCCGGAAATTCAACCCGGTCTACACGGTCATGGTTGCAGCAACCGTGTTGATCCTGAGCTTGTGGGGAAGCCTGCAGATCTATATCGATTTCGAGAAAAAGAACGCATACCAGGACGCCGAACGGCTCGTAAACAATTTCGCGCGCACTTTCGAGGAACACACGGTTCGGACTATTCGTGTGCTTGACCAAACCACGATGTTTGTCAAACGCGAGTTCGAGACGACGGGCGAACGACTGGACCTCGAAGCCTACGGCAGGGATGGAGCTTTCATCGACCAGTTCTACAACCTGATCGCGGTTGTTGATACCGATGGCTGGGTCAGAAAAGTAAACCGTCCGCTGCCGCCGTCGAACGTCTCGGACCGCGAGCATTTCCAGGTACACGTTGCAGAAGACAGCAAAAAACTGTTCATTTCCAAGCCGGTGCTCGGCCGCTCCAGCGGCAAGTGGTCCATGCAATTCACCCGACGGATCAACAAAGCTGACGGCGGTTTTGGCGGCATCGTCGTCACCAGCCTGGACCCCTACTATTTCACCGAGTTTTATCGCACTGTGGAAATCGGCCCCGGCTCGGTTGCTGCGCTGGTAGGCACCGATGGCATCGTGCGCGCAAGGCGCACCGAGAATTCAAGCGAGATCGGCCAGGATATCAGCAACTCCGTCCTGTTCAAGGAGCTGGCCAAGGCAAGCTCGGGAAACTATTTTTCGGAAAGCCCGGTGGACGGCATCCACCGCATGTATTCCTACCGCAAACTCAAGGATTATCCGCTGGTTGTGGTTGTCGGCATCGACGAACGAGCCATTCTCGATGAATATAACGAACACCTGAATATTCTCAACGCGCTGGGTGGCTTCATCACTCTGCTGATCATGGTCGCCGCCGCATCAGTCATCATTCTGCTGCGCAACCAGCAGCGGGTTCAGGACTCGCTGCGCGCCAGCCAGGAAGAAGCAGTTTCGGCAAACCGGATGAAGTCGGAATTTCTCGCCCGCATGTCGCACGAATTGCGCACGCCGCTGAACGGCATTCTCGGATTTTCCGAATACCTCAAAGACAGCGCGCAGGATTCCGAACACCGCGAAGTCGCGGAAACCATCCATGATGCCGGACTGCACCTGCTGTCGCTGGTTAACGCAACGCTCGACCTCGCCAAAATCGAAGCCGGCAAGATGGAAATCAACCGCCGGCCGGAAAACCTGTCATCTTTGGTGCATCGCGTGGCAACCCTTCATCAATCCGCTGCCGGCAAAAAGCAAATCGACGTCAAGGTCGATTTCGACAAGAACCTTCCGATGATGGTCGAATGTGATGCAACCAAACTCGTCCAGGTGCTGAACAACCTGATTCACAACGCGATCAAATTCACTGATCGCGGTTCGGTGACCATCAGCGTGGTGCAAGAAGACAAATACATCGGTTTCGCGGTCGCCGACACCGGCCCCGGCATCGCCCCCGAATCGCAGGCCCTGCTGTTTGATCGCTTCCGGCAACTGGATTCTTTCTCCACCCGCGCACATGAAGGCAGCGGACTGGGGCTTGCCCTGGCCAAGGAACTCGTGGAGCTGATGGGCGGGCGTATCTGGGTCGACTCCAAGCTCGATATCGGCAGCACTTTCCACTTCACCCTGCCGGAGAAAAAATCTTGACCAGCCGTCGCATCCTGATCGTTGATGATCACCCGGTCAATCGCCAGTTGCCCGGCATGCTGCTTCGCGGCACAGACTGGCAATGTGATGCTGCCTCCAGTGGCGAGGAAGCGCTGGCCAAGCTGAATACCACCAATTACGACGTCGTCCTGCTCGACATCAGCATGCCTGATCTGTCGGGTGACGAAGTGTGCCGTCGCATCCGTGCCGATGTGCGATTCAAGACCTTGCGCGTGATCGCCTATACCGCACACGCAATGGAAGAGGCCCGGGCCAGCATCCTGGCGGCGGGTTTCGACGGACTGCTGACCAAACCGATCAGCAAACTGACGCTGTTTGAAGCGCTTGGCAATGCAACCAATACCGGAGAAGCAAAATGAATGCGCAGGAAGTCATTACTTATGGTCAACAGGCGCTTTACGTGACCACGCTGGTCGGAGCGCCGCTGCTGATTACTGCCTTGGTGGTCGGCCTGGTGATCAGCGTGTTGCAGGCCGCCACCCAAGTCAACGAAATGACGCTGAGCTTCATCCCGAAGCTGATCGCCGTTTTCGTGGCGCTGGTCGTCGCCGGTCCGTGGATGCTCACCATGCTGGTTGATCACCTGCAGCGTGTATTGACCAGCGTTGCCTTCGTGATCACCTGATCAGGAATATTGCCGTGATCACCTTTGCACTGACGGACATTGAAATGTGGCTTGGCGCCATTTTCTGGCCGTTCGTACGCATTTTGGCAATGATTTCGGCAGCGCCGGTGCTCAGTCACCGCGCCATTCCTGGACGCGCAAAAATCGGCCTGGCGCTGTTGATCGCATTCGCGGCGAGCAGCATGACCGGGCAGCAACCGGCAGCGGTATTCACTGCCCATGCACCGTTGCTTCTGATACAGCAGATGCTGATCGGCTTTGCCATGGGATTTGCGATTCGTCTCGTATTCGCCGCCGCCGAGCTGGCCGGCGACATGATCGGCCTGCAAATGGGCCTGTCGTTCGCAACCTTTGTTGATCCGACGAGCTCCGGGCAGACGCCCATCATCGGCACCTTCATAGGGTTGTGCGCCACACTGCTGTTTCTGGCGCTCGATGGACATCTGGCTTTGATCGCCGGCGTAACGGCCAGCTTCCAGTCCGCACCGGTTGACCCCGCATTCTTCTCCGCGCTCGACTGGCACCGGCTGGCTTCGCTGGGTTCGTTGATTTTTGTTACCGGTCTGCAGATCGCACTGCCCGTATTGGCAACCATGCTGGCGATCAACCTGACCATGGGCGTGATGAGCCGAGCGGCCCCCCAGTTGAACCTCTTCAGCATAGGCTTCCCGCTGACCGTCATCAGCGGCTTGCTTGTTCTTGCGCTGTTCCTGCCTCAGTTGCTGACACCGCTTACGGCAGCCCTGCAATCCAACATGACGGCGTTCTGATCATGACCATACCCACTGATTTCTCCGAAGTACGCTTCCTCGTGGTTGAGGATCACGACTTCCAGCGCATGACACTCGCGCGCGTCCTGCAGTCCATGGGCGCAAGGTTCATTGCGGAGGCCAGCGACGGACGCGAGGCTCTGGCTTACTTCCTCGACACGGTAGAACCGGTGGACGTGATCATCTGCGACCTGGAAATGCCGAACATGGATGGCATGGAATTCATCCGTCACCTTGGACAGACCGGTGCGCAGACCTCCATCATCCTCACCAGCGCGCTCGACAAAAGCCTGATTTCCTCAGTAGAAACGATGACCCGCGCTTACGGAATCAATTTGCTGGGTGCCATCGAAAAACCTGCAACACCGTCCAAACTGGTGGAATTGCTGAATCACCGAACCGCACGCGCACCCATCCGGGCCGCAGCACCACTGACTACCGTATCGGAAGAGTTCATTGTTGAGGCGATCGAGCGCGGCCTCTATGAACCATTTTTCCAGCCGAAGATTGAAATTGCCACCGGCAAGCTGGTCGGCGCAGAAGCACTTGCACGCCTGCGCGACGATTCCGGATGGTTTGTACCGCCGGACGTGTTCATCCCGGTACTTGAAAACAAGGGGCTGATCGACGGCCTGACCTGGGTCATGCTGCAACGTTCTGCGGAAGCCTGCCTGGCATGGCAAAACAATGGTCTCGGTCAGGATATCAACGTATCGGTCAACCTGTCGCTGAAATCACTGGCGGATACCACGCTCGCTGACCGCCTCACCAAAACCGTCGCCGACACCGGACTGCAACCGCGCCACATGATTCTCGAAATCACCGAATCTGCAGCGATGACGGATGTTGCCCATTGCCTGGAAAACCTGGCTCGCCTGCGGATGAAAGGTTTCGGCCTGTCGATCGACGACTATGGCACGGGATATTCGTCAATGCAGCAATTGTCACGGATCCCGTTCTCCGAACTGAAGATCGACCGCTCCTTCGTCACCGACGTCGCACTGCACCCGCAGCGCCGCGTGATTCTCGCCTCCAGTATCGACATGGCGCGCAAGCTCGGCCTGAAAGTCGTCGCTGAAGGTGTCGAATCGCACGCGGACTGGGACCGCCTGAAAGAACTGGGTTGCACGATAGCGCAGGGCTATTTCATCGCCAAACCGATGCCGGCTTCGGAATTCATCAACTGGGCAGCGAGCTTTTCCTCGCCGCACTGAAGTCGTTGCGCGATTGATTCCGCTACTGCGGGCTCCGATCAAGCCGACGGTACTGTATGGCCTCAGCCACATGGCTTCCACCAACAATCTCCGCTCCTGCAAGATCAGCAATGGTACGCCCCACTCGCAATATGCGGTGATAGGCCCGTGCTGAAAGACCCAGGCGGGCAATCGCCTGCTTGAGCAGTGCCTCACCCTTTTCATCAGGAGTACAGAATTCATCGATTTCGCGTGATCCCAGCCTGGCATTCGGCTTGAGTTGCCGCGCCAGCGCAAGTTCACGGGCTGCCGTGACGCGCATCCGCACATTGCCGGAAGATTCGCCGCCGGCTTTGCTCGTGAGGTCTTCCTGCTTCAGCGCCGGCACTTCGATCTGCAGGTCAATGCGATCGAGCAATGGACCGGAAATGCGGCTGCGATAACGCAGAACCTGATCCGGCGTGCAGCGGCAGCGTCCATTGTGATGACCCAAATATCCGCAGGGGCAGGGATTCATTGCCGCAACCAGCTGGAATTGCGCGGGAAAATCTGCCTGATTGGCGGCACGTGAAATCGTAATCCGCCCGGATTCGAGCGGTTCGCGCAGCACCTCCAGCACCTTGCGTTCAAACTCCGGCAATTCATCAAGAAACAGTACGCCATGCATGGCAAGGGAAATCTCCCCGGGACGCGGTATTCCGCCACCACCGACCAGCGCCACGGCGGATGCAGTGTGATGCGGTGATCGGTACGGCCGCTGTTTCCACAGCGCCGGATCAAAGCCGCGTGAGGCAATGGACTGCACTGCAGCTGACTCGATGGCCTCCTGTTCGCTCATTGGCGGCAGGATGCCGGGCAAACGCTGCGCAAGCATGGTTTTGCCGGTGCCCGGCGGTCCAACCATGAGCAGGCTGTGGCCACCGGCTGCGGCAATCTCCAGCGCACGCCGTGCATGTCCCTGCCCCTTGATATCAAGCAGATCGGGATAAGGCAAATCAGCTGATTGCGCAGCCGGCGCAGCCAATGCCAACGATTCACGACCGGCAAAATGCGCACACACTTCATTCAGGGATTTTGCAGCGTAGATTCTGGCGTTTTGCACGAGAGCCGCTTCCGGCGCATTAGCCTGCGGCACGACAAAACTGCGTCCGTCGCGGGCGACGGCCAAGGCCATGGCCAGTGCACCACGCACCGGACGCAATTCGCCGGTCAGCGCCAGTTCGCCGGCAAACTCGCTGGTGTTCAGGCGGTCCGCTGGAATCTGGCCCGAAGCAGCCAGAATTCCCAGTGCAATCGGCAAGTCGAAACGTCCTGACTCCTTTGGCAGATCTGCCGGTGCAAGGTTGACCGTGATGCGGCGCGCAGGAAATTCAAAGCGGGCATTGAGCAATGCTGCGCGGACACGATCCTTGGCTTCTTTGACTTCAGCTTCGGGCAAACCAACGATGGTGAAACTGGGCAAACCGTTGCCAAGATGGGCTTCAACGGTGACCAGCGGCGCATCAAGGCCGGCCAGTGCACGGCTGAAAAGTACGGCAAGGGACACGGGAGGGACTCAGGCGGGTTGCAATATCCCTTTTAACGGTCGCGCCCTGCTGCAGGCTGACTTCAGCGCCAAAAACTAGCGCCGTTCGACCGAGGCAGAAGCCGACTCCAGCGCAGCCACCTGTTTTTCCAGTTCCGTGAGGCGGGCCCTTGTTCGTGCCAGAACTTCGCGCTGAATATCAAATTCCTCTCGACTGACCAGATCCAGTCGCGCAAAGGCTGAGCCGAGCATCGCCCGCAGATTTCGCTCCAGATCAGCGGCCGGGCTTTGCGCCATCACCGCCTTCAGTTTGTCATTGATTTCGTCCAGCAGCTTTTGATTCATAGCCCCCCCTGATTCGCCGAGTGTAGCAATTTGCCTGCCGCTCAGCGCCTTTAGGTCAGCGCTTCATGCTGGGGCAGGTACGCCAACTAATGGTGCGTTGCACCTTAATTTAGCACCAAAATAGGGCGTCGTACTGTGCTTACGTACAGCGATATTAGTGTAAATATATGATTTTATTATATATTTTATCTGGCATGGTACCTGCTCATAGAAGGCTGCAGTTTTATTGCACATGTGCCAACACTGACTAAAGGGAAAACCATGCTTAAGAAAACCATCATTGCCGGTCTCGTTGCCGGTGCCTTCGCTCCGGCCATCGCTTTTGCGCAAGCCGCGCCGGCCTCGGAACATACGCTGACTGGCAATATCGGCCTTTACAGCCAGTATGTATTCCGTGGTCTGACCCAAACCGACAAGCAACCGGCCCTGCAAGGCGGATTCGATTACAGCCACTCCAGCGGCTTTTACGCCGGCACCTGGATGTCCAATATCAGCTGGCTGCGTGATTTCGGCACCTACGCCAACGGCGCCAGCCTCGAGATGGACTTCTACGGCGGCTTCAAGGGTTCCCTTGGCGGTGATATCGGCTTTGACGTGGGTCTGCTGCAGTACTACTACCCCGGCGACGTAATTCCCGGCGGCACCAAGGCCGACACGCTGGAAATGTACGGCGCCCTGTCGTGGAAATGGCTCAGCGCAAAGTATTCCTACAGCCTTGGCAACAAGACCTTCGGCGTCGCCAACAGTGACGGCACCTGGTACCTCGACCTGACCGCAAACTTCCCGGTCACCGACAAGTTGACCTTTGTTGCTCACTACGGCAAACAGAAGTTTGAAGGCAGCACGCCCGCTGGCGTTTCCAACGACTCTTTTGCTTCGTATGACGATTACAAAATCGGTCTGAGCTACACGCTGCCGAAGGACTTCACCATCGGCGCGTTCTACACCGACACCAAGATGGACGCAGTGCAGGAAGCGTTTTACACCACGCCGGCTGCAGCAGGTTCACGCATGGTCGGCAAGGACGCGTTCACCGTGTTCATTTCGAAAACCTTCTAAGTCAGTTTTGGCATCGCGGGCCGGCGGTAACGCCGGCCCCAACCAACCGGGGAAAAACATGAAACTCGTTACGGCAATCATCAAGCCGTTCAAGCTCGACGAAGTGAGGGAAGCGCTGTCCGCCATCGGCGTGACAGGCATCACCGTCACCGAGGTCAAGGGCTTTGGGCGGCAAAAGGGGCACACCGAACTCTATCGCGGTGCGGAATACGTGGTGGACTTCCTGCCGAAGATCAAGGTCGAGGCGGCAATCAAGACCGAACTTCTCGAGCAGGTTATCGAAGCCATCGAAAAATCCGCGAACACCGGCAAGATTGGCGACGGCAAGATTTTCGTTGCTGACCTCGAACAGGTAGTTCGCATCCGCACCGGTGAAACCGGCGCAGATGCCCTTTGATTGGAGAATGTCATGAGAAAACTGATTGCAGCTCTTGCCCTGTTCGGCGTACTCGGCTTTGCCGGCGCACCGGTCAGCGCGCAGGATAAACCGGCCGAAGCGCCGGCAGCAGCCGCGCCCGCAGCAGCCCCTGCTGCTGCAGCGGCCGCAGCACCGGCTCCGGCAGCGCCCGCAGCCGCGCCCGCTCCGACTCCCCACAAGGGCGATACGGCCTGGATGATGATGGCTACCATCCTGGTGATCCTGATGACCATTCCCGGACTTGCCCTGTTCTACGGCGGCATGGTTCGCGCCAAGAACACGCTGTCCGTGCTGATGCAGGTGTACATCGTGTTCTCGATGTGCGTCGTGTTATGGGCCATTTACGGCTACACGGTGGCTTTCGGCGGCGCAGGCACTTTCTGGGGCAATTTTGACAAGCTATTCCTGTCAGGTGTCACTCCAGAATCAGTAGCCGTCACCTTCAGCAAGGGCGTGGTCATCCCCGAGTTCGCCTTTATTGCTTTCCAGGCGACCTTTGCCGGCATCACCCCGGCGCTGATCGTCGGCGCCTTTGCCGAGCGGATGAAGTTCTCCGCAGTACTGCTCTTTGTCCTCCTCTGGTTCACGTTCTCTTACCTGCCGATGGCACACATGGTGTGGTACTGGGACGGCCCGGATGCGATCACCGATGCGGCTTCGCTTGAAAAAGTTGTCGCTGGCGCCGGTTTCCTGTGGGCCAAGGGTGCGCTCGACTTTGCAGGTGGTACGGTGGTGCACATCAACGCCGGTATCGCAGGCCTTGTTGGCGCCTACCTCGTCGGCAAACGTGTCGGCTGGGGCAAAGAAGCAATGTCGCCGCACAGCCTGACGCTGACCATGGTCGGTGCCGCACTGCTGTGGGTGGGCTGGTTTGGCTTCAATGCCGGCTCCAACCTGGAAGCGACCGGTCTGGCCACTCTGGCAATCGTCAACACCCTGCTTGCAACCGCAGCCGCTACGATGTCGTGGATGATCTTCGAATGGATGCTCAAGGGCAAACCTTCGATGCTCGGCGCGGCTTCGGGCTCCATTGCCGGTCTGGTCGCGATTACCCCGGCTTGCGGCTTCGTCGGACCGATGGGCGCCATCATCATCGGCCTGATTGCTGGCGTAGTCTGTCTGTGGGGCGTCAATGGACTGAAGCGCATGCTGGGTGCGGATGACGCGCTCGACGTGTTCGGTGTCCATGCTGTCGGCGGCATTCTCGGCTCGATCCTGACCGGTGTATTCGTATCGCCGGCGCTGGGTGGCACGGGTGTCTATGACTACGTGGCCAACAAGGTCGCGGACTTCGACATGACCACGCAAGTCATCAGCCAGTTGTGGGGCGTCGGTGTCGCTGTGGTGTGGTCAGCCGTGGTTGCGTTGATTGCCTTCAAGATCGTCGATCTGATCGTCGGTCTGCGCGTGAGCGAAGAAGTCGAGCGCGAAGGCCTCGACATCAACGAGCACGGCGAAAAGGCCTATCACATGTAATCCTTCTCCGGGATCCTCTCCCCGAGGCAAGCGGGCGCTACGGCGCCCGCTTTTTTTTGCCCTTCGCAAACGAACTGGCGCTGTAACGGAACGGTTATGGGGATCGGCTACAATCCGTGACATGACCGTACCCCGCTTGACTACCG
Organism: uncultured Bordetella sp.; assembly: GCA_964531455.1. GTDB lineage: Bacteria > Pseudomonadota > Gammaproteobacteria > Burkholderiales > SG8-41. Next base: position 23,739 of record CAZHFZ010000030.1, read on the forward strand.
CATTGACCGGCCCGTTGCAGGAACTGGAAAGCCATATCCTCAAGGCCACGACTGACATCGAACACTGGCTGCGCTCGCAGTGGCAGGAACATGCCGCGCCGTTTTATGCCTCGGTCGACTTGCGCAACGCCGGATTCAAACTTGCGCCGGTCGATACCAACCTTTTCCCGGGAGGATTCAACAACCTGAACCCGGACTTTCATACCTTGTGTGTGCAGGCAGCAATGGCGGCTATCGAAAAAGCCTGCCCGGATGCGCGGGCGATCGCACTGGTCCCGGAAAACCATACGCGCAACCAGTTTTACCTGCAGAACGTTGAAAAACTCGCGCGTATCCTGCGTCATGCAGGGGTCGAGGTGCGTATCGGAAGCCTGCTGCCGGAAATCACCGCCGCCACTGATATTGAACTGACCAACGGCACGACGCTGCGCCTTGAGCCGCTGCGGCGCGACGGCAACCGGGTCAAGGTTGGCAACATGGATCCCTGTGTAGTGCTGCTGAATAACGACCTCTCGGCCGGCGTGCCTGCCATACTGCAAGGGCTTGAACAAACCGTGCTGCCGCCTCTTCATGCCGGCTGGGCAACCCGCCGCAAGTCCAAACACTTCGCCGCTTACGACGATGTCACCAAAGACTTCGCGCAATTGATCGGCATTGATCCGTGGCTGATCAATCCCTACTTCGAACGCTGCGGCAAAATCAATTTCCGTGAACGCCAGGGCGAAGAATGCCTTGAAGGTTATGTTTCGGAAATACTCGCAGACATCCGCAAGAAGTACACCGAGTACGGTGTCACTGAAGACCCGTTCGTCATCGTCAAGGCGGATGCCGGCACCTACGGCATGGGCATCATGACCGTGAAGGATCCGTCCGAAGTCAAAGGCCTCAACCGCAAACAACGCAACAAGATGGCCGTGGTCAAGGAAGGGCTGGAGGTCAACGACGTCATCGTGCAGGAAGGGGTGTATACCTTCGAAAATGTCGGTGACGCCATTGCTGAACCGGTTGTCTACATGATCGACCACTTTGTAGTCGGCGGCTTTTACCGGGTGCACACCGAACGAGGCAAAGATCAGAACCTCAACGCACCCGGCATGCAGTTTGTGCCGCTGGCGTTTGCCGAACCGTGCTCTTCGCCCAACCCCGGCGACCCGGGCTGCCCGCCAAATCGCTTTTATTCGTATGGCGTCATTGCCCGGCTCGCCCTGCTGGCTGCTGCGATCGAACTCGAACGCATGGATACACTGGATTCCACCACGGCCACATGAAGATCGCCTTCATTGTCGACCCGCTCGACGAGTTCAATCTCAAGAAAGACACCACTTACGCGATCATGCGCGAAGCAGCCGCACGCGGGCACCAGCTGTTCGCCATGCAGCAGGACGATCTGGCCTGGCACAAACAGACGGTCACCGGCCGCGCCGCCCGGCTGCACCTGAATGACATGACGACTGCGGCGACGCCGTCCTGGTACCGGCTCGACACCGCAGCGGATGTGCCGCTGGAGCACTTCGACGCGGTACTGATGCGCAAGGATCCGCCGTTCGACATGGAATACGTCTACAGCACGTATCTGCTGGAGATCGCGGAAAAGCGCGGTGCCCGTGTATTCAACAGTCCGCAGGCCATCCGCGACTTCAATGAAAAGATGGCCATCGCCCGGTTTTCTCAATTCACCGCACCCACGCTGGTCACCCGCCGCGCTGACCTGCTGCGAGAATTCCTCAGGGAACACGCCGACATCATCCTCAAACCGCTGGACGGCATGGGTGGCGCTTCGGTGTTCCGGGTACGCGCAGGCGATCCCAATATCAGCGTCATCATCGAAACGCTGACCAGCCTCGGCGCGCGCACGATCATGGCGCAGCGCTACCTGCCGGAAATCAGCAATGGCGATAAACGCGTATTGGTGATCGGCGGTGAGCCGGTGCCGTTCTGTCTGGCACGCATCCCCCAGGCCGGTGAAACGCGCGGCAATCTCGCCGCCGGCGGCACCGGCGTCGCCCGTGAACTGACGGCTCGAGACCGCGAAATCGCCGAAACCCTCGGTCCGCAGTTGATGGCTGCCGGTTTGTTGCTGGTCGGACTGGATGTGATCGGCGACTGTCTGACCGAGGTTAATGTCACCAGCCCAACCTGTTTCCAGGAAATTACCCAGCAGACCGGCTTTAATGTTGCCGGTATGTTATTGAATAAATTGGAAAAATTAGTTTAGCTCGGGTTGATGTACCGGATGGTATTTATGTTGCAGCGCAAGAAAAGGGGGCGTAGAGTATGGCGCTTTCGTGACAGGGTCTGCATCCATTCATGATCGGCATACTGATAATCAGCCACGGCACGCTGGGCGAAAGCCTGATCCACTGTGCCAGCCACATGCTTAACAAGCGACCGCCCAAGCTGCGCCAAATTGGAGTCACCGCCCAGGACGACCCGGTGATGCTGGTGCCCCAGGCGCGCAAACTGATCAAGGAGCTGGATGAGGGAGACGGCGTACTGGTGCTGACCGACATGTATGGCGGCTCACCCTCGAATATTGCCGCCAAGCTGGTGATCCCGGGGAAAATAGAAGCCGTTGCCGGCATCAACCTGCCCATGCTGATCCGTGCCCTGACTTACCGCGATAAATCCCTGCATTTGATGATCACCAAAGCCATCAGCGGCGGCTGCGAAGGCGTGCTCAGGGTGCCGCCGGTGTTCACGACCATACAAAATGCTGCAACAGGAAGCTGAGATCATCAACAAGCTCGGGCTCCACGCCCGGGCCTCCGCCAAGCTCACGCAAACCGCCGGAAACTATGCCAGCGCCGTGTGGCTGAGCCGCAACGGCAAACGCGTCAATGCCAAGAGCATCATGGGCGTGATGATGCTCGCCGCGGCCAAGGGCTCCAAAGTGCTCATCGAAACCGACGGGCCGGACGAATCGGACGCCATGAAGGCACTGTGCGCTCTGATCGCCGACCGCTTCGGCGAAGGAGAATGAGCGCCAAGGATTGAGGGGCCAGCCCGCAAAGGGCAAAATACGTTTCACCTTTAGCTTCACCTTTAACTAACCGCGTCACTTCGCGCCCCCGCATCCAACATGAGTTTCACGATCCACGGCATAGGGGTTTCCGGCGGCATCGCCATCGGCCGTGCCCATCTCGTTTCACACACGAAACTCGAAGTTGCGCACTATGAAGTGCCACCGGATCAGCTGGCGGAAGAAGTCATCCGCTTTAACCTTGCGGTGGCTACCGTGCGCGGGGAACTTGATCAATTGCGTGGAGCCGTGCCAGCAGGGGCGCCAGCCGAGTTTGCCGCCTTCATCGACCTGCACCTGATGATCCTTGACGATTCGACGCTGTCCGGCGTCCCCCGGGACATCATCGAAACCGAACATTGCAACGCCGAATGGGCGTTGAAAATGCAGACCGACGAGCTGCTGCAGCAGTTTGACGCGATCGAGGATAACTACCTGCGTGAGCGTCGTGCCGATGTCATTCAGGTCGCCCAGCGGGTCATGAAAGCACTGTCGGGACAACCGGGTTATGTTCCGCCGCCGGCAACAGACTCCGAGGAAAATCTGGTGCTGGTTGCACATGATCTGTCGCCAGCTGACGTTGTGCTGTTCAAGCAACACCAGTTCGCGAGTTTCGTCACCGACCTCGGCGGCTCGACGTCACATACCGCAATCGTTGCGCGCAGCCTGAACATCCCCTGTATCGTCGCCCTGCACCAGGCGCGACAACTGGTACGCGAAAATGAAATTGTCATCGTCGACGGCACCCAGGGCGTATTCATCGTCGATCCTGATCCGCAGGTGCTCGCCGAATACCAGCTGCGACAGCGCGAGTTCGGGCTGGAACGGCAAAAACTCAAACGCCTGCGCGACACCCCTGCGCGCACTCTTGACGGTGCGCAAGTCGAACTGCATGCCAACATTGAACTGCCGGGCGACGTTGCACTGGCCGTCGAAAACGGAGCCGCCGGCATAGGCCTCTTCCGTACCGAATTTCTCTTTCTCAACCGGCAGGATCTGCCCGGCGAGGATGAGCAATTTGAAGCTTATCGCCGGGTTCTGGAGGAAATGAAAGGAAAGCCTGTAACCATCCGTACCTACGATCTCGGTGCGGACAAACAGATCGATGACTCTGCGCGCGCATCACCAAACCCTGCTCTGGGCCTGCGGGCAATCCGGCTTTGCCTGACCGAACCCAAACGCTTCATCACGCAACTGCGCGCGATGCTGCGGGCGTCCAGCTACGGCAGGATGCAGATACTCATCCCGATGCTGATGAATTCGAGCGAAGTTGATCAGGCACTGCAACTGGTCGAACAGGCCAAGCGCAGCCTCGACGACGACGGTATTGCCTACGATCGCGAAGTGCCGCTGGGCGGCATGGTCGAAATTCCGGCGGCGGCGCTGGCGCTGGGCTTGCTGACCAAGCGCCTGGATTTCCTCTCCGTCGGCACCAACGACCTGATCCAGTATCTGCTCGCCATCGACCGCACCGACGACACCGTGGCACATCTCTATGACCCGCTCCATCCGGCGGTATTGACCGTGCTTTCGCACGTGTTCACCACCGCAGGAAAATCCCAGATCCCGGTCGCAGTCTGCGGTGAAATGGCAGGAGATGTTGCATTGACCCGGATGCTGCTCGCCCTGGGCCTGCGGCGCTTTTCGATGCATTCAGCACATCTGCTGGACGTAAAGCAGAGGGTACTGAAAACAAATCTCGCGGATGCATACCCCATCGCCAGAAAAATGCTGCGTACCACTGATCCCGTCAAGCTGCGCGGCATGCTCGAAAAACTGAACGCCTGATGATCCTCGGGCGATTTGACAAGGCGGCATCCCGCAGGTAACGTCAGACCGTGGTTTCGCGCCGATTTGAGTTCAGCTTGCGGGCGCGTAATAAATCCGGCTAAAGAGATGAAAGAATTCTCGTAACCCCGGAGCGCAGGCTGCGGGGTTTTTTTATGGCTGCAGACAAAATTCAGGATTCAACCCATTCGGTAGGCGTCGTGACGCCGCAGGTTACCCGCTTTGCCGCGCCACTGTCGCTGCGCTGCGGTGCAGCCCTGCGGGAGTACGAACTCGTCTACGAAACCTACGGCACGCTCAACGCGGATCGCTCAAATGCGGTGCTGGTCTGTCACGCCCTGAACGCCTCGCATCACGTTGCCGGCCACTATGCAGACGACCCGACCAACGTCGGCTGGTGGGACAACATGATCGGGCCCGGCAAACCGCTCGACACGCGGCGTTTTTTCATCATTGGCGTCAACAACATCGGCGGTTGCCACGGCTCCACCGGTCCGCTGAGCATCAACCCGGACACCGGCCGGATCTGGGGTGGCGATTTTCCGGTGATCACGGTTGAGGATTGGGTCGATGCCCAGGCACGACTCGCGGATCATCTCGGCATCAGGCAGTTTGCCGCGGTAATGGGCGGCAGTCTCGGTGCGATGCAGGCGCTGGCCTGGTCGGCGCGTTATCCGCAGCGCCTGCGTCACAGCGTGGTTATTGCTTGTGCGCCGAACCTGTCTGCGCAGAATATCGCCTTCAACGAAGTGGCGCGTCAGGCCATCATCACTGATCCGGACTTCAACAACGGCAATTACCACGCGTTGAATACGGCGCCTAAGCGCGGCCTGCGCGTCGCGCGCATGGTCGGGCACATCACCTATCTGTCGGATGACGAGATGGCGAACAAGTTCGGCCGCCAGTTGAAAAACGGCAAGCTTGGTTACACTTTTGACACCGAGTTCCAGATCGAGTCTTACCTGCGCCATCAGGGCAACAAGTTCGCCGATTATTTCGACGCCAACACCTATCTGCGCATCACCAAGGCGCTGGACTATTTCGATCCGGCGCTCGAACACGGCGGCGACCTGTCGAAAGCCCTGCAACCGGTGACCGCAGGGATGCTGGTGGTCTCATTCACCACTGACTGGCGATTCTCGCCGGAGCGTTCGCGCGAAATCGTCCATGCGCTGATCAAAAACCGCGCACCGGTCACTTACGCCGAAATTGACGCGCCACACGGCCACGACGCATTCCTGCTCGACGATGCGCGATATCACCGGCTGGTCGCGGCCTATTTCGACCGGGTGCACGGGGAGATCGCGTCATGAACGGTCCGCAGGGAAACCAGCGCCCCGATTTCGCGGCCATCGCCGAGTGGATAAAGCCCGGCTCCCGCGTTCTTGACCTGGGTTGCGGCGACGGCACGCTGCTCAAATACCTGCAGCAGGCGCGAAACGTGAATGGCTACGGCGTCGAAATCGATGACAGCAACGTGCTGGCCTGCGTCAAAAACGGGGTGCATGTCATTCAGAGCGATCTGGAGCGCGGCCTGGCTGATTTCGACGACGGCTCATTTGATTTCGTTGTGCTGTCGCAAACACTGCAGGCCATGCGCAATACTGAACGCATTGTCCGCGAGATGCTGCGCGTCGGCCGCGCAGGCATCGTCACCTTTCCGAACTTCGGTTACTGGAAAAACCGCCTGAATGTATTGCGCGGCCGCATGCCGGTTTCGGAAAACCTGCCGTTCGAGTGGTTCAACACGCCGAACATCCATCTCTGTACCGTTGCCGATTTCGAGAGGTTCTGCGACGAACGCGGCATCCGCATCGTTGCCCGCACACTGCTCACCGGCGGCCGGCCGGTAACATCAATGCCCAATCTGCTCGGGGAACTCGCGGTTTATCAGTTCGGCGGCTGAGAAGTCACCGTCAGTCGCGTTACCCAGCGCAGCAGCAACAGTCCGGGAATGGCGATCAGGACGCAGAGCCCGAAAAAGCCGGACCAGCCGAGTGTCTGTGCCAGCCAACCCGTCGGGGCGGACAGCAATACCCGCGGCACACCCATCAGGCTGGACAACAAGGCGTATTGCGTTGCGGTGAAACGACGGTCGGTCAATGCCGCCATGAATCCGACAAAGGCCGCAGTGCCCATGCCTGCCGTCAGATTTTCAATGGCAACCACAGTCGCCAACGCAATCTCGCTCGGCGGCATCTGCGCCAGCACAACGAAACCGAACGTCGATACCATCTGGGCGAAACCGAACAACCACAACGCCCGGTGCATGCCGGCGCGCAGGATCCAGATGCCCCCCAGTGTGCCGCCGGCAATGGTGGCCCAGAACCCGAACAGTTTCACCACGGTACCGATCTCGGTTTTGCTGTATCCGAGGTCAAGGTAAAACGGCGTCGTCATTGCCGATGCCATCGTATCGCCCAGTTTGTATAGCAGGATGAAGCCCAGAATCATCCATGCTCCATCGCGGGAAAAATAATCACGGAAGGGGAGCAGCACAGCCTCCCGCAGGTTTCGCGGTCGTCCTTCGGGAAGCGGCGGTTCCGGCGCCAGCAACGTTACAGTCACGCATACCGCCATGAACACCGCCATCAACCGGTACATGGCCTCGAATGAAATCCAGTCCGCCAGAATCAACCCGCCGCCGCCGGCGAGAAGCATGCCGATACGGTAACCGTTGACGTACAGCGCCGAACCCAGCCCGAGTTCGGATTCCGCCAGGCTCTCACGACGATAGGCATCAATCACAACGTCCTGCGAAGCCGCAAAAAAAGATACCAGCACACTGACCAGCATCACCGGCCACAGGTGATCGGCGGAGGGTTGCGTCATGCTCAGCAACAGCAGTGCGCCTGCCACCGAGAGTTGCAGCAGCGCCATCCAGCCGCGCCGCCGCCCCATGGGCAGTGCGTAGCGGTCAAAAAGCGGCGACCAAAGGAATTTAAGCGTGTATGGCAGTCCCACCAGCGCAAAAAGACCGATGCGGGCCAGATCTACACCGCCATCTTTCAGCCAGGCCTGCAGCACTGACCCCGTCAGCAGAAGCGGCAGGCCGGAAGAAAACCCCATCAGCATTGCCACCAGCATGCGGCCGCTGAACGCGGACTGCAGAGTTTCCCGCCAGGACAGGCGAGCGTTGGTCAAGCGAGCTTCCCGTCGTATTGGATGGTCAGCGGTGCATGGTCGGAAAACCACTCGTCCTTGTAGATCGCAGCGCCCTTTGCGCGATCGGCAAGGCCTTGCGTGGCAATCTGGTAGTCGATGCGCCAGCCGACATTCTTGGCACGTGCCTGGCCACGATTCGACCACCAAGTGTAGGACTCATCGGTGGCCTCCGGATGCAGGCGGCGGTAGACATCGACCCAACCCATCTCTTCGAATATCCGGGTCATCCACGCACGTTCCTCCGGGAGGAATCCGGAATTCTTCAGATTGCCCTTCCAGTTTTTGAGGTCGATCTCCCGGTGCGCGATGTTCCAGTCGCCGCAGAGCACGACTTCGCGCCCGCCTTTGCGCAGCTTCTTCAGGTGCGGAAGGAATGAATCAAGGAAGCGGAACTTGGAAGCCTGGCGGTGCTCGCCGCTGGAGCCTGAAGGCAGATACAGCGAAATCACCGACAAGGCACCGAAATCGGCGCGTAAATACCGCCCTTCAGCGTCAAATTCTTCGACGCCGAAGCCGGCGGACACCCGTTCCGGGGCGGACTTCGAATAAATGCCGACGCCGCTGTAACCCTTTTTCTCGGCGTAATGAAAATTCCCGTGGAAACCGGCCGGCGACAACAGTTCTTCGGTCATGTCCGCGGCCTGAGCCTTGAGTTCCTGCACACAGATCACGTCCGCTTGCTGCTGCGGCAGCCATTCGAGAAAACCTTTGCGCGTCGCAGAGCGAATGCCGTTGAGATTCAGGGTTATAATTTTCATTGTCTTTACTCTGGGAATTTCCGGCAACCAGCCGGTGCTCCCGCCAAATGTTCAGCCATGGCCACCAGCTTCCGACACGAATTCATCCGCTTCGCAATAGAAACCCGGGTACTGCTTTTCGGGGAGTTCAAAACCAAAGCCGGTCGCCTGTCACCCTACTTCTTTAATGCGGGACTGTTCTGCGACGGCGACTCGCTGCGCCAGCTTGCGCAATTTTACGCGAAAGCGATTTCTGCAGCCGATGTCCCCTTCGACATGCTGTTCGGACCCGCCTACAAGGGCATTCCCTTGGTCGCGGCAGTGGCAGTAGCCCTGGCGGAAGGCGGGCGCAACGTCAAGTTCAGCTATAACCGCAAGGAAGCCAAGGATCACGGCGAAGGCGGCAATGTCGTCGGAGCACCACTGACAGGACGTGCGCTGATCGTCGATGACGTGATTTCCGCAGGAACCTCGGTGCGTGAATCGGTCGCCCTGATCCGGGCGGCAAACGCGACACCCGCAGGGGTGCTGATCGCGCTGGATCGCATGGAACGCGGAACCGGGGAACTGTCAGCCACCCAGGAAGTCGGGCAGCTTTACGGGATTCCGGTAATCAGCATCGCGACACTCGATGATCTGGTGGGTTTTCTGGAAAACGAAAAAAATATGGCGTCGCAACTCGCTGCAGTTGCCGCATACCGCAAACAGTATGGAGTGCATCATGCATAAACGTTCAATTTTTCCGGGCCTCATCGGAACCTGCGCCGCATTGGCTCTGGCCATTGCCGCACCGTTGACGCATGCTCAGAAAATCGTCTGCTGGAAAGACAAGACCGGCAAAGTCGTGGGCTGCGGCGACCGCGTGCCTCCTGAATTTCAGCAAAATGAATCGAAAACACTCGACAACCGCGGCATCACCCGCCAAACGAATGTCTCGGCCGAGGAGTCGGCACGACTGAAACAGGAAGCCGAGAAGAAGGCGGCGCTCAAAATCGAGGATGACCGCAAAATTGCCGAGCAACGCCGTCAGGACTCGGCGCTGGTCAACACTTATACCTCGGACAAGGAAATAGACCTGCGGCGCGACCGCGAACTGCAGGTTGTTGATCTGCAACTGGCCCAGCTCAAGACATCACTGAAAAATGCGGTCGAAGCGGAAGCGACTTCCCAGAAAAAACACGCCGGAGTCACAAAATCCGGAAAACCGTTGCCGCCGTCGCTGACCGATGAACTGGCCCGTGCGACTGAAGAGCGCAAACGCATAGAAGCACGCGTCGCGGAAAAAGAATCAGACAAGGCCATGATCAACAAACGTTATGCCGAGCAGAAAGCGCGTTACATCGAATTGCGCGGTGGCGTCAGCACTGCAGCCCCGGCCCAAACCGCCGCACCAACGCCAGTACCTGCCGCAAAAAAATAAGCGGAGCTCAGGGCGCGAGTTTGCGCCGCAGGATGTCGTTGACCTGCTGGGGATTGGCCTTGCCGCGTGAGGCCTTCATCACCTGCCCGACCAAAGAATTGAAAGCCTTCTCCTTGCCGGCCTGGAAGTCGGCAACCTGCTGGGCATTCGCGGCCAGCACCTGATCGACGATTTTCTCGATCTCGCCGCTGTCTGAAATCTGTTTCAGCCCCTTGGCCGCGATGATGGCATCGGCATCGCCCTCACCGGCCCACATCGCGTCAAAAATATCTTTGGCGATTTTTCCGGAAATTGTGCCATCGGCAATGCGGTCAACCAGGCCACGCAGCTGAGCAGCAGTCACCCGGCTTTGCGTGATCTCAAGACTTTCTTCATTCAGCCTGGCACTGAGCGCACCGTTGATCCAGTTGGCGCACAACTTGCCGGACTTGGCATCAGCATCAACAACCGCGCTCTCGAAATAATCCGCCAATTCACGGCTTGCAGTCAGCAACCCTGCGTCATAGGGCGTAAGCGCGTATTGGGCGCAGAATTTTTCGCGTCGTGCCTGTGGCAGCGGCGGCATCGACGCGCGCACGGCTTCCAGACGCTGTGAAGAGACTTCAAGCGGCAGCAGGTCGGGGTCAGGAAAATAACGGTAGTCGTGCGCGTCTTCCTTGGTGCGCATCATCCGCGTCTCACCGCTGTCCGGGTCAAACAGCACGGTCGCCTGCTGTATCGCACGACCGTCTTCCAGTTCATTGATCTGCCAGCGCACTTCGTATTCGATCGCCTGCTGCAGAAAACGGAAACTGTTCAGGTTCTTGATTTCGCGGCGCGTGCCCAGCTCCTTAGCACCGGCCAGCCGCACCGACACATTGGCATCACAACGGAACGAACCTTCCTGCATATTGCCGTCGCAGACATCGATCCAGCGCACCAGCGTGTGCAGCGCCTTGGCGTAGGCCACCGCTTCCTCGGCCGAACGCATGTCGGGTTCGGAAACGATTTCCAGCAATGGCGTACCCGCGCGGTTGAGATCGATGCCGGTACGTCCCTGGAAATCCTCGTGCAGTGACTTGCCGGCATCCTCTTCCAGATGCGCACGGGTCAGGCGCACGGTTTTCTCCGCATCACCCACCTGGATGGTGAGGGTGCCACCCTCGACAATCGGCAGCTCGTACTGGCTGATCTGATAACCCTTGGGCAGATCCGGGTAGAAATAATTCTTGCGTGCAAATATCGACGGCGAATTGATTTTCGCACCGACTGCGAGCCCGAAACGGATCGCGCGCTCAACCGCGCCGGTGTTGAGCACCGGCAGCACGCCGGGCAGCGCGATGTCGACGCCGCAGGCCTGGGTATTGGGTTCGGCTCCGAACGCTGTCGCCGCACCCGAAAAAATCTTTGAGGCCGTCGACAGCTGGGCGTGGGTTTCCAGCCCGATGACCACTTCCCATTTCATGGCAGAACCTTTTTTACCGCCAAGATTCTTTTAAATACCCGCTCGACGGGTACGCCAAGAGCGCCAAGAAGATCAACAGTCAACAATTGCTCCATTGTTGGGGCATGCTCCGACCATATGTTTGCCGTATACGCTTGCAAAGCCAGGTCTTGTTTTTCCTTGGCGCTCTTGGCGTCTTGGCGGTTCATGTTTTTCATCCGCCAATGCTCGCAGGCGCACGCTGGTGCCAGTCGGTGGCGAGCTGGTACTGATGCGCCACATTGAGCATGCGTGCTTCATCGAAATAGTTGCCGACAATCTGCAGCCCGACCGGCAAACCACTGTCATCAAAACCGCAGGGAATCGACATGCCGGGCAAACCCGCGAGGTTCACCGCGATGGTGTAAATATCCGAGAGGTACATCTGTACCGGATCACTGCTTTTCTCACCGATACGGAACGCCGTTGTCGGACTGGTCGGCCCCATGATCACGTCGCATTGCTTGAATGCCGCAGCAAAATCCTGGGCAATCAAGCGGCGCAGTTTCTGCGCGCGGATGTAATAGGCGTCGTAGTATCCGTGTGACAGCACGTACGTGCCAATCAGGATGCGCCGCTTCACTTCGGCGCCGAAACCCTCGGCGCGACTGCGTTTGTACATATCCAGCAGGTCAGTGTATTCCGCGGCCCGGTGACCATAACGGACACCGTCAAAACGCGACAGGTTGCTTGAAGCCTCGGCGGGTGCAAGCACGTAATACACCGGTACCGACAGACCCATGTTGGGCAGGCTGATGTCGACGACCGTCGCGCCCAGCTTTTTATATTCGGCAACCGCGGACTCGACCGCTTTCTGCACGTCTGCGGACAACCCGGCAGCAAAAAACTCCTTTGGCAATCCGACGCGCAGTCCGTTCAGCGGCTTCGCCAGCTCGCGGTTGTAATCTTCCGCCGGCCTTTGCAGGCTGGTTGAATCCCGCCCGTCATGGCCAGCCATGACGTTGAGCAGCAGCCCGAGGTCTTCAGCAGTACGCGCCATCGGTCCGGCCTGATCCAGACTGGATGCAAACGCAATCATGCCGAAACGCGAGACCAGCCCGTAGGTCGGCTTCAGGCCGCAAATACCGGTCAAAGCAGCGGGTTGGCGAATCGAACCACCAGTATCGGTACCCGTGGCAGCCGGCGCCAACCGCGCAGCCACCGCAGCAGCGGAACCGCCAGAGCTGCCGCCGGGTACCATCTCGCGATTCCACGGATTGCGTACGGGTCCGAAAAACGAAGTCTCGTTGGACGACCCCATGGCAAACTCATCCATGTTGGTCTTGCCCAGTGTCACCATGCCGGCGGCATCACAACGCTCGACCACATGCGCATCGTACGGCGCGACAAAATTGGCGAGCATTTTCGAACCGCAGGTCGTCAGCCAACCCTTCGCGCAGAAAATGTCCTTGTGCGCCAGCGGAACTCCGGTCAGCAGACCCGCCTGGCCCGCGGCCCGCCGGGCATCCGCAGCTCGCGCCTGGGCCAGAGTCCGCGCCGCGTCAACGGTGATATAACACCCGAGGTGTTTATTCAACTCATTGATTTTATTTAAAAAATCCTGCGCGAGCTCAACGCTGGAGCAGGCCTTGGCGGCCAGCTGGGCAGACAGTTCTTGGAGGGTGGCGTTGGACATTGAGAGTGTCGGGCGGCGGCTACAGCCCGGCTCCGGTTATTCGATGACCTTGGGCACCAGATAAAGCCCCGCTTCGACTTCAGGCGCAACCGACTGAAACAAGTTTCGCTGGTCACCCTCGGTCACCACGTCATCCCGCAAACGCAGCATCAGGTCCTGCGCATGCGCCATCGGCTCAATGCCGGAAACATCAACCGCCTGCATGTCTTCGATCAGTCCGAACACGCGAGTCAGTTGCGTCAGCGCGGCCTCGGCTTCAGCGTTATCAACGGCGATCCGCGCCAGGTGCGCTGCGCGCTGCACATCGTCGAGGGTCAGGGCCATGAAGAGAGTGAAAAAACCGTTAAAAACAAAGGCTGCGTAGGGTATCATACCGGGGCCCTGGAAGGCACCAAAATCCGTTGATACGAAAGGCTTTATGTTCGGTTTCCTCAGTGGTTACTTTAACGACGATCTCGCCATCGATCTCGGCACGGCAAACACCCTGATTTACGTGCGCGGCAAGGGCATCGTGCTCGACGAACCCTCCGTGGTGGCGATCCGCCAAGAGGGCGGCCCCAACGGCAAAAAAGTCATTCAGGAAGTGGGCCTCGCGGCGAAGCAGATGCTTGGTCGGACACCGGGCAACATCACGGCTATCCGGCCGATGAAGGATGGCGTGATCGCCGACTTCATCATCACCGAGCAGATGATCAAGCAATTCATCAAACGCGTACACCGCAGCAAATTTTTCTCGCCGTCGCCGCGCATCATCATCTGCGTTCCCTGCGGCTCGACGCAGGTTGAACGCCGCGCGATTCGTGACGCGGCAATCGGTGCCGGCGCATCACGCGTTTACCTTATTGAAGAACCGATGGCGGCCGCTATTGGCGCCGACCTGCCTGTGGGCGAAGCTACAGGCTCAATGGTCGTCGACATTGGTGGCGGCACCACGGAAGTCGGCGTCATCGCACTGGGCGGCCTGGTTTACAAAGGCTCGGTGCGTGTCGGTGGTGACAAGTTTGACGAAGCGATCATCAACTACATCCGCCGCAATTACGGGATGCTGATTGGTGAAACCACGGCAGAGATGATCAAAAAAGAAATCGGCTCGGCATTCCCGGGCTCCGAAGTGCGCGAAAAGGAAGTCAAAGGCCGCAATCTTGCAGAAGGCATCCCCCGCAGCTTCACTATTTCCAGCAACGAAATCCTTGAAGCACTGACCGATCCTCTGAACAGCATTGTCTCCGCAGTAAAATCCGCGCTCGAGCAGACACCCCCTGAACTCGCGGCAGACATCGCCGAAAAAGGCATGGTGCTCACCGGCGGTGGCGCCCTGCTGCGCGACATTGACCGGTTGCTGATGGAAGAAACCGGTCTCCCCGTGATCATCGCCGAAGACCCTCTGACCTGCGTCGTGCGCGGTTCGGGCAAGGCGCTGGAGAAACTGGAACACCTCGGCAGCATCTTCGCCAACGACTGATGCGGCATATTCCGGCCTGCGTTCGCGTTCCGGCCTTCAACGGTCGCGAATTCAGTCCGGCGTTCCTCTTCAGTCTGTAAAGCGTCATGGAACACACGCCACCACCGCTGTTCCGTACCGGGCCCACTCCGCTAGCGCGACTGATGATTTTCTCTTTGTTGTCGATCGTACTGCTGATCGCCGACGCCCGCTTCAATTACCTCACCTACTTGCGCCAGATCACTGCAGTCATCGTCTATCCGCTGCAGCGGCTGGCTGCAGCACCGATTGTCATCAGCGGGCACATTGCCGATTTTTTTGTGACGCACGGCGCCTTGCGTGCCGACAACCAGCAACTCACCCAGAAAAACCTTGAGTTGGCCAGGGAAGCACAGCAGACACGCGCACTGCAACTGGAAAACGCCCACCTGCGCGGGCTGCTCTCAGTTCGTGAGCGCGTTACCGCACAATCCACTGCCGCTGAAATTCTTTACGCAGCGCGCGACCCGTTCGCGCGCAAAGTGATGATCGACCAGGGCCTGCAACGCGACATTGAACCCGGCCGACCGGTGGTTGACCATGTTGGCGTCATCGGACAGGTAACCCGGGTCTATCCATGGCTTTCAGAAGTCACGCTGATCACCGACAAAGGGCATCTGGTTCCGGTGATGAATGTCCGCACGGGACTGAGAGCTGTGCTCGCGGGAACAGGCGATGACGGAAAACTGGAGCTTCGCTTCATCCCGCTCGCGGCAGACTTTCAGAACGGCGACCAGCTGGTGACTTCCGGCATTGATGGCATCTATCCGCCGGGCCTGCCGGTCGCAGAAGTTACAAAAGTCGAACGCAATACTGCTCTCCTGTTCGCGAACATCACCTGTAAACCGGTCGCCGGGGTCAACAATCACGCCCAGGTATTGGTTCTGGGACCCATGTCTGCAGCACCGGAGCGCCCCGAAGAAACCAAGGAAACCGTGCCGCAGAAGAAACGGAAAAAACCCTGATGTCGGCACCTTCAATGACGCCGCAGGAACTGCTGCTGCCAGTCAGGACTGGCTTCATCATCGTCACACTGGTCGCAGCGCTGCTCGCCAATCTGCTGCCGTGGTCGGGCTGGATGACCTGGCTCGCTCCGGATTTTGTCGCGCTGCTGCTGCTGTACTGGTGCATCCACGAACCGCGCAAAATCGGTTTCCTCGCCGCATGGTCATTGGGTCTGCTGATGGACATCGCCGACGGCAGTCTGTTTGGCGAACACGCGCTGGCCTATATCATCCTGGCCTACGCCGGCATGGCGCTACACCGGCGCGTACAACGCTTTTCGATGGCGCCGCAGATCCTGCACGTAATCCCGCTGCTGCTGTTCACCGATCTTGTCGTCCTGTTGGTGCGCGCGCTGGCAGGCGCCGATTTTCCCGGTTATCCCTATTTCCTGGGCAGCTTCATCGGCGCCGTGCTGTGGCCGCCGCTCACCCATCTGCTGAAACTGCCGCAACGCCCGCGTCCAGACCCGGACCGTGTCTGAACTTTCAATCAACCCCGGTATAGAGATTCGCGATTCGGAACGCGAACTGCAACGCTTTCGCGGACGGCTGGCGTTGCTGGGCATCTTCGTACTCGTCATGTTCGGCTTGCTGTTCCTGCGCTTTTTATACCTGCAGGTGGTGCAGCATGGCCACTACAGCACGCTTGCCGAAGCCAACCGCATTTCGGTACTGCCCATCGCGCCCCATCGCGGCATCATCGTCGACCGCAACGGCGTCCAGCTCGCCCACAACTACTCCGCATACACTCTGGAAATCACCCCGAGCAAGGTGCGGGATCTCGAAGCCACCATTGATGACCTGGCGGGCATCGTTGAAATCTCGCCACGCGACCGCCGCCGCTTCCGCAAGCTGTTGGAGGAAAGCAAGCGCTTCGAGAGCCTGCCGATCCGCACCCGGCTGTCAGATGAGGAGATCTCGCGCTTTGCAGCGCACCGTTACCGTTTCCCCGGCGTCGAAGCCAAGGCACGGCTGTTCCGCCAGTATCCGCAGGGCGAGATGTTCTCTCACGTGGTCGGCCACATCGGCCGTATCAACCAGCGCGAAGTCGAACAACTGGAAAACGACGGGCGGCTGGCCAACTACCGTGGCAGCGACTACATCGGCAAAACCGGTCTCGAACAGAGTTACGAGAAATTCCTGCACGGCACCACCGGCGTCGAGGAAGTCGAAGTCGACTCAGGAGGCCGCGCGGTGCGCACACTGTCACGCACACCACCGGTGTCAGGCAACAACCTCGTGCTCAACCTTGACGCCAAACTGCAGGAAATCGCCTACAACGCCTTCGGCGACCGTCGAGGCGCACTGGTCGCGATCGACCCCACCACCGGAGGCGTACTCGCATTTGTCAGCAAGCCGGGCTTTGACCCCAATCTGTTCGTAGACGGCATTGATCCGCAGAGTTGGGCCGAGCTCAACGGATCCATCGACAAGCCTCTGCTCAACCGCGCCGCCGCCGGCACCTATCCGCCAGGCTCAACCTTCAAGCCGTTCATGGCGCTGGCTGCGCTGTTCTACGGCAAGCGCACTCCGCAGCAGATCATCAGCGACCCTGGCTTCTTCATGTTCGGCGGTCACCGCTTCCGTGACGGCCGGCCGGTACCGCTGGGGGCGGTTGACATGCACAGATCGATCGTCGTGTCCTCCGACGTCTATTACTACACGCTCGCCAACGAGCTCGGCATCGACCCGATCGCCAAATTCATGGCGCTGTTCGGTTTCGGCAGCCGCACCGGCATTGACATCACCGGTGAAGCCGCCGGTGTCCTGCCTTCCACTGATTGGAAAATGCGCCGCTTCAAGCAGCGCTGGTATCCCGGCGAAACCATCAGCATCGGTATCGGCCAAGGCTACAACAGCTATACGCCGCTGCAGCTCGCTTCGGCCACGGCGACACTGGCCAACGAAGGTGTGATGTTCCGCCCGCACATCGTCAATTACGTCGAGGACATCCGTACCCGCGAAAAATCGCCGATCGAACCCAAGCCGCTGCGTGACCTGGGCCTGAAGCCGGAGCACCTGAAGATCGTCAAGGACGCCATGGTCGGGGTCAACAAGGACGGCACCGGCGCACGGGCCTTTGCCGGCGCCCCCTACGTCGCCGGCGGAAAAACCGGCACCGCACAGGTGATTGCGATCAAGCAGGGTGAAAAATATGTCGAGAGCCGCGTTGCCGAGCGCCATCGCGACCATGCCTGGTTCATCGCCTTCGCGCCCGCCGAGCAACCAAGAATCGCGCTGGCGGTCATCGCAGAGAACTCGGGTTTTGGTGCGCGTGCCGCCGCGCCGATCGCGCGCCAAGTCATCGATTATTACCTGCTCGGCAAGGTACCGAATAAGCCTGCACCGTCGGAGGAAGATTGATGCCCCCGGCCCTGCGACGTCTGACCCGCTTTCTGACGGCCCACCTTGATGGCGTGCTGCTGTCCGCCATTCTGCTGATGATGTTTACCGGTCTGCTGGTGCTGCTCAGTGCCTCGAACGGCAGTTTCGCGCGCACGTCAGGCCAGTTGATCAACATGCTGATTGCGTTGTCGGTGATGTGGGTGTTTGCGAACATTCCCCCGCATTTCCTGCAGCGGCTGGCACTGCCGCTTTTTGTTCTGGGCTGCGCGCTGCTGATCGGCGTCGCGCTGGTCGGCGACATCGTCAACGGAGCGCGGCGCTGGCTGAACATCGGCATCACGCGCATCCAGCCGTCGGAACTGATGAAAATAGCACTGCCTCTGATGCTGGCCTGGTATTTCAACCGTAACGAGGCCACCCTGCGGCTGCGCAATTACCTGGTCGCTGCGCTGATGCTGGCCTTCCCTGCGGCGTTGATTCTGCGCCAGCCCGACCTCGGCACCGCACTGATGATCAGCGCCAGCGGCGGTTACCTGATTTTTCTCGCCGGCCTGCCGTGGCGGGTCATCATCGTGCTCACCGTCGCCGGACTCACCAGCGCCCCTTTCCTGTGGTCTGCGCTGCACGATTACCAGCGACAACGCATCCTGACGCTGATTGACCCTTCAGCCGATCCGCTGGGTGCGGGTTACCACACCATCCAGTCGACCATCGCCGTCGGTTCGGGAGGCACTCTGGGTAAGGGCTGGATGAACGGCACCCAGACACACCTCGACTTCATCCCGGAGCGCACCACCGATTTCATTTTCGCGGTTTATGCCGAAGAATTCGGCCTGCTCGGCAACGCTGTTCTGCTGGTGATGTTCCTGTTCGTGATTGCACGCGCCATGGTGATCACCGCCAACGCACCGACGCTGTTCTCGCGCCTGCTCGCCGGCTCCATCACCATGACCTTCTTCTCGTATGCCTTCGTCAACATGGGCATGGTCTCCGGCATCCTGCCTGTGGTCGGAGTACCGTTGCCACTGATCAGTTACGGCGGAACTTCACTGGTTTCCATCTGTCTGGGTTTTGGCATTCTGATGAGCATCAACACCCACAAGAAACTGGTGCAGACATGATCTGCAGACTGCGGTTAACGGCCGTGCTTCTGATCGTTGCGGCGCTTTCCGCCTGCGGCAGCACGCCGCAGCGTGGTGGCAGCATTGACCGCGCGCCGGGCAGTACCGGCACGCCACCGTCGCGTGGCGGCGGCTTTTACCTGGATGACGGCCCGGGCGCCAACGCACCCGCCAACATCGATGCGATTCCTGATGCTGTACCCAAGGCAGAGCCCTTGGGCCGCGCCACGATGCGTCCTTATACCGTGATGGGGCGCAACTACACGCCGATGACACGGGTTGAACCCTACCGCGCCCGTGGCATCGCCACCTGGTATGGCCGTCGTTACCACGGCAAACCGACATCCTCCGGCGAACCCTACGACATGTACGCCATGACCGCTGCACACACGGTGCTGCCGATACCCAGCTACGTACGCGTCACCAATATTGCCAATGGCAAATCAGTTGTTGTGCGGGTCAACGACCGCGGACCGTTTATTGGCGACCGGCTGATCGACCTCTCTTATACGGCGGCCTACAAACTGGGCATCATCGCCAGCGGCAGCGGCATGGT
>CAZHFZ010000031.1:0-42959 GCA_964531455.1 uncultured Bordetella sp.
CGCACTCAATACCTGGAATATGATTCGCCGCAGGGTCACGGCCGCATGCGTGGTTATTTTGCGCAACCCGCGGATGCGAAAGGCAAGCTGCCGGCAGTGCTGGTAATCCACGAAAACCGCGGTTTGAATCCCTATATTGAAGATGTCACGAGGCGGCTGGCGCTCTCCAACTTCGTCGCCTTTGCCCCGGATGCGCTAACGCCGGTCGGCGGTTATCCCGGAGACGAGGACAAGGCGCGTGCGTTGTTTGCTGCGCAGGATGCGAAGAAGCGCGAAGAGGATCTGTATCAGGCTGCCCAGGTGCTGAAGGCTCGGCCTGAGGCCGGTCGCATCGGTGTCGTCGGATTCTGTTTCGGCGGTTACATCTGCAACCTGCTGGCGACGCGTATGCCCGATCTTGCCGCATCAGTCCCGTATTACGGCCGCCAGGTACCGGCTTCCGAGGTGGCGAAGATCAAGGCGCCGCTGCTGCTGCATTTCGCCAGCGACGACGAAAACGTCAACAAGACCTGGCCAGCGTACGAGGCGGCACTGAAAGAACACAAGATCCGCTATACCGCGCACATTTATCCCAACACGCTGCACGGATTTCACAACGACACCACGCCGCGTTTCGACGAAGCGGCGGCCAAACTGTCGTGGCAGCGCACCCTGGACTTTTTCAACCAGCATCTGCGTGGCTGAGCGTAAGGGGCAGAGGGCGGCGCGCAAGTCGCTGTTGTGTGCCGCACTGCTGGTCGCGGCTGCAACTGCCTTGCCAGCCGTCGCGCAGCACGGCTACCCCTCGCGCACGATCCGCATCATTTCGCCGTTTGCCGCGGGCGGGGGCAACGACATCATCTGCCGCACGGTCGCGGCAAAACTGACCGAGAGTTTCAGGCAACAGGTCATTGTCGAAAACCGCACCGGGGCCAACGGCATCATCGGGACCGAGTTCACGGCGCGTACGGCGCCGGATGGTTACACCATCGCGTTGATTCCCAGCGGTCATGCGGTTAACGCCGCCCTGCACAGCAAACTGCCTTTTGATTCCGTTCGTGATTTCACGATGATTTCGCTCGCCGGCTCCAGTCCGCTGGTGCTGGCTGTGCATCCGTCTGTTCCCGCCCGGAATGTCCGCGAACTGACAGCGCTTGCGCGGGCGCGTCCGGGTCAGTTGAGTTATGTGTCCGCGGGCATCGGCGCTTCCGGCCATCTCGGCGGTGCGTTGTTTGAAGTGCTCACCGATACGAAAATGACGCATGTGCCGTACAAAGGCATGTCTCTTGCCTTGACCGATCTGGTCAGCGGCCAGGTGACGATGGCGTTTGCGACCAGCCTGTCGGTGATTCCGCATCTGCAATCGCGACGCCTGCGCGGTCTGGCGACCACCGGTGCGCAGCGTTCGCCGGCGTTACCCGAACTGCCGACGGTGGCCGAGGGGGTGCCCGGTTATGAAGCCAGCCTGTGGTACGGCTTTGCCGGACCAGCGCGTTTGCCGGCCGATGTGCTGCGTCGACTTAATACGGAAATCGCGCAGGTGCTGAAACAGAATGAAGTGCGGGAACGGCTGGCCGGTCTTGGCGTGGATGTGCAGTCCAGTTCACCGGAAGATCTGGCCAAACTGCTGGTGAACGACATGGAGCGCTGGGCGCGGGTAGTGCAGCGCACGGGTATCAAGGTCGAGTAGGACCTGTTCCAAGGGCATGAAACTGCTCCCTCAGCGGCCATGGGTTCGCGCGCAGCGTTTGCGTACTGCTGCTGGTCGCGCGACGCGTTACCCGTTGCCGGCGACTGTTGCTGCGCGGGCGCGTGTACGCGCCATGATCCATGCGGGGATGATCGCCAGCACGTAGACGATGCCGATGATCAGGAAGCTGTCTCGGAAACCCATCGTGTAGGCCTGGGCGTGGATCACCTTGCCAAGGAAGTGCAACGCCCCCGCGCCCTGCAGTTCTTCGGGGATGCCGGCGCGCGCGAGCAGTGATTCCACGTTGCGCAGAAGTTCCAGGGTGGCGGAGTTGGCCGCCGTCTGGGTCGCGGTCAGCGTGTCGCTGTGGAACATGGTTCGGCGGTCAAGCAGGATCGACAGCAGGTTGACGCCGAAGGCGCCGCCGAGCTGGCGCACGAAATTGATCATGCCCGCGCCTTGGCCAAGCATCCCGGAGTCCAGGGCGCGCAAGGCGGTGACGTTCAGCGCCGGCTTGATCAGCGATATGCCGATGCGCGACAGGACGACGGCGAAGGCAATGGTCCAGAACGGCATATTGGTGTCGACCCCGGCGAGCCAGAACGCCGAAACCGCAAAAAACAGCAATCCGGAGACGATCAGCGCCGTAGGCGAAATACGGTCACTCAAGTAGCCGCAGATCGGCATCAGGAAGCCCATTACCAGTCCGGCTGGCATCAGCAGCAGGCCTGCTGAAAGCGGTGTCGCATGCTGCACGGTCTGTACGAACAGCGGTACCAGGTAGGTTGAGCCGAAAATGCCCGCGCCGTAGATCACCGCAACCGCGGAGGCGGCGGCGAAGCGGGCGTTGCTGAAGACCCGCAAGTCGACCAGCGGCGCGTCCGTATGCAGCGACCAGGCAAAGAACGCGCCGCCGCAGAGCGCAGTCACCGTGAACAGCGCGAGCACAAAATCAGAATTCCAGCCTTCGCGCTGGCCGTTCGACAGGCCGGTGAGCAGGGCCGCCACGGTAATCGACAGCAGCACGAAGCCGGTGGAGTCGAACCGCACACGCTTGCTGTCACCCTCCCGGCCCGGCAGGAACAGGCCTCCGATCAGGATGCCGATCATGCTGACACCCATTGGCACGAAGAAGATGAAGCGCCAGTTGAAAAGCTCGATGAGCACGCCGCCCAGCGTAGGTCCGATCGCGGGCCCGAGGATCACGCTCATGCCGAAGAAGCCCATCGCGGCGCCGCGTTGCTCCGGCGGAAATACCCGGAACAGCGTGTACATGGCCAGCGGCTGGAGGATGCCGGCGACCGCCCCCTGCACGATGCGCGAGAAGATCAGCACGTTTTCATTGGGGGCGACGCCAGCCACAAGCAGCGCGACGACGAAAACGCTGAGCGAGCCGACGAACACGTTACGCTGGCCGAAGTTTTCCATCAGCCAGGCGTTGAGCAGCATGCCGACCGTCATCGCTGCCAGCGTGCCGGTGGACAGCCACTGTGCACGGTCCTGGCCGATGCCGAATGCACCCATGATGTCGGGGATGGCAACGTTGACGCTGGTGGTTGTGAGCACCGCCGAGATCGTGCCCAGCATCACCGTTGCCGTCGCGAGCCAGCGGTAAGCCGGTCCGTAGCGGGCGAACAGTTCCTCAGTCGTTGCGGTTTGCCGCAATGTGCACCTCCACCATCATTCCCGGGCGCAGCAGCGGATCTTTTTCCACAAGCTGGATGCGCACGGGCAGGCGCTGCGTGATCTTGGTGAAGTTGCCGCTGGGGTTGGGATCGGGGAGCAGCGCGAACTTGCTGGTTGCGGCGCGCCCGATGCGAAAGACCTCGCCCTTGAACGTGCGGCCGGGATAGGCATCTACCCTGATCTCGGCCGCCATGCCCGGCTTCAGCCGCGCGATGTCGGTTTCCTTGACGTTGGCCTCGACCCAGATTGCCTGCGGGTCGTGGAACATCAGGATGCGCTGCCCGGTCGATATGTGCTCGCCCTTGTGCACGAAGGTCTTTACCACGCGGCCATCGCCGGGACTGGTGATGACGCGGTCGGCGATGTCGATGTCGCGGCGGCGGATTTCGGCGCGGATTTCGTCGGCCTGGCGCGCCAGCGCCGTGTACTGGTGCTGCATGACCTGCACTTCGCGTCGACTGCCATGTGCCGCGGCTACGGTGCCGCGTGCTGAAGCGATGTCGGCCAGCGCCTTGCGGTGGTTTTCCTGTGCCTGTTGGTAGGCGGTGTGCGCCCGCTCCATGGCCTGGGGAGAGAGCCATTTTGCGGCGGCGAGTTCACGCGCGCGCTCGTAGTCATCGCGGGCCTGTTTCATTTGCGCGTCGAGCGCGGCGGCCCCGGCTTCGGTAGCCTTAAGGCGGTGGCTCTCGCTATCGAATTTGCCTTGTGTTTCGATATCCACTTGGCCACCGCGCGCCCGCACCGCAGCCATCTGGCCTTCGACCGCTTCGAGGCGTGCCACCAGTACTTCGCGTTGCAGGCGCGAGTCGCGGTCGTCAATGCGAAACAGCAGGTCGCCTTTCTTGACGACCTCGCTTTCGATGACCGGCAGCTCGGTGACCCAGCCCGAGACGCGGCTGGACAGCGTGACCACCTCGCCGTCGATCCGTGCATCATCGATATAGACATGTGTCCAGCGAAAGTAGGCCCATTGCACGATCCAGGCCAGCAGCACGAGCCCGGCGATGGCAAACGCCCAGTATTTCCAGTGAAATCGCGCGGGCGGGCGTGCAGCAAAGCTGCGCTCTGCCTGCGGCTCTGAGCTGCTGTGTTCCTCTTTGGCCATGGCGTTTTGTGCGTCCGACGACCCGTTTGTTTGTAATGCCGCAGTGCATGTTGAGCGCGGTGCGGTTTACAGCTCAGTCCGCTTTGTGTTTTAACTATTACTCTTAAGTTTTCGCCAGAGCAAGCTAATGGAGTGTTTGAGTCCGACATATGAAAAGTCGAAAGTTCGCCCTTGTGGAAGAGCGGGCCGGACACCCTCTTGACCAGCACCATGAAAAAACCCCGCAGAAGCGGGGTTTGTTGTCGCGTGAGTTGAAGTTCAGGTGCCTCGGCCCCACAGCCCGCAATAACGGCGGATCACGAAAGGCATGCCTGCGGCATAGCCGGGCCACGATTGGTATTGCGGCAGCGTGACTTCTTTTTCCGCCGGTTCCCAGCACTTGCCTTCGCGAGCGGCGGTTTTGACGGCTTCGGACGCATCGCGCAGGAACTGAAGCTGTGCGCGCACATCGTCCTTGGTGCCAAGGCGCCCTGCCGGTTGGCCGGGATGCCCCGGGATCATCCGCTCCCAGTCCAGTGCGAGGATTTCCTGGATCGAGTCTTCGACCTGCAATGGATGGAAATCAATCATGCCGCGGCCGGGTACCGATCCTACCGGCAGCACGTCGACGACGAAGATGATTTTTTCTTTCGGCAAGCGCATGACGATGGTGCTGTCGGAATGGTTGAGGCCGTGGTAACTCAGTTCCAGCGTGGTGCCGCCGAGGCGGATTGTTTTTCCCCTGCTGAAAGTTTCGTCAGGCAGTGGCGTTGACGGATCCTTGATCATTTCCAGGCGTTCCAGTGCGCGGCGGTGCGCAACGATGGTCGCGCCGGCATCCTTGAACGGTTTGCCGCCGGCGATGTGGTCGTAATGGTGGTGGCTGTAAATCAGGTATTTGATCGGTTGCTTGGTGATTTTGCGGATTTCGTCGATGTAAGTGGTTACTGCCTGCGGCCGGCCGTAGCCGATCGGATCGGTGGCGATTACGCCATCCGGGGTAACGACGAACATCGCCTGATGATTGCCGTAGCGGAAGATGTAAACGTTGTCAGTGCCGGAGACTTTTGTCGTGGCGAAGAGCGGTGGTTTTTCCGCGGGGGCGGCAGCGGGTTTGTCCTGAGCGCTGGCGGTGGTGGAAAACGCCAGGGCAATGATCGCAAGCATGATGCGCAATATGAATGACCTCCGGGAAAATGCAGTCGGGCCCTCCCCCACTGAGACGAATGCCATTATGCCTACGGAATGATCAGGAATTCATTACAAAAAATTCAGTCCGCCTGATGGAATAGCTGCCACAGGCAAACTGTTTCCAGGCTTGGCTCCGTCCGCTGTGTTGGGTTGGCCTCAAAAAGCACTGCAGGCGTTTGGCGGCTGAATGCCGTCGAACGCCTGGGGAACCGGCTGGAGCGTTTTACGTGCGGTGTACGACGGGGGCCAGATTGTTCTGGTCGATCATGACATCAATGATCGCCGGCTTGCCGCTGGCAAAGGCGCGCTGGATGGCGCCTTCAAGATCCTGCGGGCGGGTGACGTGTTCGCCGTGGGCGCCGAAAACCTTCGCCAGAGCCCCGAAATCAGGGTTCTTGTAATCCACCGCAAAGTAGCGCCCGCCGAAGTGCTCGTTCTGGAACGCCCGTTCGTTGCCCAGGCCCTGGTCGTTGAAAATCACATATACGACGGCGATGTTTTCCCGCACCGCGGTTTCCAGTTCGCCGATGTTGCACATCGCGCCCATGTCGCCCGAAGCGCAAAGCACCGGGCGGTTCGGTTGGGCCAGCTTGGCGCCCAGCGCGATTGGAAATGAGCCGCCGACCGAGGCCCAGTCGTCGATGCACATGAAGGAATTCGGCAAGTAGCTTTTGAAATAGGTGCGCACATGTTTGCCGCCGTTACCGGCATCCACCACCAGGATGCCGTCTTTGGGCAGGGCCTTGCGGATGGTATGGGCTACGAACTGCGGCTGGATCGGTTCCATGTCTGGTTTGAGCACGGCGGTGATTTCAGCGTCGAATTCGGCGCGTGCCTTGGCGACATCCACCCACGGCGTGCGTGCCTTGCCTTTGGATGCGCGTTCGGCAAGCCCCTTGATGAAGCTGGCTGCCGAGCCGGCGACACCGAGTTCTACCGGGAACACAATGCCGATCTGCCCCGGCGCCGAGGTGTTGTGGATGATCTTCGCGGTTTCGCTGAAGATGCCGTATTTGTACATCGTCGAGAACACATCGAAGTGCGCGCCGATGGCGATGATGACATCGGCCTTGGGTGCATTTTTGTTGGCGCTGCTGAAGGCATTGCGGCCCAGCGGGCCCAGCGCCAGCGGATGGGTTGCGGGGAAAGCGTCGGGGGAATACTGCAGTACGGTGACCGGAATGCCCGTGGCGGTGGCGAGTTGCTCGATGGCAGCGACCGCGTTTTCCTTCATCACGCCGCGGCCGATGACGAACAGCGGGCGTTCAGCTTTGCTGATCAGCGTCCAGGCGGCATCCATCTGTGCCGGATCGCATACGGCCGGCACGGTATTGCGGTACGCGGCCGGTGACGTGGTTTCCGGCGTGACCTGCTGCAGCAGTACTTCGCTGGCGGCTTCGATATGCGTCGGGCCCTGCGGTTCGGTCAGCGCAACACGGAAGGCCTTGCGCACCGCTTCCTGGATTTTTTCGGGGTAAGGAATGCTGTAGGCCCATTTGGTGATGGGCTTCATGAACGGAATCTGGTCCATGTCCTGGGTTGCATCACGTTCGCGCATGACGCTTTCCTGTACGCCGGTGATGCTGATCACCGGGACGTTGCCTTTGAATGCTGCGGCGGTGGCGGTAACGATATTGGTGATGCCCGGACCTTCGGTGACGGTGACCACCGAGGGTTTGTTGGCGGCGCGGGCAAATCCGTAGGCCATGAATGCGGCGCCCTGTTCATGACGCGTCAGAATGAAGCGGATCTGCGGCGTGACGCGCAGTTCGTCGAGTATGGCGAGGTTCTGGGTGCCGGGAATGCCGAAGACATGGTCGATACCTTCGCGTAGCAGGCCGTCGACCAGCGCGCGCGCGCCGGAAATTGTCGGACCGGATTTTTTCTCTGCGGTGCTGAAGCCCATGATGAGATCCTTGATGGCGGGGTTCCTGTGGAGAGCGGATGTTAATTCAAAAGATACGCCAGAAGTTATGTTGTCCGGAGCGGTGTGGTCCACCAAATGAAATCATGAGCCGAATCAATGGCGTCATTGGCGGGATTTGTTTGCGTTTCAAGGGTCGCGGTGCTTCAATGGTCCGCAAAGCCGGGCGACACCGGCAACTTTGTTTGAGGAGAACGATGAATACCCGAATTTTTAATGGCTGGATCGGCGCATTGATCCTTGCCGCGACGCTGCCGGCCTTGGCGCAGAATTTTCCGTCTCGTCCGGTGCGCATGGTGGTGCCCTATCCGGCGGGCGGTGCCAACGACATCGTGTCAAGGCTGGTGTCGCCGACGCTGACCCAACAACTCGGTCAGCAGGTCATCGTCGACAACCGCGGTGGCGGCAATACGTTGATTGGTTCGGAGATCGTCGCCAAGTCAGCGCCCAATGGCTATACCTTGCTGGTAGTGGCTGCAGGGCATGCGGTCAATCCCGCGTTGTATGCCAAGTTGCCGTACGACACCGCGCGCGATTTTGTGCCGGTCGCGCAGTTTGGTGATGGTGCGTATGTGTTTGTTGCCCATCCCGGCGCCGGCGTATCGACCAGTGCCGAATTGATCGCGCTGGCCAAATCGAAACCCGGGCAGGTTTCCTATGCTTCATCGAGCACCGGCAACCTGACGCATCTGGCGGCGGAGCTGTTTAATTCACTGGCCGGCATCAAGATGCTGCATGTGCCTTACAAGGGCGGCAATCCGGCGATGGCTGATCTGCTGGGCGGTCGTGTACAGGTGTTTTTCTCGACGGTCGCGGTGGCGCGGCCGCATCTGCAGTCCGGGAAAATCAGGGGGCTTGGAGTGACGACCGGCAAACGCACACCGGCATTGCCCAATGTGCCGACGATTGCCGAATCAGGTTTGCCCGGTTATGCCGTCAGCGGCTGGTACGGCATCGTTGCGCCCAAGGGGGTGCCGAAAGCGGTGATCGACAGGCTGCATGCCGCAGTGCTGGTTGCCGTTCGCCAGCCGGATATCCGGGAGAAATTACTCGGCGTGGGTGTCGAGGCGACGGAAGTATCGCCGGCAGAGTTCGGCAAGCTGATCGACAGCGATATCGAAAAATGGGGCCGTGTGGCGAAGCCGCTGAATATCAGCATGGAGTAACAGCGAACCGTTGCTGCAATAAAAAAGCCCCGCTGCAGCGGGGCTTTTTGCTGAAGCACAGCCGTTTATGCGGCTTTTTTCTGCAGGGCTCGCAGTTGTTTGGCAATGAACTGCTTGACCATCTCGTGCGACAGATCGGCTTCCGGGCTGGGCACCGCGGTCCATTCGTGTTCGCTGTCCTTGAAAATTTCCAGCTGGCAGTCGCCACCGGCGGCACGGTAGGTTGCGGCGAACTTTTCCTGGATTTCCGGAATCACGTTGTCGTCGTGGCCGCCCTGCATGATCAGCATCGGCAGCAGATTGACCTTTTCCTTGCGGTCGAGGATTTCCTGCGGGTTGCCTTCGTGGATGGTTTCGGGCGGATTGAAAAAGGTGTCGGACTTTTTCATCATTTCCTTGTTGCCCTTCTTCTCGGCTTGGGCGCGGCGGGCCACGGGGTTGCTGATCGGCGAACGGGTGGCGATATAGACGGCGCTGGCGTCGACGTTAGGTGCTTCGGGCAGCGGGATTGCGGCGTATTTCGGATCATGCGGTTTCATGCCGATCAGTTGCGCGACATGGCCGCCGCTGGAACTGCCGAGGATGCCGAAGTGCGTAATGTCACCGTTCAATTCCTTGGCTTTATGCTTGAGCCAGCGGATCGCGTAGTGGGCGTCCTGCACACAGGCCGGGTAGGGGGCTTCGTCTGACAGGCGCAAGTCGGGCGACATCACCAGCATGCCGGAGGCTGCGACTGCACGCGCCATGGGTTCGTTGGCGTAACGGTCCTTGCGGCTCCATGCGCCGCCGTGCAGGTCGATCAATACCGGGAAAGGGCCGGTGCCCTGCGGCTGGTAGAAGCGCGCGATCAGCGTGCGCTTGGCGGTCTTGCGTATTTCAACTTCCCAGCATTTGACGGCGAACAGGTTATCGGGATTGTACGAAACGGTCATGGGCTCCTCCGGACGAGTGCAGGTGGCGAAAAGGCCATATCATAAGCCCTCCCGCGCTGTTGCCGCACGGGTCGTTTGAACAACTGTCAACAAACCATCAATCACAAGGGAAACATCACATGCTTTGGGTCATTACCTGTGTCGATAATCCGAATACCGCGGCCATCCGCAGCAAAGTGCTGCAGCCGCATCGCGATTACCTCGCCAGCCAGAAATCCATCATCGTGCTCTCCGGCGCGACGCAGAACGACGAGGGTACCGAGGCTATCGGCAGCGCCTTCATACTCAACGTCAACAGCCGCAAAGAGGCGAAGAAATTCTCGGATGGCGATCCGTTCACACAGAACGGTGTGTTCAAGAGCGTCACCATTACCCGCATGCGCAAGGGGCATTGGAATCCGGGAGTGGCGGAAGGCGCCTGACCGGCGGCGGGTTGCGGGCCTGTCGCGGCGTTTATGTATCAGGAGGCCGGTGTTTTGCGTTTGGCCTTGTCGCGCAGGCTGGCAATCTCAGGGCCCGTGGCCGTGCCCGGTTTATCCTTCAGCAGTTCGTAATACCGTGTCGCGAGCGCCAGATCCTGCAGCGCCGTGCCGACCGACTTGAAGACAACCAGTCCACGTGCGGGAACGCTGGTTTTACCCTCGACAATCTGTGCCAGTGTTGTCCGTTTGGATTCGGGAAGTACGTTTGCGGCCACGGCTTGCCGCAGGTCGCCGGCTTCTTCGATGGCATGCAGCGAGTCCACAACTACCAGAGCCGCATCGGCAAAACACCGGGTGTCGATTTCAGCAAAAGCCGGGCGGGTATTGCCGACGGCGCAGAGCAGGCGGCAGTCCTGCAGCCATGAGCCGAGCAGTATCGGATCAGCAGTACGCGCGTTGCTGGCGGTTGCCACAACCTGCCTGCCGCGGGCTGCGGATTCCGCAGAATCAACAGCGATAACCGGAACGCCCAGTTTTGCGGACATTTCAGTGGCGAAGGCGGCGCGGTTCTCCGGTGTGGGACTGTAGACGAATGCTTCCTTGACGGGATATGCGGCAGCCAGGCTTTCAAGCTGGGTTCTTGCCTGATTGCCGGAGCCGATGATGCCGACGGAGACCGGGCCGGCAATGGGTACTTTGCGTGCAATGACGCCGCTGGCGGCGCCGGTGCGCAGGTCCGTGATCACCCGTCCATCAAGCATCGCCACCAATTCGCCGTCACTGATGCGATAAAGCAGCACGACGTAACGGGTGCCGACACCGTTGATGCTGTGATAGGCCTTCATCGCGCAGTATCCGTCTTCGCGATCCGCTGCAAACAGTATGCGTATTGCGCCACTCTCGAAATTGGTAATGAATTTCGGAGATACGGTGGTTTTGCCTGCGGATTCGTGCGGCAGCGTGGTCTCCAGCAGGCCGATTGCCTCACGCATGCTGATGACGCCCTCAAGGGCTTTGATGTCGAGCAGTACGGTCATGGTTGTTTCGCGTATCCCAGGTCGGTCAGTACCGTTTTCGTAACCTGATATTCGGCATCAAGAAATTTCCTGAAATCACGGCCTGCGAGGAATTGCATGGAATGTTCGCCCTGTTCCTGCGATTTTTTCCATTCTTCTGTCGCCACCATTTTTGTAAAGGTATCTTCCCAGAACGCAGTGTGCGCAGCGGTGAGTCCGGGTGCGCCGAAGACCCCGCGCCAGTTGGTGGTCAAGGCGATATCGATGCCCTCTTCACGCAGCGTCGGGACATTGGCGAGCGGCCCTGACTGACGTTGGGGTGCCGCGATGGTGAGGACGCGGGCTGTTCCCTGCTGCAGGAAGGGCAATGCAGCGCTGGCCGATGAGGCAACCGCATGGATGTGGCCGCCGGCCACGCCGAGGTAGGACTCGACATTGGTCTTGAACACGATGATTTTGAGCTGTTTGGGATCGACCCCCGCAGCCTTGGCGACCTGGGAGAGCGCAATGTGGTTTGATCCGCCGCGGCTGACGACGCCGAAAGCAATCGATTGTGGATCAGCCTTGAGTCGAGCCATCATGTCCTTGACGTTCTTGATCGGCGAATCCGGGCGCACTGAAAACACGCTGTACTCCGTCATTAACAGGGCAATCGGTGCGAGATCGGTATGGCTCTGCTGCGAGAGACCGGTAATGTGGGCGGTAAATACGGTTGATGTCGAATAAAGCAGGTAGTGCGGATCTTTGGCGTTCTGTCTCAGGTAAACCGCAGCGAGTGTCTGGTTGCCTCCGGCCTTGTTCATCACAACCATCGGTGTTGTAACCAGCTTATTGTCCTGCAGGGATTTCTGGATCAGGCGCGCCATTGTGTCATTTGCGCCGCCCGCCGCTGTGGGCAGAATGATTTCCACGGCCTTGCCGGGTCGCCAGGTGCTTTGAGCCGATACATTCGTTGTGGCCAGAATGCCGAGTAGTGCAAACATTGTACTGATGGTCAGCTTCATGGAAGTCTCCTCGTTTTGCGGGTGATGCCGGTTCCGCCGGCATCATCTGCGTTGCTGAGTAATTGTTCTGCTGACTTTGGATAAAAAAGCAGCCGGACCGTTTTTTCCGGCCCAACCGTTTCCTTCAGCCAAACCCGGTTTTTCTCCGACGGCAAGCGGTAATCCAGTGTCGGATCAATCCGTCTTTCGGATTAACCCGGCTTGTTACCAGCCGCGAGGTTCCGCTTTCAGGAACGGCATGGCGGCAATCTGTTCGGCAAGCCGGCTGGATTCTGATTTGTCGAGGCTGCGAACCGGCAGGCGCGGCACGCCACATTCGCGACCCATGGACTGCATGGCCGCCTTCAATCCCGCAAACCCGGCCATCTTGAGTGTGTGGTTGAGGAGGGCGACGTCTTCCTGGACCTTGCGGGCCTGGGTGAATTGCTGGTTCTTGCACATGTCGTACAGTTGCCGGGCCAGTTTCGGCGCCACGCTGGAGAGCGGCGAGAATGCGCCCATTCCGCCGAGTACGCCATTGGATACCATGTAGTCGGTACCGGCGAGCAACTGGAATCCGGGGCGGATTTCCCGGCCCAGGGACAGCACTTCGAGCATGAATACGAAACGCATGCTGGCATCGACGATCCCAGCAACATTGTCGATGCGTTTGAGCACTTCCAGTACGATTTCCGATGTCAGATGGGTACCCGCATCTTCAACCGGCGGTGTGCAGATGTAAAACGGCAGCTTGGTGGCTGCGCCGACCCGGGCCAGGTGTTCTGAGACCATGGATGGTTTAGGGTGCCAGAAGTACGGCGGGTGCGAAGCAATGGCCGCGGCGCCGAGCGTTTCGGCATGACGGGCGCGCGCAACGGCGATATCCGTGCCGGGGTCGCTGATATGCGCAATCACCGGGACGCGGCCATTAACCTGCTTCATTGCGAATTCAAGGAGCTTCCGCGCTTCAATGTCGGTCAGGCTGATGTCTTCGCCCTGGGGCATGGGCAGGGCGAGTGAATCCGCACCGTTGGCGATGTGAAACTCGATTACTTTTGTGTAGGTGTCGTAATTGACGCTCTGGTCGCTGTTGAACGGTGTTACGGGGATGTGGACCAGGCCTGGCGTAAAGGTTTTCATGGTGTTGTCTCTTGAATGTTGTTTGGGTTACCAGCCGTGGGGTTCGGTGTCCATCACACCCAGTTCAACGAGTTGCGTGCACAGAAAATCCACGCGCTCCTTGGATGCGGTGGGCAGCGGCGAGCGGATGGGACCTGCGTCACGCCCCATGGAAATCATGGCGCCTTTCAGTGATGACGGGTACTGATCCTTGAACAGCCGGTAGAGTTTGGTGATCTTGATCTGGCATGTGCGCGCCGTTTCCCAGTCGTTTGCGACCAGTGCCGCGAAGAACTGGTTGCAGAGATTGGGTGCAATCGCTCCGCAGGAGGAGAACGAGCCGCAGGCGCCGAGCGGGTAAGAGGCGAGAAGATGCTCAAGTCCCATGATGATGGAGAAGCCCGGGCGCATGTTCAGGGCGATTCGCGAAATCTCCAGGAACTTTTCACTGTGAAAGCTGGCGTCCTTCATGCCGATGTAGTTCGGCAGCCGCTCGATCAGCCGTTGTACCAGGGTGCTGGTGAATTCAACGCCTTCGCCATTACGCCACGGTGAGTTGTAGGTCAGTACGGGCAGGTCGGTATGCGATCCGATGCGCACGATCGAATTGAAAATCTCTTCCTGGGTGGGGCGCCGGCAGTATGGTGAGATGGTCAGGATCATGTCGGCGTTGATTTTCTGTGCGTGCCGCGCGAGATCCAGCGAGTCTTCTTCCGAAAGGCTGCCAACAAACACCGACACGGGCACCCGGCCGGCGACGGTTTTCATCATGACTTCAGCGCCTTTTTTGCGCTCGGTCATTGTCAGGTTGGGCGATTCAGCCTTGTGATGCGGCCATGCGATGGCGGGGGCGCCGTTTCGCACGTGGAAGTCGACCATTTTTGCAAAGCGGTCGTAGTCGACGCTGAAGTCGTCGTGCAGCGGGGTAACCGGAGCCTGCATCACGCCTTTCAGCACAAAGGGTTTTTTCCTGGCTGCCGCTTTCGGGGCTTCGCTAAGCACTGTTGACATGATGTGTTCCTTTTTCTGGTGGGTTGTGCAGCGTCTGCCGCAGTATTATTTTGCGATGCCGATGTCGACCATGACGGCCCTTGCATTTACATATTCAGTGCTGAGCCATTTGCTGAATTCATTGCTGCGCAGGAACAGCGACTCGACGTTGCTTTCCTCCAACTGCTTTTTCCATTCGGATGAGACAACGACTTTGGCCAGCGCCTCTTCCCAGAACGCGATCTGTGCCGGCGTCATTCCTTTGGGGCCGAACACGCCGCGCCAGTTGGGTATGCCGGTGGAATTGATGCCCTGTTCGCGCATCGTGGGCAGGTTGGGCATTTCGCTGATGCGGTTTGGCGCCGCAACCCCCAGCATGCGTGACCCGCTGCCGGCCAGTGTTGCTGCGCCTACACTCGAAATTGTCGCCTGGATATGCCCGCCCAGCATTGCGGTTGATGCTTCGGCATTGGTTTTGAACAGCACCAGTTTCAGTTTGTTCGGGTCAATGCCCGCCGAGCGCATGGCCTGTGCCGTGGCCAGATGATTGGGGCCGCCCCGGCTTGGAAAGCCGAAGGAAACTGACTGCGGATCAGCCTTGAGCATTGCCACCAGATCCTTCATGTTCTTGATTGGCGAATCGTTTCGCACCGAGATCACAGTGTAGTCGACCAGCAGCAGTGCCAGTGGCGTGAGATCTGTGTAGTGGTGCTGCGACAATCCGGCGATCTGGTTGGTGAAGACGGTCGGATTCGCATAGAAAAAATAGTGCGGATCGCCAGGGAATTGCTTGACGTAGTTTACGGCGAGGATCTGGTTGCCCCCCGCCTTGTTGACCACGACGGCTGGCACGGGCAGCATTTTTTCATCGGTCAGAACCTTCTGGATGACGCGGGCGTTCTGATCCGCAATGCCGCCGGCACCGGTTGAAACAATGATCTCCACGGGTTTTGTCGGACGCCAGGCCGACTGCGCATGGGCGCTTGACGGGAGCAATGCAGATATTGCAAAAAAGCCGATGACAGCCGACCATGCCGCCACGGCAGTGCGTTCGATTTTCATATTTCCTCCTTATCGGTGGTTGTCAGTCAGGTCAGCCTGAAAAGGCTGCTGCCGGAACCATGCCGTGCCTGATTCTAGGAGCCGGCAACTGGATGCGACAGCCAACAGGGCCTAGAATCACAGTTAACTTCAGCATTAACAATGAGCGAAAACGCCAATGGACAGGCTGCACGGCATACTGGTTTTTCTGCGTGTGGTGGAGTTTGGCACCCTCAGCGGTGCGGCACGTTCGCTAGGCGTCTCAACGGCAGCCGTCAGTTCGACACTGACCCGCCTTGAGAAGCAGTTGTCGGTAAAACTGCTGAGCCGGACTACGCGGCGGCTGAGCGTCACCCCGGAAGGTTCCGAGTTTTATGCCCGGTGCAAGCAGATCACCAGCGATCTGGCGGAGGCAGAACTGGTTGTGGGTCGCGCCGGGCGTGTGCCGAGCGGAAGGTTGCGGGTGCGGTTGCCACTGCCGCTCGGACGCATGTGGATCGTGCCTTATCTGCCGCAGTTTACCCGCGACTATCCCTCGATCTCTGTTGAAGTGGTGTGCCGCGATTTTGTTCCGCATACGATTGAAGACGGATTGGACATTTCGGTGCAGACGGGGGAGTTGCATCATTCCAGTCTTGCGGTAAGGCGGCTTGCATCAACGCAATACGTAGTTTGCGCGTCGCCTTCGTATTTTGCCGAACATGGCGCTCCCCGGACGCTTGAGGATCTGGTCGAACACACTTGCATTGCTTACCGGCGTCCGCGCAACGGGCGCATCCGCGAATGGCGATTCAAGTCGGGTGCGTCGATCAGGCATGTTCCGGTCAATGGCCCGCCAACGTTCAACAATATCGATCTGTTGCTTGAGGCGGCAACGGCGGGCATGGGTATCATCCAGGTTCCTGCCTGTTATGCGCAACCCGCGCTGGAGAGGGGGGCGTTGGTCGAAACGCTGGTCGATTACAAAACGGGCGGATACGAGATTTCTGCTGTCTATCTTCAGCAGCAGCGAATGGTTCCGAAAATCAGGGTATTCATGAATTTCCTGGTGGGCTTGTTCAATCCGCCTCCTTGGGAGCCTGCAGCAGGTGTTTTGCCTGGCAGCGAAAAGCCTTCACGGATACCATTTCGCAAAGGGAAATCCCGGTAAGCTGGTTATTGGACCGGCGGCATGTCATTTCCCGCAGTTCCGTTTCGGAGGGGGACTGTACCGTCCGGCAAATGCGTGATTGATTCAGGATGTGAGTGAAGAGGTTTGCGGGTTCTTGATACGGGCAGCAGGGTTGCACGCACGAATGCGGCAGACCGGAACGGAGTGCATTGGACAGCAGCGGCTTTTATTCTGAACTGCAGGTCATTACTGAATTCGAGGCGGTGACTCGTGCGGAAAGTTATGCTGAATTGCCCGCAGACTGGCACGTGGCATTTTGCGACGTGCGCAACTCGACCGCAGCGGTCGCTGCCGGCAAGTACCGCAATGTCAATTCCATCGGTGCGGCAGCAATTACGGCGGTGATCAATGCGGCTAAGGGTGTCGACATTCCTTTCAGCTTTGAGGGGGATGGCGCGGTGATCTGCGTGCCGCAGCGTCTTCTTGATGTTACTCGCGCTGCACTGGCGATGACGCGTGAAGTCGCTCGCGATGCATTTGATCTGGATCTGCGCATTGCGACAGTTCCCGTTGCTGAAATTCCGCAGGAATTCAAGGTGCGTGTGGCGCGGTACCGCGTTTCCGAAAATTATGTGCAGGCGGTTTTTTCAGGCGGCGGAATTGCGTGTATTGATGCCATCGTCAAGGATCCGGCGACGGGTTCGCGTTACATGATTGCTCCGGGCAGCATCGAGCCGAACGGCAGTTTTGACGGATTCGAGTGCCGTTGGCAGGATATTCCAAGCCGGCACGGAGAAACGGTCAGCCTGATGGTGCTGGCTCTGCATCATGAGGCCGAGCGCGCAGCCGAGGTGTACCGGGAAGTCATAAAAAAAGTGCGTGAAATCTACGGCGACGAAGATGCATGTCATCCGGTATCGCTGCCGCAACTTGCAATTACCCTGAGCGGCCGCCTGCTGGCGGACGAGGCGGGTATCCGTTCAAAAAAACAGACGCTTTTCGGTCGCTGAAGCTGGATGATGCATGCCCGGCTGATGGTTCTTGCGGGCTGGGTGTTGATGCGTTTTGACATACGCACCAAAGCAACGGATTGGAGTCGCTATAAACAAGATCTGGCGCGAAATTCCGATGTGCGCAAGTTCTCTGATGTTTATCGCCAGATTCTCTCCGGAACGACCGCACAGCGTCTCGCGCTGGATGACTGGCTGCAGACGCAGTTCAAACGGCGACAACTGCTTTACGGACTGCATGTTGCCGACCGGGCGCACATGACCTGCCTCGTCTTCGATTATTCAGGACGCCATCTGCATTTCATTGATGGCGCCGACGGCGGATTGTTTCTTGCCGCAAAGGAATTCAAGCTTCGTGCCGCGCAGTTCGTCAGTCGTACGGGTGTTTGAGGGTTCGGTAAACTACTGTTTTTATTGAATTAATTTATGTTTCCCGGTGCGGCTATGCCTTCGGTCGCTCGGGCGGTATCGTATCAACAATAACAATGCGGACGTTGATCCGTTTTTCAACAGGGAGGTAGGCCATGTCGTCTCATTTGCCACGGGCGCTGCTCGTCGTTGCTGCACTGATTTCTTTTCCGGTTGCGGCTCAGGAATATCCGACGAAGCCGATACGCGTGATTGTGCCGTTTCCACCGGGCGGCGCGGCTGACACGATGGCGCGGTTATTTGCACCCCAGGTGTCCAAGGCGCTGGGGCAGAATCTGGTGATTGAAAACCGGCCCGGGGCCAACACGGTGATTGCCACGGAAATCGTGTCGCGTGCCCCGCCTGATGGCTACACGATGCTGGTGATGGCGACGAGCTTCACGGTGAATCCGTTTGCCTACAACAAGTTGCCTTACGACACGCTGCGTGATTTTCACGGTGTGACGCGGATGGTTTATAACCCGCTGATCTATTGCGCACATCCGTCGTTACCGGTGAAAACGATGAAGGAGCTGGTGGCGCTGGCAAAAGCACGGCCCGGCCAGCTGACTTGGGGCGTTTCGAGCATCATCGGTGGCGGCCGCATTGCCGGCGAACTGTTCAAGGATGTTGCACAAATCGATATCGTCAACGTTCCCTTCGGCGGCGGCGCTCCGGCGACGACCGCAATTCTGGGCGGGCATATCACGCTGCTGGTGGGCAATGTGCTGGATTGTTCCCATTACATTCCGTCAGGACGACTGCGCGGCATTGCAGTGACATCGGCGCAGCGCGCTTCGAATCTGCCGCAAGTGCCGACCATTGCGGAATCCGGCTGGCCGGGATTTGAGTCATTGAACTGGTTCGGCGTCATGGTTCGTGCTGGCACACCACGACCCATCGTGGAACGACTGTCAGCTGAAATCGCCAAGGCACTTAAAGCGCCGGAGGCAGGCGCCACAATGACCAAACAGGGGTTTTCCGAGGGCACAATGTCGCCTGCCGATTACGATGCCTACATCCGCAACGAGATGCAGCGTAATGAAAGAATCCTGAAAAAGCTCAATCTGAAACTTGATTGATTCTGTCTACGGATGAAAAAGGGCGGCGCTGAAATGCGCCGCCCTTTTGACTTTACATGACACTTTACTGAATCTTCTGTAATGCTTCGATCAATTCATCGTTGGGCATGATTCCGCGCGGATCTTCGACTTTGGCGAAGCGGATCACACCGGCCTTGTCGATGATGAACCAGGCGCGTTTCGCGCGCAGATAACCCGCAATGCGTTTGGCGTCGCCGGCCATTGCCGGATTGTCGTTGAGCACGCCATATTCACGGGTCATGATGCGGCGCGTATCGCTGAGCAGCGGGAACCGCAGGCCGAGCCGCTCGGCGAAGATGGTGTTGGCATTGTTGAAGTCAACGCTGACGCCCAGGACCTGGGCGTTGGCGGCCTCGAACTTGGGAAGATCAAGTTGGAAGGCCACGATTTCGCTGGTTCAGGTGTCGGTGAAAGCGGCGATGTAGAAAAACAGTACGATGTTTTTCTTGCCGAGGTAGTCACCCAGCGCGACGGGTTTGCCGGTGGACGAGGTCACAGAAAAATCAGGCGCCTTGTCGCCGACCTTCGGCGCCTGCGCATGAGCGGGCATCGCGAACAGCATGGCAAAGCCGATAAGTCCCGCAGCAATCCATTGCTGCAAATCCAGTCTTGTGGTCATCATGCTCTCCTGTTGCAGGTTTATTTGCCGCGGGCAAGATTTCTGGCGAAACCGCGTAGTTCGGCACTGTCGTAATCAATGTGTCCGGTGGTGCGGACCCTGATCATGCCCTTGGTGTCGACGATGACTGTAGTCGGCACACCACGCACGCCAAAGCCCCGGGCGACTTCCATGTTCAGGTCAAGCAGAGCGGGCATCGTATATCCGCCTTTTGCAAAAACAGGCTTCACAGCGGTTTCCCCGCTGCCGTCGATCGACACGGTAATGACCTGAATACCTTCTTTTTTCAGTTCGTCATGTGCCCTCTGCACGGAGGGCATTTCGCGGACGCAGCTGCTTCACCAGGACGCCCAGAAGCGGATCACCGTGACCTTGTTGCGCAGATCGGTGTCGCTGCCGCTGCTCCCGTTCAGCCCCTGGATCTTGAACGTTGGCATCGGCGTCGGCGGTGTGACCGGTTGCAGTGAGGTAGCCGATGACGCGAACGTTGTCACGGAAAACACCAGACCGGAGAAAAAAAGTGCTGCAAGTCGTGCAGTGGGGTGCATGGAACCTCCGTTAGACGGATGCCTGATGGCATCTTGCAAGGATTCTAACGTCATTACGAAGCCTTGCAACGGCAGGAAATGAGGCGCTTGTTTTGTCGTGGACGTGGTGCAGGCGGTCGCAGTTAAGCAACCGCCTGCAAAGCGGTTACTGGGGCTCTATCCCGGCAGCTTTTGCGATGTCAGCGAAACGTTTGACGTCAGCACGGTATTGCTTGGCCCAAACCTCGGGCGGATCGCCGTTGGGCTCGTAACCGTTGTCGACGAAGTGGGCGCGGACCTTCGGGTCCTGCAGCGACTTGTGCACCGCTTGCTGCAGCCTGAGTGCAATCGGCGCGGGGAGTTTCGCAGGTCCGAACATGGCGTGCCATCCGGCATCGCCGACATAACCGGGAATGGTTTCACCGATGGTGGGCAGTTCCGGCATTGTCGACAGGCGTTTGGCGCCGGTGAAGGCGATGGCGCGCACCCGGCCGGCCTTGTGCATGGGCAGGCCGACAGAGGCAGCCGGGAAGTGGACCTGAACTTCACCACTGGCGACGGCAGTCATCGCGGGCCCGCCGCCCTTGTAGGGCACGTGCAGCATCTCGACCTTGGCCATGCTGGCGAGCAGTGCGCCAGCCAGATGCTGGCCGTTTCCGACGCCAGCTGTGCTGTAACGCAGACTCTGCTTTTTTGCGGCTTCCAGCAGTTCGGCAGTATTTTTTACCGGAAGGCTGGGATGTACCACCATCATATAGCCGAGACCAGTGGCGACATTGGTAATCGGCGTGAAGTCGCGCACGATGTCGAACGGCAGTTTTTTGTGGATGGCCGGATTGACGGCAAAGCCGAAGGACGTGTTCATCACTGTGTAGCCGTCAGGGGTTGCGTTTTTCACGGTGTCAGCGCCGACAATGCCGTTGGCTCCGCCGCGGTTGTCGATGACTAAGGTTGTGCCGATTTCGCTTTCAACCTGGCGGAACAGTACGCGCGAAAAAACGTCCACGTTGCCACCCGCCGGGAAGGGCACGATGACACGGATGGGGCGGTTGGGATATTGCTGTGCTGCGGTGATGCCGGACATCAGGACTGCGAACAGGCCAAGCAGGATACGGGTGCTGCAATGCATAATTTTTCTCCTCCAATGCGGTGGGTCACATGGGACGCGGCGTGTGCGGATTTTTTTGCTCATCACCGACGCGCCCATTCTAGTGGCATTAGGCGGACTGGGGGCAACAAGTTTTTGTGCCGCGGGTGGGATAATCAATGTCCCAGCCCCGCAGGGGCCAAATCGACCAGGAGTCGCTGTTGAATAAACCGATAGTGCTGGTGACTGCAGAAACTGTTTCCAATCTGGCCCGGAATCTGCTGCGCGAAGGTGGCATGGAGATGGTCTTCATGACCAATTCCATAGACGAAGACGATATGATTGCGGCGCTTGAGCAACACAAGCCTGCAGCCATCCTGCTGCGCGGCTCGCCACCCCTGAGTGCTCGTGTACTGGCCGCCGGATCGGGATTGAAAATCATCGCCAAACACGGTGCCGGCGTGGACTCGGTAGACATCGCTGCGGCCACCAAGCTGGGGATCGCCGTGATGGTAACCGGCGGCGCCAATGCTGATGCTGTGGCTGAACATTCACTGGCGCTGATGCTGGCGCTGACGCGGGAGTTGCCCCGGTTTGACCGGGAAACGCGCGCAGGTGGCTGGCGTAATCTTGACCTGTTCATCCGTGATTTCCGCACGCGCACGGTGGGTATCGTGGGTTACGGCCAGATCGGCGAGCGCACGGCGCGGCTGGCGCAGGCCTGCGGTGCGACAGTGGTCATCCACACGCGTTCGGCGATAAGTCCGCCCCAGGGCATGAGCGTGGAGGCTGACCTCGATCGTTTACTCGAACGCATCGATATTCTCAGCCTGCATTGCCCGCTCACCGGGAAAACCCGTGGAATGATCGGTGCTGCGCAGTTTGCGCGCATGAAGCAGGGTGCTTTGCTGATCAATACTTCGCGCGGACCGGTGGTGGACGAAGCGGCGCTGCTCGCCGCCCTGCAGTCGGGGCACCTCGCCGGCGCCGGGCTGGATACCTATGCAGTCGAGCCGCCGGATGCCGCGAATCCATTGTTCGCGCTGCCGAATGTCATTGTCACACCGCATATCGCAGCGGCAACCACTGATGCAATGACGAGGATGGGTACGATTGCGGCAGACAATATACTTGCCTGGATGGACGGCAGGGTGCATGACCCGCGCAATTTCCTCAATCCCGAAGTGCAGCCTGCTGCGCAAGCAATGCAACACCATGCGGACAGGGCCTAGACGCGGCGCTCCGGTAGCGGTATTTGTTGATTTGCGGGATGGAGGCGATGCGTTGAGGATCGCCTGATACGTGTAACCAAAAAAGGAAACAACGATGAAAACGGCAACGGACAAGATTGTGGCAAAGCAGGAGGGGCCGATCGGCTTCCTGATATTCAACAACCCGGAGCGCCGCAACGCGGTATCGCTGGAGATGTGGCAGGCCGCCGGTGAGGTGCTGGATGTTTTTTCAAAAGACGACAGCGTACGGGTCATCGTGCTTGCTGGTGCAGGTGACAAGTCCTTTGTCGCCGGGGCCGATATTTCCAAGTTTGAGGATGAGCGGGCCAATGCCGATGCTCAGGAGAAATATGCGAAGGTCTCGTCCGGCATGCGCACCATCCTGCGCGGAACCGGCAAACCCACGGTGGCAATGATTCGCGGTTATTGCATCGGCGGCGGCATGTCGCTTGCACTGAGCTGCGACATGCGCATCTGCTCGGATGACTCCCAGTTCGGAATCCCCGCCGCCCGGCTGGGCATTGGCTACGGCATGGAAGGCCTGCGCCGGCTGGTTGAACTGGTGGGTCCGTCAGTAGCCAAGGAATTCATCTTTACCGCGCGTCGCTACAAAGCGGACCAGGCGCTGCGTATGGGCATCGTCAATGAGGTGGTGCCGGCCGGTGAACTGGAGAGCACAGTTCGTTACTGGGCGCAGTCCATGGCCGAAAACGCCCCGCTGTCGATCCTGACGGCCAAGCGCGTGGTTGATGAGCTGATGAAGGATCCTGCGGATCGCGACAATGCCTTGTGTGACCAATTGGTGAAGGATTGCGGTGCGAGCCAGGACTTCATCGAAGGACGGCGCGCATTCATGGAAAAACGCAAGCCGGTGTTCAAGGGGCGTTGAGCATGGACATGAGGATCAGAAGGAAGCCCCCCGGGCGCTTGTTGGCGGCTGCTGGAGTGGCTATTGTTTTTTGCAGCGGTGTTGCGGCTGCCGCAGAAACCCGCGCCGGCGCTTATCCGACGCGGCCGGTGCGTTTCATCGTTGCGCAA
This sequence comes from uncultured Bordetella sp., assembly GCA_964531455.1. Taxonomy (GTDB): domain Bacteria; phylum Pseudomonadota; class Gammaproteobacteria; order Burkholderiales; family SG8-41. The sequence goes on from CAZHFZ010000031.1 coordinate 23,359, forward strand.
TCGGCCGGGGGCAATGCCGACTTCGTCGCACGCATGGTGGCGGGGGAACTGACCAAACAGCTGGGTCAGCAGTTCGTGGTGGATAACCGCGGCGGTGGCGGTGGTGGCGTACTGGCAGCTGAACTGGTCGCACGTGCGGCGCCGGACGGTTACACCATGCTCCTGGTCGGCAGTTCCTTCGGCGTCAATCCCAGTCTGTATAAAAAACTGCCTTACGACTCCGAGCGCGATCTGGCGCCGATCACTCTGGCGTCCACTGCATCGCAGATTCTGGTGGTCAACCCCTCGCTGCCGGTGAATACGGTGCAGGACCTGATCAAGCTTGCACAGGCGAAACCGGGCGAGCTGAATTTCGGTTCTTCTGGCAACGGCGGCGGACCGCATCTGGCCGGTGAACTGTTCAACCTGATGGCGAAGACACGCATGATCCACATACCGTACAAGGGCGCATCGGGTTCCATACTTGATCTGCTGTCCGGTCGCATCCAGGTGGTGTTTGCAACCATGCCGTCGGTGATGTCGCACATCCGTGGAAACAAGCTGCGCGGTGTGGCGGTGACCACCCTTGAGCGTTCACACTTGTTACCGGATTTGCCGACGATCTCCGAGGCCGGGCTGAAAGGTTTCCAGTCAGGTACCTGGCAGGGCATTTTCGTACCCAGGGGGACTCCGGAGCCGGTGATCCGTCTGCTCAATCGCGAGATCGTGGCGATCGTGAAACTTCCGGAGGTGCGTAAGCGTTTTGACGCCGAAGGTGGAGTTCCGGTGGGTAATTCGCCACAGGAGTTTGCCGTCTGGTTGAAAGCTGAAATCGCCAAGTGGGCAAAGGTGGTCAAGGCAGCGAACATCACGCTGGAGTAACAGGCACTGTCAATCATTCGGAGGCCGATATGACGAGGCGGTGGAAGCAGCGTCCCGAGGGATCTAACTGGGGTGAGTTTGGCGACGACGACCAGCATGGACGGCTGAACCTGCTGACTCCGGCGCGCCGCCTCTGCGCATGCCCGGGGCGGCAGGCTCTCCGGTGACGCCGGTGGCGACAGTCTGAGTATCACAATCTTCGGGGGAGTTTATCCATGGGTGCGAGGCGGCTTGAGCGGGTGATCCCTGCGCTGGAAACTTCAGATGGCGCCGGCGTGAAACTGCGCCGGAGCATCGGCCAGTCAACGCAGGCGCGACTGGACCCCTTTCTGATGCTCGACGAGTTCGGCACCGAAAACCCTGATGATTACATCGCCGGATTCCCAAGTCATCCGCACCGCGGTTTCGAAACGGTCACTTACATGCTCGACGGCCATATGTTGCATGAGGACCACCTGGGCAACCGCGGCGACCTGAAAAGCGGCGATGTGCAGTGGATGACTGCCGGTCGCGGCATTATCCATTCTGAAATGCCGCAACAGACCGAGGGCCGAATGAGGGGCTTCCAACTATGGATCAATCTGCCAGCCAGTGAAAAAATGAAACCTGCGGCGTACCGCGACATTCCGGCGGCGACGATTCCGGCGGTGGATTGGCCCGGGGGTGGGCATGTCAAAGTCATTGCCGGGGTCTTGCAAAACCCGGCGGGGGCAACCCCGGGACCGATACAGGGTCTCAGCACAGCGCCGGTTTACTTTGATGTCGAGCTTGCCGCAAAAGGCGTTTTCGAACACGCCTTGCCGCCCGGCCACAATGCATTCCTTTACGTATACGAGGGTGATGTGCAGGTTGGTGCAGATCCCGCTCGTGCATTGCCCCGGCGCAGCGCAGGCGTGCTCTCGCAGGGCGACGCCGTCAAAGTGGTGGCAGCGGGTGAAGGCGCCCGGTTCATCCTTCTCGCTGCGCGCCCGTTGAACGAACCGGTGGCGCAGTACGGTCCGTTCGTGATGAATTCAGCAGCCGAACTTGAGCAGGCTGTGCGCGACTATCAGACGGGGCGCCTGACGGCAGCATAAAAAATTCCGCCGGCTTTCGACCGGCGGAATGTTGTCCATACGCTGCGTTAGGTTTATTGCGGCTCAATGCCAGCGAGCTGCGCGGCTTTTTTGTAGCGCGCGATTTCCCTCGGCAGCAGTTCCGGCAGCTCGGCCATCGGCAACAGCCACGGTTCGGCACCCTGTGTATCGAGAAACTTCTTCATGTCGGCGCTGGTCACGATTTTCTGGATTTCGTTATAAAGGAACCGGATGCGGTCCGGTGCCATGCCGGCGGGAGCGAAGGTTCCCCACCACAGTTCGTACTCGTATCCCGGAGCGCCTTGCGAAGCTACCGTGGGCAGATCGGGGAACAGTTTCGAAGGCTCTGCGCTGGTCACACCCAGGATGCGGATACGGCCGGAGTCACGTTGCGGCAGTAGGGCGGAAGAACTGGCGATGACGATTTCGACCTCACCCGAGGCCAGTGCAGTCACCGCATTGGAGATGCCTTTGTAAGGGATGTGCTGCATCTTGATGCCGGCAGCCGACGCGAACAGTGCGCCTGAGAAATGATTGTTGCCGCCGGTGCCCGAGGAGCCGTAGTTCAGGAAATACTTTTTCGGATCCTTTTTAACAATGGCAATCAATTCCTTGACGCTTTTTGCCGGAATCGATGGGTGGATCGCGAACAGCATGGGCGCGCGCGCGGTCATGCCGACCGGGATGATGGAGCGGGCGGGATCAAAAGGCAGCTTTGCACGAACAGCGGCTGTGGCCGGGTAAGAGGAGGTGTGGCCTAACAGTGTGTGACCGTCCGGATCGGCCTTGGTCACCATTTCGGTGCCGATCATGCCGCTGGCGCCGGGTCGGTTGTCGACCGTAATGTTCCGGCCCAGAGCATTGCCGAGTCGTGTGGCAATGGCGCGGCTCATCGCATCTGCCGAGCCTGCCGGTGTGTAGGGAACTATCATGACCATGTTCTTGCTGGGGAACGCGGCGCCTTGGGCGGTGGCGTTGCCTGCGAAACCGAGTGAAGCGGCCGCGGCTACGGCAGTGCTGAGAACTGCCTTGATGGATTGAGTTTTCATTTGGGACCTCCGTTATCGATCAGGTTTTTTGATTCTTCTGCTATTTTAATCCATGCCGGTCAGTCCCAAGCGGGCGCACGCCCTGCGGGATTTGCGATGCGACCGTCGGGTTTTGCCAGGGAATGGATGCGCTGCATTTCGTCGGTGTTCAATTCGAAGTCGTAGACCGCGATATTCTGGGCAATTCGCCCGGGATTCGAGGATCGGGGAATCGGCACGACGTTGCCCTGCTGCACCAGCCAGCGCAGCACGATCTGGGCAATGGTCTTGCCGCGGGCCTGGGCGATCGCATTGAGTACCGGGTCATTGAACAGCCGACCACGCGCGAGCGGGCAATAAGCTGTGAAAATCATGTTGTGGTGACGGCAGTAGTCGAGCAACTTCGACTGGTCAAGATAGGGGTGGTATTCGGCCTGTAGCGTCGCCAGCGGCTCGGGGCAGGTGCGTTGCGCTTCATCAAGCAGTGCAATGTTGAAATTGGCGACACCGATATGGCGGGTCAGGCCGTCGCGTTTGGCTTTAGCCAACGCTCCCATGGTTTCGGACAACGGCACTTTGTCCATGCTTGGCCAGTGCACATGCAGCATGTCGACATAACCGACCTGCAGGTTTTTCAGGCTTTCCTCGACCGATCTGGCGAAGGCATCGGCTTGCAGATATTCGTGCGAGACCTTGGTGACCAGAAAAATCTCGTTGCGCGGCACACCCGATGCGCGGATGCCTGCGCCTACGCCTTTTTCCGAGCCGTATTTCCAGGCGGTATCAATATGGCGGTAGCCGAGTTTCAGTGCGGTGGCGACGAGGTCGCCGCAATCGCCGAGCTGGGATGTGCCGAAGCCGATTTGCGGCATGGTGCAGCCGTGGGCTGTGAGACTGGGGATCATTGTGCGTCAGCCGTCTTGGGGAAAGGCCGTAGAATACCGATTTTGACTGTGCAATGCTTGCAAGGAAACGCCATGAACCAACCTCCATTCCATCTCGCTTTTCCTGTTGATAATCTAGCCAAGGCGCGTGCTTTTTATGGTGACCTGCTGGGCTGCCCGGAGGGGCGTTCATCACCCGAGTGGGTGGATTTCGATTTTTACGGACACCAGATCGTCGCGCATCTGGCGCCGGGCGAAGTCGGGCATCGTACGACCAGTGCGGTTGACGGCGACAATGTGCCGGTGCGCCATTTCGGGGTCGTGCTGCCGATGGGTGAATGGCAGAAGCTTGCTGACAAACTGACGCGTGCCGGGACGAAATTCGTCATCGAACCGCATGTGCGTTTCAAAGGACAGGTGGGTGAGCAGGCGACGATGTTTTTTCTTGACCCCTGCGGCAACGCGCTGGAGTTCAAGGCTTTTCAGGACATGTCCCAGCTGTTCGCGAAGTAGCCCGAATCAACGGTCTCAGTGCATGGTTGACCGTACTGTCGAATCTTCCTACACTCATTAGCTGATTTTTATAAAAATCAATGACCGGAGGAAAAATGAATATATTAATCAATGCCTTGGCGATTGTTGCGCTGTTCGCAGCCCCCGCTGTTGCGCAGGAAAAAATCAATCTGTCGATCGGCACCGGCGGCACTGGCGGCGTGTATTACCCGCTGGGCGGCGGTCTTGCGAATGTGCTGTCAAAACATGTTCCCGGCATGTCGGCCACCGCCGAAGTGACCGGTGGTTCGGTGGATAACCTTAAGCTGATTGGCACCGGCAAGCCCTACCTCGGCTTCTCTATGACCGATGCTGCACTTGATGCCGCGCGCGGCGAAGACAAGTTCAAAGGCCAGAAGGTGCCGTTGCGCACCCTGGCCATTCTCTACCCGAACCGCATGCATGTGGTCAGTGTCGAGGGTACTGGTGTCAACTCGATGAAAGATCTCAAGGGCAAGCGCGTATCCACCGGCTCGCCGGGCAGCGCGACCGAAGTGATGGCCTTCCGCGTGATTGAGGCCGCAGGTCTCGACAAGGACAAGGACATGCGGCGTGAGCGCCTCGGCGTGGCCGAGTCAGTCAATGCGCTGAAGGACAAAAAGATTGACGCTTTCTTCTGGGTTGGCGGTTTGCCGACTGCCGCAGTGACCGATCTGGCCGCTACGCCGGGAGTGAAGATCAAGATGATCGACCACGCCGAAACCGTGGGCCCGATGAACAAGAAGTACGGCAATCTGTATGTCGAGGACGTGATCCCGCGGGCGACTTACAGCGGCATGACGGCTGACAACAAGCAGGCGACGGTTATGAACATCCTCGTTGCCCACGAGAACCTGAGCGAGCAGGCTGCCTATAACGTCGTCAAGACGATTTTCGAAAAGCGCGACGAACTGATCGCAGTGCACAAGGAAGCCGAAAATTTCAAGCTAGAGAACCAGAAGGCGGCTGCCACCCCGGTGCCGTTCCATCCCGGTGCGCTGAAGTACTTCAAGGAAAAAGGCGTCAAGCTGCAGTAGGCTTCGTAGAACAATCAGAAACCCCGCCCGCGAGGCGGGGTTTTTTTTGGGGATCCGGCAGAGAGCGTAGCCTCCGGAGTTCACATGTTATGATCAACCGGCCAAAATCCGGGGGAGAAAACAATCGATGGCTGATAACACCACGCCGGCTGACAGCCTCGGCGGGATCAGTGAAGAAGCGCGCAAGCGTGTCGAGGAACTGATCGAGGAAGAGGAAGGCGCGCACAATCGCTACCGCGGGTGGCTTGCGGTCTTCATGACGATGGGCGCAGTGGTGATGTCGCTGTTTCACCTGTACTCCGCCGTCGAGATCGTGCCGGCCTACATTCTTCGCCCGATCCATGTCGCCTTTGCGCTAGCGCTGGTGTTCCTGATGTTCCCGACAGCGAAGCGTTTCCGTCACCGCCTGATGTGGTGGGATGTGATTTTTGCAATCCTGTCGGTCGCGGTGGTCGCGTACATGCTTTATTTCGGCGACGAGTTCGGCGACCGCGCGGTGACGCCGACGTTGATGGACCAAGTGTTCGGTGTCGGCCTGATTCTGCTGATACTCGAAGGAAACCGCCGCAGCTCGACCTGGATCCTGCCGTTCATCGTGCTGCTGTTTCTGGCCTATGCATTATTTGGCCCTTACCTTCCGCAACCGTGGACACACAAGGGCTATGACATTGCTCGCCTGACCGGTTCGCTTTACATGACGCTGGAGGGTATTTTCGGCGTTGCGGTTGATGTGTCGTCGACACTGATCATCCTCTTCACCATCTACGGCGCGTTCCTGCAGTATTCCGGGGCCGGAAAGTTCTTTATTGATTTCTCGTTTTCCGCGATGGGCGGCAAACCTTCGAGCGCCGGCCGCGCAGTGGTGATGGGATCGTTCCTGCTCGGCGGGCCGTCAGGTTCCGGCGTGGCGACGACTGTGACTTTGGGAGCAGTGGCTTATCCACTGCTCGCGAAATCGGGTTACGGCAAGGAAGCGGCCGGCGGCCTGCTTGCTGCCGGTGGGCTGGGGGCGATTATTTCGCCACCGGTGCTTGGTGCCGCGGCCTTCCTGATCGCGGAATTCCTGAAGATCTCGTATCTCGACGTGATCCTGATGGCGACGATTCCAACCCTGCTGTTCTATCTCGGCATATTTGTCATGGTGGAAATCGACGCACGCAAGTTCAACATGAAGGTTGTCGAACTGGAGAAGCATCACCGCGCAGCGGCGCTGGCAAAAAAATACTGGTTCCACTTCGTGTCGCTGGTGGCCATCGTTGTTTTCATGATGCTCGGCTATTCGCCGGTGATGTCAGTGTTCTGGGCGACCGTGGTGACCGCAGTACTGTCTTTTTTCCAGAGGGAATGCGCGATCATTCCGTATGACTGGTTCCGCGGCCGCATTCCCTTGGTAAAAGGCTTCTGGGAATCCGGCTTCATCAAGGCGCTGGAAGGCGGTTCGGTCGGGGTGCTTGGCGTCGCGATGACCTGCGCATCGGCAGGCATCATAGTCGGTGTGGTGACGCTGACCGGGCTTGGTCTCAAGTTCAGTTCGATCGTACTCGACTATGCCGATACGGGTGCGCATGCGCTGGTTGGGTTGTGGACGATGCTCGGCGCAGACAACACTGCGAAACTGCTGCATGACATGAAGCTGCTGCTGACGGCGTTCTACACCGCGCTGATCGTGTGGATTGTCGGTCTCGCAGTGCCGGTTACCGCGTCCTACATCATCTGTGCGGTGATTGCCGCGCCAGCACTGATCAAGCTTGGCGTGCCGGATTTTGCTGCGCACATGTTCATTTTCTATTACGCCGTGCTGTCGGAGGTGTCGCCGCCGACAGCGCTGTCGCCATTCGCAGCGGCCGCGATTACCGGCGGCGGTCCTTATCGTACGACGCTGCAGAGTTGGAAATACTGTGCGCCGGCCTTCCTGGTGCCGTTCATGTTCGTGCTTGATCCTTCCGGTGTTGCGTTACTGCTGGGCGGGTCGTTCAAGAATCTGGCGCAGGCGGACTGGGGTGCTGTGGCAGTGATATCGGTGACGGCCATCATCGGCATTGTGGCACTGGCCGGCGGCCTGCAGGGCTGGCTGCTGCGCAGAACCTCGCAACCCGAGCGCTGGATGCTGATCATCGCCGGACTGGCGCTTGTATATCCGACAACGTTTTCCGATATGCTCGGTCTGGTGCTGGTAACCGTGGTCGTTGTGCTGCAGAAAATGCGACACGGGGAGCGCGCTTCAGCGTGAGCGCCGGCCACAGCGCGCCGCCGGAAACGCGTTTTGCCACGCCGTTCGCGGTGCTGGGCATCGTGACCGACGGCGTTGTCGTCACCGGCCTGCGCTATCTGCCGCGGCACACCGCAACGCGGTCGCCACATGATCGTGCTGCGGAGCAGGCTTGCCGTGAGGTCGAGCGTTACCTTGCCGATCCGGCGTATTGCTTTAATCTGTCTTATCGTCTTGAAGGCACCCCTTACCAGCGCAGGGTCTGGCGTGAAATCGAGAAATTATTTCCATTAAAAACAATAACTTATGGAAATATTGCCCGGCGTCTCGGCAGTGCGGCCCGTGCAGTCGGCGGCGCTTGCGGAGCCAATCCAATACCGCTGTTTGTACCCTGCCATCGTGTCCTGGCCGCGGGCGGTCGGCTCGGCGGTTTCATGGGTGGCACGGATGATTTTCCATTGAGCGTGAAAAGCTGGCTGCTGCGACATGAAGGCATCATCGACTCAATGCATTGACGAATTCTGTGACGCGTTGTGGCTGGAGGACGGCCTTTCGCGCAACACGCTCGACAGCTATCGCCGCGACCTCCGGCAGTTTGCGGCATGGCTGGAGGCGCGTGCTGGCGGCGATCTGCTGGTCGCTGAGCAGTCGTTCATCCAGGACTACCTCGCTTACAAGTTCCGGGCGAAGGTGCGCGCTTCAACGGCGGCGCGTTTGTTGTCGAGTCTGAAGCGTTTTTACCGCCATGCCGTGCGGCAGAATCTGATTACCATTGATCCGACGCTGCGCATTGAAGCACCTAAACTGCCGCGCACCCTGCCGAAAAGCCTGACCGAGGCCGATGTTGAAAGCCTTCTTGCCGCACCGTTGGTAGATGAGCCACGGGGTTTGCGCGACCGCGCGATGCTTGAGGTGCTTTATGCCAGCGGGCTGCGCGTGTCCGAACTGGTAACGTTGAAGGTGCCGCAGATCAGCCGTGACATGGGCGTGGTGCGTGTACTCGGCAAGGGCTCAAAGGAACGGCTGGTGCCACTGGGGGAAGAAGCGCTGGGCTGGCTTGAGCGTTATCTGCGCGATGGCCGGCCGGCGCTGCTGGGGCAGCGGGTCAGCGATGCATTATTCGTGACTGCGCGAGCCGCCGCGATGACACGGCAGTCGTTCTGGCACCTGATCAAACGCCATGCTTTGCAGGCCGGTCTGCACAAACCGATTTCGCCGCATACGTTGCGTCATGCTTTTGCGACGCATTTGCTCAACCACGGCGCCGACCTGCGTGTGGTTCAACTGCTGCTGGGTCACTCAGATATTTCAACGACGCAGATTTATACGCACGTCGCACGGGAACGGATGAAGCAGTTGCACGCGAAGCATCACCCGCGAGGCTGAGAACGTAACGGGTTACTGTTGTTTGCCGCGTTCGATGGTGACGCCCAGCCGTTTGACGCCTGCGAGCGGCGCCAGTTTTGCGATGGTGATGCGCAACCACGGAGCCTTGAAATCCCGGATCACCAGCTGGGCGATGGATTCGGCCGCGTGTTCGAGCAGCGCAAAATGCTGTTCTGCAAAGAGCTTGCGGATCTCGGCGACGACCTCGGCGTAATCGATGGTGTCCTCGATACGGTCGCTATGAGCGGCGTGTTCGCCGCGCAGCCCGATTTCGAGATCCAGCTGGATGGTCTGCGCAACCTGCTTTTCGCGGTCATAGATGCCGATGCGGGTGTCGATGCGCAGCTCGCTGATGAATATGGTGTCCATGGGTATGTGCGTTGGGCTGCTGGTGACTTGCGCTAGAATGGCCGGCGCCATTTTAGCCCAGAGGGAATCCCATTGGTTTTACTGATTACAGTGCTGGCTGCTTACTTGCTGGGTTCAGTGTCTTTTGCCGTGATGGTCAGCCACGCATACCGGCTGCCTGATCCGCGTGAATACGGTTCCGGTAATCCCGGCGCCACCAATGTGCTGCGCAGCGGCCGCAAGTCCGCAGCGGTGCTGACCCTGCTTGGTGACAGCGCCAAGGGTTGGGTCGCGGTGTTTTGCGCGCAGCAATGGAACGCTGATGGCCGGGAGCTGGCGATGGCTCTTGCAGCAGTAGCAGTGATCATTGGTCACATGTATCCGCTGTTCCACAAGTTCAAAGGTGGCAAGGGTGTGGCGACTGCGCTGGGCGTGTTGCTGGGGCTGAACTGGATCCTCGCGGTGGGTACGCTGACAACCTGGATCATCATTGCCGTTTTTTTCCGGTTTTCATCGCTGGCCGCACTGGTGTCGGCGTTGTTCGCGGCATTTTTCGTGTTGATCCTGTTTAATGCTTCTCATCCTTTTGTCTGGTCTGTGACCCTGATTGCTGCTCTGCTGATCTGGCGCCATCGTTCCAATATTCGAAATCTGATAGGCGGCAAGGAACGCAAGCTCGGCGCCAAGTCCGAAACTTAAACCGCGGCGAGGCTGGCCAGATCCCATCGCGGCCGGACAGTGAAGCCGGATGCGGTTTCGTGCAAACCCTTCTGCAGACGCAGAGCGCCGGCAAACGCAATCATTGCACCGTTGTCAGTACAGAATTCCAGTGGTGGGTAAAACACCGTGCAGCCGCGGCGTTTGGCGGATGCGGTGAGTTGTTCCCGCAAATGCCGGTTGGCGCCGACTCCGCCGGCAACAACCAGGCGTTGCAGCCCTGTCTGTTCGAGTGCAGCCAGCGATTTACCGACCAGCACATCCGCAATCGCCGCCTGCAGTTCGGCGGCGAGGTCGGCACAGCCCTGCGGGTCCGGCGCCTGATTGTGAACGGCGGTCAGCACGGCGGTTTTCAGGCCGCTGAAACTGAAATCGAGGTTGTCACTGCGCAGCATCGGGCGCGGCAAAGTAAATCGACCGGCGCGACCCTTAATGGCGAGCGCGGCGATCGCCGGTCCCCCGGGATATCCGAGTCCCAGCAGTTTGGCTGATTTATCGAAGGCTTCACCGGCAGCGTCGTCAACGGTTTCCCCGAGCAAGGTGTAGTCGCCGACGCCGCCCACGCGCATCAACTGGGTGTGTCCTCCGGAAACCAGCAGTGCGACAAATGGAAACTGCGGCGCCGGATTGGCGAGCAGCGGTGACAGCAGGTGGCCTTCCAGGTGATGCACGCCGATCGCCGGTTTGCCCAGCGCATGGGCAAGGGTGGCTCCGATACCGGCGCCGACCAGCAAAGCGCCGGCCAGCCCGGGACCCGCGGTATAAGCCACTGCGTCGAGTTCAGCCCGAGTCGAATGGGCTTGCGCCAGTACCTGACGGGTTAGTGGCAGCACCCGCCGGATGTGATCGCGGGAAGCCAGTTCCGGCACAACGCCGCCGTATTCGGCATGCAGGGCAACTTGGGTATGGAGTGCGTGCGCGAGTAGTCCCCGGGTAGTGTCATAGAGTGCGATACCGGTTTCATCGCAGGATGTTTCAATGCCAAGTACGAGCACGGTATCAGCCTGAATATGCGCAAAAAGACAGAAATTAGGGGTTAAAGCGGCGAAAAAGAGCTTGAAACTGCAAAAATCCGAATTCTTGGAGTTGGAATGGCTGCCCGCGCCACTTTAGAGTCGGGTACCCGTGTACCTTTCAAAACTACGGCAGGGCTGGTTATAATACGCGTTTTTCCGAACCCAGCCCTGAGGTTTCATGACCACCGTACGCGTCAAAGAAAACGAGCCTTTTGAAGTGGCCCTGCGCCGCTTCAAGCGCACTGTAGAGAAGACCGGCCTGCTGACCGAACTGCGCGCCCGCGAGTTCTACGAGAAGCCGACCGCCGAGCGCAAGCGCAAGCTTGCAGCTGCAGTCAAGCGCACACACAAGCGCCTGCGTTCGCAGTTGCTGCCGCCGAAACTGTACTGATCAGTACGGCCTGCGTTGCTGAAGGGTGCAGGGGCTTAGCCTCGCACCCTTTTGTCTTTTGTGCGGCCTGTTTACTTCCGGAGAGAAGCGATGTCCCTGCGTGATCAGATCAATGATGACCTCAAGGCTGCGATGCGCAGCGGTGAAACCGTGCGCCGCGACACCATCCGCCTGCTCACAGCCGCACTGAAACAGCGCGAAGTCGACGAGCGCAAGACGCTGACTGATGGCGATATCCTTGCGGTGATTGAGAAAATGATCAAGCAGCGGCGCGATTCAATCAGCCAGTTCGAGCAGGGCGGCCGTCAGGATCTGGCCGACAAGGAAAAACTTGAACTGACGCTGCTGCAGACGTACATGCCGCAGGCGATGAGCGCGGATGAACTGGCTGCGGCAATCGCCGCAGCGGTTGCCGAAACCGGCGCTGCCGGGCCGGCTGACATGGGCAAGCTGATGGCGGTTCTGAAACCGAAACTGGCTGGCCGGGCTGATATGGGCAAAGTGTCTGCTGCTGTCAAAGCGCAGTTGGCCAAATCGTAATTCATTGCATTTAGTGTTCTTCCCGCAGCAGCTGGAAGAGCGAAGCAGGTCGGTGCCCGCGTTTCTGCGACGCCTCTATAATTGAGCGATCAAGCCCGGGGCGGCATGCCGCCGCCCGTAAGGAGTGGGGTCACCCGTAGCGCATGATTCCGCAATCGTTTATCCAGGATTTGCTGGGCCGTGTCGACATTGTCGAGGTGGTCGATCGTTACGTGAAGCTCAAGCGTAGCGGCGCCAACTATTCCGCCTGCTGTCCTTTCCATACCGAAAAATCACCGTCGTTCACGGTCAGCCCGACCAAGCAGTTTTATCACTGCTTCGGTTGTGGTGCGCATGGCACCGCAATCGGCTTCCTGATGGAATACAGCGGCATGGGTTTTGTCGATGCGGTGAAGGATCTGGCACAGGGTGTCGGCATGCAGGTGCCCGAGGAGCCACGGTCCGAGTTTGAGCAGCGGCGTGCCGAAGATGGCCCTGATCTTTACGGCGCACTGCTGAAGGCGGCGCAGTTCTACCGCAACCAGTTGAAGGACGCGCCGCAGGCGATTGAGTATCTGAAACGCCGCGGACTTTCCGGCGAGATCGCAAAAAAATTCGGCATCGGGTACGCGCCGGACGCATGGCAGGGCCTGGAGCAGGTGTTTCCGGATTACGCCGACAAGGCGTTGACCGCGGCGGGTCTGGTCAAGCAGAACGACGAAAACCGGCGTTACGATGTGTTCCGCGACCGCATCATGTTTCCGATCGTCGATGTCAAAGGCAATATCATCGGCTTCGGTGGCCGTGTACTCGGCGATGGCGAGCCGAAATACCTGAATTCTCCGGAGACCGCGGTTTTTGAAAAAGGCCGGGAACTATACGGACTGTTTAATGCGCGGCGCGCAATCCGTGATGCCGGCTGTGTGATCGTCGTTGAAGGTTATATGGACGTGGTGGCGCTGGCGCAGGCCGGAATCGAGTATGCGGTTGCAACACTCGGGACTGCGACGACACCGGTCCACGTGCAGAAACTGCTGCGCCAGTCCGATGAAGTCGTGTTCTGCTTTGATGGTGATGCCGCCGGTCGCCGTGCCGCCTGGCGCGCGCTGGAAAACAGCCTCGCCCAGCTGGCCGACGGGAAGCAGCTGCGTTTCCTGTTTCTGCCTGACGGTGAGGATCCTGATACCTATGTGCGCAAGCACGGCAAGGCGGCGTTCGAAGAATTGTTGGTAAAAGCCGATCCGCTGTCGCGTTTTCTGATTGACGAACTGCGTCGCAATGCAGATATCAATGCACCTGAGGGGCGGGCCAAGCTGTTGCAACAGGCGAAGCCGCTGGTAAAGCAGATTGCTGCGCCGATGTTTTCGCTGATGATCCGCAAGGAGCTTGCACAGGTCACCGGGATATCGCAGCAGGAACTTGACGGTGAATTCGAGATCAGAAGTCAGGCGACCAGCACACCGGCCCCGGCGCGGCGACCGACGCAGACGACCCCGTCGATTTTGCGGACGGTACTGGAACTGGTGGTGGCAGAGCCGCGATTCGCCGCGCTTATCGGGCATGAGGATCTGAAGCTGGGGCGTGGTGCGCCGGGGCTTGATCAAGCAGATCTCCAGGCATTGGAGGCCGTGGTGGATGCGGTTGACGTGGGTGATGCGAAGCTGAACCTTGGTGAAGCGTTTCGCGATACGCCCCACGAAAATGCAGTGCGCAATGCGGAGGCGGGGGCATTGCGCTGGCAGGAGCGGTCTCTGGCGGCTTCGGAACTTGAGGCGGAGTTTTCGGGGGCTTGGCGCCAGGCACTGGACCGGATCCGCCGTTCACGGATTACTGCACTTTTGGAGAAATCCCGGCAGCAGGGTTTGAGCGCCGAAGACCAAGCGCAATATCGTCTTTTACAACAAGCACTTAGTGTCGTCCCCGGCAAGTGAATTCGGGGCTGATTTAAAGTATAATTTACGGTTTTTCACCGAACATTGCCCCGCGGAGCCTAATCTCATGGCCAAGCAATCCAAAGCAGCGAAATCCAAGGCAAAAAACGCAAAAGCGAAACCCGCCAAAGCGAAAAGCTCGTCCCGCGTGAAAACCGCACCGGTGAAATCTGCGAAGGCCAAGTCGCGGCCCGCGGCGAAGGCGAAAGTCACCAAAGCCAAGGCCCCGGCACGTGTCGTTGCGAAACGCCCTGCGGCGAAGGCTGTGGTGAAAGCCAAGGCAAAAGGCAAAGTCAAACCGGTTCCGAAGGCTGCTCCCAAATCAAAGGCAACATTGCGCAAAGAACAACGGCTCGCAAATTTCAAGGAAGTCGCCAAGCAGGCATTGGCTAAAGTCAAAGCGGCTGCACAAGGCCAGGAAAAAGCTGCACCTGCTCCGGTCGCCGCAACTGCAGTCAAGCAGCCTGCAGGCAAGCAAAAACCGTCACGCGGGCTGACCGCACGCGAGCGTGCGCTGGTCAAGGAATTCGAACGCCGGGAACTGTCGCCGGCTGATGCCGAAGCCCGCCGCCTGCGCCTCAAGAATCTGATCGTGCTCGGCAAGGAGCGCGGCTATCTCACCTACGCCGAAATCAACGATCACCTTCCTGATGACATGCTCGACGCTGAAGCTGTCGAGAACATCATCGGCATGATCAGCGACATGGGCATCCAGGTGTACGACGAAGCACCGGATGCCGAAACCCTGCTGATGTCCGAGGCTGCGCCGGCGGTAGCTGATGAGGATGCGGTCGAGGAAGCCGAGGCTGCGCTGACAACGGTCGATTCGGAGTTTGGCCGTACCACCGACCCGGTGCGCATGTACATGCGCGAGATGGGGTCGGTTGAACTGCTGACCCGCGAAGGCGAGATCGAGATTGCCAAGCGCATCGAAGACGGTCTGCGCCACATGATACTGGCGATTTCCGCCTGCCCTACGACAATTGCCGAGATTCTCTCGCTGGCCGAGAAGATCGAGAAAGATGAAACGCGTGTCGAAGAGGTGGTCGATGGCCTGGCTGACCTTGAGATGAAAGAGGCGATTGTCGAGGACGTTGCTGAAGAGGAAGAGGAAGAGACTGAAGAGGTCGAGGCTGCTGAAGACGAAGATGATGACGGTGCTGCCGGTGCAGCACAGGCTGCTGCTGATCTGGCGCGGTTGAAGGAAGCTTCGCTGAAGCATTTTGCCGATATCCGCGGCAACTACCAGAAGATGATGCGTGCGCTGCAGAAGCATGGGTCACGCGGACGCCCGTACATTCAGGCGCGCGAATCGATTTCCGAGGAGTTGATGAAAATCCGCTTCTCCGCCAAGCAGATTGAGGCTTTGTGTGACGGCGTGCGCAAACTGGTGGAAGAGGTGCGCACGAATGAGCGCACGATCATGGCGCTGTGCATCGACAAGGCACGGATGCCGCGTCAGCATTTCATCAAGGAATTTCCGGGCAAGGAAACCAGCGCGCGCTGGATTCGCGGTGAAGTTGAATCGGGCAAGCCGTGGAGCGAGGCACTCGCGCGTTTTGAACCTGCTGTTGTTGAGCAGCAGCAGAAGCTGCTTGACCTGCAGGGCAAGATCGGGATCCCGATCAAGGAGCTGAAAGAAATCAACCGCCAGATGACCACCGGTGAAGCGCGGGCGCGTCGTGCCAAGCGCGAAATGACCGAGGCCAACCTGCGCCTGGTGATTTCGATCGCCAAGAAATACACCAACCGCGGCCTGCAGTTTCTCGACCTGATTCAGGAAGGCAATATCGGTTTGATGAAGGCGGTGGACAAGTTCGAATACCGCCGCGGTTACAAGTTCTCGACCTATGCGACCTGGTGGATCCGCCAGGCGATCACGCGTTCGATTGCCGACCAGGCGCGAACGATCCGCATTCCCGTGCACATGATCGAGACCATCAACAAGATGAACCGCATTTCGCGGCAGATCCTGCAGGAAACCGGCTCCGAGCCGGATCCGGCAACGCTCGCCGAGAAAATGGAAATGCCGGAAGAAAAGATCCGCAAGATCCTCAAGATATCCAAAGAGCCGATTTCGATGGAGACGCCGATCGGCGACGATGACGATTCGCACCTCGGCGACTTTATCGAGGATCAGTCGACGATGGCGCCCAGCGATGCCGCCGTTTACGGCAGCCTGCGCGACGTCACCGGCGACGTGCTGGATACTTTGACGCCGCGTGAAGCCAAGGTTCTGCGCATGCGTTTCGGTATCGAAATGAACACCGACCACACGCTGGAAGAAGTCGGAAAACAGTTCGACGTCACGCGCGAGCGCATCCGTCAGATCGAGGCCAAGGCGTTGCGCAAGTTGCGTCACCCGTCGCGGTCGGAACGGCTGCGCAGCTTCCTCGACAACGAGAACTGAGTTTGCGGTATTGCCGATGTAAAAAAACAGCCCGGGATTCCGGGCTGTTTTTTTTATGTCCCGGTGCGTGACGTCTGACCTAGAAGGGCTTGCCCAGGTAGAAATACAGACTCTTGTTGCCGTCAGCCGCATGGCCGTAGCCGAGATAGGTGGGGCCAAGCGGGGTGTCTGCAGCAATAAACAGGCCGATTGAGTTCAACCAGCCTTCCTGGGATCCCGGCAGCAACGGGTTTCCGATCCGTGCGGCCTCAAGGGAAATGCCGCCGTAAGCGCCCTCAAGCAGCGTCTGGCGCGTCAGACGGTGGTAATACATCGCGCGTCCGAAGCTGAGGTTTTCGCCGTAGAGCTGACCGGTCTTGTAACCCGACATCTGCATGAAGCCGCCCCACTGGAACTGGTCGTACACCGGGAGCGGATTGTTGCCCAGTTTGCCGCCGCCCTTTACAGCCAGATTAAAGCTGTGGTTGCCGTATGAAAATGCGCTGGTGGCGTCGAGTTCCCAGCGGGTGTAGTCGATGTCAGCGCCTAGCCTGGTGTTGGAATCGTAGACCTTGACGTTACTGCTCCATCCGCTGCGCGGGAAAATGGCGCTGTCGAGGCGGTCGAAGAACATACGCAGTCGGTAGCCGCCGGTGTTGATGTCGGGGGCCCCGGGCGTAAGGAAAGCGGGACCGGTGTCCAGTGAAGGATCGACCTTACCCGCGACCACACCGAGACGGATTTCGCCGTAGCGGCGGAACTGGGTGCCGATGTCGATCCCGATTTCATCGGTCCGGAAATCGTAGCGGGCCAGCCGGGTATCGCCGTTGTAGATCGAGGTTGAACGGCGTTCAAGTTTGATGTGAGGTGCGACGAAGAACTGCCCACCCGCGTCAAGCGGCTGGTAAAACTCGCTGAGCAGGCTGGTGGTGCGGCCAACCTGGAAATCGGTCCTCCACTCGGCGCCCAACTCGTTCAGCCAGGTCTTGCGGTAGCTCAACAGCAGATTGAAGAACGCGTCCCCACTGAAATCAGTGGACAGCCCCAAGCCAAAGCGCAGGTAGTCCGGGCCCCAGGATCTTTCAATAGCATCCACCGCCAGCACCCGCCGGCTGGGTTCTTCGAGCACGCTGTAGTTGACGTGCTCAAAGTGTCCGGTGCCGTAGAGGCGACGCATGTCGCGATCGAGAGTTTGCTGGTCGACCGGTTTCCCGGGCTCGGTGTCGAAGACCGCTTTTGCATATTCGGGATTGACCCGCCGCAGCGTGTCGAACCGGATCTCGTCGATCGGTCGCAGGTCGGGTGTTACTGCGACCTGCTGGCGGCGGCGCAACTCGGCAAATTCCGCCTCGGGCAGGGCGAGTTTCGCAAGGCGGTCGGCAACCTTACGCGCCGCCGCTTCGCCCAGTGGCGCAATTTTCGGCAGGTCGTCAAATGCGCCCGTCGAGTATTGGCTGAGATCCGGAGAAATCAGGATGTCCGTGGGCTTCAGAGAGGCAATTGAGGTTTGTACATTCTGCTCGGTCAGGATGTTGAGCATCTGGCTGGTCACGCCGAGCAGCGAAGTCAGGTCCTCCCGCTTCAGCAAAGGTGTGCCGACGTTGACTGCAATGATCACGTCAGCGCCCATTTTCCGGGCGGCCTCGACCGGCAGGTTGCTGGTCAGCATGCCGTCAACCAGCATCATCCCGCCGAACTCAGCCGGCGCCACGGCCCCGGGTACCGACATGCTCGCGCGCATCACGTTGGCGAGTTCGCCGTCATGGAAAACCACTGCCTTGCCGGTGACCAGATCGGTGGCCACGGCCCGGTACGGGATCGGCAGGCGGTCAAACTGGTGATAACCCTTCGCCCTGGCCAGCCGTCGCAGTACGGTTTCCAACTGCACCCCGGTGACGATGCCCTTGGGCAGGAGTACCCCTGTGGTGGCGCCGAACTCCGGACCGAAAAACGGCTTGTAGTCCTCCTGCTTGCGCCGTACCGGCCGTTCCTCACGGGGCGGGTTGTCCTTGAATAGCAGCTCCGTGTTGATCTCCCGCAGTATTTCCTCCATCTCGGCTACCGAGCTGCCACTCGCATAGCTGGCGCCGACCAGCGCGCCCATGCTGGTGCCGGTGATGCAGTGAATGGGTACGCGCAGTTCTTCCAGTACCTTGATTACGCCGACATGGGCTGCTCCCCGCGCGCCCCCACCGGACAGCACCAAGCAGATTTTCGGGCGTTTTACGCTGCTTGCCGACGACTTCGTGTCCGTTGTCTGGGCATGCAGCGCGGTGCCCGTCAGCAACGTGCTGACGCCTGCCCATACGGCAATCAGGAGGATCGGGAAGGTTTTTCGGTTCTTCATGGTACGGGTCCCTTGCATGCCGGCCTGCAGCCGCGGTTTATCGGCTTGTAGGTGAAACACTGCGTATTCGTTGCGAGAAATCGGTTGCGGTGTCCGCCGCCTGCGCGCGCGCGTTGACGTGGGCGCTGCGTTGCAAATCTGCAAACGGGATCTGCTTGTCCAGCAGTCCGGATTCATAGAGGTATTCCGGCACATACCCGCTGGCGAGGATTTTCCAGCTGAACGGCAGGTGATCCGGGTTGACCCTGGTGTGGAACCAGATATTGGTCGTGCAGTTCGTCGTGAGCGTGTTGTAGAATTCCGGGTTGTCTCGCAAGTTATTGATTTTATTGATATAAGCTAGAAATACCCGGCGTGCGTTTTCCAGTGTTCCGCCTTGCAGCCGGAACACGTAAACATCCTCCGGCGGGTTGTGACGATAGTTGGTGCGCAGGCGGATGACGTCACGCTCATCAGCCACCACGTAATAGAGTTCGTACTGCCGGAAGAAGCCTTTCAGGGTCGAATAGTCTTCGCCCTTTTCCTTGCGCGTTTCAATCGACACGGCGAGATGATCGCCGCCGGTGAATGCAAAGCTGACAAAAATGTGCGCAACTGCCGGTCCCATCCAGTACACCGCTACCAGATCGACGCCCTCCAGATTGCGCAGATCAAAGCGCTTGTCGTACCACGATGGCGTGTAATCGGTCTCGCTGCGGTAATCGAAGTTTCGAATGTTGTGTACGGTCACAGTGTTGCCGTCGATAGTGGCGTGGGCAAGCCTTGCCATATCGGGCTGCCAGTCACGGTCATTCGAAGGCGCAAGGGCCCACCACCACGCAAGCGCCAGAACGAACAGGATTAGATGCGTACTGAGCATGCGCCAGCGCCAGCGACGAATAAACATGGAAACCAGTGTCAGCAGCGAGATCAGTGCTGCAGTTACCGCCAA
>CAZHFZ010000032.1:0-42523 GCA_964531455.1 uncultured Bordetella sp.
GACGGTTTGCGCAAGTAGGCCAGCATGTCGTGGCCACGGCCCGCGAGGCGTGCCGGCAGGTTCAGCGCCTCGGCTGTCAGCTTGCCCAGCACATAACGCCAGCGCGGCGTGTTTTCCTTGTCATGGAATTTGACGCGCGCAGTATCCACCCGCGCCACTTCAAATCCGGCGTTGGCGGCGACCTTGGCGATGGAGCGGGGGTTGTAGAAGCTGATGTGTCCGCCGTCGCGTTCCATGTCGAAATAATCCCAGTGCGCACCCATGGCAGCAGCGGTCCAGCTTTCGGCGTTTGCGGTGCTGACCAGCAGGATGCCGCCGGGTTTGAGGATGCGCCGGCATTCGGCAAGCAGCGGCAAGGGCGTGCGCAGATGTTCGATGACTTCAAAAAGCGTCAGCGCATCGAAGCTGTTGTCAGCGAAATGCTGATCCTCCAGCAGCCCGGTGCGTACCGGCACACCGGCGGCGCGCGCCGCCTCGGCGATCCGTGGCGCAGGTTCGACGCCTTCGGCGCGATAACCGGCAGCGATGGCTGCTGCGACAAACTGGCCGCGCGAGCAGCCGATATCGACGACATGGATTTCGCCCGGCTGTTTTTGCAGTAACGTTGTGATGCGTTCGAGACGCTGACGCGCAACGGTTTGCCGCCGTGCCAGTTCGCGGCCCTGCGGTGCATTGAAATCCGCGGCATTGAACTGCGCCATGGTTTCCGCGTAACGCGCTTCGCTGGCGCGGCTCAGCAATTGTCCGCAGCCGGTGCAGCGGCGCAGCGCGCCTTCGGCCACCCGCAAGGCGGTGTCTTCAAGCGGTGCGCTGCAGCCGACCGGGCAACTGCTGACATAAGGACTAGCCGTGCTCACGGGATTATCCATAACCTGTTGTTTTTAAATAATTAATTATAGTCTGTGTGGGGAGATGGCTGAGGCAGTCGCTGCTGCTGCCAACGTGACGCTCGCAACCTTCGTTTCCGCACGGCACACAGCTTGCCCGACCCTGCACCAGTTGTACATTGCCGACGCGCTGGTCGCCGAGGCGCTGCCAGGGATTGGTGGTAGCCGGATGGTGACGCGGCCACGGCGCCCATTTCACCGGATCGGTCGGACCGAACAGGGCAATGGTCGGTACCCCGGTTGCCGCGGCGATATGGGTAATCGCGGTATCGGGGCCGACATAAAACTGCGCGCGCGCAATCAGCGCGGCGGTTCCGCCTAATGTCAGTTTACCGGCGGCATTGATCACGGTATCCGGCAGTTGTGCAGCGATGGCATCGACATAGGCGCGTTCAGCCGGGTCCGGGCTGCCGGTGAGCGCCACGCGCATGCCGTTGTCGAGCAGCCATCGCGCGACGGTGACCCAGCCGTCCTCATGCCACATCTTGTAGCGGAACTTGGGGTAGGGATGCAGAACCGCGAGCACGCCGCAGTTTTTGCCGAGCAGCGCATCGACGGCAACGGTATCGGTGTCGCGCCACGCAGCCACGACGTCTGCAATCGCCGGGATGCCCAGCGGAACGGTCAGGGCCAGATGATTGCGCACAGTGTGGGTGTCATCGGGGTCGAAGGCCACCCAGCGGTCAAGGAAGCGCTGCTTCCAGTGCTGGTCGCGCCGGTCGACGAGCAGGCCGATGCGTCGCTTGCCGGCGATCCAGGCATACAGTGTCGGCCGGTCGCTGGGCACCAATGACAGCGCAAGATCATATTTACGCAAGAGCTGCGCCAGCAGCGCAAGATGGCGGAGCAGTCCGGGGCGTTCGGTGATGGTATGCACTGCAGCGACATCGGGATTGCCGGCGAGTACGCCCTGTGTCCCTTCAAACACCAGCGCCTCGATCTGAGACTGCGGCCATGCTTGCTTGAGCGAGCGGATCAGCGGTGTGGCCAGCAGTACATCACCGATGCGGCGGGTGACGATGACCAGTATCCGCCCGGGCGGTGCGTCCGCAGCGGCTGTCATGAGTACTGGTTCAAGCCCCGGGTGGCTTCGGTGCGTGGCGATGCGAGCAGTGCGTCGAGCCGCTGCTGGTTTTCGGGCAGCTGGCTGCGATCGCTCTCGCGGTGCCACAGGTGGAACAACGGTGTCGCGAAACGCGCACTTTTGTGTTTGATCCCGGCGTTGATCATGCGGATCACCAGATCGGAATCTTCGAGCCCCCAGCCGGAATAGGCTTCATCAAAGCCGTTGACGCGCTGCAGATCGGCGCGCCACGCGGACAGGTTGCAGGACTTGATGCCTTCCCACTTATCGGGGTGACCGCGGCGGAACGCACCGTCCGGCAGACGCAGCAGCGGCAACAGCCGGTTGATATCGCGGCGCAGCCATGCGAGCAGCCAGGCTGCATTGCCCCAGTTGTGCAGCGGCAGTTGTTCAGCCAATGCGCGACGTGTGAAGGCTTCGGTCAGCAGTACCCGGTTGCCGCCGAGAAAAAATCCGGGTTCCGCCAGCGTCAGGTGACGGCTTACGAAATCCGGCGGCGGCACGCAGTCACCGTCGATGAAAATCACATACTCAGCGTTTGTTGCTGCGAGCGCACGGTTGCGCGCTGCGCCCGGGCGGAACCCCAGATCTTCCTGCCAGACATGGCGCAAGGTGAAATCCGCGCGCCGTGCATATTGTTCAACGAGTTGTCGCGTATCTTCGGTCGACCCGTCATCCGCAATCAGCACTTCAAAACCCCGCCGGTCCTGACACATCAACCCTTCCAGAACGGCGCGCAGCGCGTCCGGACGGTTATAGGTGGTCGCGATGACAGCGGCAGTGGTCACGGTTTCTTTTCGCAAAGAAGCATCAACTTCAGGTAGCGGTAATAGGAGCCCTCGCCGTTGGCGACCGCCAGCATGAAGCCCTCGCGCCCGTCGAGAAAACCGAGACGCAGAAAATAGGTGCGGAAAAACGCCCAGCCGCCATGCAGCAGCGCCGTCCAGATCGACGCCCGCCGGCCGTGTTTGTGGAACATGCGTGATGACGACGTGGAATACAGATTCATCTTGCCGATCATCTGGTCGAGGTCGGTGATTGCCTCGTGCATGATCGGCTGACGCAGTTTGCCGGTGCTGCCGTTGATGATCAGGCGGTCATGGGTATGGTCTTCTGAGAACCGTGAAGCGTCGCGCCGGAACAGCCGCACGACGTAGTCGGGCCACCAGCCCGAATGTTTCATCGGACGTCCGCAAAAACTGGAGCGACGCGGAATCGCGAATGCCGCATGGCCGCGCGGATCGGCAATGGTTTTTTCCAGTTCCGCCTGCAGTTCGGGGAGCATCCATTCGTCTGAGTCGAGCGAGACAATCCATTCACCCTGGGCCTTGTCCAGCGCGCGGTTTTTCTGCGGCCCGTGGCCGGGAAAATCGGGTGTGCGGTAGAACCTTACGCCGAGTTCCACGCAGATTTCTTCGGTGCGGTCGGTGCTGCCTGAATCAACGACGATGACTTCATCGGTCCAAGCGAGGGATTCTATGCAGCGCCGGATCGTCGGTTCAGCGTTTTTGGTAATGATGATGGAAGAGGTTTTCAAGATGAAATCCCGATAGTTTTTTTGCCAGGTAGCCCGGCGAACAGCAAGCCGCTGAGCCATGCAAAGAACAGGCCCTCGGCATGGTCAAGAAGCATGGAATTGAACAGGCAGCCGACAGCCATAGCCAGCACCAAACCGCGCGCCAGTCCACTTTCCTGAGCGGTCGGCAATTGCCGTGCAGAACGCCATTGCACCGCAAACATCAGGAGCATCGCCGTCAGACCGAGCAGGCCGATTTGCACGGCAATATGCAGATATTCGTTGTGCGGGTTGTGCGTGGCGAGCATGTCCGTGCCCCTGACCCGGTCGGCATAAGCGGTCGGTAAACCGCCGGTACCGGTGCCTATAAGGGGATGGTCTGCGATGATTTCTAGCGTGTTGCGATAAAACTCAATGCGCAGGCCGGCGGATGAATCGCGCGCAGCAACATCCGGATGCCATGACTGCAGTTCTTGGTTGAGGGTGACGATGCGTTGTGCAAGCGGTCCAGGCACGGCAAGCAGTGCGAGGGCAAGCAGGGGCACGGCAATGAAACCGGCGATAGCGATGCGCCGTGGCAACAGAGTTGCGACCAGTAGCAGGGCAAGCACGCCCAGCGCCAGGTATCCGGTTACGCCCTCGACCATCAGCGTCACGTTGACGGCAGCGAGCATTGCCAACAGGCCCCAAAAGATGCGCCCACGACTGCCCGCAGGCGCAGAAAAAGCCAGCCATGTATAAAGGAAAGCACCGAAAGCCATAAGGAAGTTGTGCGTGATCCGGAATTTGAACACTACCGGCGATTGTGGTGATCCCTGAACCCAGCCGCCTTGCGCTAGCAATCCCGCCTTGACCAGAAATGACAAGGCCAGCACCAGCGCTAAGGTGCTGGCCAGCGCCAGCAGTCCGTGTCGGCGGGTTGCAGGATTGCGGAAGTAATAAATGAACAGCGGCACAAAAGCGAGATCGAGGTATTTGAGCAAATAGCGGCGCCCATCTTCGACAGGCTGGTCACCCCATAGCAGGCCGAGCAAAAGCAGGCCGAACAGCGCCAGAGCGCAGAGAGATACCGGGTTATCGCGCAATTTAGCCAACTTATGCACGTAGTTACCGCCGGCAAGCCAGCAAACCAGTACGACCAGCAGCAGCAGGTTATCAAGCACCACCGAAACCGGAATAGCACAGCCTATGGCAATAGCGGCCCAGCGGCCGGCATTGTCGATGCGGCCGGATAGCACAGTGTTCATCATTGCGGCCGGTACTCAGGCACCCATCGCAACAGCCCGGCCTTGACGGCATCGGCGGAAGGCGAATCTGCAGGGTTCAACCAGTCGCCAAGTTCTGCGAGGATAGTGCCATCGGCCAGTCGTGCCTGTGCAATGTGCAGTTTGGGGTGCGGTGTTGGCAGCGAGTTTTCATCAGCGGCAAGCACTTCCTCGTATAGTTTTTCACCGGGACGGAGGCCGGTGTAGACGATGCGGATATCATCCTCGCTGAAACCGGAAAGGCGAATCATGTCGCGGGCGAGGTCGGCAATTTTCACTGGTTCACCCATGTTGAGCACGAAAATCTCCCCGCCACTACCCATCAGTCCCGCCTGCATGACTAGTTGGACGGCCTCCGGTATCGACATGAAATAACGAGTGATTTCTGGATGAGTTACAGTAACCGGGCCGCCTGTGGCAATTTGCTCGCGAAAGCGTGGGATCACGCTGCCGGTTGAACCGAGCACATTGCCGAAACGCACAGTGACGAAGCGCGTTGACCCGATGCCCTGAAGGGCCTGGCACATTAGTTCGGCTAGGCGCTTGGTTGTTCCCATGACGTTAGTTGGGTTGACAGCCTTGTCGGTGGAGATCAGCACGAATTTCTCGACGCCATGAGCGATCGCTGCCTCCGCTAGTACCCGCGTACCGAGGACATTGTTGAGCACCGCCTGCCAGGCATTGTCGTTTTCCATCAGCGGCACATGCTTGTAGGCGGCGGCATGGAAAATAACTGTGGGGCTTAGCTCGTCAAGGAGCTGGTTGATGCGCTGCGCATCCTTGACGTCGCCTATGACCGGTTTGATGGTCACCCCGGGGAAATGCTGGATGAATTCCTGTTCGACGGTGTACAGCGAAAACTCGTTGTTCTCGAGCAACACGATGCGCTGCGGCTGGTAGCGCGCAATCTGCCGGCACAGTTCGCTGCCTATTGAGCCGCCGGCACCGGAGACCAGTACTACGCGATTACCCAGCCATTCGCGCAACCCCGAGGTATCCAACTGGACGGGATCCCGGCCCAGCAGATCGTCGAGTTCGATATTGCGGATCTGAGAAACGGTGACACGGCCGCTGACCAGGTCGTCAAAGGAAGGTACAGTCATGACCTGCAAACCGGCGTTGCGCGCGGCTTCGACCGCGCGGCGTCGCGCATTGTGGTTGGCTTCGGGCATGGCGATGATCGCCCGCTGCGCGTTCAATTGTGGTTGCATTGCCGGCAGATCGCTGATTGCGCCGAACACCGTTACCCCATGAATCTGCCTGCGGTGGAGGGCGCGATCATCATCGAAAAGACCGATGACCTGCCATTGTGGGCTGCGCGCCAAGTCCTTTATCAGGCTTGCTGCGGCTTCGCTGGCGCCCAGCACTACGACTGGTTCGCGACCAGACTCCAGCGGCAGACCCAAGCGGCGTTCTTTCCAGCCGCGATAGGCAAGACGGCTGCCCCCCATGAAAACCACCAGCAGCAAGGGGCTCATCACCAGCACGGAACGAGGTACGGTGAGCTGTAGCATGAATAGCATGGCTGGCACAGCAAGGGCGCCACCTCCTGCAGCCAGGATGATGCGTTGCACATCCGGCAGGCTGGCGTAACGCCAGATTCCGCGGTATAAGCCTGACCAGTAGAAAATAGCGACATAAAGCGGTACTACCCAAGGCAGTGAAAGCCAGGCCTGTTCGTCGTAGGGTTCCGGCAGTTCGAGATTGAAGCGCAGCCAGAATGCGATCAACCATGCTGCAGCCACTGCAGTGAGATCGTGCAGAATCGCGAGCAGGGTGCGGATGTTGTTAGGCATGAGGCTTTGCCCGCCATGCGCGTTCAATGATGATGATGGCGGCCAAATACATCACGCCTGCTGCAGCGACAACCTGCTGTTGTCCGCTGCTATCCAAGGTCATTGCCCACAGCCCAGCGATTGAGCAGGCGGCCATCACGGCATATTCGGTGAGCGCGGTACTGCGGTGGCCCAGCCCGAGTTGCACCATACGTTGGTAATAATGATCTCGGTGGGCTTCCCAGACGCGGGCACCAGACAGCATGCGCCGTGCCAGCGTGACGCTGGCGTCTACGATGAACGGCGAAAACACCAGTAGCGGGAACCACCAGGCCCAGTCGCCCTGCAGCCAGCCGTTCAGACCGAGCGTTGCTGCCAGAAAACCCAGTGGTACCGAGCCGGCATCGCCGAGAAAAATCCGCGCTGGATGAAAATTGTGGACCAGGAAACCTGCGGCGGCTGCTGAGATCGCGAAATTGAGTAGCGCCAACTGGGTGCTGCCGGCAAGCCATGCAGCCACCGCGTAGGCGAGAAAGCCGAATAGCGCCATGCCGCCAGCGAGACCGTCGGAACCGTCCATAAAATTGTATAAATTACACATCCAGCCGATTGCGAGGATCGCGCCGACCAGCAACAGCGGCGATCCCCCGCCTAGCAAGGCCATTGCCGCAAGAGTTGAGGCGAGCAGGTGAGCAGCAAGGCGAACGGCCGCTGACAACCCGCGAAAATCGTCAAGCAGCGAGACGACGATTACCACTGCGGCGCCTACCCACATGGCCCAGTGCAGGCTGGCACCGGCAAGTATCCAACCCGCGGCGATGCCGAGCAGCAAGCCGATACCACCGGTGCGTGGTACCGGCTTTGTATGTAGGGAGCGGGCATTGGGTTCATCGAGCGCCAGTCGTGCGGCGCGGGTGCGCGCGAGCCAGCCTACGGCCAAGGTCGTAACAATGAAGGCGATCAGGGGAACGGAAATGGCTGGCCACACGGTGTCGATCAGGGCCCTTAATTTTGGCCATGATGATACCACTGCGCAGTCGACTTAAGTCCTTGATCCAGCGAGTATCGCGGTTGCCAGCCAAGTTCGCGACGGATGCGGCCGCTGTCAACCTGCAGCGAACCGGTCAGGCGCGCGGCCACTGCGCGTTTACCCAACAATGCGGCTCCGGAATTGAGTAATACGGAAGGGCAGGGCAGCAAATGCGGTGCCATGCCCATGGCGCTGGCGAGTCTGGAAATCAGCTGCGGTGTCGAAATGTCTTCACCATCGCTGACGAGATAGGTTTTCCCTGCGGCAACCGGAGGTGCGATGCAGGCGATGATCGCATCAGCCAGATTCGCCACGCCGACGAGGCTGCGCCGATTGTTGATGGACGCCAGCGGCAGCGGTATGCCACGCTCGATCAGTCGCAACAGGCGCAGAAAGTTGCCTTTTACGCCGGGGCCGTAAACCAGAGGTGGTCGCAAAACAACGGTCTCAAGACCAGTGTCGGTACCGATGCGTTTCAGCGCTTCTTCCGCCTCAAATTTGCTGACGCCGTATGCATCCTCAGGTTGCGGTGTGTCGTTCTCGGTGTATGGGTGGTTGACGGTTGTTTCACCGTTCACTTTGATGGAGCTGAGGAAAATCAACCGGCGGACTCCAGTTGCCGCGGCCTGTTGTGCCAGAGCCCTGGTGCCGAAAACGTTGATATGGCGGTAAGCGGCGTAAGGGTCGTTGCTGCGATCGTCGAGGACATGTGTCCGTGCTGCAAGATGAACCACGCAATCAATGCCATGCAGGGCGGCACGCCAGTCCGTGTCCGGTCCGATGTCGCCGACCACAACATGCTGGCTGTCCGCAGGGAGTTGCGGATTGCGGGTGGCGGCAATCCACTGGTAACCGGCACTATCAAGCGCCGCGGTCAGCGCCTGTCCAACGAAGCCGCTGGCCCCTGTAACCAGGATGCGGCGCGGGGCGCTGCTTATTTGGACCACACCGTGCGGTTGACGTAGTCCGTATAGCTCATGATGATGCGGACCACTTTTGCCGACACATTGTCAGTTGCGTAATCGGCCACCAGCGCGAAGGGGCGCTGTTTGTCGGTGTATGAAGCGATGGTCGCTTTGACTGCGGCCAGCACGTATTCCGCTTTCAAACCCGACATGATCAGTGTGCCTTCATCCATGCCTTCGGGACGCTCGTGCGCCTGACGCAACATGATCGCCGGAAATCCCAGTATCGAGGATTCTTCGGTCAGTGTGCCGCTGTCTGACAGTACGCAGGCCGCGTCCTTTTGCAGGCGGACATAATCGAAGAAACCCAGGGGTTTCAGGAACTCGACCCGCGAAGGAATCTTGCGTTTTGCCAGACCGCCCAGCCGTTTGCGGGTGCGCGGATGGGTCGACATGATGATGCGCTTGCGATAACGGCGGGAAAGCGCATCCAGGCTGGCCAGCAGGTTCTCCAGATTTTCCGGACTGTCGACGTTTTCCTCGCGATGCGCGCTGACCACAAAATAACCGCCGGGCTCCAGTTTGAGGCGCTGCAACACACGCGACGCGGAAATGTCGGAAGCGTGGTGCTCCAGCACTTCGCGCATCGGTGAGCCGGTCTTGATCACGGTTTGCGGACGGAGTCCTTCGCTTAACAAATAGCGGCGCGCATGTTCCGTGTAGGGGAGATTGATGTCGCTGATGTGGTCGACGATGCGGCGGTTAATTTCCTCCGGTACCCGATCATCAAAACAACGGTTTCCCGCCTCCATATGGAACACCGGGATCTTGCGGCGTTTTGCAGCGATGGCGGCGAGGCAGGAGTTGGTGTCGCCCAGCAACAGCAATGCATCGGGGGCTTCACTGGCCATCACTGCATCTGCCCTGGAGATCACTGCGGCAATCGTATCCGCAACGGATTTTCCTGCGGCTTCAAGGAAATGATCGGGCTTGCGGATCTTCAGTTCATCGAAGAACACCTGATTCAGTTCGTAGTCGTAGTTCTGTCCGGTATGGACCAGCGTGTGGCAGGTATGACGATCGAGCTCGGCGATCACCCGAGACAACTTGATGATTTCGGGGCGCGTGCCCACGATGGTCATAACCTTGAGGCTCATGGTGTTCGTCTATCGCAGCAGCTCGCCGTCTGCAGTTCCGGCGTCGCCCGGCATCAGCCGGTGTTTTTTCAGCAGTTTCACGGTGCCGTCGAGCGAAAGCACGTTGTCGGCGGAACTGAACTCGTGCTTCAGCGCGTTCGATTCAGCCTTCAGTTTGACGGTCAGTTCCGGCAGCATCGGCCGGATCGCGTACCAGGCGCCGCGTTTGACGCAGTGATGAACTTCTTCCTCGGACACCATGATCTCGTGCAGCTTTTCGCCCGGACGCACGCCGGTCACCTTGGTCTGGATCTTGCGATTGCCGATCAATGCTTTGGCAATATTGATCACAGTCGCGGATGGCGCGTCAGGCACGTAGATTTCACCGGCTTTTGCGCCCTTGAGCGCAGCGAACACGGTATCGACAGCCTGGTTGAGGCTCAGCAGAAACCGTGTCATATGCGGGGCTGTAATGGTGACAGGGCCGCCATTGCGGATCTGGTCATGAAACAGCGGAATTACCGAACCGCGGGAAGCCAGAACGTTGCCGTAGCGAACACCGACGAAGCGGGTATCGGGGTTGAGCACGTTGGCAGCGACAAAAATGCGTTCCTGCATCGCTTTGGTCATGCCCATGACGTTGACTGGTTTGCAGGCCTTGTCGGTGCTGATTGCGACAACGGTCTGCACGGGATAGCGGTTGGTCTGGATTGCGCGCACGATGTTCATTGCGCCGATGCAGTTGGTCAGCACCGCTTCCTCGGGAAAGTATTCGCAGGACGGCACTTGTTTCAGGGCAGCGGCATTGATAACGATGTCTGCGTCGCGAACCGCGGCACTGACTGCGGAATAATCGCGCACGTCGCCGATGCGGAACTCCAGCACGTTCATGAAGTTGCGGAAAATGACTTCATCGGTGCTGACTGTTTTGTGCATGTAGGCCATGCGCATGTCGTGCTGCTTGGCCTCGTCCCGAGAATACACGATGACCTTGCGCGGCAGACCCAATTCGCCGGTCAGCACGCGATGGACGAAGGTCTTGCCCATCGATCCGGTGCCGCCGGTGACCAGAACTTTTTTATTCTTTAAAATCATATAGTTGGATTATCCAATGGATGAGGCGAGTTCGTCAATCATGGCTGCCCACGACGGCGGCTGGTAAGCGAAGGCAGTGCGGAAGCGCGAGGAATCGAGGCTGCGGTCACATTCGAAGACCTCGTCCGTTTCAATTTTAATGTCCAGCTTCAGGCGGTCGCGAATCAGCGTCAGCAAATCGAACTTGCTGATCGCCGCGCTGGATACCTGATACACGCCATGCGTCGGACCGGGGCCTGTCAGCACGCGCTCAATGATGCGCGCCATCTCCGCAGTGGTGAAACCTGAAAAAATCGCGCGCCGGTAGCCTTTGATGGTTTTTCCCTGCTGCGCCAGGAACCACTCCAGCAGACCGGTTTTGCGCGACAGTTCGCGGCCGATGATTGAAGTGCGCAGTGTGATGCATGGCGGTTCGCCTACTTCACCGAGCAACTTGGAGCGGCCGTAAATGTCTTCGGCGTCCGGAGTATCGTTTTCGGTGTAGCGGCCCTTGCGGCCGGAGAATACGCAATCCGTGCTCATGTGGACGAAACGGGCACCGGTCTCGGCGCAAAGCGCCGCCGTGCGATGGGGAAACAGCGCATTGATCTCGATCGACGGAATGGCGTGCGTGGCCTCGGCGCGCTGCTTGACGATGCCGGTCGCATTGATGACGGCATCGGGCCGGAACCCGGTGATGGCTCGCCGCACGCTGTCGAAATCGCGCACATCGACATGATCCAGCGCATTGGCAGCACTGAACAGCCCGCTGCCGGCGTACTGGCCGAGCGCGCGATGCAGCGTGACGCGCGTCTCGTGCTGCGCGCTGAAGTGCCGCAGCAGCTGGTGCCCCAGCATGCCGTCACCGCCGAGTATCAGTATGCGCATCTTGTCCGCGACCCAGTTGAGCGATCCAGTCGTTGAGGCGGTGCAACAGCAGCCCGCGCTCAAAATTGTCTTCGTAATATATCCGGCCGCGCGCGCCGCAGGCCGCCCGCTGCTGCGGGCTCATGCGGTAGACCGCGAGTACCGCTTCCGCCAGCGCCGCCCCGTTTTCGGCGGCGCAGACCACGCCCGCGCCGGATTCCTGCATGACTGCCGCGCCTTCGCCATCGAGCGCCGCAACAACCGGTTTGGCGCAGGCCAGGTAGGACTGTATCTTGCTGGGTATCGTCAATGAGAAAACCGGATCGGCGCGCAAGGTTACCAGAAGCGCATCGGCGTGCGCAAAATACGCCGGCATGTCTTCCGGCGGCCGTTGGCCGAGGAGGTGGAACTGCCGTCCGAGGTCGTGTTTTGCGATTTGCGCCGCCAGCCATTCCTTCATGTTGCCGTCGCCGAGCACGACCCAGTGCAGATCCGCGACCTGCCGCAGCCGCACTGCGGCATCGACGATGGTTTCGAAGGATTGCGCGCTGCCGATGTTGCCGGCGAACACGATCCTGAAACCACCGATCTGCGCCATCGGGTCAGCCGTCGTTTCCTGCGGCGATGGCGGGCGGTAGAACGATTCCGCCCAGTTCGGCAGGTAGGCGATGTGCGACGGCGCAACGCCGCGTGCTTCGAGCCGCGGCATGAATGCCCTCGATTGCACCATCACGCGATCGCAGCGACGATGGATGAAATCCGACAGCCACCCTGTGCACCGGGCGATGAAGCCGGCCGGGCTGAAACCCATGGCTTCCAGCGTGTCGGGCCACAGATCCTGCACCCAGAACAGGGCCGGTGCATTGTTGATCCGGGCCATCAGCAGTCCGGGCAGTCCGACGGTCACCGGCGAAGGTTCGTAGATCAGCACGGCATCGTATTCCCCGCGACAGCGCAGCGGTCCCAGCAGACAGGCTGCGGCAGCGAAGGTCAGGTAGTTCAGCATCAGGCGCAAACCCTTGCTGCGTCCGCGGGTGATCAGCGGCACGCGCACGACGCGGATGCCTTCGTAGTTTTCGGTTAGCGGCCGCAGCCAGCCGTAACCCGGATACAGGCTGCCGCGCGGATAGTTGGGCATCCCGGTTAACACTTCGACTTCGTGGCCCATTTCCCGAAAACCCAGTGCGAGGTCGTTGACGCGGAAGGATTCCGGCCAGAAATACTGGGTGACGATCAGCAGTTTCAATCCCCGGCCCCTGTCATGCCGCGTCGTCGCTGCGCGCCGGCGCCGTGGGGAGCAGGTTGCTCAGCAGCACGCCCCATAGAAAGAACGTGAAGATTCCGGGATAAGGCTGGCGCATGCCGACTTTCAGGCTGTTGTCCAGAAGCACGAGAAACAGTACCGCTGCGGTCAGTCCCAGCAGGGGGGGGGAGCGCAGTATTTTGCGCCGCTGCTTCCATAATGCCGCCAGCGTGATCGCCAGCAGCACAGCCAGGGGCAGCAGCGCGATCAGTCCGAAGTTGTAGGCGAAATCCAGGTAGTAATTATGCGCGCTGGGGTTTTTGACGCGGTCAGGGGGCGCTGCATGGCCCATCGCCGCGGCGTAGGGATGTTCGCCGATGGCGCGGCCGTAGAAATTCCAGTAATCGATGCGCTCCCTTACGTTCAGCGGCGCAGAAAGACTTCTGTCGGAATCGATGCCACCCAGACTGTACTTGTCCGCAAAAATGGTTTTTCCGCTGGCGAATGCGAAATAGCATGCCGCCAGCGTTGCAACAAGCAGCGCCATCACGGCCAGCTCCCTGCGATCCGGGCCATTGAGCCAGTTGTATAACGCAAAACCGGCGATGCCCATGACCAGGATGCCGACTGCCAGCGTGGAAACCGTCGCCGCGGCATAGATGCCCATGGTCAGCCCGAGCAGGGCCAGCGGACGGCGATATTCCGGGGAATGCCACAGCGAGCACAGGGTCAGAAGATAGGTCGCCACGAAAATCGATGGCACATACTGCAGGTGCTGGTAAATGCTGAAGAGGTAAAGATAGGGGCTGATGACGATTTTGCCCTGAAGCCATGTGGCGAGCAGCTGGATAGGCACCAGAATGGAGAGCACATAAAAGAAGGTTTGCGCGAGCGCCGGCTGCTTGGTGAACCCGTCGCCGTGCAGCTGGCCCAGAACCAGCGCGAACATCGGCAGCACGAACTGGATCAGCAGTATCAGCTTCGCCTGTTCCTGGCTGCTTTGCCCCTGGGCCAGCATCACGCTCGACACCAGCATCAGCGCGAAAGTGGCGAATATGACGGTCAGCGAGAGCTTTGCCCTTGCATATCCGCCCAGCAGCAAGATGCCGCCGTAGCAGGCAAATACGGAGAACGGGATCGGCAGCAGCATCAGCGCACCTGCCGTGTCGTAGTTGTAGCTGGCATCGCGGAAAATCGAACCGTTCAGCCTGAAGAACAGCGGAAGTATCAGCATCGCGGCAATCAGCTGCTTCAGCGGCATCAGCAGCCCGCGCATTTTTCCGTGCCAGAGTTCCGCGCTTCTCTGGGCGCTCCAGTAAAACACCAGCGCCAGCGCCGAATTGAACAGGTAAAGGAACGCCAGGGCATCCTTGCCGGCGAGGAAGAAAATATAAGGGACTGCCGCGACGATCAGAATGTTGATCAGGACCTCGGGACCGAACACGTCCTTGTCGGAATGCTGCTGTAGCATGCGCAACCTGATCTGCTGCGCCAGGACCATGATCACGCCGCCGATCAGCGAGCAGCCGGTGGCCAGCCAGAACGCATCGGATTTGCCGCTGGCCGCCGACAGGCCGGTTTCGAGCATTGCCGCGGCACAGAAGGCCAGGCCTGTGACCGTTGCCAGCCCCAGCGCGACTCCCAGCCAGCGGGGCTGCGGCATGCCGCGCGCCTCATGCAGGGCCAGCGTGGGACCCACGGCCTGGGCGAAAACAGACCCGAGCAGGCCGCCGATGGCGAAGGCGGTAAAAAGATCGCCGGCGAATGTCTTGCCGACCAACAGCAGGATCAGCAGGCGGAATACGTAGACCGAGATGCCGATGACTGCCGTGGCGCCGAAGTGCGGAAGCAGCCGCAGCATGCCGCGTCCGCCGGCCCGGAGCTGCTCCCGCAGGAAATGGCTGCACGACCACAGGGGCGAGCTTGCCCAGACGAACAGCATGGCCTCCCTGAACGGAAGGTCAGCCAGCAGCCAGCCCGCAGTTGTCAGGAACAGCAGGGTCTGCAGCACGGTGAAACGGGCAGCCGGCCGGCGGTCGTTCCGCAATTCCAGCGCACTGATCCGCACCTCCGCGATCCATTCCGCGCAGCGCCGCAGCACGAGCATGAGCGCGAGCAACGCCTCTACCGAGGCAATATGCGCGCTCAGCAGCCAGGACAGCGCGCCCAGCGGAAGAATCAGCAGCAAACGGGCCCGGAGTACCGCGCCCATCGAAATGGGCGACGCCGAGTTGAGAATGATGCTGCGCGCATTGCCCGAGAATGAATGCAGTAGCGCGACGGTCGCCCCGTGAACGATGCCGAAATCCGCGGCCGCGTCGGACTGGCCGGCCAGTCCGAGGACGATCATCATCGCCGTGACGGCGAAAGTGTTGGCCAGGAAAGCGGCCGGGAAAACATAATTCATGACGTGGTGGATCCTGTTCGCAGTCGCGATCAGCCGCCCTGCACGAAGTCCAGAAACTCCGCGGGCGTCCTGATCTGCAGGGCGGGTTCCGCGGTTCCCAGGAAGCGCCGTACCGCACGTGCGATCGACAGTGCCGACTCAGGATCGAAGGTTTGCTGCGGGGTGACGATGTCGCGGACGAAATCGCGTTCCGAAGCGATGATGGGTAGGCCATGGGCGCGGGCTTCCAGCAGGGGCAGGCCCAGGGACTCGGTGAATGACGGATAGATCAGTGCGCCGGCTTCATCATAAAGACGGGACAGCTGTTGCGGAGCGACTTCGCCGGCATTTTCGATGCGCAGGCCGAAACTCCTGCTGGAATCCTCGATCCACGCCGTCAACTCCGCGTGATGAACCGGATTCAAGGTGAGGCGCAGCAGGGGCTTGATGCCGGCCCTGGCCAGCAATACCCACGCCTCCACCAGCAGCCGATGGTTCTTGTGAGGTTCGCCGGAAGCGACGTACAGGAATCCGGACGCGGCGGCATCGTTGCGGCCGACCGCTGATCGCGGCGTGATATCGGGGTCGGTGATCGCAAACGGTGCGATCGCAGGATCAAGGCCGAGACGGCGGCGCACCGCATCCGCCATGGATGGTGTTTGCACCACTGTCTGCTGCACGTTGCCGATTTTGCAGCGCAGCCACTTGCGCTCAATCGCGATGCGCCAACGGACTCCAGCGGGGAATGCCATGGTGTCCATGGCATCCAGCAAGTAACGATTCTGTAAAAACAGCACCGTGCGCCGCGCCCGCAGCCGGAACAGCGGGGGCAGGTTGCCCAGACAGAGCACCGCGTCGTCGGGCTGCGTTCGCGCTTTCAGCAGTCGTTCGGCGGAAATTCTGCCGGCGACGGTGGGCGGGAAGCGGATGATTTCGATGTTTTCCGGCAACTTGGGCACATCAAGACGCTCATCGACCAGTGCCAGACAGTTCCCGCGGCCGGGCGCCTGCAGCAGGCTGAGCAGCAGCGTCTTGCCGCCGCCGCGGTGTACGTTGGGCGCGTGAACGATCAGGCTCAAGCCGGTTCCTTGCCGGTCGCCAGCACCATCAGCGTTTCCCCGCCGAACAGCCTGATCCCCCAGTCGAGGTTCGCCATGCGCGCCATCCGGCGGGGCAGGCAAGCAAGCCAGGTTTTCAGGGAGCGCTGCGGTGCCGTGAATGCGGCGCCGGTGTAACGCGCATCGACGATGCGGTAGCCGCAGTCGTCCAGCAGCGCGAGCGCCAGGTTGCGGGTGAAGTAATGCACGTGCCCCACTTTCCGGCGCACATGCAGCAGCGGTGTTTCGCGCAGTACGCTGGCTGCCGAAAGATCCAGCGGGAAATGAAACACGTAGTGCTTCGCGCGACCGCGGATCCGCGACAGAAACGCGAAAGGATCCTGCAAATGCTCAAGCACATCCAGGGCCAGCAATACGTCGAATGCGCCGGTCGTGGTGGCCGTGAAATCCCCGACTGTCAGTTCGATGCCGCTGGCGCGTGGTTGGGCCCAGAACCGCTCAGCGTCTGGAGCAATGTCAAACCCGGCCAGTCGAGCTTCGGGGTAGGCGCGCTGCAGTTCCGCGAGCACGATGCCCGCACCGCAGCCGACGTCCACGATGCTGCCGGGCCGCACCTTGTTTGCGGCGAGGATTTCGCAGACTTTGCCGGCTTTCCACGGCGAGTCTTCGCTGTCCCAGGAGGGATTGCTCTGTAGATAGGCAGCGCCGAGGTAACGGGCGGCAACGGGATCGGTTCCGGGCATTCCGCAATTCTAAGCTTTTGTGCCGGTGATTTTCCGCGTCCACCAGATCAGATGGTGCACAGGCCGGCTGAGCAGCGCGTTGGCGACCGAGCGCCAGGTGTGCCATTGCAACGCAGTGCCCGGAAACAAACGGTGTGCCTGCGCGATATTCGATGCCGCAGCCCGGTAACGGCCGGCGCGGGCATGCAGCTGCGCGCAATAGAGGTGGGCCCGGGCTTTTGAGCGCGGCTCCAACGGCAACAGCCGCCGATCGACATCCGCCGCCGCGAAAAATTCGGAAATCACCCGCACGGATTCCTCGGCCCGTTCCGGCCCGGCGATCGCAAAACTCTGCGAACCCGGATGAACGCGCCATGCCGCGAGGACTTCGGGGATGTGAACAAAGCGGCCGTGGCGTGCCAGCCGCAGCCAGAAATCGAAATCCGGGATTTGCCGCAATCCGGGGTTCCAGCCCCCCGCAGCCTCGTATGCACTGCGCCGAAAGAACGCGCCAGGCCCGGGCGGGCAATCCAGGGTGATCAACATGTTTTCGAGACTGAACTCGGGGCGGCGGACCTGGCGCAGCCGCTGTCCGTCAGGGCCGACATGGTCGAAATCGCAGTAAGCAACGATTGCATCGGGCGCCGTCAGCGCCGTCACCGCAGCGTTGACGGCGCCCGTGTAGAGAAAATCGTCTGCGCTGAGGTAGCCGAGAATTTCTCCGCCGGCCATGGCCCACCCCTTGTTCAGGGTTGCGGCCTGCCCCATGTTGGCATGGGATTCCCAGCGTATTTTCGATCCATAAGTGGCGAGCACGGCGCGGGTGTTGTCGGTGGATCCATCGTCAAGCACGATGATTTCGAGCGCCGGGTAATCCTGTGCCAGCAGGCTGTCGATCGCAGCGGGCAGCGTTTCGGCATGGTTGTAGGCGGGCACGACCACCGACACCCGAGTGTGCGGCTCCTGCACTTGTGTTGGTTGCAACTCGCTCATGGCAGGGTAGCCAGAACCCAGGTCTTGCCGTCGGCCTGCCGGCACGGGCGGGGCGCTGCTGTGCGGCGGTCGCGCAGGCGGACTACCATCACATCGTTGCTCTGGTGACGGATTTCCACGTTCAGATAATCCGGGGGTGTTGTGTCGAACAGGGCGGCGTAATCCCGGGCGTGCGATGCGCGATCCACCACCAGCCAGTTGAATCCCCCGTTCAGCAATGTGTTCCAGGTTAAACCCGGCCCCCCCAGCAGCAGGATCGATTTCGACTCCATACCGCGATCACGGCACTGCAGCAGGTCGTCGCGCATCCAGTAAGTGTAGTAGCTGAGCACATAGACCCGGTCTCCGGGCGCGGCTTCGGCGTTGAGTTGCAGCAGCGGCGGGCAGTGCGTGCTGGCCAGCGCGCACTGCCCGGAGTCGCGACCGAGCAGCTGTCTGGCGCTGTCAGCCGCGATCGGCAGCAGGGGGTAGGAGAAGATGGCGAGTGCCGCGAACGTGACGCCCGCAATGGCGCCGCTGAGCCAGCGTGGCGCGTTCTCCCGATCCATTACATGCTCGGCGGCCCGTGCTGCGAGCGGGTAGAACAGCAGCAGCACCGCAAGCAGGTAACGCGGTGCAATGATCGAGGGTCGCAGCACCATCCACACCAGCGTGCCGGCGAGGCCGGCCAGGCAAAGCTGGAACAGCAGGCTGTCCCGAAGCCGTGCCGGCCGGGGCAGCCACCAAAGCAGTGGCAGAAAGGCGAGCCACAGGAATGTCAGGTTGCCGCCCTGCATCGGATAACGGCCGAATGCCAGCGCCAGAGGGTAGGTGGCGATGATTCTGCGAATCACCTCCGGTGCGAACCACACCTGTTGCAGCCAGTTCTGGTCGGCTGCACCGCCGATGAACGGTGCCAGCGGCGCGGCGAACATCACCGCATTTTTCACGAGATGGGGAACGGTTGCCACAACCGCCCAGAGCCCGACAATGCCGACCGCGGCAACGCGGGTTCTTGCCGTCATGTTGCCTTCGCGCGGCCAGAGCAGGAGCACCAGCAGCGCAGGCGCGAGCGAGATGGCATAGGAAAACTTCGCAACCACGGCGAACCCTGCGGCGAGGCCGGCGACCGTGAGGGCGGCTTTTGCCAGTGCGGTTGTTCGTGCGGCCAATATCCAATAGACGGCCAGCAGTCCAAGGGCGGCGGCGAAAAGGTCGACCTTGCCGTCCCAGATGTGGTGGGTGAAAGCAGTGGTCGTGAACAGCATGGCCAGCAGCAACAGGCTGCCGCGATTGCCCAGACCTGCGGTTCGGCCGATCGTATGGAGTATCGCTGCAGCCGCCGCAGCAAGGATCCAGACGAACAGCTTGGCGGCGGGCACGCCGGAAATGGCGATCAATGCCGCAAGCTGGGGTTCGCCGATCATGCCGATAGAAGAAAATGTCGCATAGAGGCCGGGCATGGGCTCGACGCGGCCGGTGGCAGCGATAACCCGCGCGTAGGTCATGTAAAACGCTTCGGCATCGCCGAACGGCGGCTTCAGCCATGCGGCTACGGCAAAGGCGGCGGCGAGCAGGGCGACGCCTGTTGCCAGTAACCGGAATGCCACAGTCTCGCCAGTCCACCAGCGAAGCATGGCCCGCACCTGCTCCGCAGCACGTCGCAAGACCGGCGCTGCGAGCGGCAGGGACGCGGCGAGCAATGCACTCATCACGGTCCAGATTGCCCAAGGCTGCAGCCAGCCGGCGAGCCCCGATAACAGCCAGATTGTGCTCAGCAAGGCCTGTCCGAGTATCAATGCGCTGGACATTACCGGCAACCTTGCTCCCAGCCCCGGCGCTGCCGGCAGGCCAAGCGTACGCAGCGCCAGCAGTCCGGTGCCGATGCAGGCGGCGCTGTAGACCAACGTGACGAGAATGCCGCTCATGGGGTTTGACGCGCGCGCATGGGTGTGGTCGGTTCGGCGGGTCAGTAAAGGGCCGCAGCATGGAAAAACGGGAGCAGCCATTCCCGGGCCTGCAGCAGGAATTGCGGCGCCGCCGCTGCAATGATGCCCTCGGGGGACAGCGAGACGATGACAAACACCATGACGTTCGCCATCATCCAGGCCACGAGCAGCAGTTTTACCGGTAGCCTGATGTCCGCTATCCGACGCTCGGGCAGCATCAGCGCAAATCTCCGGGAGATTCGATCGCCTGCGCTGCGGCGACCCGGGGCCAGCCCTGCCAGGCGAGACAGCCGATGCCGAGCAGGCTCGACCCGAGCAGCAGGGTGGCATGCAGCACGACCACGAAGCCAAGCGCGCCGCCGCCGGTGATGCCCAGCACCGCAAGTGCATTCAGTCCGAAGAACTCGAAGGTGCCGATGTAGCCGGGCGATGACGGCACCATGGTTCCGAAGAGGATCATCAGCATGATGAATAACAGGTCTGCAGGACCGGTGTCGATTGTAAACGCGCGCGCCACGACGTACATCACCGCCAGTTCAAGAATCCAGATCACCGCGCTGAAACACAGGAAGTAGGCCGTGCGCGATGCTGAAACCAGCCCGGAAAGGCCGACAGTGAACTGATGCATGGCTGCTTCGATGCGCGCCTTGATATGTGCGGGCAGGAAACCGAGGCCACGCAGCAGTACGGCAGCCATCCTGTTGCCGCCAAGGCCCAGGATGACGATGAAACAGATCGCGGCAATGGCGATGACGGCAACCACCAGCCCCGCGTTCCTCGCCCACTCCGGGACCGGGTAAACGGCCAGCAGGACTGCCAGCAAGCCGATGGCAATCAGCAGGTCGGCGGCTTTTTCCACCACCACGGTGGCAAGGATGCGGCTTTTCGAAAGCACAGCTGTCTTGCCGAGAAGATAAATCTTGATGAATTCACCGCCGCGTGCCGGGAGAATGTTGTTGAACAGGTTGCCGATCATCATCGCGGAGAAAAAGTTGCCCAGGGTCGCCGGGCGTTCTCCGGCATAAAGCAGGCGCCAGCGCGCTGCGCGCAATATGAAGTTGATCATCAGCAGGAAGGGAACGGGCAGGAAGTAGGCGTAGTTCGCGGCACGCACATGAGGCAGCATTTCGCTGAAATCATATTTTGTGACCAGCCAGACCAGCGTGGCCAGACTGACGATCAGGCCGATGATGTTGCTGATTTTTTTCATGCGGGATTGGCGGTTGCGAGGGAGTGCAGCAGATGCTCGTAATCCGCCGCGACTTTTTCCCAGTTCAGGTGCTCGGTCACGAACGCGCGGCCGCCATGGCCGACCCTTTTACGCAGAGCGTCGTCGGTGAGCAGTGTACGTATGCTGCCGGCAATGCGTTCTGTGGACAACCCGTCGATCAACATTACGTCTTCACCGCTGCGGAGCTGCGCGGTGCCGAGCAGGCCGGCGTAGGCGTTGACCACCGTAGGCACTCCCATCAACATCGATTCGATGGTTGCCGTGCCCAAGCCGATATAGCGTCCGGTCAATGACGCAAAAAAAAGGTCGCTTTCCTTCAGCGCATCCAGCACGACCGCATGCGGTTGCTCGCCCATGAAGGTGACGCGATCGCCCAGCCCGTTTTCAGTCACGTAGCCGGGCGATGCATCGTGGTAAACGTGCCCGATGATTTTCAGTCTGAGTTTTGGAAATTCCGGTGCCAGTTTGTGAAAAGCCTTCACCAGGCCCAGAAAATCGCGCTGCTCGATTACCGCGCCGACGCCGAGAATCTGCTGGTGCAGCGCGTAATCATGCTGGTACCGGAGAAATACTTCGGGTGAGCCGTTCACGCCGTAGTTGATCGTTACGGATTTTTTCGTAACGCCCTCACCGTGGACATCACGCAGGTAACGCAGGATCTCGTTGTCCCAGGAAACAATGCGGGCACAGAAGGGGAAGATCATTGCACCGCAAATCAGCCGGTCGAGAAAATTGAGCGTGCGGTGCCTTGCCGGATTTGGTGACTGCAGCTGGGTGCCGACGGAGCAGATCAGCGGAATCCTGTTGCGGCGGGCTGCATAAATTGCGGGAAACGCTATGTCGAGGTAGTGATTGACAAGCAATATTGCATCGGCCTTTTTTTCCCGGGCAATCCGGTTCATGGCGGAATAGTTTCCGGGAAAACAGGCGCTGACCCGGAAATGCTTGAAGTAATTGCGCACAGGCATGTGCAGGGCGGACAGCCGGATGACCTCGAATGCAAGTCCGTCGCCCCGGGCGTCGTCATTGCGCAACGTGACCACGGTAACGGAATGGCCGCGCGCATGCAGCGCGGCGGCGAGATTGCTCGAGTAGTATGACGTGCCCGTCCGAATCGGCGGAAACATCGCCGTAACAATCAGGATGTTCATGGTCTTTGGTCTCGGGTCGCTGCTGGCGGGCGCAGTCACCTGCGCTGATTTAAGCAGGACATCACGATGCAGGATCAATCGTCCGAAGCTGCCTGGCGGGGTTACCCGCGACAACGGCTCGCGGAGGAACGTCGTGAAGCACGACGCTACCCATGCCGACCAGAGCATGCTCACCGATGCTGATGCCGTGTTTCAGCGTTGCCCCGGTGCCGATATAGGCGCTCTGGCCGATGCGGACACGCCCGGAAATGTTGACGCCGCTGGTGATGATGCATAAATCGTCGATGTCGACGTCATGATTCATGACGGTATTGCCGAGGATGGTGACATGGTCGCCGATCCGCACATTCGCCATGACCACTACGTTCGGATAAAGCACCGAGCCGCGGCCGATCCTGCAATCCGTTGCGACCGCTGCCCTGGGATGGATCAGCGTCTCGAAACGGTCCCTGTCTATTGCAAGGCGTGCAAGCGCCGTACGCCGCCTCCAGTAGTTATTCGGGCTGCCTAGGCAGTTGACGAAGAATACGTCAGGCATCGAACCGGCCTGTTCCAGCCCGCCCAGAACATTGACCGAGAATCTGCGTTTCCCCCAGAGCGCGGGGTCGTCGTCAAGCAAACCGATGCACTCATATGCCGGTGCCATGCGATTGATGTCGGCGATGATGCTGAGTACATCAGCCGAGGTGCCTCCGGCGCCCATCAGCACCAGCTTCTTGACATGTTCCGCCGCCATCACGATCTTTCGCCTGTCAGTGCCTGCGTCAGCGCGCGGCAGACGAATGCCACGTCCTTGATGCTGACGCCACCATGCAGCGGCAGTGCCAGACCGTGCCGGTACAGGCGGGCGGCAACTGGATGGGTCGCCGGCGACCAGCCGTATTTGTTTTTGTAGTATGCGACCGCATTGATGGCCTGGGCGCCCAGGTTGCTCTGGATGCCCTGCGCAGCGAGATGGCGGATGACATCATTGCGTTTAAAGGCGTCGCCCAGCACGACCATGAACGTCTGCCACGAGCAGCCGTCGTCGGATTCGGGCAGGGTGAGGCCGGACAGACCGCCGAGGAGATCGATATATTCCGCCGCAAGGTGCCTGCGCTTTTCGAGCTCGCTGGCAAAGCGGCCCAATTGGCCGATGCCAAGGGCTGCCTGGAACTCGGTCATCCGGTAATTGAGCCCGGCGCGTAGAAAATCGGCCTTGCCGGCGCGTAGGCGGATGCCGTGGTTGCGCAGTTCCTTCACGGCACGGATGAAGGCCCTGTTTCTTGACAGCACTGCACCGCCTTCGCCGGTGGTGACTGCCTTGCGCGGATGAAAGGAAAAACACGCGGCGTCACTGTAGCGGCCAACGTGCGCTCCTCCGGATTGCGTGCCCAGGGCACAGGCCGCATCCTCGATCAGCTTGAGCCCGTGGCGACGCGCGACTGCGCGCATCCCGATCATGTCGACCGGGTAGCCGAATTCGTGCACCACCATTACGGCAGTGAGCCGGGCGCGCCGATTGCGGGCGATCACGGCTTCGAGTGCCGACGGGGTCATCACATAGGAATGCGGATCGACGTCGCAAAGTAGGACGCGCGCACCGGCATGTTCGACCGCGTTTGCGGTGGCCGGGAACGTGAACGCCGGCAGGATGACGGTGTCGCCCTTGCCGATGCCCAGCGCGAGCAGGGCGAGATGCAGCGCGGCGGTGCCTGATGCCACCACTGCGCAATGTTCGATGCCGCAGAAATCGGCCAAGGCCGATTCGAACTCGGCGACCGCGGCTCCCTGGACGAGATTGCCGCTGCGCAGGATCGCACCGACGCGCCGGAGATCGGCGACCCGGATGTCAGGGGCGGCCAGCTTGATCAAGTTCATGTGTCCTGTACCACTCAGCCGTGCGGCGGATGCCTTCTTCGAGATCTATCTTGGCCTTGAACCCAAGCAGCTCCTCCGCTTTCCTGGTTTCCGGGATGCGCAGCTCGATATCCGCCGACAGGGGTTCCCGG
Source organism: uncultured Bordetella sp. (assembly GCA_964531455.1). Classification (GTDB taxonomy): domain Bacteria; phylum Pseudomonadota; class Gammaproteobacteria; order Burkholderiales; family SG8-41. The sequence goes on from CAZHFZ010000032.1 coordinate 24,243, forward strand.
AACAGGATTTCGGATTGTGATCCCAGAACGCGGCAGACGGTTTCCGCCAGCCCGAAAACCGTGGTGACCGCCCGTGCATTGCCGATATTGAACGATTCCCCGATGGCGCGCGGGTTCTCGAGTGCGCGCATCAGACCGTCGACCATGTCATCGACATAGCACCACGCTCGGATCTGCGTGCCATCGCCGTAGATGGTGATCGGTTCATTCTTGAGCGCCCTGCGGATGAATATCTGCAGCGCACCTTCGCCGGTCTGCCCGGGACCGTAGACATTGAACGGGCGAAGGGTAACCACCGGAAGTCCGTATTCACGAAAATAGGCGTGGGCGAGATGCTCGCCGGCGAGCTTGCTGACCGCGTAAACCCAGCGGGCCTCGCCTGCCGAACCGGCGACAGTCTGCATGCTTTCGGTAACCCGGTAGGCCATCGAGCCGAAGACTTCCGACGTCGAGAAATCGATGACGCGGTCGGTAATGCCGTTAGCGTGCGCGGCTCGCAACATGTTCGCAGTGCCCAGCATGTTGACTTCCATGGTGCGCACCGGCGACTTGATGACGGTGTCGATGCCGGCAATCGCAGCAGCGTGAACGACCAGATCTGCGCCGCGCATGGCGGCCGCAATCGCCGGGTAGTCGAGGATGTCACCCTTGACCACGCTGACATGCGGATGACTGGCCAGGCTGCCGTGCTGCATGGTATTGCGGGCCAGGTTGTCGAAAATCACGATGTCGTTATCCGTACACAGCAGGGAAGCCAGAGTGGAGCCGATAAAGCCGGCGCCGCCGGTGATGAATATTTTTTTGTTACGGATGCTCATTTGTCAGGTGAAGCTTTCGATATCAAGTCATGTCGGAGACGGCATTTTTCAGAATCCGGTCCTGCGCCGCGCTTTTTCCATCAGCAATCGCAGCTCCGCCGTGCCCAGCAGGATCAGTGCGGCTGCTGCAGCACCGGTCAGGCATAGCCCCGCTCGTGCCAACAAAGCCGTGATGCCGTCGATCGTCTGCAACCCGGCGAGCGCAACGGCGATTACCAATCCCAAAGCCCCGGCGGCGATAATGCGATGCCAGTCGAAGGGTATGGGGTAGAACCGCCGATTGCAATACACGTACATCAAAAACGCGATCAGGCTGGAGGCCAGCGTTGCCGATGCTGCGCCTAGGGTGCCGAATACGGGGATCAGCAGAAAATTGCCCCCGACATTGAGCAGCGCCGCACCAACGTTGATGGCCGCAACCAAGCCAGTGCGCCTGGCGATGAATATTCCCGGGGCGAAGATGTACATGTTGGCCAGCAGCATGGCTGCGGCCAGCAGCGGAATCGTATGCCAGGATCCGTAATACTGGGTAGTGGTGAATACCCACAGCAATTCTTTCGAAAATCCTGCGAGTAGCAGGACCAGGGATATCGCCATGACCAGGAAGTAACGGAACACCCTCGCCATCTGGCCTGGAGTTTCGGGCGCTTCGTGGTTCTGGAACACGATCGGGATGTAGCCTGACTGGAAGCCCGCCATCAGCAAGGCCACCACCGATGCAATCCGCGCGCCAACGCCGTAAATCCCTACATCATCGAGCGTCATGAATTCCTTGATCATCAGGCGATCGACATACAGGGCGAAATACGCGGCAAAGCTCGAAATGACCTGCGGCGCGGAATAGCTGGCCATTTCCCGCCATTTCGCGCCGTCAAACTGCAACTGCCAATGGGTGGCGGCGCCGTTCCACCAGGAAACCCCGATTCCGGCGATGGCACCTGCGCACTGGCCGTAGAGGATGCCGGAAACCCCGGCGTCGGCGGCAATGACCAGGGTGGCGCCTACAGTTGCGCTGACCGCGGTGTAGGTGATGTTGGCGACCGCATGACGCAGGGGCTGCAATTGCCAGCGCAGCAGATCCTGCAGCATGAAGAAAACGCCGTTCGTAGCTACCGCGAAGATCATGGCCTGCGCCGCATCTGCCCAATGCGTCGAGCCCAGCAACCACTTTGCGATATGGACAGGGAAGATGGAGGCAAATATGGCAAAAAGGCCGTACGCAGCCGTTGCAAACCATGCCGCCGAGGAAACGCACGAGCGTTTTTCCTCGACGGTTTTGGCTTCCGCGTAGACTCTCGCCACGCCCTGTGAAATTTCCAGCGAGATGAGGTAGTTAGCCAGCGTGGCAAAAACCATCAGCAGGTCGAGTGCGCCGTATTCCGCAGGATGCAGGAATCGCGTGTACAGCGGCAACAGGATGATGCCTATGCCTCGCGACAAGACTGCCGAGGCGGAGTACAGGGCGCTGTCGCGCAGAAACCGGCGCAACATCAGCAGATCCGGGGGGAAAGGATGCGCATTGGGCAGCCGATCAGGATCGCCCGCCCCGTGAGGCGAGTCCGGCGACGAGATCCCTGATCCTAGCAACGTTGATCGCGCTGTTGGCGTCGCGCCGGACTTTGTCGAGGCAGATGCGGGCAAAGTTCCCGACTAGGTTGTCGCGGTTATCGAGGGTCGTGCGAATGCGATCAGCGATCACCGGGGAATCCCGGGGCGGACATAGAAAACCGTTGACGCCATCCTCGATCCATTCGCGGTTCTGCTGCGTATCGCTCATAACCACGGGCGTGCCGCAGGCCATGGCTTCAAGCATGCAGTTCGGACACGAATCGGCTGTTTTTACCGACACCATGACGTCGGCTGCCGCGTAGTACCAGGGCATTTCTTCCCATGGGATCTGGCCGTCCCAGCGCATGTTGGCGGTTATGCTGAAACGCTCCGCAAGCTTGAGATGGCGTCCCCATTCCTCGGTGCCGCCGACACCCGAGATGAACAGGATCAGCAGGTCGGGATAATCCGCCGCGATCTTCGCCGCAGCCTCGACAATGACGTCGCTGTTGAAGAATGTTCCGAGTCCGCGCGGGCATAACAGCACGTGGCGGGCGGTGATGCGCAGGCGCTGGCGGGCCTCCGCCTTCGACCTCGGCTGGAACAGGGTGAGATCCGCGCCCGGGTAACGGACCAGGGTCATTTTTCCGGGATCTGCTCCCAGGCCTACCGCTGCGTCGAATGCCGTTTGCGAATTCACGGTGATCGCGTTCACGCGTTTCAGGCCGTGGACCACCAGGCGTTTTTTCATCAGCATTTCCAGGCCGGTCCACTTTGCGAAGTAGGTCAGGTCGCCGTTCCAGAAAGTGACCGCCATGGGCAGATCGGCGGGAAGCCGATAAGCGAGAAATGAAGGGTATTGCAGTGTTTGCAGCAGCACGGCATCCGGGCGCACGCGTGTCACGGTTTCGCGCAGCGTCGCGAGATCGCGGGCCATCGTGCGTAGTTCGAAAACCAGGCCGAGCAGGTTGAGCGCGCTTTTCAGCGCTGCCCTGACCGGCGCAGGCAACAGGCTCGAAGCAGACTTGCGCGTTTCCGAGGGCGCCGCGCCCGCTGCCCGTCTGGCCGCAGTCAGCAGAACGTTTTCGGCCTTTTCGAACGCGTAGTTGTGTGTCGAAACCACCGTGACTTCAAAACGCGGGTCATCGATGAACAACTGTGCGCGGCGCCGGGCGTGGATGGAATAGCCCCAGCAAAGGATCAGCAGGCGATATGGTTTTGCGTTTGTCGTGTTCATGGGGTTGGGGCTGCCCGGGCCGGCGCATCAAGCACGCCACGGCACCAGAGCTCGACCATCATTAGTGTCCACGGCAGCGCCCAGCTGCCCCGTCCCGACAGGAATTCCCGGCGTGTCTGCTCGACCAGGACGGGATTGAACAATCCCCGTGCCCTGACAATGTGCGTCGCGGTCGTATCGTCCAGAATCTCCCGCAGCGGTCCGCGCAACCATGCGCCAAACGGCATCCCGAACCCGCGTTTTTGCTGGTTCTCGATGCCCGGCGGCAGCAGATCGCGGGTCGCGTCCAGCAATATCCGCTTGGCGCCGGATTCGCGGTAAGCAGCGTCGCCCGCTGCACCGCTCTTCAATTTCGAGCGATCGGGCAGTGACAGCGCGAAATCGACCACCGCGGGATCCAGAAACGGCACGCGGATTTCGAGGGAATGCGCCATCGAGACGGCATCGATGTCGCGCAGCAATTGATTCTGGGTATATCCGCGCAGGCACAGCGCACTGACTCTGGCGATGACATCGGCCTCCGGCAATTCGTCAGCCGCAGCGGCGCGCATCCGGTCAGGGGGTGTCGCACCAAGTGCCGCGGACAGATCGGGGGCAAGCAGCTGGCGTGCGCAATGGGTTCCAAAAATGCGGTATTGCCGGGAGAACGTCTCGAGAAAATCACCGGAAGCCCTTACACGTCCCAGCACGCGCGCGGCAAGTCCGTATGGCACATGCTCAAGCGGACCGGTGGCCAGTTGTGATGCCATGCGGCGCAGGCCCGGCCACAGGCCGGGCCCGTGCAGGCGCGGCGCGGCGTCGGCCATTGCAGCAAACCAGGGATAACCGGCGAAGAGTTCGTCGCCGCCCGTACCCGAAATCGCGACCTTGACCTTGCCGCCGGCAGCTGCGGAGACGAAGTAGGCATTGACGCCGTCGACCGAAGGTTGATCGAGCGCGGCGGCGATGGCCGGCAGGCGGTCGCGCACGTCCTGTCCGCTGACATGCACCCGGGCATGATCGGTGCCGAGGAAGGCCGCAGTACGGGCGGCCGTGTCCGTCTCGTCCATTGCTGCGCCTTCGTCACCGAAACCGACAGAGAATGTACTCAGCCTGTTGCTGCCGAGCCGGGACATCAACGCCACCAGCACCGTCGAATCGATGCCCCCGCTGAGGAAAGCGCCGACCGGCACATCGCTGACCATGTGCGCCCGCGTGGAGTCTTCCAGGATCGTGCGCAACTGCCGGACCTGTTCGGCATAGTCCAGGCCCTGCAGCCCGGGGTGGCGATCCGCCGCAAGCGACCAGTAGCGCGCAATCGTGATGCGGCCCGCGTCGATGACGAGCCGGTGTCCCGGCGGCAGCATGTGCACGCCGCTTACTATGGTCGCCGGCTGCGCAACCGAACCATGCGCCAGCATGCCGTGAAGCGCCGCGGCATCGACTTTCCGCTCGACCAGCCCGCTGGCGAGCAGCGCCTTGAGCTCGGACGCGAAGACCAGCCGCCGGGCATCGCCCGCGTAGAGCAGCGGTTTGATGCCGAGAGGATCCCGCGCCAGCAACAGCCGCTCGCGACCCTGGCCGCGCCGCTTGTCGTAGATGGCGACAGCGAACATGCCGCGCAGGTGCTGCAGGCATTCATCACCGTGACGGAGGTAGAGCTGCAATACCACTTCGGTGTCTGAATTCGACTTGAATGAATGGCCCTGCGTTTCCAGCAGGCGGCGCTGCTCCGCGTAGTTATAGGTTTCGCCGTTATAGACGATCCACACGCTGCCGTCGGCATTGGACATGGGCTGATGGCCCGCGGCACTGATATCCAGGATCGACAGCCGAGCCATGCCCAGGATCACGCACTCATCGGCGTGTACGCCCTGGTCGTCAGGGCCGCGGTGATGCATTGCAGTGACCATCGCCCGTACGCCGTCGACTGTGCCGCCTGACCAGATGCCGCAGATGCCGCACATTCGATGCCCCCGCCGTAGCTCTAGATCAGGCCGTCGCGCGCCGCGCGGCGCGCGCGACGGCGCTGAAGCATGTGGTATGCGGCCCGCAACAGCGGACGGGCGGGAGCGGCCGCGGGTTGCAGCCAACGCGGTACGACGCGTTCGAACAATGATGTCCGCTGCTCGGGCGGGGCTTCCTGCAGATCGCCGCGGCGCTCGTAAGCCCCTTGAGTGGGCACAACCAGCGCGGGAAGCGCGCGGAGTTTGCGTGCGGCGAAAAACACCAGAATTTCCCTGGACATGTCGAGCACGCCGTCGAGGCTCATGCCGTAGCGGTACTCCACATACCGGTTACGGCGAGCGTAGGTGCGCGTGATGTCGGAAAAATCGGCTTCCAGCAGATAACACTCGAAATTGTCAAAGCCGTTGGCGCCGTAGAAATCAAAAAAGAACCCGGGGCTGAAGGCGTAGAAACCGTGATCCATGCCAAACGAACAGATATGCACGACGCAACCCTGCGGGCGCAGCATTTTGGTGATATTGGCCATGACCTGCCGCACGTCAAAAATGTGCTCGATCGTACCGCCATCGAAAACCAGACCGAAACGGTTTTCCAGTTCCGGTGGGACCGGATCGTTGAAATCGTGGCGCAGTGCCGGGTTGTCGCTGTCGAACTTGTCGAGGTCCAGGTACTCGCGGATGCCGAACGCTTCGAACAGCGTCCGGGCATGCACAAAGTCGCGCGCGATGCGCGCGAGCTCGGCGGACATCGCGAAGGTCCGGCTGCTGTGGCCGAGTATGGTTGCGGGTTCGTGGTAAGGGCACCCGACGTCATCCAGGCACTGCTTGATGTCGTTCCGCGATGCCCAGATGTCCTGGTTGCCGAGCGAACAGACCGGACCCTCAAACCGGTAGCGGCTGTGCATCGAGGCGACCAGTCGGATATGGCTGGGTAACAGGCCCATGATTATCCTCCGGTGCCTGCGCCGGGCGGTTTTTGTGCCCGCGCCTCTACGCCATTGCCGCCCAGTGCGGTTTCGATCTGCGTCATGCCGCATTGCGCCAGGAAATCCGAAATCTGTTCCCGGCTGCGCAAATGCTTGTAGAAATCGGTCAGCGTGTCGTGGGTGTCGAGCAGCGCCCAAGTTTTCAGCAGATCGGGACCCAGCTGCGGATAGGGATCATGGTAGTCCACCACCGGTGACAGCCGCAGGAAGACCGAGCGGACCTTCGGCAGCAGCGGGACGTGGCGGAGCGGGGACTCCCGGAATACACGCCACATCAAACGATGCAGGGGCCACAGCCAGTCAATCAGCGTCGTGCAGAAGCGCAGTGCATGGTCGCTGGAGCGGCCCAGCAGGTAGTAACGCAGCAGGCGTCGCGACAGCGTGACCGGATAGTTGGGTGGATAGTGGTCAATGAACAGTCTTCCGCCGGGTTTGACGTGCGCGCAAAGTGCGGCCATGGTCTTTTCCGGGTCAGGCGTGTGCTGAATGACGCCGACGCAGACCACGATGTCGAACTGCTCGCGGCGCAACGGCAGGCGGGTGATGTCGGCCTGGCAGACAAAGTAATCGCTGGCTGTGCCGCAGTTCTCGCGGTTGGCTTCCACTGCAGATGAAATATCCGCGGCGAATACCCGGGCGCCTGCGCCCAGCATGACTTCGGTGAACCTGCCCGCGCCGCAGCCTGCCTCGAGCACGGTCTTGCCGCGGAACACCTCGAGCGAGCCGCCGGCAATCCGTTGCAGGCGGTCGCGGGAGAGGGTGGTTCCGGTGAACGAGTCTAGCTGGGTGCGGCGGAAGGTGTTCCACTGCAGCCCGAACGAGTTGGCATAATTCTGCTGCGGCACAAAGCGCGGAATGCCGTTGCGGACGGGGAAGCTGCACCCTTCGGGGCAGCGATAGCCATCCGTTGCCCCGGTCGGCCCTTGCAGCGGCACGGAGTGTTCGGGGCAGACCAGTTCGACAAAACTGTGCATGACTACTCGGTGCCTTGGGTTAGTGGGGTAGTCATCAACAGGTAGATCGACTGCCCCTTCAACAGGGGGAAATACCGGAAGCCCAGCCGGTACAGGCTGCCGAAAAACAGGCGCATCGATGCTGACAGCGCAAAACGGATGGTCGAGGTGAACCACGACCGCCCCGGCAGCACGTGACGAACCCAGTGTACGGAATAGTAGCCGTGATTCTCCAGCAGCAGCGGTTCGCGGACGACGCGCCGGATGGTCAGCCCGAGCCGCCGCGCCAGCGCTTCAAATGTGGGCAGATGCCAGCGCGTGGCGTGGTGCGGCGGCATGTTCATGATGCACGGATCGATATAGCGGATGGGCCCGTCCTGGCTGGGCACCGATATGCCGACGAGGCCTCCTGCTTTGACGGTTTCCGCCATTTGGCGGACGAATGCCACCGGGTCTGCGACGTGTTCCAGCACGTGAAACGAGAACACCGCATCCCAGTCACCGCCGTAATCGGCCGGCGTGTCGGTGCGGGTAAAAACCTTCAGTCCTTTGGCGCGTGCCGCATCGACGGCGGAGGGGTTGTATTCCAGGCCCGCCACTTCGGGAACGATCGCATGCAGCTGCGAAAGGAAATTGCCGTTGCCGCAGCCGAACTCGAATACGCGCCGGCAGCCTGCGGCATCTGCGGCGGCCTGTCCGAATTCCCACTTGTCATCTGCATAAGTGAATTCGGAAGCGGTCTGCGAGCCGGTGAGGTTGTAGGCCTCGACGTAAAACGCCGGCGTGCCGATGATCCGGGGCAGGAAAATCTCCAGTGCACACTGCGGGCAACGGAACAGCCGGGTTGCAGGTGCCAGTCGCCGGTGTTCCTCGATGGTCTCCTGCGAAAATGTCACGGGTTTCCACAGATCGAACAGTTCGTCCACCTGGTATGCGGCCTCGGTTGCCGACAGCGTGGCGGCGCAAACGGGACATTGCGTGTCGTGCGCGGCCGTATTCAGCATGAGCCCACGGTGAATACCATGCCGTTCCAGCCGAAGGAAAACAATTCGTGCAGCGACAGGCCCGGGTTGCGCTCCAGCCATTCGCGAACCGCTCGCTGCTGGCCGAAATCCGGATGATTGCGATAGCAATGCCAGTCGTCGAATGCGAGCACCGATCCCACCGTTACCCGCGACGTCAGGTAGTCAAGCACGGGGATGGTTGATTCGTAGAGGTCGCAGTCGATCCATGCCACCGCGATCTTGTCGATGCCATGGCCGGCGGCGCGTTCCGGCGTGAGCGTTTCGTTGAACCAGCCCTTGACCGTCAGGATTTTGTCCGTCCTGACATCCTGCCGCCGCAGATTGCGCATGAACGCATCGAGGGACGATTCGAACTGACCCTTGTAGAAATGGCTGGTGTATCCCCCGGCGGCATCGATGCCGCGCGGCTCTGGCAGGCCCTCGAACGAGTCAAGGGCGGCGAACCGCATGTCGGGGAACAGTGGCGACATGGTCTTGTAGGAGTGGATGAACGTCGTGCCCTGCCACACCCCGAATTCGCAGTAGTCGCCGGGAATCTGGGCGCCGACCAGGTATTCGGCCACCTGTTCCACCGCAAAATAGCGGCGGTTGAAGGAGCGGTATTCGAGCTGGCGGATGCGGTTGTAGACCCCGCGCAGGAACAGATACTGGACGGGGTGGCAGACGATCCGCGCGAGTTCCTTGATGGCAGGGTGCAGTTTCATCGGCCGATCCCGAAATATTCGAATCCGGCGGCGCGCACCTGCTGCGGATCGTACTGGTTTCGCCCGTCAAAAATCAGCGGCTGTTTCATGGCGGCCTTCATGGCGGAGAAATCGGGCAGGCGGAACGGCTTCCATTCGGTCACCAGGGCCAGCGGATCATAAGCCCTGACGCGGGCACCCGCCGCAAGCAACTGGCTGATAAGCACCAGCGACGGCGCTTGGCGCAGATCGTCAGTGCCCGGCTTGAATGCAAGACCCCAGACGGCAACGGTGAGTCCGGCGAGTTTTACGCCGAAGCGTTCGCGCATTTTTTCGAACAGGCGTTCTTTCTGGATGCGGTTGCGCTGTTCTGTCGCCTGCAGGATGCCGGGCGTAATGCCGGCGCCATCGAACATGTGGATCAGGGCGTTGACGTCCTTGGGAAAGCAGGATCCGCCGTAACCGCAGCCGGGGTACAGGAATGCGTGGCCGATGCGGCTGTCGGAACCAATGCCGCGTCGCACCTGTCCCACGTCGACGCCGAGCTTTTCGCAGAGGTGGGCGACTTCGTTCATGAATGAAATGCGGGTTGCCAGCATCGCATTCGCGGCGTACTTGGTCATCTCGGCGTCGCGGATGCCCATCACGATGATCCGGTCGTGGTTGCGCATGAACGGCGCGTAAAGCGTGCGCATGGTGGCTGCCGCCCGCTCGGAGTCGGTGCCGATGATGATCCGCTCGGGGCGCATGAAATCGTTGATTGCATCGCCCTCTTTCAGGAACTCGGGATTGCTGATCACGTCCACATGAAAATCCGCGCCGCGACGCTCGAGTTCCCCGCGGATCGCCTCCCGCACGAGGTCGGCGGTGCCTACCGGCACGGTGGATTTTCCGGCGACGATGCAGTCGCGGCCGATCAGTCCGCCCAGTGCTCGCGCGGCGGCGAGGACATGGCGCAGGTCTGCCGAACCGTCCTCGCCGGGCGGCGTACCCACGGCAATGACATGAATGTCGGAGTCGGCAGCAGCTTCGGCCAGCGAAGTCGTAAAGCGCAGCCGGCCTACCTGCATGTTGGAAACCACCAGTTGTTCGAGACCCGGCTCGAAAATCGGCAGCCGGCCCTGCTGCAGGCCGGAGATTTTTGCCGCATCGGTGTCCTGGCAGGTCACCGTGTTGCCCATTTCGGCAAAGCAGGCGCCGGTGACAAGCCCTACGTATCCGGTGCCGATGATGGTCAGTTTCAAGCTGCGGCTTTCCGAAGAGGTTGCGTTTGTTGCGGCGCGGGCGGGTGGCGAGGATCAGCCGTTTGCATGCTTAACCGATCCGGTAAAAAGACTTGTACCAATCGACAAACCGGGCAAGCCCGGTTTCGATCAGCGTATCAGGGCGGAAGTTTACCAAAGACTCGAGTGCGCTCGTATCGGCCAGCGTGTCCGGCACTTCGCCCGGCTGGATCGGCTGCAGGTCGAGGACGGCTTTTTTGCCCAGGCAGTTTTCGAGGATCTCGATGTAGCGCAGCAGAGGCACAGGCTGCGAATTGCCGATGTTGTAGATCCTGTACGGCGCGGAGCTGGTCGAGGGGCGCCGCGCCGCGCTGTCCCATGCCGGGTCCGGCGCCGCGGGCCGGTCGAGCAGGCGAACCATGCTTTCGACGATGTCGTCGACATAGGTGAAATCCCGGGTCATCTGGCCGTGATTGAACACCGGGATGGGTTCGCCCGCGAGTATGCGCTGGGTGAACTTGAACGTCGCCATGTCGGGCCGGCCCCAGGGACCGTAGACCGTGAAAAAGCGCAGGCCCGTGCACGGCAGCCGGTGCAGGTGGGCGTAGCTGTGCGCCATCAGCTCATTGGCTTTTTTGGTCGCGGCATACAGCGATACCGGATGATCGACATTATCGTCTTCGGCGAACGGCAGCCTGGTGCTGGCGCCGTATACCGAGCTGGAAGAGGCGAAAATCAGGTGGCCGGTCTTCTGTGCGCGGCAGCCCTCGAGCACATTGGCGAAACCGGTCAGGTTGGCATCAATGTAGGCGTTGGGGTTGATCAATGCGTAGCGCACGCCGACCTGTGCGGCGAGATGCACCACGGCGTCGCAGCGCCGACTGGCAAAAATCTGTGCAGCGGCGCCGCGGTCGGCGATATCGAGTTTTGCAAAAGTGAAGCGCGGCTGGCCTTCAAGCCGCGCCAGGCGCGCGCGCTTCAGGTTGACGTCGTAGTAATCGTTGAGATTGTCGACGCCGGTGACGGTATGCCCTTGCTCCAGCAGGCGGAAGGCCAGAGCGGCGCCGATGAATCCCGCAGCACCGGTGATAAGGATGTGCATGTTAAGTAAATTATTGATTATAAACGTTTTTTAGTGATTTGGCCAGCGCTGCAACAATTTCGCCCTGGATGCCTTCCCCAAGGTCCGGATACAGCGGCAGGCTCAGCACCTGCTGCGCGAGGTTTTCCGCCGCCGGAAAATGCTGTTCGGCGCCGTAGACCCGGTAGGCCGGCTGCTGATGCAGCGGCAGCGGGTAGTGCACTGCTGTCGGCACCCCCATGTCTTTCAGCGCAGCCTGAAGTTTTTCGCGCTCGCGCACGAGCACCGTGTACTGGGCATAAACGCTGCTGCGGTCCGGGCGCAGGCTCAGCAGCTTCAGTCCGTCCACGTTCCGCAGCATTTCGCTGTAACGCGCACCTGCGGCGGCGCGGCGTTCGACTTCCCAGGGGAAACGTTCGAGCTTGGCCAGCACCACCGCGCACTGGATGGTGTCCATGCGGCCGCCGACGCCGAGGCGCGTGTGGTAATAGCGCTTTTCCTGACCGTGGACGCGTATTTCGCGCATCGCCTTGGCCAGTGCGTCGTCGCTGGTGAACAGCGCACCGCCGTCGCCATAACAGCCCAGCGGCTTGCTCGGGAAAAAACTGGTGCAGCCGATGGTCGACAGGTTGCAGCTCTGCCGGCCCTTGTAGGTGGCGCCGAAGCTCTGCGCGGCATCCTCGATCACCGGCAGGCCGTGACGCGCGGCGATGGCGTTGATGGCATCCATGTCGGCGGTCTGGCCGTACAGCGACACCGGCATTATGGCGCGGGTGCGTGGCGTGATCGCCGCTGCAATTTTTGCGGCGTCGATGTTGGCCGTGTCAGGTTCGACGTCGACAAACACCGGTACCGCGCCGAGCAGGGCGATGACTTCCGCTGTTGCGACAAAGGTGAACGGTGTGGTGACTATTTCGTCACCCGGCCTGATGTCCAGCGCCATCAGCGCGATCAGCAGCGCCTCGGTGCCGCTGGCGCAGGTGATGCAGTGCCGCGCGCCGGTAAACTGCGCCAGCCGGTCTTCCAGTTCCCGGACCTCGGGTCCCATGATGAACTGGCCGTGGTCGAGCACCGCCTGGATGCGCGCATCAATGGCGCCGCGCAGTTCCGCATACTGCTTCCTGAGGTCGATGAATTCAGTAATCATGCCGGGCATCCGGGTCAGCCCGGGCGACAGGTCTGGCCGTCGATCACATACTGCGCGGCGCAGGCCGTGCAGCCGACGGTGCCGGCTCCGGCCGGCAAACGTTCGCCGCAGCGGCACATCCAGCCGATGCGACGGGCCGGTGTGCCGACCACCAGCGCGTACGGCGCCACATCGCGGGTCACCACTGCGCCGGCGCCGACAAAGGCGTATTCGCCGATGGTGTGGCCGCAGACCACTGTGGCGTTGGCGCCGATGGTCGCGCCGCGGCGCACCACCGTGGCGAGGTATTCGTTCTTGCGCGGCACATGGCTGCGCGGATTGACGACGTTGGTGAACACCATGCTCGGGCCGCAGAACACGTCGTCCTCGAGCGTCACGTCATCATAGACCGAGACGTTGTTCTGGATGCGTACATTGTTGCCGATGACAACCTTGTTCGCGACGAACACGTTCTGGCCGAGGGAGCATCGGGCGCCGATCATGGCTCCGGCGCAGACATGGGTCCAGTGCCATACCCGCGTGCCGTCGCCGATCTGCGCGCCGGCGTCGATGATCGCGCTGTCATGGGCCCAGTGACCGGTGGCGTTGGTCGACGCCATCAATACTCCAGGGGCAGCGGCACGCGCCGGCCGTCGCGCGCCGAGCGGTAGATGGCGATCAGCACTTCCAGCGATTTCAGGCCTTCGCGACCGTCGGTTTCGGGTTCCGCCTCACCACGCAGCACCTTGATCACGTTGTCGTAGTACAGCGGGTGGCCGAAACCGTAAACCGAGGTGGTTTGGTAGCTGGCCGCCTTGACCGCAGCGTCGTCGGCATGCGCTTCGGCGAATTCCCAGTGCTGGATTTCATTGACCGCGACGCCGCCCACGCGCACCGTGCCTTTTTCGCCGATGATGGTGATCGCGCCTTCCATGTTCTTCGGATAGGTCAGCATGGTGACGTTGACCGATCCCATGGCGCCGGTGCGCCAGCGCACGCTGGCGACTCCGGTGTCCTCGACTTCAATGTCGCGGGCGAGCGTGCCGGTGTAGGCCTGCACGCTTTCCAGCGGGCCGATCAGCCAGTCGAGCAGGTCAATGTAATGGCTGGCCTGGTTCATGAATGCGCCGCCGTCGAACTCCCAGGTGCCGCGCCATTTTGCGCTGTCATAGTAAGACTGGGGCCGTGTCCAGAACACATTGATGTTTACCATGTAAATGCGACCAAAGCGTCCCTGCTCCACGGCGCGCTTGAGCAGTTGCAGCGTCGCGTTGCGGCGGTTTTGTTTGACCACGAACAGGCGCACGCCGGCGGCATCGCAGGCCTGCACCATGCGTTTGCCGTCTTCCCAGCGTGTCGCCATCGGTTTTTCGGTCATCACGTGGCGGCCGGCAGCAGCGATCTCCACGGTCTGGCCGGGATGCAGCCCGCTGGGTGTTGCCAGCACGACGATGTCCGGCGCACTGCCTGCCAGCAGTTCATCGATGCGCCCGTAGCCCGGGGCACCGGTAATTTTCACCGCTTCCTGCAAAGCCGCGGCGTCGGTATCGCAAACGGCGACGATTTCGGCGCGCGCGGCATGTTCCTTGAGCGCAGCCATGTGGTTCCTGGCGATGCGGCCGCAACCGACAATGGCGAAGCGCAGCTTGCGGTCGGTGATTGGGGCGGGGTATTTGAGCAAGATGGCTCCGGTATCAGGCTTTGACAACGTTCGGCGCGGGATCGAGATAAACGCCGCGAGTGTCGACGATCAGCCGTGCATGCTGCAGGATCATCGCGTAGTCGAAGCCATCGTGGTTGGTGGCCAAGACCACGCAGTCGTACTCGGCCAGTGCCTGCGGCGTAAGCACCAAGCTTTTGAGATCGAAGCGGTGTTCGCGCATTTTTGGAAACACCGGAACATGCGGGTCGGCATAGGCGATCTCGGCGCCTTTGGCGCGCAGCATTTCCATCAGCGCAACGGACGGCGACTCGCGCATGTCATCGACATTTTTCTTATAGGCTATGCCAAGCACAAGCATGCGGCTGCCTTTGACCGCCAGGCCGCGCTCATTCAGTGCCTCGGTTATCTTGCCCACCACCCACTCCGGCATATTGCGGTTCACTTCGCCAGCCAGTTCGATGAAGCGGGTATGCAGCCCGTAGGCGCGTGCCTTCCAGGTCAGGTAGAACGGGTCGATCGGAATGCAGTGGCCACCCAGACCGGGACCTGGATAATAGGGCACGAAACCAAATGGCTTTGTCGCCGCGGCGCGGATAACTTCGTGAATGTCGATGCCCATGCGATCGGCGATGATTTTCATTTCATTGACCAAGCCGATATTGACCGCACGGTGGATGTTTTCCAGCAGCTTGGTCATTTCTGCGGCCTGCGTCGAACTGACCGGTATCACGCGGTCGATCACCTGTCCGTAAAGCGCAAGCCCAGCTTCCAGGCAGGCCGGCGTCTGGCCACCGCATACTTTCGGTATGGTCTGGGTGACAAAGTCCGGGTTTGCCGGATCTTCGCGCTCCGGCGAGAACACCAAGAACACGTCTCTGCCGACTTTCAGTCCACGGGATTCGATACGTGGTCGCAACTCCTCATCCGTTGTGCCCGGATAGGTTGTACTTTCCAGTGAAACGATCTGGCCGGTGCGCAAATACGGCACCATAGACTCGACGGTGTTGATGACGAAGCTCAGATCGGGTTCGCGGTAACGGTTAAGCGGGGTTGGCACGCAAATGATTACGGCATCAGCATTGCGCGCTTCGGCAAAGTCGCAGGTTGCATGAAAGCCCTGTGCCTGCGCAGCGGCAATCCTGGCGCCAGGAATGTGCTGGATGTAAGACTCGCCCCGGTTCAGCCGGGCCACCTTGTCGGCGTCGATGTCGATGCCGACCACCGGATAACCCACTTCGCTGAAGCGCAGCATCAGCGGCAGCCCGACATAACCCATGCCAATGATGCCGATGACGGCTTTTCTATTTTGCAAGCGGGTGATCAGCGCGCTGTTCATGGCATCGTGTTTCAGGAAAAACGTAAATTATACGGGAGGTTGCCGCACTTCTGCTGGTTGGAGCGGTCAGTCCCGGTGCAGTGTTTGCATGAATTGTCGCGACTGGGCTGTCCATTGCGACACGGTGCATTCTAACGTGAGCAGGAATTTTACTTTGCTGCCGCCATCGTGCTGTTCGGGGTGTGGTGCGGGTAGTGGGCCGTCAAAGGTGTAACAGTACGAGTTACGAGTGGTGATGATATTCGAGCGAGTCCAAAGAGAGCGCATTCGCTTGGGTCGGATTAATTCGTATCGTCCACTAATGTTGAATTCGAAAACAGCAGTTTGTAGCTGCTGGTAATCATTATCGATTTAAATTTGTATCCCGGCCACCCTTAGGTCGACTTTACCGCCATGCTATTGTTCATGACTGTTCATGCAGCAATTCGCGCAGATAATTGGCGTAAGAATTTGCGCCGATGACTGCCGCCAAGGTTTCAAGTTGTGCTGGGGTGATCCAGCCCATCCGGAACGCTATTTCCTCGGGGCATGCGACTTTCAGTCCCTGACGTTTTTCGATCGTTTCAATAAACATTGAGGCCGCAAGCAACGCCTCGTGAGTTCCGGTGTCGAGCCACGCCACCCCTCGCCCCATCGTTACCACTTTCAGTTTCGCCCTCCGCAGATAGTCAAGATTGATATCCGTGAGTTCAAGTTCCCCGCGGATCGAGGGTTTGAGGCTTTTCGATATGGCAACGACATCGTTGTCATAAACAGCAAAACCGGTTTGTGCATACCGTGATTTCGGCTGTTTGGGTTTTTCTTCGATCGACAGCACCCTGCGATTTTTGTCGAATTCAATTACGCCGTAGCGTTCCGGATCGTGCACAGGGTAAGCAAAGATCGTTGCGCCGTCAGCTCCACCGGTTGCTGCCTGCAGGCTGAGCGAAAGATTCTCGCCGTAGAAAATGTTGTCCCCCAGTATCAGCGCGCAGCTGTCATTACCGATGAACTTGCTGCCGATGATGAAAGCCTGCGGAATACCTTTGGGTTCCGGCTGGACTGCATAACGCAGCTGGATGCCCCAGCGCGATCCGTCACCCAGCAGTTGCTCGAAACGCGGCGTGTCCTGAGGCGTGGAAATCAGAAGAATGTCGCGGATGCCTGCAAGCATCAACGTGGTGAGCGGGTGATAGACCATCGGCTTGTCGTAAACCGGCAGCAGCTGTTTGGAGACGACCTGTGTTGCCGGGTACAGACGGGTCCCTGATCCACCAGCCAGGATGATGCCTTTTTTCATGGGGTTGACTCTCTTGGTGATATTCAGCCAGCAGCTTTGATCATGCGGTCCCATTGCAGGGTGGGCATGAACGCATCAACTCGTTCATCCCACGCCGGCATTTTCAGGCCAAACGCGTGTTCAATTTTCTGGTTGTTGGTTGCCGTATACAGCGGTCGCGGGGCCGGATGTGGATAAAGGGCGGTGGTGGTGGGCAGCAATTCAGCCCATCCTGTGGCGATGCCGGAACATTTTTTTGCGCCGTCAATCACACGCTGCGCCCATTGCAGTCTTGAGCAATAGGACTGTGCTGACAAGTGATAAATGCCTGGCGCGTCGCGCAATCGTCCCGTGTCCGCAAGCAACGCCGCTGTGGCGTCGGCGTAGTCCCGGGCCCATGTCGGAGCGCCGATCTGGTCGTCAACTATTTTGAGCTCTGGTTTTGCCCGCGCAAGCTTCAGCATGGCCAGAACAAAGTTGGTGCGGCGATCACTGTATACCCAGCTGGCGCGCAGGATCAGGCTTTTACCGCCGACTGCCATTACCGCCTGGTCCCCCGCCAGCTTGGATCGCCCATAGGCATTCAGCGGATTAGGTGTGTCTTTCTCGGTGTATGGCGTGTCTTTGGTGCCGTCAAATACAAAAGTTGTTGAGTAATGGATCAGCAAGGCATCGTTTTCAGCGGCGCACTCCGCCAGGATGCCGGGGGCAACGCCATTGAGCTGCATGGCCAGATCCGACTCAGACTCTGCTGCATCAACGATGGTGAAACCGCCGGCATTGACGATGATATTCGGCTGGATGGATTTGACGGCCTGACGGATCGAATCTGCGCTGGTCAGGTCGAGCCCTGCGCTATCCGGGGCCACCAGCCGTCCCAGCGGAACCAGCGCGCGCTCCAGTTCAAAGCCGACCTGTCCGGTTTTGCCGATGAGAAGGATGGTATTCACGGGTATCTGTAGCTTTTCAGCATCGGAAGCCAACTGTTGGGAGCTGCACCGGCTTCGGGCGCCGTCGCCATACAGGCGTGTCGCAGGTAACGGGTATCATGTTGCTGTTGTCACGGTTGCTGGAGCCTGATTTTGAGTGGCAACCGATTTTTTCAATAATAACATAGAGATACAACGCAGATGCCGCGTGTATTGCTGGTCAAGACTTCATCGCTGGGTGATGTTGTACACAATCTGCCCGTGGTCAGTGATCTGGTGGCTATGCAGCCGGCGTTGACGATCGACTGGGTCGTTGAAGAGGCCTTTGCCGCTATTCCGCGTTTGCACCCGCAGGTGTCGCGTGTGTTGCCGGTGGCCGTTCGCCGCTGGCGTCGCGCGCCATGGCGATCTGACGTGCGCGGCGAGATTTGCCGCTTTCTGCATGATCTGCGCGGCTTCACTTATGACG
>CAZHFZ010000033.1:0-39432 GCA_964531455.1 uncultured Bordetella sp.
TGGCGGTGTTTCTGGCCAGTGATGCGGCCAAAGACGTCAACGGCCAGATCTTCTATACGCGGATGAACGAGATTTTCCTGATGAGCCAGTCGCGCCCGGTGCGCGGCCTGCAGCGCAACGAGGGCTGGACGCCGCGCCTGATCGCCGAGCACGCGCTGCCGGCGCTCAAACCCTGCTTCTATCCGCTCGACCGCAACCAGGACGTCTTCAGCTGGGATCCGGTTTGAGCTGTGCTGTCTGCCGCGGCATCTGCGACTGACGGGCTGTCCCGGCAGCCTGAAATGATGATTGTCGATTCACAGGTTCACATCTGGGGTGCCAACACTCCACAGAGGCCCTGGCCGGAGCGGGCGAAACCGCATCGCGACACCCCGGTGGGCCACGAGGAGATGCTGGGCTGGATGGACCGGGCCGGCGTGCAGCGTGCGGTGATTGTTCCACCCTCGTGGGAAGGCGATCGCAACGATCTTGCGATTGCCGCGGCGCTGGCCCATCCCGACCGGTTCGCGGTGATGGGGCGGTTTGATCCGGATGCGTCTGATGCGCGCGAAACCATGCAGGGATGGCTGGAGCAGCCCGGCATGCTCGGCATGAGGTTCGCGTTTCACTTGCCGGCCTTGCAGCAACCCCTGATCGAGGGCAGATACGATTGGGTGTGGAGAGCGGCGGAGGCACTCGGCATTCCCCTGATGATCCTGGTCCGGCAGGCCATGATCCCGAGGATCGACGCCATGGCGGCCCTGCATCCCGGGCTGCGCATCGTGATGGATCACATGGCCCTGGACGCGGGGAAAACGGAAGACGAAAATTTCCGGGATTTTGACAGCCTGCTTGCCCTGGCCCGCCGTCCGAATGTCGCGGTCAAGGCAACCGCGCTGCCCAAATACACCGCTGGGCAGTACCCTTTCCTGCGCATCCAGGATCAAGTGCGGCGGGTGCATCAGGCCTTCGGCCCCAAGCGCCTGTTCTGGGGCAGCGACATCACCCACAGCCGCGTGCCCTACATGCAGCATATCGACATGTGGCTGCACGAGGCGGAATGGCTGCCCCTCGAGGACAAGGCCTGGGTGATGGGGCGGGGCATCATGGAATGGCTGGGCTGGTCGCCGCAGCGCCCAGCGGGATGAAACGGGTGACAGGCCGGCAGCCCGTCCTCCGCCGGATGCATGCCTGCGTGGATCAAACCGTCGTTTAATCGATTCGAATGCCAAGCTCCCGGGTCAGGCTTGCGTAGCGTTCGGCTTCGCCGCGGATGAAGGCAGTGAACTCTTTCGGGGAACTGCCCGCAGGCTCCGAGCCGTCCAGCGCAAACCTGCCGCCGACCTCGGGCGACTGCAGGATCTTTCCGATTTCCGATCCCACCCTGTCCACGATCGGCCTTGGCGTTGCAGCGGGCATCGCGACGCCATAAAAACCGACCACGGAAAATCCGGGGATGCCCGATTCTGCGATGGTGGGCAGGTCAGGCACCACCTTCGAGCGGGTCGGGGAGCTAATCGCGAGCCAGCGCATGCGGCCCGACTTGACATGCTGCAGGGTGCCGATGATCGTGGTGAACTGGGCGTTGATGTTGCCTGCGATGAGGTCATTGATGGCCAGGGCTCCGCCCTTGTAGGGTACGTGTGTCCACTGCATTTTCCCCATCCGGGCCAGAAGCTCGCCCGCAAGATGGCTCAGTGAGCCGGTGCCGGCGGAGCCGTAGGTGAGCTTGCCCGGCATGCCGCGCGCAAGATTGAGCAATTCCCGTACGTTGTGCGCGGGTATCTTGGGGTGGATCGACAGGCAGTAAGGCTGGGCTGTAAGCTGGCTGACACCCGCAAAATCCCTGATCAGGTCGTAGGGCAGTTTTTTTGCAAGCGAGCGGTTGATGGCGTGGGTCGTTGTGATCAGGCCCATGGTGTAGCCGTTGGGTGCCGCGTTCGCCAGGGTCTCCAGGGCGATGCTCCCGGCAGCGCCCGGCCGGTTGTCAACGACCACCTGCTGCCCGAGACTGTCCGACAGCCTTGCAGCCACCGCGCGTGCGCTGATATCCGCGCCGCCTCCCGCCGAAACCGGGACCAGGAAACGGATCGGCCGGTCTGGATAGGGACTGCCGGCAGCCTGCGCCAAAGCCGAAACAGCGAACAATCCCAGCGAAACGATGATGGTTCGGGCGTGCCTGTTCTGCATGAAATGGCTCCGTGATGGTTTGAACCGGATGGGGACTCCTCTGCCGACACTTCGCCGATATCCCGTCTTTGCCGCATGCGGGTTCGTCTGGCGAACGTTCTGAACCTACTTGCTTATCATGACCCTCAACATGGATGAGCGTCAATGCTGCAAAGGAATGTTTTGCCAGGCCGTCATGCATCCGGTCCCGAAGCTCCATCGCGGATGTTGGTGATGACGGCTTGATCAGATTCGCTGTTCGTACTGCGAACTTGAAGCGTGCAAGCCGCGGCACCGGGGAAACCGCTGGTTTGCCATCATGCTTGCGGAGGGATGACTGGTGTTGCCGGTTGCGAAGGGAAATGTCTGGCATCATTTCCGCAGCGCGCACTGCCGGCGGGATCGATCATCTCATCGAAATGCAGGCCGAAATTGAGGAGAACACGATGAACGTTGCCAATACTGCTGCCGACCGGATGTCCGATGATGCCATTGATGCCACCCGGAAACTGGCCGGCCATGTCGCTTCAATCAGGACCAGCCAGTTGAATGCCCATGTCGTGCAGGCTTTCCGCCGGGCCTTGCTTGATTATCTGACCTGCGCGATCGCCGGTTCCGGCATGCAGTCGTCGCGGATCGTGCTGGATTATCTGCAGTCCTGGGACCGGGCAGGTGAAGCCTGTGTGATTGGTGCCGGTGGCAGACTGTCGGCCCAGAATGCCGCGTTTGTCAACGGCACTTCGGCGCATGGTCTTGATCTGGATGATGGAATGACCCGGGGTTCGGTGCACCCGGGCGGTTCGGTGTTTCCGGCGCTGCTGGCGATGGCCGAGAAGCTCGACTCCGGAGCCGGGGACATCAT
Source organism: uncultured Bordetella sp. (assembly GCA_964531455.1). Classification (GTDB taxonomy): domain Bacteria; phylum Pseudomonadota; class Gammaproteobacteria; order Burkholderiales; family SG8-41. The sequence continues at coordinate 3,011 of CAZHFZ010000033.1, forward strand.
GGCCGCAGGAGTTGCAGCATACGATATCACCCTGCGCATAGCCTCGACGGTACATCCACACTCAACGCGGCGCGGTTTTCACAACACGCCGACTTCAGGTGTGTTTGGCGCTGCCGCCGCCGCGGCCCGCCTGCTGGGGCAGGATGAGGCGCTGACCCTTGATGCACTGGGACTGGCAGGCAGTTTTTCAGGCGGTTTGCGCGCTTTTCTGGCGGATGGCGCCGAGGTCAAGCGCATCCATCCGGGCAAGGCGGCGCGTGACGGCATTGTCTGTGCCGAACTCGCCATGCGCGGCCTGAGCGGACCCGCGCAGGTGCTTGAAGGCCGCTTCGGTTTTGTGCAGGCATTTGCGGGGGGCAACGCGGACTGGCCACGCCTGACAGGCGACCTCGGCAACCGTTTCGAAATTTGCAGCGTCTACTTCAAGCCCTATCCGGCCTGCCGGCATTTCCACGCGGCACTTGATGCCGTCCGCAACATTGCAGCGCGCAGACCTTTCAGCCCGGATGAAGTGGCTTCTGTGCGCATTGGCCTGTATGAAGCCGGAGCGACAGGCCACGACCAGAAAACTTCCGAAAACCTGCTCGATGCCCAGATGAGCGCGCCGGTCACCACCGCACTGGCCATGGTGTTCGGCAATGTCACGGTGCCGAGTTTCGACCGGAAGAACCTTGAGCGGCCGGACGTGCGCCGCCTGATCGACCTCACCGAGGTGTATGTGGACGAGGAGTGTGACCGCATCTATCCGGGGCGCCGCTCCGGAGTGGCTCAAGTCAGGCTCAAGGACGGCAGCCTGATCGAGGAGCGTGTGCTCGATCCCAAAGGCGAGGGCGAGAATCCGATGGGCGACGATGATCTCAGCAACAAATTTCTGTCCAATTGCGAGCCTTTGATCGGTGCCGCGAGATGCCGGGAGTTGCTGGAGACTGTATGGCGTTTCGAAGCTGGCGCTGATCCGTCGCCACTTTATCGCTGGAATAATCAGGCATCTTCTGCCTGAAAGCGCGTGAAATCCTGACCGCATCAGGCTACTGGCGATTACCAGCGCATTGATGCTCCGGCTGTGGTCCCGGCCGGGAGTTCGTCATTGCGGGAATCGTCAGAAGTTGCGGCCGAGATTCGAATCAACGAGTGTTTCGTCCCGCGACATCAGCTTATGCCCCCCTGCCAAAGGGGGGCACCGATGCGAGAACGTATACGGCCCGTATTGAAGCCCCGGCCCCATCCGCTCGACCGCAACCATGATGTGTTCAGCTGGGATCCGGTTTGACCGGATTCAGGCGCAGGGTTGCGCCGGGCACGGTGCGTCCCTCGACATCGCGGATTTCGACGGAAAGCTGGCCCGAATCCTCGATTTTCAGCCAGCCGTAGGCAAAGCGGTCGCGGCCGGCATAGCTGGCCAATTGCTTCGGATTCAATGTCGGGTCGATCTTGGCCTTGCCCGAAGCGACGCCTGCACGAAGCGGTCCGATGTTGGCCTCATGAAAATCCGGCCTGCCGTCGCGGTCTACGTCGTAAGCGAACAGGTTGGAGTAATGCTTGTCCCCCGTCACGAACAGGATGTTGCGTATGCGCTTGCCCTGGATATGTTTGACGATTTGGGCGAGCTCGCGGGCGTAGCCGTAGGGGTTGTCCGGCTCCACTGCCGCCCATGCGTCGCGGTACCAGCGTCCCTCGGGATCGCGTTCGTTGCCGCCCTCGATGGAGAGCGGCACTGAGCTGACCACGATTTTCCAGGTGGCATCCGAGGCCTCCAGCCGCTCGAGCAGCCACTGCCTCTGCTGCGCGCCCAGCATGGTTTTGGGACGATCCGGACTGTCGGTGCGGTAACGCGGGTCGCGGTAGCTGCGGGTGTCGAGCAGGATGATTTCGGCATGCTTGCCCCAGCGAATGCTGCGGTAGAGCCTGCGCTCGTGGACGCCTGAGGGGTCGGGTAATACCAGGATCGGGTTGTATTCGAACATCACCTGGCGGCCATCGCGGTAGAGCGCAGGGTTGAAGAACACGGATCGCCTGCGGCCGCCAGGGTCCGTGGCCGTACTCCAGGGCATGAATTCGCCCCGGGGGCGTGAGGGATCGCCCTGTCTCAAGCGTGGATCCCGTGCCAGTTCCTCCGGCGTGGGTCCCCGGGTCAGTTCGGGGCCGCCGCTGTCGTTGACGATTTCGTGGTCATCCCAGGTGGCGATGATCGGCGTGCGCTCTAGGAAATGCGCATAACGATGGTCGCTGCGATGGTAGTGCCAGTCACGCCTGAAATCGTCTGCGCTGGCGACATACCCGGGGCCAGGTTTGGGTATCTGGTAATCGTTGCCTTTAGGGTAATCCGGCGCCTCGCTGGTTATCGGACGGTCGGAGTAGATCATGTCGCCCAGCGCCAGAAACAAGTCGGCGTTTTCTTCTGCCATCGGTTTGAAAATCGGCCAGCCGTCCACCGGCAGGCCGGTGTCGGGCCGCAGACGGCCGTAGCCCTGGCCACCAAGGTCGGCGCCAAACAGCAGAGTCAGCGCGCCAGCCGAGCTTGGAAGGGGTGCCGTGGTGAATGCGCCGGTTCGTGAAAGTATTCCAGTGTTGCTGCGGACTCGATAGTGATACCGCGTTGCCGGTGACAGCCCTGAGATTTCGGTCTGGCCTGTGTGGTCTCCTCCCGCGGCAGTCTGGATGCCGGCTTGTGCAGCAAGTGTCGCGAATCCTGGATCAATCGACACTTCGACACTGTAGCTGCCTGGAGCATCGCCCCGCATCCACAGTACGACTGATGTGTCGGTGATGTCGCCACTGGCAAGCAGTTGAGCGGTTGCCGGCGTGGCTGTCAGCAGGATGACGATGGTGGTCAGGGCGACAAGCTTCATGGTGGTCTCGTTTTAACTTTCAATGACGGCCGATCAGGCCGTTTTTGCTGATCGACAGTCCGGTCAGCGTACGGTCCGCGTTGCGCAGCCGCCAGTCGAGCATGCGCCTTGCATACTGCAGCGCAGTTACGGCATAGGCATCGTCATCGGCGACATTGTGCAGCCAGTGCGGATCTTTGGATTGATCGAACAGCAGTGGTGGGAGTTCGGCGCAGTGAATGTAGGCGAAAGATTCATCACGGATTACGGCAAGGCTGGTCGCATCCGGGTCGATGCCGAGTCTGGCAGCCGCGTCGCCGCCAGCCATGTCGCGGAAGTCGTATTCCCAGTGCACTTCACGGCGCCAGCCCCCGGGCTTGTCGCCATGAACAAAAGGCATCAGTGACCGGCCATCGAACTGGTGGGGTTGCTCTCGGCCCAGCCATTCGAAGATGGTCGGCAGCACGTCGATGTTTTCTGTGTAGGCGCCAACCCGTCGACCGCGCGAGGCCCCAGCCTGCGGTCGCGGGTCGCGCACGATGCAGGGTATATGGTACGACTGTGGAAAGTAGCCGCGTTTGTTGACAAGATGATGATCGCCGAGTTGCTCACCGTGGTCGGAGGTCAGGATGATCAGTGTGCGTTCATCCTGGCCGGTGTCGCGCAGCAGCTGGAACACGCGACCCAGGTGGTGGTCCACTTCGCTGCAGAGTCCGTAGTAGGCAGCGCGCATCCTGCACCAGTCTTCAATGCTGACGTCAGCGGCAAGTCCTTCCATGTATTGCACCCCGCTTTTGGCTTTGATGGTCTCCAGCAGCAGGTGTGTCAGCGGGTGCACTTTTTTTTCCGCATCAAGCGTTTCTGCCTGGATCGGGCGGGGTACTTGTTGCGGATCGTACATTTCGTGGAAAGGTGCGGGTGCCATGAACGGGGGGTGCGGGCGAAAGGTGCCGAGGTGCATGAACCAGGGTTCGTCGTTGCGGATGCGGATGTAATCAAGCGCGCCTTCGACCGACCAGGCCGTTTCGGAGTGCTCGGCGCGAATGGGTGAGGCCGCCAGGCGCAGCGACTCATCACTGCCTGGAGCAGGACGAAAAAGGTCTTCGTACTTTGCGGGTACGGCGTAACCCAGCCCTGACAGGTAGGCAAGGTAGTGCTCGCGTTCACCCTCGAAGTCGCGCACGATGTTCCAGCCGTCGGCGATGGTGTTGGTGCGGAAGCGCGGGTCGTTGGCGTCGGTGGTGCGCGGATCCGGCACCGTCGTTGTGTAACCGACCAGTGCCGGCTCGTAACCGGACTCGCGCATGAACCAGGGGAGCGTTTTCAGGTGGCGTGAGGTCGGCGTGTTGTTGGTGATTACACGGTGGTTCATCAGGTACTGGCCAGTCAGTAATGAGGCACGGCTCGGCCCGCAGGGCGAGCTTTGGGCGTAGTGCTGGGTAAATGTCACGCCCTCAGACGCCAGACGGTCGATGTTTGGTGTGCGCACGCAGGGGTGGCCGAGAAAGCCCAGCGTATCGGCGCGCCACTGGTCGACCACGATCATCAGTACATTCATCGGTTGCGAAGACATTAATTATCCTTTTAAAACAATTATTTATTATAATTCCAGCGAGCGCAGGCAAGCGACTTCATGACCTTCGTGCAGCTTGGCCAGCACTGGCAACTGCGCGGCGCATGCCGCTTGGACATACAGGCAACGGGTGCGAAATCCACAACCGGATGGCGGGGCAGCGGGGCTCGGAGGTTCGCCCGACTGGATGGCAAACGGTTTGCGGGCGCGGGGATCGGGTTGCGGCACCGCACTGAGCAGAGTGCGTGTGTAGGGATGTCGCGGAGAGGTGTAAAGCGTTTCAGTATCCGCCAGTTCGATGATGCGGCCCAGATACATTACTGCGACCCGATCCGCAATCATTCGCACGACTCCGAGGTTGTGCGTGATGAACAGTATCGTCAAACCGAGGCGCGACTTCAATTCCATCAGGAGGCTGATGATCTGCGCCTGAACCGACACATCAAGTGAGGATACCGGTTCGTCAGCGACGATGAAGCGAGGATTCACGGCTAGCGCACGTGCGATGCCGACACGCTGGCGCTGGCCGCCGGAAAGTGCATGTGGATAACGCCATGCGTGGACCGGCTCAAGTCCCACCTGGATCAGCAACTCGGTGACGCGGGCAACGCGACTGTCGCGATCACCGATGCGATGTACTTTCAGGCCTTCTGCAATGATGTTCCCGACCGTCATGCGCGGATCAAGCGACGCAAAAGGGTCCTGGAAAATCATCTGCATGTTCCGTCGCAGCGGACGCAGCGATTGCGGGGACAAACGGCTGATGTCGGTACCGGCAAAGCGGATTCGTCCGGTATCGGCTTCAATCAGGCGCAGCAGCGCACGTCCGAGTGTGGTCTTTCCGGAACCTGATTCGCCCACCAGTGCCAGCACCTCGCCTTCGCGGATCGCCAGATCGACGCTGCGCACGGCCTGGAGCCTCTGGCGGCGCCAGAGCCCGCGTCCATGCTCGAAGGAGACACTCAAGGACTCGGCGCTCAGCAGATCGGGTGCAGTCATGACGCGTGCAGCCAGCAATGTACGCTGCGCATCGCTGTTGCGGTGACGGCGGGCGGCATCTCCCGGTCACATCGCGATGGCAAGGCGGCGGTGCAGCGCGGATGAAAGGCGCAGCCTGAAGGCAGACTGGCCAACCGGGGCATCGCGCCCGGAATCGGATGCACCGCGCAGCCGGCTTTACCGGCATCCGGCATTGAGGCCAGCAGGCCGCGGGTGTAAGGGTGTCGTGGATCGGAGAACAGCAATTCCACAGGAGCTTCTTCAACGATACGTCCTGCATACATCACCGCAACCCGATCGGCCATCTGGGCAACCACGCCGAGATCATGGGTGATGAACAAAACAGCCATGGCGAATTCGCGCTGAAGGCCGCGGATCAGGTCGAGAACCTGTGCTTGCACCGTGACATCAAGGGCTGTGGTTGGTTCGTCAGCAATCAGCAGTTGCGGCCGGCAGGCCAGCGCCATTGCGATCATGATGCGCTGACGCATGCCTCCCGAGAGTTCGTGGGGGAAGGCGCGCGTTCGGGATGCCGGATCGGGAATGCCGACCAGGCGCAACATGTCCACTGCGCGGGCCCGTGCTGCAGTACCGGTGACTTTTTCGTGTGCGCGGACTGCTTCAGCGACCTGGTCACCCACCCGCATTACCGGATTGAGCGAAGTCATCGGCTCCTGGAAGATCATCGACAGGGCGCGACCCCGCATGCTGCGCATCGTGCCGGGGTCGAGGCCTAGCAGATCGACATCCGGTGAATGGCCATTGCGGAACAGTATCTTCCCTTCGACTTCAACCGGGTGCGACCGGCTTCCTGTCTGCAGCAGGCGCATGATCGCCAGCGAAGTGACCGATTTACCGGCGCCGGATTCGCCGACCAGGGCAAGGGTTTCGCCGTCACGCACGGCAAATGAAATGCCGCGCACTGCTTCAATCACGCCTTCTCCGGTACTGAGGCGCACCCGCAGATTGCTTACCTCAAGCAGATTGCGCTCAGTCATCAATGCGCACATCCAATACGTCGCGCAGCCAGTCTCCCAGCGTCTGCACGACAAAAGTTATCACGACGATGGCCGCTGCCGGTACGATTGCAACCCACCATGCGAAGATCAGGTGATCGCGGCCGTCGCCAACCATACTGCCGAGTGATGCAGTGGGGGGTTGTACCCCCAGACCGAGGAAGGACAATGAGGATTCAAGCAGCAGTATCGAAGGAAAATTCAGGGTCATCAAAACCAGCAGTGGCGAGGCGATGTTGGGCAACACGTGGTGCAGCGAGATCCAGAGCTTGCCAGCGCCGAGCGCGCGGCTCGCTTCGATGAATGGCATCTCCCGAACCTGCAACACCTGGCCGCGCACCACGCGCGCATAGGATTCCCATCGGGCGATTCCGATCAGCGCGACCAGCACCAGGGTGTCGTTGCTGAATACGGCAACACCGACCATAACGATCAGCAGGTTGGGAACGGTGATGAACACATCGACCATCATCATGATCACGCGGTCGGTCAGCCCCCCCATCAGTCCGCTGATGATGCCCAGCGTGGTGCCGATCATGCAGCCGATGAAAAGGCCCAGTGCAGCGATGCCGATGCTGACCCGGATGCCGTGGATGCAGCGTGACAGCAGATCGCGCCCAAGCTGGTCCGTGCCGAGCAGGTATTGTGAAACATGACCCTCCATCAGCAACGGAGGTTTCAGCTTGTTCATGAAGCTGATGGCGTCCGGGTCGTGTGGAGCGATCCACGGTGCAAACAACGCGGCTACCGCGATCAACGCAGAGACGATGATGCATGCCCTGATGGAGGGCGGCATGTGACTGAATGCAAAGCGCCGGCGAAACGCGAATTCGGCGGGGTCGAGAACTGGAGCTGTTGCGGTCTTCATGATTCCACCTTGACCCGCGGATCGGCCACTGCATAGAGAAGATCCACCGTAAGGTTGATGGCGGCGACTGCGACTGCATAAATCACCACGCCGAACTGCAGAACCGGAAAATCACGGCGCGTCACCGATCCGGTCAGCACCGTACCAAGCCCTGGCCATGAAAACACGGTCTCGATGATCAGTGAGCCATTGATAAGACCTGCGACTTCGAGTCCCAGAACGGTGATCAGCGGCAGCAGTGCGTTGCGCATTACGTGCAGCGACAGCACGCGCGGTTCAGTCACGCCTTTGGCGCGTGCGGTTCTGACATAGTCCTGGTTCATTACGTCGAGCATGGCACTGCGCATGTAGCGGGCGATAGCCGCGATCAGCGGTAATGCAAGTGTGATGGCGGGCAGGATGTAATGTGCTGCTGTCTGGGCGCCGGTGGTGGGCAGCCAGTTCAGGTGATAACCGAAAATGAGTATCAGGATGATTGCGATGATGAAGTGCGGTACTGCATAACCGAGGAACGCAACCGACATGGCCAGTCGTGCAATGGGGCGACCGCGTTGCCGGGCAGCCATTACACCCAGAGGGATGCCGACTGCGATGCCGATGATCAAAGCCAGCGCGGCGAGTCGCAGCGTGGGTTCCAGCTTTTCGCCATACATCTCGGTTACTGCGCGACGCTCAACAATGCTGACGCCGAATTCCCCGGAGGCAATCTGCAAGATGTAGATGCCGAATTGTTCCGGCAGACTGCGGTCCAGTCCCCATTGGATTTCCAGTTGCTCCACCTGTTCCGGAGTCGCTCCGTCCGGGTACAAGACGTCAACCGGTGACCCTGCCATGCGGATTGCCGCGAAGCAGGCGATCAGCACCAGCAGCACCGTCAATATGGCGCGGCCCAGACGCCAGGCTACGAATTGCAGCATTGGCAACGTTGATTGTTTTAGGGCTAACGGTTCTTGAAGCTGACTTGTCCTGCCCGGAAAGTGAGTTCGTATGGACGTTGTGCCGTCGGTACGCGCCAGTCGATATCCTCGCGCATGGCAACTGACTCGTAGGGCTGGTAAAGCACGATCCAGCCGCTCAACTGGTCAGCAAGCTGCAGCAGTTTGCGGTAAGCCGTCGCACGTTCTTTGGGTTCGGCAGCAAAACGGGCTTTTTCGTAGGTGGTTTTCCATTCCGGATGATCCGGTTTCCAAAGGCCGATTTTGGTCACCCAGCTGTCTTCAGACCAATGGGTGTCGAATACGCCCATGGGGTCGGGGTAGTAAAGCGGATTGGACCACGGGCGTATCTGGATGTTGCTGTGGTCTGCTGTACTGAAGACCGGCTCATGCTGCAGCAGTTTCACGTTGATGCCGATCTTTTTCCACATGTCTGCAACTGCCACAGCGGCATAGTTCCCATAGAGGTAATACTCGGGAAAAAACATGATGTTGATGGTTTCACCCTTGTAGCCGGCTTTTTTCAGCAAGGCCTGCGCCTGCTTGGGATCGTAGCGGTAGAAATCGAGATCCGGCATGTACATCGGGGCACCGTATTCCTTGAACTGGTGCGCTTTGGGGGCGATGCCGCGACCGTTCCACAACGCTTTGACCAGTGTCTCGCGGTCAACTGCAAGGTTGAGCGCCTTGCGCATGTCCGGGTTCGCCATGAGAGGATGGCTCATGTTGATGACCCAGACGTGAAAAACAGGTGCGGCTGAGCCTACCAGCTTGAAACCTTTGACCCGGCTTACAGCGGCTTCCTGGTCTGGCGGGACATTGGTGATGAAATCCACTTCACGGTTCACCAATGCAGTGATCCGTGCGGCAACCTCCGGAATGCGGGTGTAGGTGATGCGGTCCAGCGGCGGCTTTTCGCCCCAGAATTTCTCGTGTCGCTGCATAACCACGACTTCGTTGGGACGGAAGCTCTGAACGCGGTACGGACCAGAGCCGACCGGGATCAGTCCCGATTTGTCCTTGCCCACTTTCTCGACGTGTTCCTTGGATGTGATCCCGGCGTTACGCGCGGAGAGCAGTGTTTCAAGCAGCGGATCGGGCTTGTGGGTATGCACGCGAACCGTCAGGCGATCAACAGCCTCAACGCTTTTGAGATTGTAGAAAAAGCGGCCACGCGCGCTGGCATAGCGCGGTTCCTTTGTGTCAAGCATGCGTTCTAGCGAGAACTTGACGTCCTGGGCATCCATGCTTGTGCCGTCGTGCATTACGACGCCGTCCCGCAGCTTCAGTTCCATCGTCGTCGGCGCCACCATTCTCCAGCTGATAGCCAGTCCAGGCACAAATCGCAATGGCGAAGCATAGTTGTCGCGTTCGATCAGGGTGTCGTAGATCTGGTGCAGGAACTGGGCGCCGTTGTTGCCGGTTTCCTCCTGGACATCAAGTGAACGTACGTGTGAAGCGACACCGACGCGCAATTCACGCATCTGTGCTCCGGCAAGGCTGGACCACATTGCGGCAAATGCGAACATCAGCAACAGGAATGAGAAGCCGGAGCGCTTTGCGGGTCGGCTTCCTATGGAAACAGTCATGAAAAATCCTTTCATTGGCCGGTTCAAAAGATTGGTGCGCCGGATTTACCAGCGCATGTGGACGTTCTTGATTTGGGTATAGCTCAGCAGTTCGTCAAAGGTTTCTTCGACACCAAGGCCGCTGTGTTTCCAGCCGCCGTAGGGCGCACCCAGATAACGGCCGTTGCCGTTGATCCAGACATAGCCGGCTTCGATGCGCTCAGCGGTTTCCATGGCCAGCGCCAGGTCGCGGGTGACGATGGCGGCCGTGAGTCCGAAGGAGAGGCTGTTGGCCTGCGCCAGCACGTCTTCGATATCGCGCCAGGTGAAGACTGACATGACCGGCCCGAAGATTTCTTCCTGAGCGATGCGCATGTTCTGGTTGACGCCATCGAACACGGTGGGCATTACGAAATAGCCGTTTTGCAATTCGGGTGCTGCGGGCTTTACTCCGCCGGTGACCAGGGTGGCGCCTTCGCGCCTGCCTGTTTCGATGTAGCCCGTGACGCGCTTGTACTGTTTTTCGGAAACGATTGGGCCCAGTTCGTTGCTCTCGATCCAAGGGAAGCCCACAGGCAATGCTTGCGCCAGACGTACGATTTCGTCGAGCACAGGCTTGTGCAGCGACTCGTGCACGAACACCCGCGAGGTTGAACTGCACGACTGGCCCTGGCGGTTCATGTTCATTCCCTTGATGGCTGCGGCGGCGGCCATTTTCGGATCGGCATCGGGGAAAATGATGATCGGGTTCTTGCCGCCAAGTTCGAGGCTGATCCGTTTCAGGCTTTCGGCGCCGGCCATGGCCACTCGGCGCCCCGCTTCTACGGAGCCGACGAGGCCGATGCGCGGTACATCGGGGTGGCGCACCAGCGCTTCCCCGGTCACTGCGTCACCGGTCACGATATTGACCACGCCCGGCGGCAGGATGCCGTCGCACAACTCACCCAGTTTGAGGCTCGACAGCGGCGCCTGCTCCGAGCCTTTGATGACCACACAGTTGCCGGCGGCGAGTGGGGCGGCGGCTTTTTCGGCGCAAAAGCGGAACGGGTGATTGAATGGATTGATCTTGCCAACCACGCCGTAGGGCTGACGCCGGGTGAAATTAAGGTGGCGCGAACCCTGTGAACTGGTTTCGCCCTTGATTTCAGTCACCAGGCCGGCAAAGTATTCGAGGCTGTCCGCGGTCCAGTCCATGTCGGCGCGCATGCCGGTCACAGCGTTGCCGGCATCGATGGCATCCATCATGCCGAGGAGGTTGCGCTGTTCACGGATGCGTCCTGCCAGCGCTTCCAGGCATTTCGCGCGTTCGCGCATCGGCACGCGACGCCATTCGGCAAAAGCCTTTTTCGCGGCCTGCACCGCACGGTCCACGTCTGCAGCGCCGGCATAGGGCAAATCGCCGAGCTTTTTTCCGGTCGAGGGATTAAAGGTCTCAAAGGTACGGCCGTCGGCTGCTTCCTGCCATTGGCCGCCGATATAAAGGCCTTTCGGGGTATAGCCCAGATCGGGTTCTGCAACTTGATCAGATGACATGCGTGTCCTCATTGATGATTTTTGTATTCAGGGAATGATGGCTGCGCGCAGAACACGGCGCTCTTCGGCGTCCTTCATGGCCTGTCCGACTTGATCTAGCCGGTATTTGCCGTCCACCAGATCATGAAAAGGGAAGCGCTTGCGATTGGCGTGCACGAATTCCAGTGCTTCGACCAGATTTCGCGGGTGGTAGTTATGCACGCCGCGCAAAGTGATCAGCTTGCGCAGGATCTGGTTCACGTCGATGTTCACGAACGAATCCGGATTGACCACGCCGCCCAGTACGTAACGCCCTCCGGGGCGCAGGAATTGCAGGCCGGATGGGATGACTGCGGGATATCCGCAAACTTCGATCACCGCATCAGCACCTTCGGGCTGGCACAAAGCGCGCACCTGCTTGATCAGGTCGGATTCACTCATCGCTTCGGGATCGATCGCATGGTCGACGCCAAAACGCAGGCCGAGCGTACGGCGGGAGGCGACGGTGTCGAGCCCGATCACCAGACGTGCGCCACGTGCTTTGGCGATGGCTGCGCCATACAAGCCGAGCAGCCCCAGGCCCTGTACCACCACGGAGTCACCCATGCGGATTTCCGCATTTTCGGTGACGCCGATCATTGTCGCCACGCCGCAATTGATTGGTGTCGCCTCTTCGTCGGTGAGTTCCGCAGGCAATTTCAGGATCCATGACTGCGGCAGCACGTAACAGTATTCGCCGAATCCGCCGTGATGATGGGGTTCGGTGGTGACGGCCATGTGGCCGTATTTGTCCACACCCGGCGATTTCTGCGGCAGATCCAGCACCTCGGTGTAGTAGTTCGTGCCTGGAATGAAATACTCACTCCATGTAATGCGGTCGCTGATGGCGAGTGGCGTACCGCGCATGTCGTGTGTGACGCCGGCGCCCATTGCCACGATGTTGCCGATGATTTCGTGGCCAAGCACACCGGGGCAGGGATTGGGGCGGTGACCGAGGTAGGAGTGAATGTCGGAGCGGCAGATTGTCGACATGCGGATCTTGACCAGCACTTCGCCATGCCCCGGATCTCTTAGAGGCAGTTCCTTGATTAAAAATGGTTTGTTAGGAGACTCATAAACCGCCAGCCGGCCCTTGCGGGCAACCGTATTCATCAGGCCATGGCCCCGTTGAGGGCAAAGTCGAATATCTGGTAGCTCTTCAGGGTTGCGGCGCCAGCCTTCAGTTTGTAGACGTCGTTGAGCGGTGCGCTGAGAATGAATGGCACCTTGGCTTCCGAAACGCCGCCATGGGTACGCAAGCGGTGTCCCTCAAGCCCGGACAGGTCATGATCAGCTTCGGATGCGCCTACACAGACATCAGCGGTTGATATCACCACCACGTCGCCTTCGCGGTCAGGTGGTAGATCATGAACCTTGCAAGCAGTTTCCTTGTCGAGTACTGATTCCAGGCCGGGCAGGCCGCGGATTTCATCGATGATCTGCTGCGGCGTGGCTTTGCCGCGGCACCACACACGCACGAAACCGCCAAGGGCCCCATGGTGGGCGACAAAGGCATCGGTGATCGGGCAGATGACCTTGGCGTCACCTTTGCCGAATTTTTTGTCGAGAATGTCCTGCAGCCAGATGACCTTGGGTTTGCCGTTGGCGTCGGATTTGTCGTTCATGCCGTGGTCCGCGGTAAGCGCAACCATCGCGCCAAGTTCCGCGAGCCTGCCGAAACGCTTGTCGATTTCATTGTAGAAGCGCCGTGCTTCGGATTCCTGCGGCGAATACTTGTGTTGAACCCAGTCGGTCAGCGACAGATACAGGATGTCGCGGTGAGACTGTTCGAGCAGCTTGATCCCGGCATCAAGCACGAACAGCGACAGCTCCATTGAGTACATGTCCGGCTGAGTTGCGCCCACAAAATCAAGCACGTTTTCGATACCGTTTTCCTTGAGTGTGCATTTCGAGGCGAATTCCGAGGAGAAACTGACATTGCCCCGGGATACATCAAGGTTTTTTCCAAGTTGCTTGCGCAGCTTGTCTTTGGCGGTGATCGAGACTACTTTGGCGCCGGCCTCTGCAAAGCTGGTGATGATGGTGTCACCGCGCAACAGCTCGGGCCCGGTCATCACCACGGCTTCGCCGGTGCTGGTGTCGAGGTAATAGTTTCCGGAGATGCCGTGTTTCGAAGCCGGCGTGCCGGTGATGATGGACATGTTGTTTGGGCAGGTGAAGCTCGGCACCGTACCGTCGGCGATGGTGCTGAAACCCTCTCTCATGAAGCGTGCGATATTCGGGATCGCGCCTTCTTCGAGAAACTGGCGGATGTACGCAGGATCGCCACCATCTATGCAAACAACGGCCAGGGGACGTTTCGGCCAGTTGTATTGAACGCCGTTGACTGTGACGGTGCGGTTGGGCGAGGTTGGTGAGTTCATGGGTTTGGGGTCTCTGTTGGAATGGAATAGTTACCGGTCAGTCAAGCTGGGTGCCCGACTGGCGGACTGCTTTTGACCACATTGAAAGTTCAGACTTGATGAAGGCGCCAAACTCTTCAGGTGAGTTGCCCACCGGATTCGCGCCTTCTGCAGTCAGGCGGTTGCGCAGCTCGGGGCTGTTTAGTGTTTTTAGAACCTCAGCGTTCAGCAGGCTGATTACCGCTTTCGATGTGCCCGCCGGCGCCACGATGCCCGCCCAGGAGCTGACGTCGTAACCTTTAAGTCCGCCTGACTCGGCAATGGTCGGGACGTTTGGTAAAGCCGGTGATCGCTGAGCCGTGGTAACACCCAGTGCGATCGCCCGCTTGGCTGTGATGTGCGGCATCATCCCGGGAAGAGTTGCAAAGGTGATCTGCGCTTCGTTGGAAAGCACTGCTACAGTAGAGGGCGAACCGCCTTTATATGGAATATGCTGCAGATCCACCCCGGCCATTGATTTGAATATTTCCGCTGAAAGATGTCCCGGGGATCCGTTGCCGGAAGATGCGACCCTGATGGATCCGGGTTTGGCCTTCGCAAGGCTGATCAGTTCTGCGGTGGTCCTGGCACCGGTCGAAGGATTGGTCGCCAGCACCAGCGGATAGGTCGCCACAAGGCTCACCGGCTGGAAATCCTTTACGGGGTCATACGGCACCTGCTTGAACAATGCAGGATTGATGCCATGACTTGCCACGGTCGCCATCATGAGCGTGTAACCGTCGGGGTTGGCTGTAGCCACTGTGGAAGCGGCGATGTTTCCGGTTGCACCGGGACGGTTGTCGACGATGATTTGCTGTTTTAACTGCTCGCCGAGTTTGATGCCGAGTTGACGCGCGAGGACGTCAGTGCTGCCTCCCGGCGGAAATCCCACAAGCAGTCGAACCGGTTTTGAGGGGTAACTTGCAGTTGCGGTCACGGCGGCAAAAGCCAGTGTGGCAAACATGGTCCAGCGTAATTGGAGTTTCATTTGTCAGTCTTTCGTGCAAGTTGTTTGAATGAACGGGCTGATGCCGGTAAACCCGGGGAATGGCTAAGCTGTTGCGCGCGAGATAAGGCTGCGTATCCAGGCAGAAAGCATTTCTGCGACAAAGACGATGACGATGATCGAGAGGACGATGGCTGCAACTTCCTGGGATTCGACGCGCTGCACGCTCTCCCGCAGGTAATGCCCCATGCCGCCTGCGCCAAAAAAGCCGACCACGGTTGCTGCGCGGAACACCACATCCCAGGTGTAGATCGCAATTCCAGTCCAGGCGACCCGTACCTGCGGCAACACCGCGAATATGAATACCTGCAGCTCGTTGGCTCCTGATGAACGCACCGCTTCGACAGGCCCTTTACGTATGGCCTCAATGGCTTCCGCGAGCAATTTTCCGGAAAAGCCGATACAGAACAGCGTCATTGCCAGTGTGCCGGGCAGCATTCCAAAGCCGACGATGGCCACCAGCAGGATGGTCCAGATCATTTCGTGCACGGAGCGGCAAGCCATTACGACGAGTCGGGCGACGGGGTACAGGAAGCGGCGGCTCGGTGTCATGTTGAAAGAGCCGAACCAGGCCAGCGGGATCGCGATCACCAGGCCGATCACCGTAGCCACGTAAGACATCTGGAAGGTGTCGATGATGGCGTCGATATAGCCGGATTCCAGCACGTGGCTGATCTGAGGGGGCCAGTAACGATCTGACAACACCTCGAACATCCGTCCCAGTAAACCCGGCAGTCTTTCAATATCGATGCGCAGGACATCCAGGGCCCACCAGAAAAAGCCGAGGATCGCCAGCGCGACACCGTATTTGTAAAGGCTTTGCGGAAAACGGAAGCGCTGCCATTCAGGCAGTGGTGTGATTGCGGTTGAAGCGGCCGTGTTCATCAGATCACGGCCTTGCGCGCATAGTGCGAAACGATCTCGCCAGCAACAATCAGCAGCAGGATTACCAGCAGTACAGTGGCGATCCCGCCGTAGTTGTAGGCTGCCATTTGCCGGTGCAAGGCGAGTCCGAGACCGCCGGCACCAACCAGCCCCATGATGGTCGAGCGGCGGATATTGACGTCCCACTCGAAAATGACGTTGCCGATGAATACCGGAATCACCTGGGGCAGGATGCCGAAGAGCAGTATCTGGAAGCGGTTGGCACCGACTGCGCGCATGGCTTCGACGGGGCCGGGATTCACATCTTCGATGGCTTCGGCGACCGTTTTGGAGATGAAGCCGATTGAGCGTATGCCCATGGCCAGCACACCCGCCAGTGCGCCAAGGCCGACGGTGGCGACGAAAATCAGGCCCCAGACCACTTCGTGAACCGATCGTGACAGTGTCATCAGGCTGCGCCCGATGACGTAGGTTGTTCGCCCGAGAGGCGAGATGTTCGTCGCCCCCAGCCAGGCCACCGGTATTGCCAGCACGAGGCCGACCAGCGTGCCCATTGTGGCCATCAATGCTGTTTCAAGAGCGGGCTCCATCAAGCTGCCGAAAATTGACAGATCCACTGACATGAACTGACTGGCCGATTTGTACATGCCGGCCCAGGTAATGCGGCCCCAGTCAGTGTCGCCGACTACAATGGCCTCAATGCTCCATGTAATCAACGCCGCCAGGATGAAGTAGGCGGTGTAACGGATACGCCGCGAGCGGTTGCGCCAGGCAGCGATGTTTGCAGCATGGCCGTCATACCGTGAAAGGTCGACTGCCGCAGCCAGGCTCACAGCACCTCCATCGAGTAGATGCCGGCCAGAACATGTTTGTCGATTTCGGAAGGCGGTCCGTCAAATTTCTTGTAGCCGTCCTGCAGGCCGATAACATGGCTGCAGAATTCGAGCGCGAGATCGACGTCATGGATGTTGCACAGCACCGGTACGCCGAATTCGCGGGCGATTTCACGGATCAACGTCATCACTTCACGTGCGATTTTTGGATCAAGGCTGGAAGTGGGCTCATCCACCAGCAGCATTTTTGGATTCTGGATCAAGGCGCGTGCGATGCCGACGCGTTGTCGCTGGCCGCCGGATAGTTGGTCGGCGCGCTTGTCCAGATGCTCGATGAGTCCGACGCGGTCCAGCAATCGCACCGCATTGCGGATGTCATCCTTGCTGAATGCCCGGAACAGACTGCGCAAGGTCCCGGTATAACCAAGTCGACCGGTCAGCACATTGTCTATCACTGACAGGCGTTCGATCAGGTTGAATTCCTGGAAGATCATGCCGATGTTGCGGCGCTCGGCGCGCATTTCTGCCTCGCCGAGTTTGAGCAAATCCCTGCCTTCGAACAGGATCTTGCCGGCGTTGGGCTCCACCAGCCGGTTCACGCAGCGGATCAGCGTCGATTTGCCCGAGCCGCTGGGGCCAATGATGGCCAGAAAATCATCGGCCATGACCGAAAAGTTGATTCCCTTGAGGATCTCCTTTCCGGCTGTGTAGCTGACCCGGAGATCCTGCACTTCGAGGATTGCCGACATCGAGTTACTTCTTGTTGGCTTCGCGGACGATGTCGTAATCCGAGTCTTTCATCGGCACGATTCTCAGCGACTTGACGTTCTGCAGGTATTTCTGGCCGGCTTCATTCTTGTCCACCGACATGAAGGTGTCGATGATGGCTTTCTTGATGTCGTCGCAAAGCGTGTTGCGCAGTACGAATGGGTCCTGCGGAATGATCGGCGACTGCCACAGGATATTGAAGTCCTCGAGTTTGACCTTGCCCGCGTTGACGGTTTCCATGAAGCGGTGGCTGGCGGCAAAACCGGCATCAGCCTTGCCTTCGGCAACCGAAATGGCCGCAAGGTCATGAGCACCGGCATAAACCACCCGCGAGAAATATTGTTTCAGTGAAGGAATGTTGGCTGCCTTCGGAAATACTTTTTCGGGAACCAGGCCACCGGAGGTGCTGGCCGGGTCAACCAGCGCGAGTACCGAGCCTTTGAGTGATTCAATACTGTTGAACTTGCCGCCTTTTTTGGTGATCAGAATCGACCGGTAGCCTGGGCCTTCCTCCTGTATGCCGTCCTTGGCGCGGTGATAGGTCGCAAATACTTCAATCGAAGGGGATTTGCTCTTGGCAATGACGTAGGTTTCAGGGCCCAGAACGCCAAAGTCAACCCATTTGCCCAGCATGGCCTCCACAACCGAGGAGTACGAAGTCGGCATGTAGAACTCGATTTTCCTGCCGGTGTTTTTGGTCAACTGGTCGAGAACAGGTTTGTAGTAGGTCAATTCACGGACGCTGTCCTGGGTCGGCACCATTGAGAAGCGCAGCACCTTCGGGTTTTCACAACTCTGCGCGAACACGGATCCGGTGGTTGCAAAAATCACGAGCGCGCCTGCTGCTGCAGACAGCCATTTCTTTCGATTAATCCAGGTGTTCATGGTTTTTCCCTGATTGGAAGGTTGCCGGAGTGCGGCGCAGGACTCTCTGCGCCGCTGGGGTCAATGAGGCCGCGCAATATTGACGTTGCCTCAAATAATATTGAAAATATAAATAATACGAAGCACATTATTAACTTTATAAATTTCATTTTTATGACAATCACCCTGTCTCTTGCGCCACTGATCAAGATTTACAAAGAAAAAGGCCCGCACCAATATGGATTGACCGGAGTGACCCAGCTTGAGCATGCGCTGCAGGGTGCCTGTTTGGCGGAGCGCGACGGTTGCCCGCCGCACCTGATTGTGGCGACGCTGCTGCACGACGTAGGTCATATGGTTCACGATCTGGGAGAGGCACCAGCCGCTGCGGGTGTTGATGACCTGCATCAGCGTTTGGGTGCCGATTTCCTGTCGCGGTGGTTCGGGGGAGCGGTCTGCCAGCCGGTGCGGCTACATGTTGCCGCCAAACGCTATCTGTGCAGCGCTGAGGCCGGCTATATGGAAAGCCTGTCCGGCGATTCGATTCGCAGCCTGCGGTTGCAGGGGGGGGTGATGAGTGATGAGGAGGTCAAGCGTTTCTGCAGCACTGCGGGATTCGAGGATGCCGTGCAACTGCGGCGGTACGATGATCAAGCCAAAACTGCCGGTCTGCAGACGCCGGGGATTGAATACTTCATTGACTTGATGGCGCAGTGCGCCGAAGCGCGCTGAAATTCAGTTGGCGCTTGATGCCTTGAGGAAAGCGGCTATGGCAGGCAGTTCTGTTGCGCCTTCAAGGCAAACTACATAGACGCCGGCATCGGTCGCCGGTGCCGCAAGGCTTACGGTTTCCAGGCGCTCGTCACTGCCAAACTCGCCGCTGAGCACAATGCCCGCGCCGAGACCGGCGGCGACAGCCTCCTTCAAGGCTTCGCGCGTGCATACCTCGAGATTGGCGCGCGGCTTCAGTTTCGCTGCGGCGCAGGCATGCTCGAACATGCGTCGTGTCATTGATCCCGGTTCGCGCAGCACAAGGGGCTGGCTGTTCAGTTGTTCCATGCGGATCGTGCGCCGTCCGGCCCAGGGATGGTCTCGCCGTATGCAAAGCAGCAGCTTCTGCCGGGCCACCGGGAGGCAGTGAAATCCGGCGGGCAGGTTTTCAAGCGTTACCACGGCCACATCGACCCTGCAGGCGGCGACATCTGCAAGCAATGAATCGGTATTTCCCGCCAGTGTGCTGATTTCGACCTGTGGATGGCTGCTGAGGAATCGCGCCAGCATGGGCAGTGCATGCTGCGGGCTACTGAAGCCGAGCGCGATACGGCCATGCGTCAGGTTGCGGAATCCGCTGATCGCGGTTTCGAGTTCCTGCAGTCCGCTTAATACCAGTCGCGCCTTGACCAGCAACTCGCGGCCTTCACGGGTCAGTGTCGGCTTTCGCAAGCGGTTCATCAAGCGCACGCCGCAGGTCTGTTCAAGGGCTTGAACCTGCAGCGATACCGTGGGCTGGCTCAGACCAAGTTTTGCTGCTGCTTTCGAAAAACTTTCTTCCTCTATGACGGTAACGAAGGCGCGCAATCCGCCGAGACTGAGTGTTTCCGCGCGAGGAATGCCGTTGCTGTTTTTTTTGCCGCCAGTCACTGATTGATTGTCCTTTGAGGCCCGCGTATGGAGTTGACAGTGGGTGCCGTGCTCCGGTTTGCGGAATGCATGCGCCGGAGTATAGCCAACGCGGATTCGGTGTTGTCCTCCGCACCGTTACGCACCAAAAATCAGTGTCAGGCCCTGAAGTGGTGCCATTATCAGTATAGGGTTTCTTGCGGGAGATTATTATTAAATAATTGATTATAAATAATAATTTATGAAATTTTGTATTAATCTTTGATGTGGTACGCCTCTTGCATCCCATCTTGTATACCGCCTGAGATGCGGTCAGACCACGAAAGGGATGCCAGATGAACCGTCGCGAACTTCTTAAATCTGCAGGCGCCGTTGCTGCCGGCGCTGCAATGCTGCCGTTTTTGAAAACCAATGCCTGGGCACAATCGGCCAGTACGGTGGTGGTGCTGATTGGCAACACCATCAACAGCCTGGACATTCATCGCCCCGGCACCAATCGACCGAGTTATCAGGTTGCAGTCAATGTGTATGACCGGTTGGTGACCTTCGGCACCAAGAAACTCGCCGACGGGTCGTTGTCCTACGACTACGACAAGGTCGAGCCGGAACTCGCGGAAAGCTGGCAGTTGTCCTCTGACCGCAAAGCCATCCTGTTCAAGATCAAGTCCAACGCGACGTTCTGGGATGGCACGCCTGTTACCGCAGAAGACGTTAAATGGTCTTTCGACCGTGCGCTGGCGCTGGGTGGTTTCCCGAAAGTGCAAATGGGGGCCGGTGGTTTTGTCGAGCCTTCGCAGTTTGTTGTTGTTGATTCGAAAACGTTCCGCATTGATCTGAAGCAGCCGTCGAAGCTGGCCTTGCCAAATCTGGGCGTACCGGTGGCGGTGATCATCAACTCCAAGGTGGCGAGGGCCAATGCCACCGCTGCGGATCCGTGGGCGGCTGAATACCTGCATCGCACCCCTGCCGGAAGCGGGGCGTTCAAAGTCGAACGCTGGGATGCCGGCCAACAACTGGTCTATGTGCGCAATGACAAATGGGTGGGCGGTCCGCTGCCCGGCGTGCAGCGCGTGATCATCCGTGAAGTGCCTGCCACAGCCACCCGCCGCGCGATGGTCGAACGCGGCGATGCGCACCTGTCATTCCAGATTCCCAACAAGGATGCCCAGGAACTGGCCGCAGCGAAAAAGGTCAAGGTCATCGGTTCGCCGATCGACAACTGCCTTTATGTCGCCTGCCTGAATTACAACTTCGAGCCGTTCAAGGACCAGAAGGTGCGTCAAGCGGTGGCTTTTGCGATTCCTTATGAGCAGATTTTCAAACAGGCTGCTTATGGTCGTGGTGTGCCGATGTGGGGCGCAAAGTCTGCGAAACCGGCAACCGCCGCATGGCCGCAGAAATTCCCTTATGACACCGACCTGAAAAAAGCCAAGGCCTTGCTGGCGCAGACCAAATACAAGGACGGCTTTGAAGTGCCGTTGTCCTATGACCTCGGCGAAGCCGACTGGGGTGAACCCGCAGCACTGCTGATCCAGGAAAGCCTGGGCAAGATCGGCATCAAGGTCACGCTCGACAAGGTGCCGGGCGCCAACTGGCGCACGGTGGCGCTGGTCGAGAAAAAGCTGCCCTTCCTGCTGGAGAATTTCGGCGGCTGGCTGAACACGGCGGACTATTATTTCTATTGGTCCTACATCAAAGGCAATCTGTTCAACGCGTCGAACTACGATGATCCTGTGGTCAAAAAACTGATCGACGAAACGCTGCACATGGAAAAATCCGACAAGTCGTACGATGGCAAGATCAAGCAGTTGATCCAGAAGGCCTTCGACGACGTGCCGCGGATTCCGCTGTGGCAGCCGACGCTGGAATCGGCGATGTCGCCCAAACTCGAAGGTTACGAGTTCTGGTTCCATCGTCAGGTCGACGCGCGGTCGTTCAAGGTCTGACCGGTCCGCTTCATGGGGCAACTGGCCATCATTTTTGCGCGTGTGCTGCAGGCGATCCCGACGCTGATCGGGATCGTCATTGTCACATTCCTGCTGACACGCGCGCTGCCGGGCGACCCTGCGGCGTATTTCGCCGGTGCTGCCGCGACGCCGGAATCAATCGCTGAAATTCGCACCAAGCTCGGGCTCGACCAGCCGCTGCCGGTGCAGTTCCTGAACTATGTCCGGGACCTCGGCAGCGGCAACCTCGGCCAGTCGGTATCCACCGGTCAGCCGGTGGCGACCGAACTGCTGAAACGACTGCCGGCTTCACTGGAACTGACATTGACTGCATTGCTGCTGTCGGTGGCAGTCGCCATACCATTGGGCGTGCTGGCCGCGGTGCGCCAGGACACCTGGATTGACCAGTTATGCCGTTTTATAGTGACTGCCGGCGTCAGCCTGCCGACTTTTTTTACAGGGCTTTTGCTGGTCTACGTGTTTTATTTTCTGCTCGGCGTTGCGCCGGCACCGCTGGGCCGGCTTGACCTGATGCACCTCACGCCGCCGCATGTCACCGGATTCCTCGTGTTTGACAGCCTGATCGCACGCGAATGGAGCACCGCGTGGTCCGCCCTCAAACAACTGCTTCTGCCTTCGATCACGCTGGCGCTGTTTACGCTGGCCCCGATTGCACGCATGACCCGGGCTGCGATGCTGCAGGCGCTGGCTTCCGAATACCTGCGTACTGCCCGTGCCGCCGGCCTGTCCCGCGGGCGGGTGCTGATGGTCTACGCTTTCCGCAATGCCTTGCTTCCGGTGGTGACCACGCTGGGCATGGTGTTCTCGTTCACGCTGGGCGCCAATGTGCTGGTCGAAAAAGTATTTGCCTGGCCGGGCATCGGTTCCTTTGCCATCGAGGCGCTGGTGGTCTCCGATTACGCCGCGGTGCAGGGTTTTGTGCTGTCGATGGCCGTGCTCTTTGTGGTGCTGAATCTGGTCATCGACACCCTTTACACGCTGATTGATCCGCGCGTGCAGGTTGACGGCTGAGGAATGAATGAACATGACTGATGCCGTAATGAACCCGTCGAATGCCGCTGCCGGACTGCGCACTTCGTCGTGGAGCAGGGGTTTCGCCCATTTCCGTTACGTGATGACGTCAAACCCCGTCACGTTTCTCGCTTTCGTGATGCTGGCTGCGCTGGTCGCGGTCGCATTGTTCGGCCCCATGCTGGTGCCGCACGACCCGCTCGCCACCGCCGCCGACAAGGCGCTCAAGCCGCCAACCTGGCAACACTGGTTTGGCACAGACCAGTTGGGCCGCGACGTATTTTCCCGCGTCGTGGTTGCCACGCGGCTTGATCTGCTGATATCGGTGTCAGCGGTGGCGTTATCTTTTTTCTGCGGGGCGTTTATTGGCGCCTGCGCAGGCTATTGGGGCGGATGGTTCGACAAGCTGTCCGGAAGGATGCTCGATACGATCATGGCTTTCCCGCTGTTTGTGCTGGCCATGGGCATCGTTGCTGCGGCCGGCAACACCATCCAGAACATTGTTATCGCCACCGCGATCATCAACCTGCCGTTTTACGCGCGTGTAGCCCGGGCCGAGGTGTCAATCCGCCGCAATGCCGGTTATGTGCAGGCGGCACGGCTGTCCGGCAACTCCGAATTGCGCATCCTGCTCTCCACGATCCTGCCCAATACGCTTCCACCGATGATGGTGCAGCTGTCGCTGAACATGGGCTGGGCCATTCTCAATGCCGCGGGCCTGTCGTTTATCGGCCTCGGTGTGAGACCGCCGACGGCAGAGTGGGGAATCATGGTCGCTGAAGGCGCCAACTACATTGTTTCCGGCGAATGGTGGCTGGCGCTGTTTCCCGGCGCGGCGCTGATGCTCGCAGTATTTACTTTCAATCTGCTCGGCGACGGTTTGCGCGATCTGGTCGACCCGCAGCGCCGGACTTGAGGTGACGGGAATGAGTACCCATCTGCACAATCCCCCCTTGCTCGCCGTGCGTGACCTGTGTGTCGAGTTCGCCACGCGCAAAGGCCCGGTTACTGCGGTGCGTTCGGTCAACCTGCAGCTCGCCAAGGGTGAAACCCTGGGCATCGTCGGCGAATCCGGCTCGGGCAAGTCGGTAACTTCATATGCGGTCATGCGCATCCTGGATCGCGCCGGTCGCATCGTGTCGGGCGGCATCGAATTCGGCGGCATGCAGCTGCACGATGCAGGGGAAGACATGATGAGCGATCTGCGTGGTCGTGAAATCTCGATGATTTTCCAGAACCCGCGCGCGGCGCTGAATCCGATCCGTACCGTCGGCAAACAGATTGAAGATGTGCTGATCCGCCATGCGCAGACCACGCATGATCAGGCCAAAGCCAAGGCCATAGAGGCGCTGGAACGCGTACGCATCCGTGATTCAGCCCAGCGCTATCACGCTTATCCATTTGAACTCTCCGGCGGCATGTGCCAGCGCGTGGTCATTGCCATTGCGCTGGCCTGCAGGCCGCAGTTGCTGATCGCGGATGAGCCTACCACCGGTCTTGATGTCACTACCCAGAAAGCGGTGATGGAACTGGTGCGTGATCTGACCCGCTCCGAGGGCATGTCAACGCTGCTGATTACCCATGACCTCGGACTTGCCGGCGAATATTGCGACCGCATCGTCGTGATGGAAAAGGGTGAAGTCGTTGAGCAGCAGGACACGGCAAAATTGTTCACGGCGCCCGTGCATCCCTACACCCGTCGGCTGATCCGTTCGACACCGCATGCCGCGGCTACCATTCGCGATCTGCTGCCCGATGATTTGCGCTTGCCGCTGCCGCCGGCGATGACGGTTTCGACCGAGCCGTTGCTGGAGGTGGGTAATCTGGTCAAGGAATTCGATCCGCCGGGCGGTTTTTTGCAGCGCCTGAAAAAACGCGCGCCGTACCGCGCGGTGGACGGCATCAGTTTCAACGTTGCCCGTGGAGAAAGCGTCGGCCTGGTCGGTGAATCCGGCTGCGGCAAATCGACGACCTCGGCGATGGTGATGCGGCTGCTTGATGCGACTTCCGGCAGTATCCGTTTCAAGGGGCAGGAACTGACGGCAGTGAGTGCCGCCGCATTTGCGCGTTCGCCGCTGCGCCGCGAACTGCAGATGGTGTTCCAGGATCCGCACGAAAGCCTCAACCCGCGATCGACTGCCGCTCAGTCGATCGCCGATCCGCTGATCCGTCTCGAAGGCATGAGTAACGGCGCTGAAATCCGCGCGCGCGTTGAAGCGCTGGCGACGCAGGTCGGTTTGCAGCATGAACTGCTGGATCGTTTGCCGCACCAGTTGTCGGGCGGGCAGAAGGCGCGAGTCGGCATCGCGCGCGCGATTTCCACCCGGCCGGAACTGCTGATACTGGATGAACCTACTGCCGCACTGGATGTGTCAGTGCAGGCGGTGGTGCTCAACCTGCTGGCCGACCTGAAGGCTGAATTCGGCATGAGCTACCTCTTCGTCAGCCATGACCTCGAAGTGGTGCGCCTGCTCTGCGATCGCGTGATCGTGATGCGGGCGGGTTGTATTGTCGAGGAAGGCGCCACCGCCACCGTTCTGTCAGCGCCGCAGGCGGACTACACACGTGAACTGCTGGCGGCGATTCCGCGCCCGGCGCATCTGCCATCACATATCACTCACGCAACGGAGGCGGCGTGAGCATGAGCGAATCGCTGACGATTGCCGAAGTCCGCGCTGCGGTTGTAGCGGGCCGGATTGATGCCGCGGAATTCCTGCGCGAACGCTGGCAGCAGCTGTATCGCAGCAACCAGGAAGAGCGTGATCCGGCATGGATCAGCATTGCAACGGCATCCCAGCTTGAAACCCAATTGGCCGTGCTGGCGCAGCGCGATCCTGCAGACTGCCCGCTGTATGGCGTGCCTTTTGCGGTCAAGGACAACATTGATGTTGCGGGATGGACGACCACTGCCGCCTGTCCGGAATTCGCTTACATTGCCACCGAGACGGCGCAAGTGGTGGCGCGACTGATGAATGCCGGTGCGGTGCTGCTCGGGAAAACCAATCTCGACCAGTTTGCGACAGGACTGGTCGGCACACGTTCTCCGTATGGTGCTGTTCCGAATACTTTCAGTGCAAACCACATCAGTGGCGGGTCGAGTTCCGGGTCGGCGTCGGTGGTGGCGCGTGGGTTGGTCAGTTTCGCCCTGGGCACGGATACCGCAGGTTCGGGACGAGTGCCCGCGGGTTTCAACAATCTGGTCGGGTTCAAGCCGACGCCGGGACTGGTCAGCACGGCCGGTGTTGTCCCGGCCTGTCGTACGCTCGACTGCGTATCTTTGTTGACGCTGACCGCGGCGGACGCGGCTTCATTGTTGCCGGTAGTCGGGGGGCACGGTGCGTTAAGTGCCGCGGAGCCGCACTTCAATCACCCGCCGCAGCCGCGTTATGCGTTCTCCGGAAAAATCCACGTCGGCATTCCGCATGCACCGTTTTTTGTCAGCACGGATTACCGCGATTTATATGAAAAAGCCTGTGATCACCTGGCCGGCCTGCAATTTACCCATGGCTTGTTTGACCTGAAGCCTTTCACTGAAGTGGCGACATTGCTATACCAGGGGCCGTGGACGGCAGAACGATATGCGATTGCCGGGGCGCAGATCGAGCAGGGCGGATCAGGAATTGATCCGGTGGTTGCCACAGTCATACGTGCTGGCCGCGATTATTCTGCAGTGGATACCTTCAACGGCATTTACAAAGTGCGTGAACTCGAAGTGCAGACAAGGCATGTCTGGGACGAGTTTGATGTGCTGATGGTGCCCACGGCGCCCAATCTGCCAACGCTGTCGGATGTCGCAGCGGGGCCCTTTGTGCGTAACAGCGAACTCGGTACTTATACCAACTTCGTCAACCTGCTCGGCCTGTCTGCCGTCGCAGTCCCCTTCGGATTTACGCCCGACGGTTTGCCCTTCGGTGTGACCTTCATTGCGCGCGGCGGATACGACTGGGCGCTGGCCGAACTGGCCGCGCGCTGGCAGCGCTCACTAGATTTGCCTTTGGGCGCGAAGCTGCGTCCGCTGCAGGAAGCTGACACACGGATTACGGCAATACCGCCGGGAGCGATCCCGCTGGCAGTGGTGGGCGCACACCTTGCCGGCATGCCCCTGCACCATCAACTGTCCGAGCGTGGCGCGCGCCTGCGGCTGTCCACGGTGACGGCGCCGCACTACCGGCTTTATGCGCTGAAAGGGACGCAGCCGCCGAAACCGGGTCTTGCGCGCGCAGCGCAGGGCGAGGCCATTGCGGTCGAGGTGTACGATATGCCTGCCGACACCGTGGGAACATTCCTTGCCGGAATACCGGCACCACTGGGGCTGGGTGCAATCGAACTGGCGGATGGCAGCTGGGTGAATGGGTTCATCTGCGAGCCCTGCGCGCTGAACGGCGCCGAGGACATCACCGCCTGGGGCGGCTGGCGCAATTATCTGGAGACAGGTACTGTGACGGCTGACAAAACCAGACAAAAGCGGGCTTGAACATGGCCGAGGTGGTCAACATCAGCAAGGATGAAGGCAGTCTCGCCGACCAGGCCTACACACGGATCAAGAAACGCATTTTTGATTTTGACCTGATGCCCGGTGATCGCCTTTCTGAATCCGAACTTGCGCAGCAGATCAAGGTTAGCCGCACGCCGTTGCGGCAGGCACTGCAGCGCCTGCAGCACGAAGGATTTGTCGAAGCCATGCCCAAGATCGGCTGGCTGGTGCCGCCGCTGAGTTTCGAGAAGTTCGACGAACTGTATGACTTCCGTGTGCTGATTGAATGTTTTGCGGTACGTGAACTATGCGCTGCCGCTGAAGAACGGCCGGAACTCGCCGGCCTGGCGAAAATCTGGCTGGTTGCGGAACAAGATCGCTTGCAGGATGCGCTGGAAGTGGGAATGCTCGATGAGGCCTTCCATATGCGCATCGTCGAATCGACCGGCAACCACGAAATGCTGCGCACCTACCGCGAGATCACCGAGCGCATGCGCATCATCCGGCGACTGGACTTCACCAAGTCCGACCGCATTGCTGCGACATATGGCGAACACGGCAAGATCCTGTCGGCCATTCAGCGCCGTCGTGCCGATGAGGCTCAGCGCCTGCTGACTGCGCACATCGAGCAAAGCAAACTCGAAGTGCGCAAGATCACTCTCGACATGCTTTATCAGGCGCGCAACCGCAGCCGCGCTGCGCGCGAGGACAGCAGCCAGTCCACCTGAGCGCCCCGAAGGAAGTCACCTTGGGTGGCGCCGTCGCTGCACGACCCGAAGGAAGACCTCCCGGGTGACATCACCTCCAGTCCAGATGCTGAGCCTTGCCGGGATTTCAACGGCCTGCGTGATAACATCTTTTCGAACTTTTTCAGGGGTAATTCCGCATGAAATCATTCATTCTGACCGGCTGTGCCGCAGCACTTGCCATCAGCACCGTCGCCGTTGCGCAGGACAAAGCCGCGGCCAATTACCCCAACAAACCGATCCGCATGATCGTGCCGTTCGCTGCCGGCGGCGGACTCGACATCACTGCGCGGCTGATCGGCCAGAAACTGACCGAGAAATGGGGGCAGAGCATTGTGGTCGATTCACGTCCCGGCGCCGCGACCATCGTCGGTACTGAAATTGCCTCAAAGGCCGTTGCCGACGGTTACACGTTATTGATGATCACCACGACGTTTGCAATCAACCCCAGTCTTTACGCCAAATTGCCGTATGACCCGCTGAAGGACTTTGCCCCGATTACCCAATTGAATTCCCAGCCCAACATCCTGGTCGTCAGTGCCGGCGCGCCAGCATCCACGGTGAAGGACCTGATCGCATTGGCGAAAGCCAGGCCCGGCGAACTGACTTTCGCCACGCCGGGCGCAGGGTCGGCACCGCACCTGTCGGCTGAACTGTTCAAGAAAACCGCTGGCATCGAGATGATTCACGTACCGTATAAAGGCATCCCGCCGGCGATTACCGACGTTATTGGCGGCCGTGTCACCATGCTGTTCACCACCACAATTTCCGCTGCGCCCCATATCAAGAGCGGCAAGGTCAAAGGCCTGGCGCTGACCAGCGCCAAACGGCTCGACAGCATGCCCGGGGTGCCGACCATCGGCGAGACACTCAAGGGTTATCAGGCCGAAGCGTTTCAGGGCATGATTGCGCCTGCCGGTGTTCCGCGCGCCATCATCGACAAACTCGGACGCGAAGTCGCGGCCATCGTCAAATCTCCGGAGATCGGCAAGACCTTCGAGGCCTCCGGCGCCGTCGCCGTCGGCAGCACACCCGCCGAATTCACCGCCTTCATCAAGACGGAAACTGCGAAGTGGGCCAACGTCATCAAGGAAGCCGGCATCAAACTCGAACAATAATTCAAGCCGCCAGCCACCAGTCACTTTCAACAATTACCCCACCACCAAGGAAATCAGCCATGCCATTTGCACAACTCTACGTCGCCGAAGGCCGCACCCCGGAACAAAAGAAAGTGCTGATCGAAAAAGTCACTCAGGCTTTTGTTGATGCCGTCGGTGTCAAGCCGGAATCCGTGTGGATCACCGTGCAGGACATTCCGAAAAACGCCTGGGGTGTCGGTGGCAAGACTTTGGCGGAACGCGGATAGTCTTTAACGCGTCAGGAGAGTCGTCATGGCAGAAAAAAAACGCGCAGTCAAAATGGCTGTTCCGGCGCCGAGCTTCCGGCCTAATCTGGTTGGACGCAATCATGCGGCATCCGCCGGCCATTATCTGGCGACGCTGGCGGCGATGCGCGTGCTCGACCGCGGCGGCAACGCCGTTGACGCCGGTGTCACCGCGTCGATGGCACTCTCCGTTTTGCAGCCCGACATGGTCAGCTTCGCCTGTGTGGCGCCGACGCTGATTTACATGAAGGAACTCGACAAGGTAATCAGCCTGGCCGGTCTCGGTTACTGGCCGAAGAGCACCGATGTCGCGAAACTGATTGCCTCCGGCAACGGCAAGGCTGTGCCTGAAAATCTGCTGCGCACGGTGATTCCTGCGGCGCCGGCGACTTATGTGGAGGCGTTGCGCCGATTTGGCACGATTTCTTTTGAAGAAGCAGCGATGCCGGCGATGGAACTCGCGCGCAACGGATTTGCCGTCTATCCGCTGCTGTCGACCAACATCGAATACCTCGAAAACAGTTTCCGCCGCTGGCCCGACAACGAACGCATTTTCCTGCCCCAGGGGCGGGCGCCGCGCGTCGGCGAACTGTTCGTGCAGGAAGATCTTGCCAAAACCATCGGCCGCTTGATCCAGGCGGAACGCGACTGCAGCGGTGACCGCGACAAAAAGCTGCGTGCGGTCCATGACTATTTCTATCGTGGTCCGATTGCACGCGAGATTGCCGACTATCACGCCCAAAACGGCGGCTTCATGACCTTTGAGGACATGGCCGGCTTCGAAGTGCCGGTGGAAGAGAGCATCACCGTCAACTATCGCGGTTACACCGTGCATGCCTGTGACGTATGGTGCCAGGGTATCGTGTTGCTGGAGTCGTTGAAGATCCTCGAAGGCTTTGATCTCAAGTCGATGAAGCACAACTCCCCGGATTACGCGCATTTGATAGCCGCGGCGCTGAACCTTTCGTTTGCCGACCGCGAAGCCTATGTCGGTGATCCGAAATTCATGAAAGTGCCGCGCGACGCGCTGATTTCCGAAGCTTACGC
Source organism: uncultured Bordetella sp. (assembly GCA_964531455.1). Taxonomy (GTDB): domain Bacteria; phylum Pseudomonadota; class Gammaproteobacteria; order Burkholderiales; family SG8-41. The sequence continues at coordinate 33,356 of CAZHFZ010000033.1, forward strand.
AATCAGGCAGCGCGCACGCATCGACATGCAGAAGGCGTTTGACCGCCTGCCCGATCCGGGTGACCCCGAGAACACGGGGCGTACCACCGGTTCATCAACGCCGTTGTATGCCGCGCCACACGGGCTCTCGCGCCTGTCGCAGGACACCATCTACAACTGCGTCGTTGATAAATTCGGCAACGCCTACTCTGCGACCACGTCGGACAATGCCAGCGAAACGCCGATCATCCCAGGCACCGGCCTGGCGATTTCGTCACGCGGCTGTCAGTCGCGGCTGGAGCCCGGTCATCCCGCCGAAGTGAAACCCGGCAAACGCCCGCGCCTGACCCCGAACCCGGCGATGGCCTTCAAGGATGGCAAGCTTTTCATGACCTTCGGCACACCCGGCGGCGACCAGCAATCCCAGGGCATGTTGCAGGTGTTCCTCAATGTCGTTGAATTCGGCATGACCATGCAGCAGGCCGTGGAAGCGCCGCGGGTTTCATCGCAAAGTTTCCCCAACTCTTTTGCGCCGCATGCCTACTACCCCGGCCGTCTCAATGTCGAGGAGGATTTTGGTCCTGCGGTTATCGCTGAACTGCAGCGCCGCGGTCACGATGTTGAAGTCTGGCCGCGTTTTCCGGCGGCCAATGCCGCGGTGTGTGCGATCAAGGTCGATCCGGAAACGGGGATGCGCCATGCCGGAGCTGATCCGCGCCGTGAAGGTTACGCACTGGCCTGGTAATGCAGTCATTCCACCGGTCGCACTCCCGGGGACGCTTGTGGCGGGCGATTCGTCCCGCACCGAATAATAATATAAATAATTGATTTTAATGAATAAAAAAGAAGAATCCAAAGTTGCGGCGAAGATGCATGTGCCGGAATCCGTAGAGGAAGTTGAAGCCGGTCTCAGCGCTGCCGGTTATATCGCCAGCCGCCAGATCGCGATGGCGGTTTATCTCGCCTGCCATTTACAGAAGCCGGTGGTGGTCGAGGGACCTGCCGGTGTCGGCAAGACCGAGCTCGCCAAATCCCTGGCGCAGTGGCTCGATCTGCCGCTGATCCGCATGCAGTGTTACGAGGGCCTCGATGAATCGAAGGCACTTTACGAGTGGAAGTACGGCAAACAACTGCTCTACACGCAGATCCTGCGCAACAAGATCGGCTCGGTGATCGGCGACGCCGATGACCTCGGTGCGGCGCTCGGCCGCCTGCACGAATTCGACGACGTATTTTTCTCGCGCGATTTTCTTGAACCGCGCCCGCTGTTGCAGGCGCTGGATGAGCCGCGCGGCAGCATCCTGCTGATCGACGAAATCGACAAGGCCGACCAGGAGTTCGAGGCCTTCCTGCTGGAAATACTTTCCGACTATCAGGTGACGGTGCCTGAAATCGGCTGTGTGGTTGCGCGCGTGCCGCCGATCGTGCTGCTGACTTCGAATTCGACACGTGACCTCGGTGATGCGCTGAAGCGCCGCTGCCTGCACCTGCACATTGATTTTCCCGATGCCAAACTGGAATCACGCATCGTGGCCTCACGCATTCCCGGCATTGATTCCCGTCTGCTGACACAGCTGGTGAGCTTCGTGCAGCAGTTGCGTGCGTTGGATCTGCGCAAGCCGCCTTCGGTCAGCGAGACCATCGACTGGGCGCGCGTGCTGGTGCTGTTGCATGCCACGGTGCTGGGTGACGATACGGTCAGGGAAACGCTCAACGTGTTGCTCAAGTTTGAGGCCGATATCGAGTCGGCGCAAAAAGAACTGGTCAATCTCACGCATCGCGCGCGGCGCGAGGCTGGCGTGGCGTGAACTCTCAACACGCGGATGATGCGCGCGACCGTCTGACCACGGAGCCGATCCGCCGATTCCTCGAAACGGCCCGTGGCGCCGGCCTGCAGATTTCTGCAGCGGAAAGCATCGACGTGATGCGTGCCGTCGAGGCCGTGGGTTACGGTGACTGCGGTCTGCTGAAAGCGGCATTGAACCTGGTCATTGCCAAAACGCCTGAAGAAAAAATAATTTACGACCAGGCCTTTGATCTTTATTTCCAGCGCGAAGCTTTTGTCTGGGACGGCGCGAAACCAGGCGAAGGCGATGTGCAGTCCGCGACGTCCATGCCGATGCAGCCGGCTGCTTCTGCGACGGGTTCTGGGGGTTCAACGCTCGGACAGATGCTGGAAGGGGCGGATCATGCCGGTATCACCGCTGCGGTGGAAGCCGCCGCCGAAAAAACCGGATTGCACAACATCCGCTACTTCACGCAGACGGGCCTCTACAGCCTGCGCATCCTGCAGCAGATCGGATTGCGTGATCTTGAAAACCAGATTGACGGGCTGCGTCGATCCGGCGAGGCCGCGGCCGTCATACGCGGGCAGCGCCTGGCCGCGCAGATCGACCTGCTGCGCGACTCGGTCAAGCGCTATGTCGAACAGCATCTCGAAATGTTCGGGCGTGCGGATGCAGAGCAGTTCCGCGTTGAACGCCTGAAAGCAGCGCGGCTGTCGAACGTCAGCCAGCGCGACATGGGTCACATGCGCCTGCTGGTGCGCCAGATGGCACGCAAGCTGGCTTCACGTTACGCGCGAGTCCGTCGCCGCCGCCTGCGCGGCCAGCTCGACGTGCGTCGAACCATCCGCCGCAATGTCGGCTGGGGCGGCGTGCCGTTTGTCACCCACTGGAAGCAGCGCAAGATCGAGAAACCGCGCGTGGTCGTGCTCTGTGACGTGTCGGGCTCGGTTGCCGAGGTGTCACAGTTCCTGCTGATGTTTCTGTACGCCCTCAACGAGGCACTTTCAGATATCCACTCTTTCGCGTTTGCCGGATCGATGATCGACGTCAGCCACCAGCTGGAGAAGCAGCCGGTTGAACAGGCGATTGTCAGCATCATGGAGAATATCGGTTACCAGTCGTCCAACTATGGCAATGCGCTGGCCGACTTCGAGTCTCGGTGGATGCGCCTGCTGACGCCCAAAACCACGGTGATCATTGTTGGAGATGCGCGCGGCAACAATGCGGATCCGCGCATCGACATCTTCGAACAGATGGCCAATCGTTCTCGGCGCATCATCTGGCTCAATCCGGAGCACCCCGGCAGCTGGGGCAGCGGCGATTCGGACATGTTTCGCTACGCACCGTTCTGCGGCCTTGTCCGGGTCTGCAACACGATCCAGCACCTCGATCGCGCCATCAGCGAAATGCTCGAACAGCAATCCTGATCCTCAGATCATTGCATCCACAAGGCATGTTGACAGTTCAGGGTGTGATCCACACAATGCCCGCACTTCTGGAGGGGAAATAACATGAATTTAAAATCCGTCATCATCGGTTTTGCAATCGCTTCATTTGCCAGTAGCGCTGCAGCGCAGACTTTTCCGTCAAAACCGGTGCGCATCCTCGTCGGCTTCGGCGCAGGCGGCAGCACGGACATTGTTGCGCGCACGCTGGCGCAGAGCCTGACCGCGGACTGGAAGCAGAATGTGCTTGTCGAAAACCGTCCCGGCGCCAGCGGCATGATTGCCGGCGAAATGACGGCCAAGGCGCCGGGTGACGGTTACACATTGATGATCACGCCGCAGACCAGCCTCGCGGTGGCTCCGGCGCTGTACGGCAAGGCGCCGTACGACACCATGCGCGATTTCACACCAATCACCCTGACCGGTTACACGCCGCTGTTGATGGTGGTGCATCCGTCGTTTCCGCCAAAGACCTTCAAGGAATTTGTTGCGCTTGCCAAAAAAAGCAAAGAGCCGCTGACCTTCGGTTCGGGCGGCGTGGGGTCGTCACCGCATATGGCCGGCGAGCTGATGAGTGCGCAATTGGGCATCAAAATCACACATGTACCGTACAAGGGCGAGAATCCCGCGCTGGCTGACACCGTCGGCGGGCAGATTCCGATCATGTTCGGCAACCTGCCGGTGGCGATTCCGCACGTGCAGAGCGGCCGCCTGCGCGGTATTGCCAATACCTGGAGCACGCGTTCACCGCTGGCGCCGGACATCCCGACTGTCGCCGAGTCCGGCTTCAAGGGTTATGAAATTGCCACCTGGTTCGGGCTTCTGGGGCCGGCAAACATGTCGCCGGAACTTGTCGCCCGAATCCAGCGCGACACCGCGCGCATGTTCAATACGCCGGCAACCAAGGACAAACTGACCGGCATGGGTGTTGATCTGGTGCTGAATTCACCTGAACAGTTCCGTGATTACCTGCGCGGCGAGATCGCCCGCTATACCAAGGTGATCAAGGATGCCGGCATCAAGGCGCAATAGGTGGCTCGTCTGCAGGCCAGCGTCGGCGTCATCGGACTGGGCGCGCTGGGATTTCCGATTGCAAAGAGACTGATGGAGGCTGGTTGCACCGTCGCTGTATACGACGTGCGACTGGATCCGGTGCGTGAACTGGCGTCCCTTGGCGCGAACCCTTGCAGTTCGCCGGCGGATGTGGCGCGTGTCAGCGATCTCATTATCAGTCTGGTATCCGACGCCGAACAGACCGACGCGATTGTTTCAGGCGTTGGCGGCATCCTCGAAACCCTCAGGTCCGGAACGATTTTTGCGACCGGCAGCACGCTGGGCCCGGCTCCGGTGCTGCGCGTAGCGCAGCAGATAGCCGGCAAGGGTGGCCGCACGCTCGATATTCCGATTTCCGGCGGCATCATCGCTGCGCGCGAGGGCATGTTGAGCCTGATGGTCGGCGGCGATCCCGAACTTCTGGCTTCAGTGATGCCGGTGCTGAAGGTTTTTGCTGACAATGTCACCCACACCGGAGAAATCGGTACCGGCCAGGTTGCGAAACTCGCACATCAACTGGTGTTCAGCACCAACGTAATGGCACTGCTTGAAGGCCTTGCGCTGGGCGAGGCGGGTGGTGTCGCGCCTGACGTGATGAAACTCGTATTGAAGCAGGGGCTGGCCAACAGTTCGGTGCTGCAAATCTGGCATGAACTGGGCCCGCGCTGGAAAGGCATGCTCGAAGCAAAGGACGCCGATGAGCCGTTGCCGAACATGCGCAAGGATCTGCACCTTGTACTCGAAATGGCGCAGAAGCTTGGCGTCGCCTTGCCGCTGGGTAACAACGTTTCGCAGGTCGCCGATTCCGGCAAGGCCACCGGCCACAAAAACCCGTCACTCTGACAACCGCACCCCATGACCGACACACGCCCCCACTTGCCGTCGCCTGTTGGTACCTGCGACACCCACATGCACATCTTCGAGCCGGGTTATACCCAGCGTCCCGGCACCAATCTGCCGTCGATTCCGGGAACCACCGCGGAATACCGCAAGCTGCGCGCGCGTCTGGGCATCACCCGCACCGTCATCGTCCAGCCCGCGGCCTACGGCAACGATAACCGCTGCACGCTCGAAGCGATGAAAGCGCTGGCCGATGCCGGCCATCAGACCCGCGGCGTGGCGATAGTGCAGCCCGGCGACAGTGATTCTGAAATCGCGCGCCTCACGGCTGCCGGTATCCGGGGCATTCGCTACCATCTGTTGCCTTATGGCGGCGTGAGCTGGGAAACCCTCAATGAAATGGCCGCGCGCGTGGCCCCGCATGGCTGGCATGTACAGTTGCAGATGGATGGCCGTGAACTCGCCGGCCGCGAGGCGATGCTCAAGGCCTTGCCCTGCGATATTGTCATCGACCACATCGGCCGGTTCATGCAGCCGGTGGCCGCGGATGATCCGGCGTGGAAGGTCATGCGCAATCTGGTCGACGGTGGCCGCTGCTGGGTCAAGCTCTCGGCGCCGTACCATGGTTCAAAGACGGGTGCGCCGCGCTACGAGGATGCCGGCGCAACGGCGATGGAACTGATTCGCGCCGCGCCCGAGCGCATGCTTTATGCCACCAACTGGCCGCACCCCTCACTAAAGAACAATCTGCCCGACGATGCGGTGCTGCTCGACATGGTCAATGAATGGGCAGGTAGCGACTCTGTGCGGCAGAAGATTCTCGTTGATAATCCGGCGAAGCTTTACGCATTCTGATCTGATTCAATTGCATTCCTTCAATTCTTCAATTTCCTGTTCCAACATAAGGCAGTCCTGCCATGAATAAAGTATTTGCCTCCGCCGCTGAAGCCATCGCTGACTTGCAGGATGGCGC
>CAZHFZ010000033.1:39532-40895 GCA_964531455.1 uncultured Bordetella sp.
GCTGCCAGTGTCGGCACCGATCTCGCAAAAGGTCGCGAGACCCGTGAATTCAACGGTCGCAGCTATGTGCTGGAAACCGCGATCAAAGTCGATTACGCATTCATTCGCGCGCATCGTGCGGATCGCGCAGGCAATGTGCAGTTCCGCGGCGGCAGCCAGAATCTGAGTCCGGCATTCGCCAAAGCCGCGCGAATTGCCGTGGTCGAAGTTGACGAGATTGTTGAAGTCGGTGAACTGCCGCCGGAATCGGTGACGCTGCCGGGCATCTTTGTTGCACGCGTGTTCAAGAGCGAACGGCCTTTTGACGCCAAACAGGTGCCGCAATCCAAACGCCGCCCGGCTGATACCGCCAAGGTCTACAACGGCAAACCCGCGCTGACCCGCGCCGGCATCGCCAAACGGGCAGCAGGCCTGCTGCGCGAAGGCACCTATGTCAACCTCGGTACCGGCATTCCGACAATGATTTCCAATAACCTGGATGGCCGCGATATCGTGCTGCACGCAGAAAACGGCGTGCTCGGTTACGGCAAGATGGTGACGGGTGATGCTGTTGATCCGGATTATTACAACGCCAGCGGCCAGTACATCGAACTTAAACCCGGTGCTTCGTTTTTTGATTCGGTAACCTCATTTGAAATGGCACGCGGCGGACGTATCGACACCGTCGTTCTCGGCGCTTATGAAGTTGACCAGTCGGGCAGCGTTGCCAACTGGAGCACCAAAAACGAAAAACTCGGCGGCATCGGCGGCGCGATGGACCTGATTTCGGGCGCATCGGAACTGATCATCGTCATGGAGCATTGCGACAGCAAGGGGCGTCCCAAACTCAAAAAGCAATGCAGTTTCCCGCTGACCGGGCAGGGCTGTGTGAGCTACGTCGTCACCGACCTTGCGCTGCTGCAGTGGCAGGACGGTCGTTTTGTACTGCTCGAAGTGGCGCCGGGTTTTACTGCCGATGAGGTGATTGCGCTGACTGATATGCATGTTGAGCGCGCTGCCGCCATCCCATTCATGGCCTGAGTCCGGCGATGCAGGACACCGTCATCCTGATCAACCGCGAAGGCATGGGGGAGGCGCCAGCAGACCTGCAGAAAACGCTGATCACCACCGATCTCAAACTGCTGATCGACAACAAGCTCAAGCCCTATGCGATCTGCTTCTACGGTGAAGGCGTCAAGCTGACGGTCGAAGGCTCTCCTGTAATTGATTCGCTCAAGACGCTGGAAGCGAGCGGCGTCAGCCTTGTGGTGTGCATGACCTGCCTGAAATACTTCAATCTCGTCGATCAGTTGCGCGCCGGCGTCATCGGCGGCATGGGTGACATCCTGCTGGCGCAGCAGCGCGCCGCCAAGGTGATCACCCT
>CAZHFZ010000034.1:0-40051 GCA_964531455.1 uncultured Bordetella sp.
GCATCAGGCTCGGCGTAAGCCGCGTAAATCTCATCAAGCTTTTTCTGCGCGTTGAACACTTCGCCCAGACCCTCTTCCACCGCTTCGCGTACGGTCTGCTCGGGGTTCAGTTGCGGCTCCTGCTGCAGGAAGCCGATATTCAGGTTCGGCATCGGCGTCGCTTCGCCGTCATATTCCTTGTCCACGCCGGCCATGATCTTGAGCAGGCTGGATTTGCCCGAGCCGTTGACGCCGAGCACGCCGATCTTGGCGCCGGGGAAAAACGACAGCGAGATGTTTTTGAGGATTTGGCGTTTGGGGGGCACCATCTTGCCCACCCGGTTCATCGTGAATACGTACTGAGCCATGGTGCGGAGTTCCGGAAAAAGGATCAAAAAAGGAAAGCGCGAGGATAGCCGAAAACAGGGGGCAGCCGGTGACGGAACTGCAAGTCATGGATAATGGCGGCTTTTCGGCCGATCAAAGTCCACATCAAAATGAGACACTCCCTCGCCCCGCTTGCGGGGAGAGGGCTGGGGTGAGGGGTTTTGGTAAGGCCACTTAATTTGCTGTTTTTAATTTAATCAATTTACACGGATCGCCCACATGCCCCTCGTCAGCCCCTGGCTTACCCTCGGCTATGTCATCCCCCACCTCTATACCGACATGGACGCCTACCAGTTTTACCGCGTCGCGCCGGACGGCATGATGCTGGTGACCACCGGCCTGAACCTCAAGGAATACAGCCTCGCCGCCGTCGAAACCGAACTGCCCGCGTTATGGCGCGCCTTCGACATGCTCAAAAAGAAAAACGTCGACCGCATCTCGCTCAGCGGCGTACCGGTCGCTTCCGTTCTGGGCCGCAAAAAAATGTGCGAGATACTCGATGAAGGCGCGCAGCGTACCGGCATCAAATGCGACACCGACCTCGAAGCGCATATCGCTACACTGCAGCACTTCGGCGTGACCAAACTGGCGCTGGCCACGCGCTGGCCGGAAAACGTCAACACCGCGCTGTCGAATTACCTGAAAGAAGCCGGCATCGAAGTCGTATCGCTGCGCGCCCTGGGCCGCAATCTCGACCAGAACAAGGTATCAAGTCCGCTGGCTGATCATGAACTGGCGCTGGAACTGGGACGCGCCGCGCTCACCGCTGCACCAGAGGCCCAGGCGCTGCTGCTGCCCGGCGGCCTGTGGTTTGCCATCCACGCCGTGCCGATCCTCGAAGCCGAGTTCGGCAAGCCGGTGCTGCTCAATATCACATCAACGACCTGGGCGGCGCTGAATGCTGCGCCGAAACCGCTGCAGCAGAAACCTGATCCGAAGTGGGGAAAGGTAATGGGCAGCGTTTAAGCTTTGGCAAGTAACGGCAGGTTATTATTTATATATGTGGCCGACTACTTTCGGCCCATAGCTGCCAGTCGGGAAAAACAATATGTTTATTACCGCGCAAGAACTATTGAACAGCAATGTAGGTTGGTAGCCGCCCACTAAATTAGTTACGTTTTTGCTGGCTTACATAGCTTAATAGCACCGCCACGTGTCAGTCCAAGGCCTCCATTATCAGGGTGCGCCCATGCTTTTTCGAAACATTGGGTAACTGCGTTTGCATTACTTGCACCTTGACACAAATCAATAGCACCACCGCGATGTAACCCAAGGCCTCCATTATCAGGATGCGCCCATGCTTTTTCAAAACATTGGGTAACTTCACTAGCTATGACTGGCGCACTATTTAGAGATAGCGCGAATAAAATAATATGAAAAAAATGTTTCATTTCCTTCGCTCCTTGAAGTAATAAACTGATGAGCGAATCATGCCGAGGGCTAATGTCTGGGGCTTTGCTTTGGACGCCAATCGCTTACCTTGGTGCGCCAAAGAAAAAACCCGCCGAGGCGGGGTTTGGGTTGAGGGTTAATCGCTCTTCTGTTGACCGTCTGGAATTGGCCGATAGCAGACGTAATCATTACCTCGCGCCCGCCGCAACCACTTTGCCGCTAATCATTTTCTCGACTTCCGCGTCGCCGTAACCAACGGACTTCAGCACCTCGCGCGTGTGTTCACCCACCTGCGGAATATCGATCCGCGTGCCGAAGCGCTGCCCATCCATTTCAATCGGCAGCACCGGCACTTTCGATTTGACGCCGTTGTTCAGCGTCACCGGCGTCAGCCCGCCTGAGGCGTTGAGGTGTTTGTCCTCGAACAGGTCTTCAGGCTTGGCGATCGGCGCAAAGGGCAGGCCCAGCTTCTCACAACGATCCATCAGTTCCTGTTTGCCCATATTCGCGAAAATTTCGCTGACGATGGGCAGGATGCGCGGCCGTGCCACGACGCGCTGCGGATTGGTCTTCAGCTCGGGATCATTGAACAGTTCGGTCAGACCGAAGGATTCGCAGAATACTTTCCACTGCGTGTCGGTCACCACGCCGACGAACACCAGCTCACCTTCCTTGGTTTTGAAATTGTCATACAGCGCCCAGGCACGGATGCGGTCGGGCATCGGCTTCACCGGTTGGCCGGTGGCAAAACCTTCGAGCATGTGCTGGCCCATCAGGAAGGCATTGTTCTCGAACAGCGCGCTTTGCACATACTGGCCTTCGCCGGTAGCATGACGCTGGTTCAGCGCGGCAAGAATCGCCACGGCACCGAACACCCCGCCCATCACGTCGTTCACTGACGCGCCGGCACGCAAGGGGCCGAATCGGCCGCCGGTCATGTAAGCCAGCCCACCCATCATCTGCACCACCTCATCAAGGCCGGTGCGGTGTTCATAAGGCCCAGGCAGGAAGCCTTTGAGTGAGCAATAAATGATTTTCGGATTCAGTTTCTTCAACGCTTCATAACCGAAACCCAGCTTGTCCATCGCACCGGTGCGGAAGTTTTCGGCGATCACGTCTGCGCTGGCAATCAGCTTCAGCACCAGCTCGCGGCCTTGTTCTGACTTCAGATCCACCGCAATGCTTTTTTTGTTGCGGTTGTAGGTCGGGAAAAATCCCGCGCCCGATGCGGTCAGCTTGCGCGTGTGGTCGCCATCCAGCGGCTCGACCTTGATCACTTCAGCGCCCAGATCGGCCAGCACCAGCCCGCAGGTCGGGCCCATGACGACATGGCAGAACTCGATGACGCGGATGCCTTGGAGGGGTAGTTGTTGTGACATGACTTTCCTTTTGAAAACTTGAAACAAAGAAATTTTTTACCGCCAAGGCGCCAAGAGCGCCAAGAAAACCAAACCTTATCAAACCCTGCTACTACCGATCACCCAGCACACCGTTAGCCTTACTGGCGGGAGTTTGAATTGACTTTAAACCTCTTGGCGCCTTGGCGGTTAATGGTTTTTCAACCACGGCTCGCCGGCACAAAACCTTTGGTCACACCGGCCAGCGGCACATAACCGTAAAGCGGTTCACCGGGGATGCCTTCTTCAAGAATGCTGCGCATCGCCAGCAGCTGGTCCATATTGATGCCGGTACGCAGGCCCATCGATTCGAGCATGAACACCAGATCCTCGGTGACGATGTTGCCGGAGGCGCCGGGCGCGAAGGGGCAGCCACCGAGACCGCCGAGCGAGCTGTCGAATGTGGTGACGCCGACGTCCAGCGCAGCGACCACATTGGCGAGGCCCAGGCCGCGCGTGTTATGCAGATGCGCACCCGACAGCTTGTCGCCGATGGCCGCGCGCACTTTCTTGAATACGCGACGGATCTGTTCAGGGTTGGCGTAACCGGTGGTATCGGCCAGACCGACTTCGTCGCAACCGGCTTCCACCGAAGCCACGGCCATGCGCACGACTTCATCTTCGCTGACCGCACCTTCGAGCGTGCAGCCGAACACCGTCGACAGGCCGGACTCAATGATCGGCCGTTTGTCCTTGGGCAGGCTGTCGCGGAAGTCGCAGATCTTTTTCGCGCTGGCGATGGCCTCATCCGGCGTCATCCGCACATTGGCGAGGCTGTGCGCCTTCGACACTGAAATGGTCAGTGTCAGTTTGTGTACGCCGGCCTCCATCGCACCCTGCGCACCGCGGAAGTTCGGCGCCAGCGCGGCGACATTCAATCCCGGGATGGCCAAGGCATGCGCAACGACTTCCGCCGCATCGGCCATTTGCGGAATCAGCTTCGGCGGCACGAAGGAGCACACTTCGATTTCACGCAATCCCGCGGCCGCCGCAGCGGTAATCCATTTCTTTTTGTATTCAGTCGTCATGAACACCTTGGTGTTCTGCAGACCGTCGCGCGGCCCCACTTCACTGATCAGAATGTCGATGTCGCTGTTCATGACTGCTGCTCCTGGAAAATCCACACCGGGGACTATATTATAACTAATTGATTTTATTGATTATTTATGCGTAACGCTTGAAGCCGAAATCCGGGTCGGTCGCTACGGCGTCGAGCAGCTCGACCTCCCACTTCAGATATTCGAGCATCGCCTGCTCGACGTTTTCCTTGCGGTCCAGCGCACGATAGCTCAAATCCTCTGCGGCGCCGGTCATGCGTTCATCGCCGGTCTCGATTGCACCGCCCGAGGCCCGCCATGCCGCGTTGCCGCCCGTGAGCACCTTGACCGGCGTCGCAGTCAGTGCTGCGGCATCTGTCGCCGCCAGCCGGGCCAGCGCCTCTTCCACGCCGGTAAACACCAACAGGGGTGTCGCCGGCACTTTCGGCAACTGCGCCGCCAGCCGCGAACGGATCGCGTGCCAGGCGCCGGGGATATGGCCTTCGCGATATTGCAGGCTGGTCGCGAAATCGACCACCTGCGCTTTGCCGTCGGCCAGCAGGGCTTTCAATTCCGCAACGCTGACTGAGGTTGAACAAGGCTTGGCACCTTCAAGCAAAATCTGCGGCGACTCACCGCGCTCAGTCTGCGCGTCGCTGGCATGGATATACACCTCGTCATGCCCCATCTGCACCAACCAAGCCGCGGTCATCGTCGCGCGAATGCCGTCGTTGTCGCATAACACGATGATCGACGGACGCACGGCAATGAAGGTGTCCGTCGCCTGCACCAGTTGTCCGCCGGGGGCAGATTGCGCGCCCGGCACATGACCCTGTTCGAATTCCTCCGGATTGCGCACATCGAGCAGATACAGCGTGCGTGAAGCATCGGCACGCAACTGCTGCAGTCGTGCTGCATCGATACTGCGGATGGCAAAGCGTTTTGCAACCCGCTGCGCCGCCTGCTGCGACCACGCCAGTCCGTTTTTCGACGGCAGCGGCACCGCTTCCGTGCGGCCGTGATTCAACTGGAGCCCGGCCAGCTTCCAGCCCTGCGTGCCATCCTTCAGCGCATAGACCGGGTTGGGAAACCCGGCGTTGATCAGCACCTGCGCGCCGATGATGCTGCGCGTGCGACCGCCGCAGTTGACGACCACGGTAGTGTCCGGCGAACGCACGAATTCCGGCATGCGATACGGCAGTTCCGCACTGGGGCAGTCCCAGGCACCGGGAATGCTGTTGCGATTGAATTCCGCAAGCGGCCGGCTGTCGACCACCACCATATCCTTGCCCGACTTCATCCACTCATTGAGTTCGGTCGCGGTCACTTCGCGCGGCGCATCTTCATGCTGGATGTATTCGCCGAAAGCCTTGCTCGGCAAATAAACGCCGGTATACAGCCGCCCGCCGATCGCCTTCCACGCCGGAGTGCCGCCGTCCAGCACACTGACATCGCTGTAACCGCCGGCGACCAGCTTTTTCGCGGAAATATCCGCCAGCCCTTCGCCGCCATCACAGACGACAATACGCGTCGCCAGACGCGGCACCAGCGCACGCACGCGCAGTTCCAGCACACTCAAAGGAATGTTCGACACGCGCAGCAGATGACCGTCGCGGGAATAAACCCCCTCCTCACGCACGTCGATGACGGACAGTTCATGGCCATCATCGAAACAGTCACGCAATTGTTTGGCATTGATTTTTTTCATGTTGTTTTCCACTCCTTCTTTCTACTCCAGTAACAGACTCAGTTCACGCACACCTTCTGCGTCCAGGTTTTCCAGCGATTCGAGCCGTTCAGTGACCTGCAGCACCCTGGTTTTGTCGAGACGCACAGCCAGACAATCAGCCACCTTGACGCGATGCTGGTCGATATCCAGCGGCGCGCCCCAGAATCCCGGCGGCCGTGTACAGGTCGCGCGATGCACGGTGCCATCATGCAGTGTTACTTCAATCGAGATCTGCATGCGGTTGAACGCCGTCGGCAACGTTGAATCAACCGTGACCTTCATCCGCCGCAGCATGGATTTCATGTCGCCGCGGAAGCGGCGTTGTTCATGGAACGATGCAATGCCCACCTTGCCGTCGAGCAATGCACAGGCGGCGGTGTACTGAAAACTGAATTTGCCTTCCAGTCCTGATACAGGCTCCGGGCGGTCCACATCCGGCATCGCCGGCGTGATGAGATTGACCGCGTTGATCAGCGCCGGATCGGGAATCCGTTTGCGTACCTCCAGCGCGGCGCCGATGGCGAAATGCGTTGGATACTTTGACGGATAAAACTTGATCGCCATGCCCGGATCACTGAAGCGGAAAGGCTTGCCGTAACCGAGCAGCATGTCGCGGTCGATGCCCTTGGGGAAAAACGCCGCCACAAATCCATCCTGGTGCACCAGGATGTCGGCGTTGGCCGTGAGCCCGCGCTTCGCCAGCATCGCCGCCTCCAGTCCGGCTGCCGCGGCGTTGCCGCAGTGTGTGCATTTCACGCCGTGACCGATGTTGGCGCGCAAGGCGCCGCTGCGTGATGCCGCAACCGCCAGTGCATAGTTGAGTTGTGATTCATCCAGATCGAGCAAGTGCCCGGCCACCACGGCGGCACCAAACGGCCCGACCACGCCGGGCGCATGGAACTTCGAACTCTCGCGCCGGTGATCCACGGCCGCCAGAAGCCGCCCCTGCATCTCGAAGCCCTTGGCACAGGCCGTCAGCAGTTCACGGCCATTGAGGCCATCACGCACCGCCAGCGCAAACGCCACCGGCACCGTTGGCGACACGGCGTGGGTCGAAGGGCTCGACATCGGTTCGAAATCCAGAACATGCATGGACACGGCATTGGCATAAGCCGCGGCCACCGGTGCCGTGCGGAAACCGAAGCCCCACACCGGGCACAGTTCGCGGCCGCCCTGTTCACGCACATGTTCGGCAAACATTTTCGGAGCCGCTTCGCCGCTGCCCGCCACTGCAACGGCTACACCGTCGGCAATCAGGCGTTTTGCGGTCGCGACGTCTGCCGCCGAAAGCGACTCGTAGGTCGTGTTGCGGATGATGCCGGCCAACTGTGCTGTCAGACTCATGACTGCCCCGGGAAATAAAGGAAAGCGGCGGAATTATCGCCCGTTCCGGCTGCAATCAGTCGAACAGTGACATCCCGTGGACTTCAGCGACTGCACCGGGTTTCGACAAGGCGCCGACGCGCACACCCAGCAAACGGATACGCCGGTCCAGCGGCACCCGTTTCAGGCATTCACCCGCGGCACGGCGGATGATTTTTGCATCCTGCGTCGGCATATCAATGGTCAGATCGCGGGTCACGGTATGAAAATTGTCATAACGGATTTTCAGGCCGATGGTCTTGCCGGCATAACCCTTGCGCTCCAGATCGCCCGCGACACGCACGCAAAGATCGGTGAATATCTTTGTGAGCTGCGCCTTGTCACGGACCGGATGCAGATCGTCTTCAAAAGTAGTTTCGCGGCTGATCGACTTCGGCTCACTGTAAGTCACCACCGGACGCTCATCGCGGCCATGCGCGGCCTCATGCATCCACGCGCCATAACTGCGGCCGAAGTGTTCGATCAGCCAGGCTGCGTCCTGCTGCGCCAGGTTGCCGATGGTGTGTATGCCGAGCTGTTCGAGCTTTTTGTTGGCCTTGGGCCCGATGCCATTGATCTTGCGCACCGCCAGTGGCCACACCATGCTGCGGATGTCATCGGGGCGGACCACGCTGACGCCACCGGGCTTGTTCAGTTCGGAAGCGATTTTCGACAGCAGCTTGTTGGGCGTGATGCCGACGGAACACGACAGCCCGGTGACTTCACGTACCGAACGCTGGATATCCGTCGCAATGGCGCGCGCTCGCGCCCAGGGATCGGGCGCGCCCTCGGCAGCACTCGCCGCCACCAGTTCGGTCAGGTCGATATAGATCTCGTCGATGCCGCGGTCCTCAACCTGCGGCGCAATCGCACGCACGGCATCCTTGAACATCCGCGAATATTTGCGGTAGGCATCAAAATCCGCCGGCAGCAGCAAGGCATCGGGGGCCAGCTTGGCCGCCTTCATCAGCCCCATGCCGGAGAACACGCCCAGCGCGCGGGCTTCGTAAGTCGACGTGGTGATCACACCGCGGCCGGTATAACCGCGCAGCGTCGCGAAAGACCCGGGCTCCGGTTCACCCTGCGCCATCCGCCGGCGGCCACCCACGACCACCGGCTGGCCGCGCAAATGCGGATATCGCAGCAGCTCGACCGACGCATAAAAAGCATCCATGTCGAGATGGGCGATGTAGCGCGGCGGGCGGATTTGCGGTGCGGATTCCATATTGCAGTCGGAACGATTCTAACCGCGGATGACAAGCGCCTGCGGTTCAGTGTCTAATCCTGCGTTCCGCAACCGCTACCGACAGGATTCCGCCATGACCGAAGTCACCGCCGCCCTCCGCTCCGAATTCGCCCCGACCGGCACGCTGCGTGTCGGACTCAATATGAGCAACTTCCTGTTGACGCGCACCGACCCTGCCTCGGGCAAACCGCTGGGCGTCGCACACGATCTTGGCCAGGAACTGGCACGCCGCCTCGGCCTGCCGATACAGTTTGTGCCCCACCCGAACCCGGGTGCACTCGCCGATGCCGCGAACAAGAACATCTGGGATGTCGGCTTCCTCGGTGCGGAACCGCAGCGTGCCAATGAAATCGACTTCACCGCCGCTTATGTCGAAATCGAATCGACCTATCTGGTCCCGCCCGGTTCAGCGCTGAAACACGCGAACGAAGTAGACATCAAGGGGGTGCGCATCATCGTTCCGGCAAAGGCCGCCTACGAGCTGTTCCTCACGCGGACCATCAAGAATGCCGAGTTGATCACCGAGCCCGGCGCCGATGCGTCGTTCAAACGTTTTGTTGATGAACAATTCCATGCGCTCGCCGGACTGAAGCCGCGCCTGATTTCGGATCAGGCCAAATTGCCCGGCTCCATCATCGTCGAGGGCTGCTTCACTGCCGTGCAGCAGGCAGCCGGCGTACCGAAAGGCCGCAGCAATGCCGCGAAATATCTGGCTGCGTTCATTGAAGACGCAAAAGCCACGGGGCTGGTGGCCAAAGCGATTGCCGACAACAAGGTGGTCGGGCTGAGCATCGCCGCAATGGCCTGATGTCCATGGCCGCGCCGGACGCATCAACGGCGTGGTCATGCTTTAGCTGGGAGGGGGGAACTGCGGGGGTCAGATAATATGACGCCCACAGTGTAACACCCCGCTTGCGGAAGCGGCCGCCGTAAGCGTAAAACGCTCCTACGCCGCATTTCGCGGGCATCCACCGGAGAACGCCATGAACCGTATCGTGCACCTCGCCCTCAAGGTCGAAGACCTCGAAAAAACCACCAAATTCTATGAAGAGGTGTTCGGCTTCTGGGAAGCCGAAACCCGCAAAACGCGCGACCACCTGTCGCGCCACCTGACTGACGGCGAAATCGACTTCACGCTGATCAAATACGACGCCGGCACCCAATCCGCCGAATCCAAGGCCGCCGGTGAAGGCCCGTGCATCCACCACTTCGCCATTGAAGTCGAGGACATGGAAAAAGCCACCGCCCAGATCAAAAGCCACGGCTGCGAAATCATCAGCGACCCCGGCGTGATCCCGGTGAAGTTCCGCGCACCCGGTGGCACCGTGGCCGAACTGGTGCCCGTCGGCCGTTACAAAAAGCCGGCGCGTCCGACCAAGGCCTGATCTCCGGAATGCGGTGTTTTGCCGCTGTTGCAAAAGGGCGTGATGAAAATCACGCCCTTTTGTTTTGAATCCGCTGAACCTGCGAATTGAACGGTTTACAGGCCTCTGTTTCCACGATGAACTCTTCACGCGGCCGCTCAAAATCATCTCCAGTGTCAACGCTGGCGTACACGCCACCGTTAAATGCACAGGAGGTCGCCGCAATGAAGCAACTCGCTTTGCCGCTGCAGAACGACCCGAGTACCGATCCGGCGCTGCGCCGGGCGTGGATCGCCAGCCGCCTGCGCATGCCCTTCCACATCGCCATCAGCACACCGGCCATCGCCATCTGCCTGCGCCGCATGGCGGCGACTGAAAACCGTCGCTGCGCCACGCGCTGAAATAAAAAGCCCGCGATCAACGCGGGCTTCTGATCACTACATCAGCGGCCATCGCCGCAACAGCATCAGGACGTCGTTTCGCCGCGGATCTGTACGCGATGCATCATGCGGCGCTGATTGTTGTCGAAGGAATCGCGGCGGTGGATCAGCGCGCGGTTGTCCCAGATCAGCGTATCGCCGACTTTCCATTCGTTATGCCACATGAACTCGGGCTGCGAGGCGTGCGCCCACAGTTCATCGAGCAGACGTTCGCTTTCGTCCAGCGGCAGGCCGATGATGTAGGCATTGCGCCGCCGTCCCAGGTACAGCGCCTTGCGACCGGTGTGCGGGTGGGTGCGGAAAATCCTGTGACGTGCGCCCGGCGCCTCGCGCGGATCGGTGACTTCCTTGAAACCTTTGCGCATCTGCCCGCCGCTGTTATAGGTCTCGTCGTGAATCACTTCGAGGCCGTCGAGTTTTTTCTTCAGTTCGTCGGACAACGCGTCATAGGCCAGATACTGGTTTGCGAAGTAGGTATTGCCGCCGGCAGGGGGCACTTCCAGCGCATGCAGGATGGCGATCGTGCACGGCCGCGGACGATAGGACATATCGGTGTGCCAGATCGCCTCACCCGCGCCGAGATTCCCCATGGGCATGCCCTGTTCCATGATGTTTGAAATCACCAGGATGTCCGGAAACTCGTCAATGAAGGGTTTGCCGATGGGGCTCATGCCCGGCGGCTCCAGTTCACCGAAGGATTTACCCAGCGCGATCAGTTGCGGATCGCTGATCGGCTGACCACGGACGACCACCACCAGATGTTCGCGGATGGCCTGCTGCAGCGTAGCCACAGTGACGGGGTCAAGCGTGGCAAGGTCAACGCCGGTTACTTCAGCGCCGCAGGCCTTGCTGGACGGGATGATCTTCGGATTCAGGTTCTGCTTGAGGACGGTGTTCTGCGCGGCTTGCATCGGGGATTCTCTTCGGTGATCTGTCGGAAAAACGGGATGCGTATGATACGGCTCTTTTGCAGCACCGCCCAGCGGGCGGCTGCAAGCCGCATCCGGCTCCGTCCGGTTCCCGCTTTACTCGCGGATGCCGGCCTCACGGATGACCTTGCCCCACTTCGCCATGTCCGCCTGAATGATCGCGGCGAATTGCTCCGGCGAAGTCGACATCGCATCGGTGCCCGCTGCCACCAGTTTTTCCTTGATGTCGGCACGGGTCATCACTTTCGCGACTTCTGCATTGAGCTGGCGGATGATGGGATCCGGTGTGCGTGCCGGCGCAAGCATGCCGTTCAGCGACACCGATTCATAACCGGGAAGTGTTTCCGACAGCAGCGGCAGCCCTGGCGCGAGTGCTGTGGGCTGCAGGCTGGTGACCGCCAGCGCGCGCAATTTTCCTGACTTGATGTACGGCGTCACCGAACCCGCAGTCGGAAACATCAGCCCGACCTCGCCGCTGATAATGCCGATCAGCGAACCGCCGGTGCCCTTGTAGGAGACACGCACAATATTGAGCTTGCCCATGGCCTTGAACAGTTCCGCGGCAAGGTGCGGCGCAGCGCCCAGCGAACCGGCGGCGTAATTGATTTCACCAGGCCGGGACCGCGCCAGTGCAATCAGTTCCCGCGCCGATTTCACCGGCAGCGACGGATGGACGACCACGACATTGGGCGAACTTGCCACCAATGTGATCGGCGCAAAGTCTTTCACCGGATCGTAGGGCGTGCTCGCACGGATGAACGGCGACAGCCACACTGCGCTGCCGTAGAGCAGCAAGGTATAACCATCGGCGGGTGCGCGCGCCACCAGTTCAGCTGCAACAGTGCCGCGATTGTCGACCACCACCGGTTGTCCCAGGCTGTTGCGTATTTCCTGCGCGATCAGGCGAGCAACGATGTCGTTTGCACTGCCCGGCGCGACGGTGACGATGCGCACCGGTTTGGCCGGATAGGCCTGCGCCCAGGCCATGCCAGCAATGAACAAGCCGAACAGCATCGCCGTCAGCCATTGTTGCCATCGGTTCATCGCAGCTCCTCCACAACGCACCAGATGCAAACGCCGCCGGACAGGCGCCCGGCGGATAATTCCTAACTAATTGTTTTTATTATTATTTTTACAGGCCCGCTTGGGTTACGAATTTCGACACCAGATACGGCTCGATGGCTTCGCTGCCGCCCTCGGAACCATAACCCGAATCCTTGACGCCGCCGAACGGCACTTCAGGCAGCGCAAAACCGAGATGGTTGATGGTCATCATACCGGTCTCGACCTGCGCCGCAATCGCGTTCGCGGTTTTCGCCGACTTGGTCCAGGCATATGCGGCCAGTCCGTACGGCAGGCGGTTCGCTTCAGCCACTGCATCATCAAAGGTCTTGAACGGATTGATGATTGCCATCGGGCCGAAGGGCTCGGTGTTCATCGCCATCGCGCTGGTCGACAGTTCAGTGATCACGGTCGGTTCGAAGAAGTTGCCCTTCTCGCCGATCGGGTAACCGCCGGTCTGCACCTTGCCGCCGTGTTTTTTCGCGTCTTCGACATTGGCCACCATCGCGCTCTGCCGGCGCGGATTCGCCAGCGTCGCCATCTTGGTGTCCTTGTCGAAACCGTCGCCGACCTTGATCGCTTTCGCGCCTTCGGTGAATTTCTCGACAAACTGTTTGTAGACGCCTTCCTGCACCAAGAAGCGCGTCGGCGACACGCAAACCTGACCGGCGTTGCGGTATTTCATGAAGGTCATCATCTTCGCCGCCACTTCAATATCGGCATCATCAAAAATGATCACCGGCGCATGACCGCCGAGTTCCATGGTCACGCGCTTCATGTGCTGGCCGGCGAGCGCGGCCAGCTGTTTGCCTACCGGTGTCGAGCCGGTGAAAGTGATTTTGCGGATCACCGGATGCGGAATCAGGTAACTCGAAATCTCCGCCGGGCTGCCGTAGACGAGATTGATCACACCGGCCGGCACACCGGCATCGACAAAAGCGCGCACCAGTTCTGCAGGCGAAGCCGGCGTTTCTTCCGGCGCCTTGAGGATGACCGAGCAACCGGTGGCGAGTGCGGCCGACAGTTTGCGCACGGCCTGGTTGATCGGGAAATTCCACGGCGTAAAAGCAGCGACCGGGCCTACCGGTTCTTTCACCACCAATTGATAAATACCTTCCGCACGCGCCGGAATCACCCGGCCATAGGCACGGCGGCCTTCTTCGGCAAACCAGTCAATCAGATCGGCGCCGGCCAGCGCTTCGAGCTTGGCCTCACCAACAGGTTTGCCCTGCTCAAAGGTCATGTACGTCGCAACCGTATCGGCGCGCTCGCGGAACAGGTCCGCGGCCTTGCGCATGATCTTGCAACGGTCGAAGGCCGACACCTTGCGCCACGCTTTGTAACCCTGCTCTGCGGATTCCAGCGCGCGGTCGAGATCGGCTTTCTCGGCATAAGCGACGGTGCCGATCTGCTGATGGTTGGCGGGATTGACGACCGGCAGCGTGCGTCCGGAAGCAGCAGCGCACCACTGGCCGTTGATATAAAGCAGGGTATTGGGGTACATGATATGGAACCTGTCGCGGGTTGAACGGAAGGCGAAGAATAAACGACTTTGACCCGGTTCGTAATCAGTCCGTCCGCGCGGCTGGTTCAGCGCGGGATTTCGCCGCGGACCTGTACCCGGTACATCAGTCGCTGCGTGCCGCTGTCCACCGCATTGTGGCGATACAGCAGGCAACGGTTGTCCCAGATCAGGGTGTCACCGGCCTGCCAATCGTGCGTCCACGCCAGCGTTGGCTGCGTTGCATGCGCCCATAACTGGTCGAGCAGCAACTCGCTTTCCTCCAGCGGCATGCCGATGATCCAGGCATTGCGCCGTCGACCGAGATACAGTGCCTTGCGCCGGGTATCGGGGTGCGTGCGTACGATGCCGTGCTGCGCACCGGTCGCTTCACGCGGATCACTCACCGCCGCAAAGTCGCTGCGCAGATTGCCGTTCCCGTCGAGGCTTTCGTCGTGCAACAGCATGCGGCCCTGGATGCGCGCCTTCAGTTCTGCAGGCAAGGTTTCATACGCCTGGTACTGGTTGACGAATGACACCCGCGAGCCCGAAGGCACTTCGTGCGCATGCAATATCGCGATCGAGCAGGGCCGTGTGCGATACGACAAGTCGGACTGCCAGATATCCGCGCCTGCACCGAGACTGCCGGTAGGCCGCTCCAGCGGCATCTGATTCGACACCACCAGATGCGCTCTCCGCAGTTCGGCGTTCTGGGTTGCCAGTACGCTGATCCCCTGCGGTTCCAGCGGACCCAAAAATTCTCCAAGCGCCAGCAGTTGGCTGCTGGACAACGCTTTCCCGCGCACCACCACCACCAGGTGTTCCTTCATCGCCTGTTGCAGTGCGGAGATGGCGAAGGACCCCGGTTCGGTCAGATCAACGCCGGTCACTTCGGCGCCGCAACTTTTTCCGGAAACAATGATCTGCGGACTTTGCATGAAAGGACAAAAACTACTTGCTGATTTTTCTGAAATACGCCTTGTTGGCGACATCAACCACGCTCATGCCGGCCGCGACATCACGATTGCGCTCCTCCTCGCCTGCCGACAGCGCCTGGGCGCGCGCCAGCACTTCGGCGATTCGCGCCCGCGGGATGAAACACACGCCATTGTCGTCAGCGACCACCAGATCGCCGGCATTCACCGGAACGCCGCAGATCTGCACCGGCCCGTTGATTGCGACCGTCTCCACCCGCCACTTGCCGGTCATCAGACTGACGCCACGCGCCCAGATCGGGTAACCGATGCTGCGCGCCGTTGCGACATCACGCGTCGCGCCATCAACAATCGCGCCGGCCTCGCCCTGGCGCTTGCCGACATTCGCCGAATTGCCGCCAAGACTGGAAATGTGCTCCACACCTTCGATCACCAGAACATCACCCGGCTTGGCCAGGTTATGCGCCTCGATATCAGCCTGCCCCGACTTGCGCGCCATCGCTCCCAGCGTCGGCGGCACCGCCTGCATGATGTTGCGCACCGTCATCACCGGCCCGACCATGCGCGCACCGGGCAGCATCGGCTGAAGTTTCGCCGCCGGTATGGCGCCGTGGATGCCCAGTTCGTCCATCGCATCCGACACTGTGCCTGCCAGATCGGTCAACAGCAGAAATGCATCGATCACTTCTTTGCCCGGCCGCGGGATGTCGAGCATCACGATGCGTTCGCGGGCAATCTTGCCGGTCAACTGGATCTCGGTCATGGTGAGTTTGGCCGCAACGGTTTTTGCTTGCAGCATGCATCATTCAATAGGGGCCCCGATGATAACAAGTTCGGTTGCGGACCACGCCTGCTAACCACTTTGTCCGGCGTGACCTTCAATTCAATGCGGCCGCCACGGAAGCAAGGTGCCACCTGCGGGTTGCAAGTCCGCACCGTGAGCGCGAACGCCAAGGCTGGCCCGCACGGGTGTAATCTGCTCGACCTGAACGGCCCCGTCTGCAACCCGGAGGAGAACAATAATGACCCTGAAACTGCGCCGCCTGTCCAACGCGCTGGGCGCCGAAGTCTGCGACATCGACCTCACCCGGCCGATGAGCGAAAGCACTTTTGGCGAAATCTACAGCGCCTTCCTGCAACACGGCATCCTGCTGTTCCGCAACCAGAACATCAGTCGCGAACAGCATATCGAATTCAGCCGACGCTTCGGCGAACTCGACAACCACGATTCATTGCCGCGCGACCGCCACCCGGATTATCCGGAGCTGCTGATGGTCACCAACAAACCCAATCCCGACGGCACGCCATCGGAATCACGTTACACCGGCCGTTCCTGGCATACCGATTTTTCATACACGACAACACCCGCGCTGGGTTCGCTGCTGCGCTGCTTCCAGTTGCCGGAAGTCGGCGGCGACACGCTGTTCGCCAACATGACCTTGGCCTACGACACCCTGTCCGACGGCATGAAAAAACTGATCTCCGACCTGCACGGCATCCACCTCTCGGGCACACGCAAGATCAACGTCGCCGACCAAGGCAACGAGCGGCGCAACGAGGTGATGAAACTCAACCCGCCGATCGCTCAACCGGTGGTGCGCGTACATCCGGAAACCGGTCGCAAGGCCATTTATCTTGGCGAAAAGGTCAAACGCTTCGACGGCATGACCGAAGCCGAAAGCAAACCGCTGATTGATTACCTGAACAAACATGCCACACAGCCTGAGTTCGTTTACCGCCAGATGTGGCGCGAGAACGACCTGCTGGTGTGGGATAACCGCTGCACGCTGCACCAGGCGCTCGGCGATTTCGACGAAACGCAGATTCGCCACCTTGAACGCACCACAGTCAAGGGAACGCCGTCCGGTTATGTCGTCGCCAACGGCTGAATAAAATCAATGACATCAGGGGGAGAACCATGAACAATTTGCGCCTTGCCGCAATAAGCGCCGCCGTGCTCGCCTGCGCGCTGCCCGTAGCCCATGCCGCGGAATATCCGGAAAAACCCATCCGCATCATTGTGCCGTTCACACCCGGCGGTTCCACCGACATCCTCGCGCGCATGATCGGCCAGAAACTGCAGGAGGCCTGGGGCCAGCAGGTCATCGCCGACAACCGTCCCGGCGCCAACGGCGTGGTTGCGGCCGACATCGCCGCCAAGGCCAACCCCGACGGACACACGCTGATGTTTGTCGCCATCGGCCATGCCATCAATCCGCTGCTGCAAAAAAATCTGCCCTACGATGCCGACAAAGCATTCAACGCCGTCAGCCTCACCGCGATCCTGCCGCAGATGCTCGCGCTGAACCCGAAAATCAGCGCCACCAGCCTCAAAGAACTGCTGGCACTCGCCAAAGGCCCGAAGCCGGTCAACTACGCCACCGGCGGTGTCGGCTCCTCGCAGCATCTGGCGACTGAACTGATGGCGTATATGGCCAAAGTGAAGCTCAACCACATTCCCTACAAGGGCGGCAATCAGGGCCTGCTCGACGTCATTGCCGGGCATGTCGATTTCACCATCACCACTGCGCTCACCGTGGTGCCGCACATGCAGGCCAAACGCGTGCGCGCACTGGCCGTCAGCACCGCCAAGCGCATTGATGTCGCACCCGAAGTGCCGACCATGGCCGAAGCCGGCATTCCCGGTTATGAATCGGTGGCCTGGTACGGGATGGTGGCCCCTGCAGGAATTCCGGCCAAAGTCATGGACAAACTCGCCGCCGAAACCGTCAAGGCCACCAACTCCAACGAGATGAGAACCGCACTGATCAAACAGGGCGCAATCCCCGTCGGCAATACGCCGAAGGAATTCACCGCCTTTATCAAGAACGAACGTTCCAAGTACGCCAAAGTGATCCAGGAGGCCGGCATCAAGGCGGAGTAAATAAACCTTACCGCTCACTCCCGCGGGTATTTGACACCTTCCGTCATGAGTGCGGTAATAGTCGGCGACGCATTCCATGGCAACAAACAAGATTATGCGCATCCAACACTCAAAAAATGGGGACCACATGAATAAGAAGATACTACTGGCGACGGTATTGCCGGCCTTGCTTTCCAGTTGCGCTTCGATCACCCAAGGTACGTCTCAAATACTTATTTTTAATATCGAACCCAAGGACACGCGCTGCGTCCTGACACGGGTGGATGACGGCCAGATCGGAGTCGTAACAGCTTCACAGAACACCGTCACGGTTAGCAAAGACAAAGATGATATCGTGGTTCAATGCAGGGCCGAAGGCTACAAGGGTTACACCACTCGCATCGTCAGCACTGCATCGGGCGCCGGTGTTACAGGGGCAATTTTCATTGACCTTGGCATTACCGATCTGATCACAGGGGCTATGTGGAAATATCCTGACCAACACAACATTTCCCTTGAAAAAGAAGGGACGAAACCTACCGCCACAGCTGTTGAACCAAACCCTGTAATCCAACAAGAAACTCCGTCGCAATAACCCGCCACAGCCGACACTGGTTCCTAAAAGAACCAGCTCCTTTCCAAAATAAAATATGGAGAACTGACATGACCCGGGTTATACGTTGCTTCACACTGTCGCTGATATTCGTTGCCTACGCCTGCCTCAACGGCTGCGCGACTCCTGCCGAAACTCAAGCAATGATCGTCAGCCCTGATGCCTCGATTGGCCAGAACCCTAAACTCAAAGGCAAGATAGCTCTTGGAAATATCGGCGGCGGCCAGGAAACCAATCCGCTCTGGACATCACAAGTCGATAACCAGAGTTTCACGGAGGCATTGCGAGGCTCACTGAATGCGTTCGGCTACTTGACCAGTAATTCGGCAACTGCATCACACAAGATCGATGCCAACCTCATGAGCCTTGTTCAACCCGCTTTCGGATTGACCTTAGATGTCAAATCCAATATCCAATACACCGTAACAACGGGCAACACCAGCAAAGAACACATTGTCGAGGCAACTGGATCGGCGGGATTCTCAGACGCTGCAGTTGCAATCACTCGCCTGAGGTTGGCCAACGAACGCTCAATCAAGGAAAACATAACCCTGTTCCTTAAACAACTGCTTTCCTACTGATTCTCGGGGCAAGGTTATAAAGACATTAAACTATTGATGTGACCGGGCATTGCACTTCAGCCCAGATAAAAACAGACCCCGCCGAAGCGGGGTCTGTTTTTGAAACTTGCGGCCAGATTAAATGTTGCGCTGTTTCCGGCGGCGCGTCAGCCAGCCCATCAGTCCCATACCGGCACCCAGCAGCGCGTAAATTTGCGGTTCCGGTACCGGCGTCATCACCGGTGCAGTAAAGTCGGCGAGGATATAGAGCGAAGCCTGATTGGATTCATCGTTGTACCAGAAGGTATTGCCTCTGCTGGTTCCAAGAAACGAAGTGCCAGCGCCCGCGCCGTCAACCACCTGATAACGGAAGTTGCTGACCGTGATGCCGCTGAGGCTGAACGAATTGCCGAGATTGCTGAGGTCGGTCAGCTCAAATCCGTAGATTGAGTCACCGGCCGGGTTAATCGGGTTCTTGATGGTCAGGTTAAACAGTTCGCCGCCACTCGCATCCGGACCTGTGGGCGCAGAGAAATTCAGACCCAGCGTCCACTTGACGTTGAACACGTCGAGCGAACTGTTCAGGCGCAGTGTCGCACTGTTGTACCAGTCGAGCTGCCCCAGACGCACACCAAAAGCGTCGGTGGATGTATTGATCGCCACATCGACTGCCGTCAGCGCGCTCGGATTCACAAAGTCGATGATGCTGTGCTGGCTGCCCCACTGAACCCGGGTTTTATTGCCGTTGGCGGTACTGACAATGCGGCAGTCGCGGTCACTGCCGCTGGAATCACAGCTCGACAGGCTGGCAAACGAACCTTCGCCACTGCCGACCACTGCCGCCGCATTCACGCGCTGAACACCAACCGTCAAACCAACCAGACCGACCAGCACAACCGCGCATGATTTCAAAAAAACATTTCGCATTTCCTGCTCGCTTGAATGACCCGGCTATCAAACAGACCGGTTTGTTACTCACATTAATCCGGGTTGCACAAATTGCCGTCGCATCGACACTCGCCAAACCAGTCATGGGAGCAATCTCCCGTACGCGACGAAAAACTGTGCATTAATCCCGCCTCTGAACTGCCTTGATGTTGAAACATCACCGTCGCCCGTCGGGTTCTCGGCAATCTGACGCCGTTTCAACGCTTAATGCAGGTCCTGCCAGGTTATGAGCAACATTGGTACCAGGGCGCAGCTGGAAACTTTAAAAGAAAGTTCCGGCAGGTACAGACAGGACGTCCGCGGGCTTGTTGAAGCGCCTGCTGGAACCTGCTTGATGCACTACGGGGGCTCTGCGGTGATGCGCGCAGTAAACCCCTGCCACATCGGCACTGACAAACCTGGAGAGCACGCCGCCTTCATTCATCAGTAACGATGAGGAAAAATCAATCCCGTCACCGCTGCCAGCAGCAGCCGGCCCGATTATTGCAAATTTATGTTTTTTATGGATAATTTGCGCACCATGAAATCCTTACTCATTGCAGCGCTGTGCGTCGCCTTCACTGCAGGCAACCCTTCCTGGGCCCAGGAGCGTTTCTCCATTTTTGTCGGCAGCAACCCGGAAAGCATCGACCGCATGGTCGCAATCGCGGGACTGCGTGACGGTGATGTGGTCACCGACCTCGGCTCCGGTGACGGTCGCATTGTCATCAGCGCGGTGAAATCGCATCCGGGCGTACGCGGCTGGGGTGTGGACATTGACGAAAAACTGGTCGCGCAATCGACCGCCGTCGCCATTAAAGAAGGTGTTGGCGACCGCGTGCAGTTCCACCACCGTAACGCCTTCGACGCCGATCTGTCACAGGCCAATGTGATTTTCATGTGGCTGTGGCCGGAGCTGATGTACATGCTGCGTGCCAAGATCCTTGCCGAAGCGCGCCCCGGTACCCGCGTCGTCACCAACATCTGGGACCTCGGCAACTGGAAACCCGATGCCGTGGATGAACGCCAGGGGCCGATCAACCTGTGGGTAGTGCCGGCGAATGCGGAAGGCCGCTGGAGCTGGGACCTTGTGGTGGGCGGCGTGAAACGCCATTACGCGGCGGTGCTTGAGCAGCAGTTCCAGCAAGTCGAAGGCGTGGTGCGTGCCGGCGACCGCCGCGGCGTGTTCCGCAACATGAAGCTGAGTGGCGAAGACTTCAGTTTCGCACTCGACATCACCCTCGACGGCAGCGGACTTTACCGCCACGAATTCAATGTCCGGGTGCGCGGCGACCAGATGACCGGCAACGTTCGCGTGGTGCAGATGAAAGACCGGGAAGAAATCGGCGAAGCCGTAACCCTGCCCTTCCAGGCGACACGCAGCGCAAAAAGCGCCTACTTCGAGCCGACCGGACTGGTGAAACGCTAGGCTGCTCGCTGCATCAGCAGCGGCACGATGGCCTCAACCGCAACACGCGCCTTCTCGCGCAGCACAGTGTCATCGTTGTTGGCCAGCGGATGGGCGATCACCGCAAAGGGATAATCACTCAGACCGTTGACGCCGGCCACCGCCTTGGCCGTGGCCACGAAACGGTCGGTCATGATCGCCACCGCCGGGATGCCGAGCCTTTCAGCTTCAATCGCGTCGTGCAAACTGCACGACGAGCAGCTCCCTCAGTCGCCGGTTGCGGCCAGTATCGCGTCGGCCCCGCTCATCTCCATCAGCATCGGCTGCGGCACCGGACGCGATGCATCGGGCTTGCGCCGGCGGATGCATTCGCGCACGCGGTAATCCTTTTTGAGGATTTCCTCGATGAAATCAAACAGCCGTTCGGTGCCGATTTTCGCGTTGTCGATCATGCCGACTACCGCGCCCTCCAGCGAGGCCAGCGGCGGCGCCATGCGCAGCGCTTCACCGTGCGCGGACTGGGTGGGATTGAGGACTCTCAGCGTCATCGTTCTCTCCTCTTGTTACTGGTTTGGTTATGCGCCGACCGGCATGGTGACCGCCAGCGATTTTTTGCCGTACCACGGCGGCAGGATGGCGGCGAATCCGCCCGCCGGCCCGCCTGCGGCCACCACCAGCAGGTCAGCGGGCGAACGCAGCGCGCAATACTCCTTGTCTTCATCCTTGCGCCCCGCCACCGCTGCCTTGCCGACCCCGCGCCACTCGCCGCGCTTCACCCGTGCCTTCTCGAACACATACTCGCGGATGTTCTGCTTGTTCCAGCCCGCGGCAGCGAAAATCTCGCGGTGCTGTTTGGCGATCACCAGCGCGTAATTGCCTTCCCAGATCGAATACAACAACATATTGCTGCGTATCGCCGCGATGTAGGTATCGCAGATTTCGCGCGGGTCGTGCGTCCACTCGTTCATGATCTGCGTCGGTGACTCCACCTGCAACGCCGTCACCGCTGACACGCCGGCCGGCACGCCACGCTCCACCGACAACGGCAGCCACGGCGAATCTTCCTCGTCTTCAGCCACGCAGAAGGTGAACTTGCCGGGATGCCCCAGCGTCGAGCGGTCGAGCTGCCCGGGAATCCCGCCGAGCACATTCAAAAG
The DNA here is from genome assembly GCA_964531455.1 of uncultured Bordetella sp. Taxonomy (GTDB): domain Bacteria; phylum Pseudomonadota; class Gammaproteobacteria; order Burkholderiales; family SG8-41. Next base: position 22,289 of record CAZHFZ010000034.1, read on the forward strand.
AATCAGGCGAATGCTGCGACCGATGGTGGCGTTGGCGCGACTGGCATTGGCGAGCACGTTGTGGGTGGCGTTCATGCCCAGCTCGAGACGCACCGGCCCGTTGACCACAATGAACGGCGCGCTGCCGCCGGTGCTTGCGGTACTGCCGTGCAAGGCATATTCCGGCTGACACATCGCCCTGACGATGGCGACCACCACCGGCAGGTATTCCGGCAGGCAGCCGGCCATCACCGCGGCGATGGCGATTTTTTCGGCCGTGATGCTGCGCCGGCGTACCGGCTCGATGCCAATGACTATTGATGCATCAAGCTGCGCTGCCGCCAGGAAACGCGCAACGGCCTCTTCCGTCGGCGCCACAATCGGCAGACCATCGGTCCAGCCGTTGCGTTGATACAGTTCGTTAGCCTCGGCCGCATCGGCGACCTCGTGGATGGTGCTGGCGAATTTCGGCAAGCTGTTCATGACGGGTCAGACCGGCGACGACGCCACGACTTCCGCCAGAAAATCAATCGCCGCCGCCGCAAAGTCCTGCATGTTCTCGACGCGATCGGCGCTGCCCGTTTCCAGCGTACGCGCGGCTTCCACTGCGCCGGCCACCGCAAAACACGCATGGCCCGGCGGAAATCCGTAACGGCTGCCGGTGGGGCCGGTGGCGCCGGTTTCGGACAGCGCCCAGTCGGTGTTCAAGCGCTCGCGGGCGCGCCGCGCCTTGAGCAGCGCATATTGTTCCGTCGATGGCGTGATGCCGCGCACCTCATCATCACGCAGGCCGAGGATTTCACGGCGCATTTCGCGGGTGTAAACCACAATGCCGCCGCGCATGCACGCGGATGCACCGGGCACCGCAAGCAATGCCGCGCTGATCAGGCCGCCTGCGGATGACTCGGCCACCACGATGGTCTGCTTGCGTGCAATCAGCAGTGCTACGACACGCTCGGCGTGTACAACCAGCTCTTTCATGATCAGGAATCCTTTTCTTGAAACAACGCTCGTGCCGCCTGCTATTTTAGTAACCGCGCTTCCGGTCCACCCCGGTAGCGAAGGATTCGCCGGCAAGGAAACGCGCCGCATTGTCGGCGAAGATCTCCGCAACCACCGCACCGCGGCCGGCATGACCGCCGCCGATATGCGGCAGCACAAGGATGTTTTCCGTGGTCCAGAACGGATCGGTCGCCGGCAGCGGCTCTTCCCGGAACACATCGAGCACCGCACCGGCGATGGTTTTGTTTTTGACGGCGGCGATCAGGTCAGCATCGACAATCAGCGGGCCGCGACCGAAATTAAGCAGCCAGGCCGTGGGTTTCATGACTTTAAGACGCGCCGCGTTGATGTAGTTTTCGGTCTCCGCAGTCACCGGCATCAGCAACACCACAAAATCCGACTGGCGTAACACTTCCTCGGCTTCATCACCGGCGTAGACCTCTTCCACGCCCTCCAGCGGCTCCGGCTCGCGTTTGCTGCCGATCACGCGCATGCCCAGCGCCGAGGCCTTGAGCGCCAGTTCCTGTCCGATCGCGCCGAGGCCGAGGATGCCCAGCGTCTGCCCGGCGAGCAGCGTCGACTGGCGACGCTTCCACAGGCTCTGCTTCTGGTCGAGCGCCACTGCCGCGTACGGCTTGGTCAGATGAAACAGTGCACCGAGAATGTTTTCCGACATCGAATGGCGGTGCGAGCCGCGCGCACAGCACAGCGCCACATCGTCGCGCAGCCCCGGGGCATCCAGCCACGCTTCAACGCCGGCCGTCATCGCCTGAATCCAGCGCAGCTTGGGCATGCGCGAGAGCAATTTGCCGTGTTTCCACCCGGCCAATATCTCCACCTGGGGAATCAGATCATCCGGCGGCGTGTCTTCACGCTTCACGTGATGCAGCTCGAAACGCTCGGCCAGCCCCGCATCGGCGAGGGCCTGCTTGTACGCATCAACATCATCCAGCCACAGCAGACAGACAGGCTTGCTCATGGATTGCAGTTCCCGGTTGAAACGGCGCCGAATGGCACCGTGATGTAAATGAATTACGAAGAATAAAGGATTCCGCAGCGCTCAGGGCTTGAGCCGGAACACCGTCACCTTGTGCGAGCCGCCGGCCTTGCGCTCCGCTGCAGTCGCCCGAATGATGCCGTAGATCACACCGGGATCGGACCGATCCCAGGCAATGCCCTGGCCGCGGATGTTCATCGGGATCACATCGACCAGTTCCAGCGTGGAACCCGCACTCGGCAGGCGCATGCGGTAAATCTCCGCCGGATCATGACCGCTGAGATACAGATAACCATCATGCCCCCACGAACCACCTGAATTGCTCATGTCCTCGAACTTGTCGAGGACGACCTTGGGCAAGGTCCACGACTGCACCGGGCGCAGATCTTTCGAAAACTTCACCATCACCGTGTTGACCTTGTGGCCGTACGGCGTCTTGCCGGGGCCGAGCAGGCGGTCGTAATTGGCAAACGTCATCCACCAGTGGCCGTCATGCCAGTCCACCCAGGTCAGCGAGCCCCACTGGATGCCGAAGCTGTGCGTGCCGATGTGCTGCATGGTTTCCGCATCAAAAATTTCCAGCGAACTGGTCATCGGCCACTTCGGGTAATTGGAATGCGCGGCGTAAATCTTGCCGTCCATCACCATCGCGCTGTCGAGATGCTCGATCGGCCCGCCCTTGACGCCTTGCCATTTTTTGACGAGCTTGCCGCTGCGCTTGTCGTATTTGCCGATGCTGTAATTATCGACGGCGTAGAAATGGCCGGCATCCACGCCAATGCCCTGATTGGCATCAGGCACCGCGAACTCGCCGATCTGTTCCAGCGTCGGCGCGGCCTGCGCAGGCAAGGCCAGACCCAGCAACAGCGCCAGCACACACGAGATGCCGTTCACGATGCTCTTCATGATTCACTCCTCCACTGGAAAGCCGTCACGGTATCAGCCGTTTGCTGCAACAAAAAGAACGGCCGTTGATCGCCGGATTCGATCCGGTTTATTATAATTTATTGAATATAATCAATTACTTACAAATACCCACTACGTCATCCCACATCCAGCAGGCATTCAGGCTCTAAGCGCCTTCGCGCACCACCGGCGTCCGCAACACGCCGATGTCCTTCTGAATGATCTCGCACACGTCGCCGTGTTTCAGGTTCGGCTCGGTCGCATCATCCGTGCCCAGCCAGATCACATCACCTGGATGCAGCGTCATGTATTTGGTGATCTCGGCGATGTAACGCTGTGCCGAGAACAGCATCTTGCTGGTGTTGTAACCGGCCACGCGCTGGCCGTTCATGTGGATCTCGACATCGAGGTTCATCGGATCGAGGCCCGTGGTGATGAAGGGGCCCATCGGTTTCCAGGTATCGCAGTTCTTCGCGCGCCACAGCGTGCGGTCGGATTTCTGCCAGTTGCGTTCGCTGACGTCGTTGCCCAGCGTGTAACCGAGGATGCAGGACAGTGCGTTTTCTTCGGTCAGGTTCTTCGCCGCCGTGCCCACCACCGCCACCAGCTCGCCCTCGAACTGCACCATGTCGGAGGCATCGGCGGGAATGATCAGCGTTTCATTGGTCGCGCACAGCGCGTTGAAAGAACGGTAACCGACGTCGGCCTTCTCCGGATACTTGGGTGCGATGCCTTTGCGCTTGGCGCCCCACTCGATATGCGCGGCGTAGTTCAGCCCGGCGCAGTAGAAATTGCGCGGCTCGCAGGGGATCAGGGTTTTGAGGGCCGACAGCGCATGGCGTTTACCGTTGGCCTTGTAGGAGTCAAAGGGTGAACCGTCGAGTTCAGCGACCTGGTCGCCTTCAACGAGGCCGAAGAAGGTGCGGGATTGGAGTTGGAAGCGGCCTAATTTCATTAATATTCCCCTTCTAATTTGAATCAATTAGCGCTTTGTAGAGCGTTTTTGCTGACGAATCTGTTTTGCTCCAGAAAGCTTTGCACATCCTTCTTCCACCAACTTAATAAAGTCGCGCGCATCAGAGAAGTAATTTTTGAATGCAAGCCGAACTTCATCACTTGTATCCGCCTTTACCAATACGATGTCATATTCAGGATGCTGCCTTTCCAACTCAAAAAGTGCTTGAATTGCCTCTGTAGCATCTCTGTATGTTTTAACTTCAAGATCGCCAGAAGGCGAGAAAATTAAAATGGTGTTTCGATTTTCAGTAACGGCCTTATCAGCAGCATTAAGTCCTCGCAAAGTCCTAAGTAAACCGAGTTCCCCATCTAATGCAATAAAGCCACTAACTAAGTCTCGACCATCAATATCTGGATAAGGCCCCTTTCTCTTCTCGAATGATCGAGCGAGAATTTCGCTCGCAAAGGCCATTGCAATCTCATATCGCTTATCACCAGCCTGAAACTTAGGCTGACTTTCAGTCACAAACCCAATTAACTCGACGGCGGTAGCCCATGCATGTTGAACCAACGTGCGGTACTGAATTTCGACATATAAACCTGCCAAATGCCTACCTACGTCTGATCGCACATCGTACTCATATACATCATGAATACCTCGATATCCTGTTCTCTTTGGCGAATCAATATAGTCGTACTTATCGATCTCATTCCGACGTTTATGATTGAATCGAGCCTTGTGGAATTTATTGCGGAAAATATATAAATCTCGAATATTTTTGAAAATCAATCGACAACCTGCAACGTCGTCCATTCTCGACAACTGCATCTTGGGAAGTCGCTGCAATTTGTCAAAGATCGTTCGTTTGCGCTTATGCCGTTGGGCAACTGTTACCCCGGCACGTCTTGTCCGATTGCGCAGAATTGCTTGGAATGTATTAAGGACTCCGCGATGCGCAGCACGCCATTCCTCAATCACTGCCAAGTCCTGATCTGTAGCAGTTCCATTGCGGACGCTATCACCTGCACGATTGACCCTTGATTTCGACCCGCCAGGGTAGGCGGTATCTTTAGTGATCATGGGCTCTCAATCATTTTTTTGCGGTTATTCAATGGATGAATCAACCCTCTCGGTGAGGCGGAGGATTCTAAATGTTCGAGCGAGAATAATACGTCACCAACGAAAAGGTTAGGAAATGATGTCAGCTCGACGATGCCGCCATCATTAGCCAGACAAAAAGGACTCCGTATTAAAATCAAAAGGTCCTAGCCACAATATTGAGGACGAAAGTTACATTATTCGGGAATCTTGCTTTTCGATGATGCGAACTTCTATTGAATAGGTGAATCTCGTCATTCTTGCTACGCAAACCTGCTGTTCCGTCTTAAGTATTTGTAATTCATGAAATAGTCTGACCATCGCTGACTTCCGGAACCTGCGCATGCCCGCCGAATCCCCCAAAACCGCCCCGCTAAAACTCCTCGGCCCCCAATGGTTCGCCACCGTGATGGGCCTCGCCGGCCTCGCACTGGCCTGGGCCGCCGCCGTGCCGAAAATGGGCCCTGCCGCGGAATGGGTTGCGCTGGGCATCGGCGGGTTGGCAGCACTGGTCTTCCTGGTGCTGCTGGCGCTGTTCTCGCGGCGCGGGCAGTTGTATCCCGAGGCCTTGCATGCGGACCTGCTGCATCCGGTGCGCCATGCCTTCATCGCGACAATCACGGTGTCACTGATCCTGCTGGCGACGCTGGGCCATGCGCTGTTGGGCGTTTCGGTGGTGTGGGAGTCGCTGTGGCTGATCGCCTGTTTGCTGCAGTTCGCGGTGACGGTGTGGGTGCTGTCGCGCTGGTGGAAGGGCAATAACATCGGCGGCTTGCAGTGGCCGGGCATCACACCGGTGCTGATCATTCCGGTGGTGGGCAATGTGCTGGCGCCGCTGGCCGGCATTCCGCTGGGCCAGCATGAATGGGCGGCAGTGCAGTTCGGCGTCGGCGCTTTGCTGTGGCCCATCGTGCTCACGCTGATTTTTGTGCGTATCGGCGTGCAGGGGATGTGGCCGGAGCGCCTGCTGCCGGCGGGTTTCATCACTGTGGCGCCGCCTGCGGTGATCGGGCTCGCACTGCTGCGCTTTGAAGCGGTGCCGGCGTGGGCGCAGGGTTGCTGGGGCATCGCGCTGTTTTTCCTGCTGTGGGCGGCGCAGATGCTGCGGCCGATGCTGGCGCAGCCGTTTTCGATGGCGTGGTGGGCGCTGAGTTTTCCGCTGGCAGCCTTTGCCGCACTCACGCTGAAGCTGGCGCCGACGGGCCAGCTCTTTGCCTTGCTGGCGATGCCCTTGCTGGCACTGGCCACGCTGGTGATCGCGGCGCTGTGCCTGTGGACGCTGCGCGGGCTGCAGCGGGGCACTCTGCTGGTGCCGGAGCCATAAGCGCTGCCCAATCCGTCGGCCCTGCCGGAAAGGGTGCAGCCTTTCTGCGCCGGCATTGATATCGGTCAAAGTTCGTCCCGATGGGGCCAGTCATCCTCGGCGCATGACATCTCAGAATGCCCTGCGCTGTTTCAAGGCGCTGTTTAGTTGCGCCCTGTGGATTTGCCTTTCCGCCGCACACGCCGCCGCCCCGATAGAACTGACACCGGAAGAAGCCAGCTGGCTCGCGCAAAACCATACGGTCCGCATCCGCGTCGGCCTGTACCCGCCTTACAACTTCAACAAGCCCGAAGTCTCGGGCATGGCGATTGATTACGTCACCACCGCCGCCGCACGCGCCGGCGTTCGTATCGAACTGGCGCCGAGTACTGAGGACTGGACCTCGGGCTTTAATGATGTGATCGGTCCGCGCAAGCGTTATGACGCGCTGCTGCTGGCCTTCCGCACCCCTGACCGGGAACAGTATCTGGCCTTCACGCGGGCATTTCTCTCGGCACCCTGGGTCATTTACGCGCGCCGGGACAGCCCCTATTTCAGCGGCGTCGAAGCGCTCAGCGGCAAGGTGGTCGCGCTGGAAGCGGGGTTCGCGATCGTCGACAAGCTCCGCCAGGATTTTCCGGATGTTCAGGTGCGCGAGGTCAAGTCGTCGCTCGATGCCCTGCTTGAGGTTGCCACCGGGCAGGCCGACGCCTATATCGGCAATCTGGCGGTCTCCAATTACTTCATCCGCGCGAACCAGTTGCACAACCTGGTGGTGGCGGCGCCGACACCCTTCGGCATGCACAACCAGGGCATGGCGGTGCGCAAGGACTGGCCGGTGGTCGCCGGGCTGCTCGACAAGGGCCTGGCCACGATGACCGCAGAGGAACGCATCCGCATCGATCAGAAATGGGGCGTCATCGAATTCAAGCAGCAGGTGGATTACTCGCTGGTCTGGCAGGTTCTGGCGGCGGCCTTCCTCATCCTGCTGGGGTTTCTGTACCGGAACCTGAAACTCTCAGCCGAAGTCGGCCGCCGGCGGCTCGCCGAACAGTCCGCGCAGGACAGCGCCACGCGGTTGTCGGCCGATCGCGACCTGCTGGAGCAGCGCGTCACCGAACGCACCAAGGAACTGACCGAGGCGCTCAAATTCAATGAATCCGTGCTGCTCAACTCGCCGCTGCAGATGGCGGTGTACGACAGCAGCGGCCAGTGCGTGATGGTCAATGAAGCCTTTGCCGCACTGATGGGCGCCAACCGCGAGCAACTGCTCGCGCAGAACTTCAACCGGCTGGAGTCCTGGAAAAAAACCACCCTTCTCGGCGACGCACTGGCCGCACTGAAGTTCCACTCTCCGGAGCAGCGCGAATGCCACATGGTCACCAGCTTCGGCAAGGCGATCTGGATCGAGTACCGCATCCTGCCGCAGTTTCTTAGCGGGCAGCGACACCTGCTGATCCAGCTGTTTGACCTGACCGAGCGCAAGCGCGTGGAAAATGAGCTGCGCGACGCCGCCACCCATGACTTCCTCACCGGATTGCCGAACCGGCGACTGCTTCTGGACCGCTTGGAGCGCGCGCTGCGGGTCAGCCGGCGGCAGAACACCTATCTTGCCGTGTTGTTTCTCGACCTCGACAAGTTCAAATTGCTCAATGACAACCATAGCCACGATGCCGGAGACAAGCTGCTCAAGGAAGTCGCCGGCAGGCTGCAGAGCGAATTACGCGACAGCGATACCGTCGCGCGCATCGGCGGTGACGAATTCGTCGTGCTGCTCGAAGGACTGGGCCCGACACGGGAAAGCGCTGTCAGTCATTCCGAACTGATTTCCGGCAAGTTGCGGGCCTCCACCGCGGTTGAATATGATCTCGACGGCATCCCCTACAAAGGCAGCATCAGCATCGGCATCCGGATTTATAACGGCAACAACGTCAGCCCCGACGGGATTCTCAAGGATGCGGATACGGCGATGTACAAGGACAAACGGTCACACTAGCGTCGGGGCGGACATGAACGTCCGCTTCAGCGATTTTCCAGACGGTTGTAATCAAAGAGCGCGGCTTCCGCCGGCGCGGTCTGGCGGTAGGCTGCGTGTGCGGCGTCGCTGTGCGCCCAGAACGCGGGGTTGGTGCGGCGCACGCCGAAACGCGTGGCGAAGGCGCGGTAATCCGCTTCCGAACTCAACGCGCGCACGGCCGCGGTGAAGGCCGGTAGCTCAGCCCGCTGCACGCGATAAAACGCGTTCGGGTAATCACCGAGGAAACCCGGCACCACAGTCAGGCCGTTTTCTTCCGGGCGCAGTGCGGATTCCTCGCGCAGCAGGTGGCTGACATTGGCATGCGCGGTGTCGCGCAGCAGCGTAAACCAGCGCGCAGCGCCTGAAGGATCATCCACACGCAGAATGCTGATCTCCGGCAGCAGCGAGAGATGGCGCCCGCGCATCACGGCAAGCGCTTCGAGTTCGCGGCGCAGTGCGGCGTCGGGCACGCTGGCGAGGTCGTAACGGCGGTCGAGCACCGGGGCGAGCCGCGTCTTGAGCATTTCATAGAACTCGCCCTGGGCATCGCTGCTGCGGTAGCGTATGCCGGTCTCGCGCTTGACCACGGCGTTGCGGCCGTAGACATAGTCCTGCACCTGTTCGCGCGCATTGCGATACCAGTAATCGGCCACCAGCTGGCGCGCGCCCTCGGGCAGGAAAAGCAGGAAATTGAATTCGCCTTCCATGCGCATGAAGTCCATGTAGAGGCGCGAGTTCAGCTGGTGCCCGGCGTTGCCGTAAACGTCGTAGCCAGTGACCAGCAGGTAATAGAGTCGCTCGAACAGCGGATACCCCATCACCCAGGCAGTTTTCGGGCGCGTGCCGACGAGGCCCTTGACCACGGTGGCATTGTCGAAGTTGCGGAAGATGGTCAGCGCGGCGTTGCTGTTGCGGCCGTCGCCGTCCCAGATCGCCGACATCGTCAGCGGGCCGTGTTTGTCGATGACTTTTTCGAGGATGCGGCTTTTCTCGCGCAGGAATTTTTTCTCTTCGTCGGCGAAGTTGAGCCAGGGCCTGATGATGCCGGCATCACTGCCGTAGGCGCCGGGCAGCGTCAGTTCGCCCGCTTCGCGCGAAAGGATTTCGGCATTGGCACCCCGGGCATCGGTATCCGGATCGGCAAACACCACCCAGAAACGGTCTTCGATGACATTCACCGCAATCTGGCCGCGGCACACCGGGCCCTTGATGAAGTTCATGATGAAGAACTGCGCTTCATCGAGCAGGAAGCGGTAGCGCGATTCCTGCGGCAGCGCGCGGAAGGTGATGAAGGGGTTCGAAGCCTGCTTGATGTCGTACGACGGCAGTTCACCGACATGGAACGCGGGTTTGAGGAACCAGCCGCGGTATTTGTCCATGCGCGCCGGGCTCAGCGCATACGGCATATAGGTTTTGCCGACGGGGGTTTCGCGTTCGGGCACCAGCCTGTAATAAACGCGCGCCACGCCGGGGTCATCGTAGGGGCGACGCGAGGCAATGAGCTTGACGGGTTTTCCCGGCGGCGTGGCTGAACGCACGATGCGGAAGCTCGCACGGGTCGCATCGCCTTCGAACTGCAGATGGCCGAGGTAGAGGTGTTCGTAGAGATAACGGCTCATCAACCGTTCTTTCAGCGTGTCGCCGTTGAAAAACTTTTCCCATTCAATCACTTGCCGTTGCACTCCTGCCGGTAGCGGCGCAGCGCCCTCGTACGGCACCCCGGCGGCGAGCCAGCGGGTGATGACATCCTGCTCACGTTGATCAAGGCCCGGCAGTGCATAGGGCATGCCCCACAGCGGGTGGTCCTTCTCGAACTTTGCATACGCTTCAACGGGCGGGCATTGCTGGTCTCGGTCGAGCCCCAGCGTCAATGCCGCCGGCAACACCGCCCCTTCGGGCAGCGGATGCGCTTTTTTGAGCGCGAGACTGCGATAGAGCACGCTGCCCGCGAGATTGGCTTCGGGCGCGGGGCGCTCATTGAGTACGGGCGTGAATCCTTTGCCGCGCCATTCAGAGGGCAGTTGCGCATCGATGAACAGCCGCGTCATCGGCGCTTCATCAAGGCGACCGGCGTCGTAAACTGACTGACGGCTTGACCCGCGGGCAACGCCTTCCCATGTGGTGAGCTTCAGTTGGCAAGGGCCGTCATAGCAGGCGTGGCAGACCACGCAGCGGTTGTCGAGGACGGGTTTGACGTCGGCCCAGCGCGGCTGGCCGGGAGCGGGTGCGACCGGCACATCAAACCGTTTGGGGTTTGCGTAACCGTACTGTTCGTTAAGCGCCATATCCTGCGTGAGCGTCGCGCAGCTCGCAACTGCGAGTGCTGCGAGTATGAGCAGGTTGCGTGATCGGGCGCGGCGGGCCGGGGTCAGGGCTGCGGTCATGTCAGTCGCGACGCGCGACTTTGACGCCGCTGTCGATCAGTTCGGTATCGGGATTGGAAGCTGCCGGATTCGAGAATCAATATTGTTATTTTGCGATTTTGATTTCATCGTATCACTGCCGTGGCCATCGCAAAAATCAGGGGGAAAAACAGATGCAAGTCCGGCTGCGTTGCCGCCGCTCAGACTTCTACGACGACGCGGTTGCGGCCTTTTTGTTTGGCCTGGTATTGCGCGCGGTCGGCGCGGGCGAGGGTGTCGTCGGCGCTGCTGTCATCAGGATTGATTTCGGTGACACCGATGCTCACCGTCAGCGTGATGGCCGTGCCGGCGTGGGGCATCGGTGACGCGGCGATTTTCTTGCGCAGCCGTTCGGCGAATATCTGCGCCGAGGCCAGCGGCGCGCCGGGCAGGATGACGGCGAATTCTTCTCCACCCAGACGCCCCAGCGAGTCGATTTTGCGCAGGGACTGTTTCATCAGGTTGGCGAGGTGGCGCAGGGCGTGATCGCCGGTGGAATGGCCGAAGGTGTCGTTGACCTGCTTGAAATGATCAACGTCGATCATCAGCACCGAGGCGTAGTGCTCGGTGACACGGCTGACACGCGCCATTTCCTGGTCAAGCTGGGTGAGGAAGTGGCGCCGGTTCGGCAGGCCGGTGAGCATGTCGGTGGCGGCCATTTCGCGCAGGTCGGCTTCGAGGCGCTTTTGTTCGGTGATGTCCCGCGACACCACCACCACTTTCGAGACGTTGCCCTCGGCGTCGCGGATGGCGCGGCCGTCGGATTCCATGTGACGGATGCTGCCGTCCTTGAGCACAAAGCGGAACTCGGCGCATTCGCCGATGCCGGTGAGCACGGTCTTGCGAAAGATATCCTTGATGCGCTCGCGGTCGTCGGGATGGATTTCACGGAAGGAGCTGGAGCCCTGGCGGATGTCCTTCTCGCGGAACAGCGGCCAGTACGAGGGGCTGTTGTAGACGCGGCGGCCATTGGTGTCGAGCACCGCGACGAGGTCGCCGACGTTTTCGACAATCGCGCGGAACAGTTCCTGGCTTTCGTGCAGCCGCGCCTGGGTGACTTTCTGCAGCCGGTTCATTTCGGCATCGCGCAATTCGCGTTCGATCACCGGACCGAGGCGGACGAGTTCGTTGTTGCGGATGTAATCCTGCGCGCCCAGCTTGATCAGGCCCACGGCGAGGTTGAGGTCGTTCTCGGCGGAAACAATGATGAAGGGCACATCGGGGTGCACTTCCTTGGCGATCGCGAGCGCGCTTGCAGCAGGGAAATCGGGGATGGGCTGGCAGCAGACGATCAGGTCCCACTGCTGCGTTTCAAGGGCGGCACGCAGGCGTGCGGGGGTATCAACAGCGATGTCGTCGATGCGGTAGCCCTGATTCTCCAAAGCGAGCAGAAGCGCGGCCTTGTCAGCGCAGGATTGCTCGACGATCAGTAGCTGCAACCGTTTTTTCATACCCCCCCTGAGGCATGAGGCTTTATCAGGCCGTAACGCTAACTTTGATCAGGGGAAAGGGCAATCATCTGCAAGGCTTTTCTTCGAAAAAATCTATCGCGAAGGCTTTTTCTGATAACCCTCAAAGCCGTAATGGATCGCAATCAGGCCAGCGCCGCGAAGCAAACTGCCATTAAAATCGGGGGGTTACGTCATCAGCCTGGCCGGAACCTCCCATGCGCGAATGACGCAGCTGCCCGCAATGCCCAATACACCCCTGCTCACGCTCCCCGTCCACGATGCCCTGCATGCCGCTGTCGGCAGCGGGGTGACAACGGTCACCTGTTCGCTCGACCTCGGGCTTTCGCAGTCAGTGGTGGAGATCGCTGCGGAACACTGGTCATGGCAGGGCCGGGCCTATCCCTACCTGGAGGTCTGCAAGGACCGCACGATTTATTACTGGACCGGTGATGCCTTCGAACCCGTGGCGCGGTTCGGCCATTCACTGATCAAGCTGGTACCCACCGAGTGGGGCGCGCCAACCTTCGAGATCGACGGCATCAAGATGCTGCCCACGGCACAGGTCTCGCCTTATGCCGATGCCGAACGCAAGGTGGGCCTGATCGAGCCGCGCGGCAAAACCATACTGGATACCTGCGGCGGGCTCGGTTACTTCGCCGCGTGGTGTGTGCAGGGCAAAGCCCGTCTGGTGCAGTCGTATGAAAAAAATCCCGATGTGATCTGGCTGCGCAGCCTGAATCCGTGGTCGCCACAGCCCGGCACGAGCCTCACGCTGAGCAACAGCGACATTGCGATTGAAATCGCGCAACTGTCCGATGCGTCATTCGATGCGGTCCTGCACGACCCGCCACGTTTCGGCATTGCCGGTGAGCTGTATTCGCAGGTGTTTTACGACCATCTCTCGCGCGTATTGAAGCGCAAAGGCCGCCTGTTCCATTACACCGGCACGCCGAACAAACTGACTTCCGGACGCGATGTGCCGGCTGAAGTCAGCAAGCGCTTGGAGCGTGCGGGGTTCAGCGTGAAACTGAATGGCGACGGGGTGCTGGCGGTGAAGCGCTGAGCGCAGCTGCAGTCAACATTGCAGGCAAGGTTCCACCGGCAGTCCACGACGTATCCAGCCGGGCCCGGCCGCACTGCCGGCCATGCCTTCCCTGACGTTGTAGACCTGGGTAAAGCCCTGCGATTGCAGAAATTTTTGTGCGTGGCCAGTACGGCTGCCGCTGTGGCAGATCAGTGCAATGGGTTTGTTCTTGTCGCCGCCAACCATCTGCGTCACCGATTGCAGCAGGCTCTGCGGGCCGCGGTAGTAATCAACACGGTCGGCGCCGGGGGCAACACCGGTGCGCCGCCATTCCTGCGCGGTTCGGATGTCGATAAGCCGGACTTTGCCGGCTTTGGCTGCAGCCAGCGCCTGCTCGGCGCTGAGGTCGGGCGCGGCGCGGACCGGCGTGGCGGCCAGCAGCAGCACGGCAATGAGCATTGCGGAAATCGTATGCGTTGTCATGTCGTCAATATCGTTGTTCTTGGCGTTGTGTCAGTGCCGTTCACCCGGCAGGCTGCGCGCATCATATTGACATGCGCCAGCCCTGTTCGTTTCATCAATGAACAGGAAGGAAAATCAGCTTTTTCATGGGTCTGGGCCTGCTTGGTTTCGCGCGTCGGCGCAAGCAAACGGCCGCCTGAACCGGCTCAGCAACAGAAAAAAACGGGGACTTCGGTCCCCGTTTTGTTTGCGGCGTCTGGTTCATGCGAACCAGTCGATACGCGCCGGCAGCAGCGCTTGGTCTTGAACAGATTATTGCCGATGGTGATGCCGAGACCGTCCCGGAAACTGATGAAGTTTTCGAAGACCCTTTTTATTCTTCGCCCGCGTAAACCTTCAGATAACTCGAACGGCCGCCATCGGCGGCAATGGTGGTACCGGTCAGCATGCGTGATTCATCGGAAGCGAGGAATACCGCAATTGCGGCGATGTCTTCCGGCTCGCCTTTCGAAAACGGATACAGTTTCTGGAACACCTCGCGCTCGCGCGATGCGGCGCTCGGCTTCTCGACAAAATCCTTGTTCTCGTAACGCGCGATCTGGCGTTCGGTGCGGACCGAGCCCGGCGCAACGGCGTTGGCACGGATGCCGTATTGAAAATATTGAGCCGCCAGTGTTTTGGTGAACGAGATGATGCCACCCTTGGTCGCGGCATAGGCCGGTTTCAGCGAACCCACCAGGCCGAGATGCGAGGTGACATTGACGATGGAGCCGCCGCCGGCCTTGATCATGTGCGGGATGCCGTGGCGACAGGTCAGGAAGGGGTGCAGCAGGTTCAGCGCCACGGTCTTGTGCCAGACGTCGAGATCCATTTCATGCACCGGGCGATCATCCTGCGATGAGCCGCCGGCGCAGTTGAACAACACGTCGAGTTTGCCGAAGTGTTTGACCGTGGCGGCGATGGCGTCGCGTACGCTTTCGTCCTGGGTCACGTCGGTGTGAACGAACAGTGCGTTGCCGCCGGCTTCGCGGATTTCGCGCTCGGCGCGTTCGCCTGCCTCGCGGTTAAGCTCGCAGATCGCCACGCCCGCACCCTCGCGCACGCACATTTTTGCGGTCGCCTTGGCGATGCCGGCGCCGGCGCCGGTCAGGAATACCACTTTGCCTTCGAGTCTGCCCACTGTGTCTGTCCCCAGGTTGCTGCGCGCCCGTATCTAAAGGTTGTTCGGGCAACGACAGAATTTAATGAATACCACCATAACCCACAATACTGTTGAGTTATGCGGCCATACGTTTTTTGGCATGCTGAACAGAACTGCGGCGCGCCGGCAAACGGCATGACTCAACCACGACCGCCACATCCTCTACCTGCTCCAGGCTCCAGAGCGTGTCGAGCAGACGGCGGGCCCGCGCTTTCGGCAGCACGCTGCCGGCGAGTCCGAGAAATTTCGCATTGAGTTGCGCATCAGTGACCGGATTGTCAGGGCTGCCGGTCGCATGCGCGACTTTCACGGATTGCACGGTGCCGTCGGTCATCGTCAGCGTTACTTCGCACTGATCCTGCGCAATGGCGGCATCGCCTTCCACTTCGATCCTGCGACGTAATCCCGCAACCACCGGGTCATGTACGCGCCCATCGGTGAACTGCGCCGGAAGGCAATCGCCATCGACCAGCGCGGCAGTCATCGCGTGCTGGAATGACAGGCGCCCTTCCAGACCGGTCGCCGGTTCGGGGCGACTCTCGAGTTTGATCGCCAGCGGGTTCACGCGCGCATGAATGCGCGTGATGTGCTCGGGCGAGACGCCCGGACGGCGGCGCAATTCCAGCATCGCGTCGACCAGCGGATGACTGAGGATCGCCGAGGCATAGGGTTTGGGTGCGTTGTTCATCACCTGCCACTCCTCACCGAGACCGGCGGAAATCGAATTGAAATCCGTGTCGCCGGGCGCGAAGGCCGCAGCAAATCCATGACGGCCTTCGAGAATGGTGCCGGCGCTGGTAAAGCCCTGCTGCACCAACAGCGCGGCGAGCAGCCCGGACTGCGCGGCACGGGCGGGATGAAAAGCCTTGGTCATCGTACCGAAGGTTTCGCGCAGGCCCGAGGCCTGGGTGCCCGCGAGCCCCAGCGTGACAGCCATCTGCTGTGCATTCATGCCGAGCAGGCGACCCGCGGCCGCAGCACCGCCGAACACGCCCGCGGTACCGGTCATGTGCCAGACCGCGCCGTGGCGCATGTTCTGGATGGCGAGCGCGACGCGACAGGTGGCTTCAAGCCCGAGCACGCCGGCCACGAGAAAATCGCGCCCGCTGCGATGTCCGTGTTCAGCCAGCGCCAGCGCGACAGGGATCGTCGGCGCCGAGGGATGCAGCACCGTCGGAAAAAACGTGTCGTCGTAGTCGTCGAGGTGGGCCAGAAGCCCGTTGGCGAATGCGGCGTTCTGCAGGCTGGTGCGTACTCCGGCACCGAGCACGGACGCGCGTTTCGCCGCGCCTTCGGCCTGAAACACGTTGAGCACCATCTGCAAGGCCGGATCCTGCGTCGCGTGCAACGCAACCGCCAGCATGTTGATCACACAGCGTTTGCCCTGATGCATCACAGCGTCGGGAATCTGCGCTGCGGATGTATCAGTCGCGAACTGCGCCAGGCGCAGCGTTGCGGGAATGGCTGCGCTCATGCGTGCTTAGTCCGCCGTAGCGCCGGCCACCTTGACCACAGGCGCCCATTTGGTGATCTCCGACTGAATGAAAGCCGTCGCCGCCTCCGGTGAGTTGCCGACGGGTTCCAGACCCAGCGCTGCGAGACGCTCCTTGAACTGCGGTGATTGCAGCGCCTTCACCGATTCGGCATTGAGCTTGTTGATGATGTCGCGCGGCGTCCCGGCAGGGGCCATCATGATGTAAAAGCCCGTGACCACGAAACCTTTGACCGCGGCCTCATTGATCGTCGGCACATCGGGGGCGACAGGTGAACGCTTTTCGCCGGTGGCGGCAATTGCGCGGATGCGGCCCGAACGCACGTGGGCAATCGCGGAAGCCACATTGCTGAACATGAAATCGATCTCACCGCCGATCAACGACGCCCCTGCGGCACCGGCGCTCTTGTATGGCACATGGATCATCTTCGTTCCGGTCATGTGCTGGAACAGCACCCCCGCCAGATGATTGGCGCTGCCGTTGCCGGAAGAACCGAAGGCAATCTGTCCGGGCCGCGACTTCGCCAATGCAAGAAACTGCTGCGGCGTCTTCACCGGCACTGTCGGATGTGTGGTCAGGAAGTACTGGCCCGAAGTGAGCTGGGTGATGAAACTGAAATCCTTGATCGGGTCATACGGCACTTTGCGCAGACTGGGCTGGATCGAAAATTCCGGCGCCACTGTCATCAAGGTGTAGCCGTCAGGCGGCGTCTTCGAAAAATGTTCGGTGCCGATCACTGTACCCGCACCGGGGCGGTTGTCGATGAAAATGGTGACGCCCATCTGCTCGCTCAGGCGTTGCGCAATTAGCCGCGCCATGGTGTCGGTACCACCACCGGCGCCGATCGGAACGACCATGCGTATGGTCTTGTTGGGATAGGCCTGCGCTAGCACATCACTGACGCCGACACCGCAGGCCGCAACCAGCACCGCGTTCAGAAGCACCGCATAAATATTTGTTTTTATTGATATTTTCATCATTATCCCCTCCTAACCTTACGGGCAAACGGGCCCGCGCCGTGTCCAGCATTCAGTCCACCGCCACCTTCAGATACGACGAGCGTCCGCCGTCGGCGGTAATCGTGGTGCCGGTAATCATGCGCGATTCATCGGAGCCGAGGAATACCGCAATCGCCGCGATGTGTTCGGGCTCACCCACCGAAAACGGATACAGCTTCTGCATGGCGATGCGCGCACGCGCCGCCGGCGTCGGATTGTCCGCGAGCAGCCATTCCTTGTTTTCCCAGCGCTTGATTGAACGCTCGGTGCGCACGATTGCCGGCGCGATGGCATTGGCGCGGATACCGTAATCGGCATACTGCGCGGCCAGCGTCTTGGTGAAGGACATGATGCCGCCCTTTGCAGCCGCGTAAGCCGGTTTCTCCGTACCCTTGGTGCCGAGGTGCGAACCGAAGTTGATGATCGAGCCGCCGCCGGCCTTGATCATGTGCGGTATCGCGTAGCGGCAGCA
>CAZHFZ010000035.1:0-1858 GCA_964531455.1 uncultured Bordetella sp.
GCGTTTCAGGACCTGATCCCCGACAACCACTGTTTCGGCTGCGGGCCGCATAACGCGCAGGGCCTGCGCATCAAAAGTTACTGGGACGGTGAAGAAGCGGTCTCCACCTTCACGCCGAAACCCTTCCATATGGCCGGGCCGGTGAATGTGCTCAACGGCGGCATCATCGGTACGGTGATCGACTGCCACTGCATCTGCACCGCCTTTGCCGACGCCTACCGCCGCGAAGGCCGCGCCATCGGTTCCGATCCGCAGTTCTGGTATGCGACGGCTTCGATGAAAGTGGATTTCCTGAAACCGACGCCGCTTGATCAAGCGCTGACGCTGCGTGCGAAAGTCGTTGAATCCGGCCCGAAAAAAACGCGCATCAGCTGTTCACTGTATGCCGGTGATCAGGAATGCGCGCGGGGTGACGTGCTGGCGGTGCGGGTGGCGCACGGCTGGCGCGATTAACTACGGCGCTTGTCTGCTCGAACACGGTGTTACAAAAATAAAGACTGGTTTTAATCATAAGGAGGAATGGCAATGCGCAAACAGAAACTGCTGTGTCTGACATTTTGGGCGATCAGCGCTGCGGCGATGACCGCGCCCGTGGTGCAGGCACAGAACTATCCGGTCAAACCGGTGCGCATTGTCGTGCCGACTGCGCCGGGTGGCGGCACCGACCTGATCGGGCGCCTGCTCGCGCAGAACCTGTCATCACAGCTGGGCCAGCAGTTTATTGTGGATAACCGTGGCGGTGCGGGTACCACCATCGGGACGGCTGCCGTCGCGAAATCACCGGCCGATGGTTACACGCTGCTGCTGACGCACAGCAGCCTCGCGTTCAACGCGACGTATTACAACAAGCTGCCGTACGACACGCTCAAGGATTTCGCACCGATCAGCCTGGTGGCAGAACAGCCCTTCCTGTTTGCAGTACATCCTTCATTGCCGGTGAAAACGGTTGCCCAGCTCATTGCGCTGGCGAAAAAGAATCCGGGGCAGATAGCCTACAGTTCCGGCGGCGCTGGGAGCGGCCCGTTCATGGGGGCTGAGCTGTTCAAGCAGCAGGCGCAGGTCAATATTCTGCATGTGCCGTATAAAGGCGCGGGTCCTGCGTTTACCGATCTGATGGGCGGGCAGGTACAGATGATGATTGCCACGCTGTCACTCGGAATGCCCCATGCCACATCCGGGCGAGTACGTGCGCTGGGCGTGACCAGTGCCAAACGGCTGGGGGCGACGCCGCAGTTGCCGACGGTGGCGGAAAGCGGGCTTCCGGGTTTTGAGTTTTCAGCGTGGTATGGCGTGCTGGCGCCGGCAGGGACGCCGGCAGCGATAATGACCCGTCTGCATCAGGCCGTGGGCAAAGCGATGGCCGCGCCGGAAACCCGCGAGAAGTTTGAAGACGGGCTGATGCCGTTGAGCAGTACGTCCGACGAGTTTGCGACTTACCTCAAACAGGAAATCATCAAGTGGGGCAATGTCGTAAAGGCATCGGGCGTTAAAGCCAACTGATGTTCTGCTGCAGGGGGCTTGGTGATTAGCGGGCAACACTGAATCGTTGCAGCACTTCGGGGTCCGGTTCATGACCGAGGCCGGGATTTTCACCCAGTTGCACGCGGCCATCGCGGACTTTGAATTCCGGCGGCAGCAGCGATTCACGCAACGGATTCGGATTGGCGTCGACTTCACCCCAGCCCTGCGCATCCACAGCGGACAGCAGATTCAGCGAGGCGAGCAGGCCGATGCCGCCGCCCAGCCAGTGCGGGCAAAAACGCACGCCGGCTTTTTTCGCAATCGACGCGAGCTTCAGGCATCCGGAGAATCCGCCCCATTTGCCGATATCGGGCTGGATCACGGCGAGGGCGCCGGA
>CAZHFZ010000035.1:1958-37412 GCA_964531455.1 uncultured Bordetella sp.
CGGCATCGAAGCCGACTTTGACTTTGACCGCGCGATAACCTTCTTCCAGTTTTTGTGCGGCGAGGTTTTCCGGGTGGTCGGGGCCGAGCCCGCTGGCGTAGACGCGCACGGATCCGCTGCCGCCGAGTTGACGCCACAGCGGGATTCCGGCGCGTCGTGCGGCAAGATCCCATAACGCAATGTCGATGCCGGCGACCACCTGCGCGAAGGGGCCGGGCTCACCGCATTGAATGGCGGGTACCCGGGTGGCCTGCTCCAGATTGTCAAAAGCAGCAGCCGGATCAGCGAAACTGCGCCCGATGATCAGCGGCGCCACCACCTCATTGAGCAGGCGCGCGCGATGCGCCGCACCGCCCGGCGGATAGTTGCACCAGACTTCACCCCAGCCAAACGCGCCGTCGTTATCGGTGACCCGCAGCAGCAGTGCCGGTCGCGCGGTGAGCGTACGGAAGGAATTGCGTACCGGGTTGGCGATCGGCGCTTCGAGCAGGAAGGTTTCGATGCGTGCGGGATGCAGGGGCATGATGGTTTCCGTCAGCGCATCAATACTTCCAGGCCAACCTTCGCCAGGGCTTCATCGAGATGGCCGCCGTTGTAACCGCCGACACCGATGCCGCCGAGCAGCA
Organism: uncultured Bordetella sp.; assembly: GCA_964531455.1. GTDB lineage: Bacteria > Pseudomonadota > Gammaproteobacteria > Burkholderiales > SG8-41. The sequence continues at coordinate 2,585 of CAZHFZ010000035.1, forward strand.
CACCGTCTTTTTTGATGACCAGCCCGCCCTGCATTCCCGTGAGCTGAAGGTCGCCCATCTCACTGATGCTGCGGCCCTGTTCCTTCAGCTTCTGGCCGTTGGTTCCGGTATCGGCACCCATGACCGCGGAGGTGTACGCCTTGCGGATGGCGTGGCGGCGGCTGAACAGCCGCAGGTGGCCGGTCTGTGAGTAGGCGAGCAGGTTGCCGGTGCTGTCGACAATGGCGATGGCGACGATATCGTCCGGCGTTTGCAGGGCTTTGTCGGTCATCGCCTGCATGGCGGCGTGGATGCGGGGGATGGGCAGCGCGGAATCGGACATGGGGGTTCTCCTTGCGGTAAACGTTGATGTGGAAAGTTAGTTGGGCCGCGATAAAAAGACCGCAGAGATCAGCCGGCTCTTTTTATTGCGCAGAGGAAATAGGTTTTTTCACCATTAAGGTACTGCTTCAGCAGTTCAGAGCCTTCACCCGCCGTCATTTCATGGGCCAGTTTTCTGAATGGCCACGGAATACGTTTGAGCAGTCGGTCGCGCCGCGGCGCATCGGAACGGGCTGAGGCAATGGCGTTTCGGGTGAGGTCGAGGAATTCGACGATGCTCATTCCAGAAGCGTTGGTCTGTCCGGTGATCCAGTGTTTCAGACCCTCAACAGGGGCTTTGCGGAAATCGATGATGATCAGCAGACCGTCTTCAGTGAGCAGCCGTCTGGCCTCGGAGAAAAAACGCTCCGCATCGATGGCATGTAAGGATTCGACATTGACGATCAGTGCAAAGCTGCGGTCTTTGAAGGGCGCAGCCTGCGCGTTGGCGACGGTGAGTGCGGCTTCTGGCAGCGTGCGCCTGGAGCGAAGGATGGATGCGCGTACGTAGTCCAGACCAAAAATCGCAGCCGCGGGAAAATACTGCGCCAGCACGCGCAGTCCGCCACCCAGTCCGGTTGACACCTCAAGCACACGGGCCGGTGAAGGATTGGCGCTGTGTCGCCTGAAGGCCTTGATCGCTTCCACGTAAACCTGCGCCTGATGTTGTTCATCCGGGAACGGCAGAGTCGAGATAATGCCGGAGTCGATCGGCGCCACGCCCAGGTTAAAGAAGTGCAGATCCCCGGACAGCCAGTTGCTGTAATAAATGTGATTGTAGAAAAAGCGCCTGAACCACCGGTTAAGCGCCAACCTGATCTGATTGAGATTCATCGCTTGCTTTTAAATGCTTCGATCAGCGCTGGCAACCGGTTTCGCTGCAACTGCACAGGAGATGCCTGACAGGCGTGTATGTTGTTCGCCCCGGTTCAGCGGTCAATCTGGATGTTCGCCGCCTTGACCACCTTGCGCCACTTTTCGATATCAGTGCGGATGTAGTCGGTGAACTCCTCGATGCTCATCGTCAGCGGATCGGCGCCGACCGACAGCAGGCGTTCGCGCACCGCAGGGGTGTTGACGGTCTTGATGATCGCGTCATGCAGTTTGTTGGCGATGTCGCGCGGCACCTTGGCCTGGGTGAGCAGGCCGTAGTAGTTGAGCATGTTGACGTTTTCGAAGCCCTGTTCCTTGGTCGAGGGGATGTCGGGGAAATGCGGCGAACGCTGCGCGGCGGCAACTGCGATGGCTTTGACGCGGCCGGCCTTCACATAAGGGGAGATCACCGGCAGGTCGACGAACATGCCCTGGATCTGGCCGGAAACGACGTCGATGGTTGCGGGACCCGCGCCTTTGTAAACAACGTGGGTGATCTTGATGTTGGCTTCGCTCATCAGCATTTCGAGGCCGAGGTGCAGCGTGCCGCCGGTGCCGGCGGAACCGAAAGCGATCTGGTTGGGCCGCGATTTGGCGAGCGCGACGAATTCCTTCAGACCTTTAACCGGCAGCGACGGATGCACGACGATCAGGCTGCCGGTGGTCATCACCGGCGACAGCGGCAGCATGTCGCGAAGCGTGTCGTAGGGCGGTTTGCCGTAGGTCACCATATTGATCGAGGTCACGCTGGCGGTGGTCATCAGCAGCGTGTGGCCATCGGCGGGTGAGCGGATCATCGTATCAGCGCCGATAGTGCCGTTGGCGCCGCCGCGGTTGTCGACGACGATGGGTTGGCCGAGCAGTTCGGTCATGCGCGGACCGATGTTGCGCGCAGTGATGTCGGCCGGACCGCCGGCCGCAAAAGGCACAACGATACGGATCGGCCGTGTCGGAAAATTCTGCGCGAACGCGCTGGCGCTGGCGAGCAATGCGGCGGCGAGCAAAAGCAGGCGTGTCATGAACCTCTCCCTTGGAATCGGTTTTGAAACCGTTTGTTTTATTAGCGATTCATTATAGCGACCCTGGAATTTCACAGCGGTGCCGGTTGTTTGCAACGCGGTATCATTCAAAACTGGCAAATACAGATGCATTTTTCGGGAAATCAGGAATGAGCAGAAGCAGGCAGGTATGGGGTTTGGCGGCATTGCGGTATGCAGGCACGTTGCTAATGGCGGGTGCGGCGATGGCGGTTGCAGCGGCGACCGCGACTCCGGGCAACCGTGTTGAAACGGTGCAATTTGCCAAAGGGGCAAACACGGTCGCCATCAGCGGTGAACTGAAGGGTGATCAATACGTTGATTACCGGGTACGTGGCGGTGCAAACCAGACGCTGGCGGTGACATTGAAAGCGAGCAATCTGCAGAATTATTTCAATATCCTACCGCCGGGCAGCAGCGGCACCGCGATGTTCATCGGAAGCACGTCCGGCAACCAGTTCAAGCGCATTCTCCCCACCGACGGAGAGTTTGTGGTGCGGGTGTATCTGATGCGCGCCGCGGCACGCCGCAACGAAGCCAGCAACTACACGCTGAACATCGCACTGGAAGGCAAGGCGTTGCCGCCGACTTCTTCGGGCAAGGACGCGGTGATTCGTGGCACGCCGTTTCATGCATCAGCCAATACCGGTTGTGCACGGCCGAGCAGTCCGCAGGTGCGCCATTGCGATGTTTATGTGATCCGCCGCGGTTTTGACGGCACAGCCACTGCGGAAGTGCAATGGCCCGACGGCAGCAAACGCAGCATTCTGTTCGTCAAGCTGCAGCCGGTCGCCACGGATTCGCCGGACCCGATGACCTATACCCGTAGCGGCGAAGTCACCGTGGTCAGTGTCGGCAAAGACGAACGTGTCGATATTCACGACGTTTTGCTGACCGGCGGCTGAAAGCGCGTTGCGGTCAGTTGTTTCGCGTGTAGCTGAACAGGCGGCCGCGTGAATCCGGCATGCCGATCGAATTCGCCATCGGCATGACACTCGCACTGCGCACATAACCCAGCGCCGTCATCAGCACGCTGAACGGACTGACATAACCGCGACCCGGATCGGCGATCAGCACCTGAGCTGTCGGATTGGCGTGCAGATCAATGAAGCCAGCCAGCAACGCCGCGTGGTCGCGTTCATACAGCAGGTCGCTGCCGAGGATCAGGTCGTAACGGCCGAGCAGCGGATTCGGCCCCAGCCACGGTGCGGTACGAAACGGCAATGCCGGCAGTGCATTCAGTGCAACGTTGTGCTGCAGGAAGGCTTCGGCCAGCGGATGATGGTCGCAGGCGGTTATGTCGGCGCCGCGCCGGGCCAGCACCAGGCTGGAGAGCGCGATGCCGCAGCCGAGTTCAAGGATGCTTTTGCCGGCGATGGGGAAGTGGCTCATTTCCCCGGCAAGGGCGAGGCCCGCAGGCCACACCACACCGAACAGCGGCCACGCGGCGGGCGATACGCCGGCGCGTTCTGCGCTGCCGTCGGGGTCGGAAAACTGCTGGCGGTTGAGCAAGGCGCGGATGCTGAAATCGCTGCCGCCGATTTGATGGATGACCGTCTCGACTTCGTAACCAGGCACAGGGCGCTCGCGGTGAAGTCGGGACTGCCGGAATTGGCAGCAGGGACAGCGGGGTCAACCGCGTCTCCGCAGTGTACGCGCAAATGAGAAAGGCTGTCTTTTAGTGTCGCTGCAGGCGTGGAAGCATTACATTATCGCGATGTTTACCTTGTTCCGTGGAGTCACATGCCTTTTCTGATCCGTAGCGGCCGGTTGATGTTGCAACTGGTGTTGTTTCTGGTGTTGATGAACGTGCTGTCGAAGGTGATCACTTATGTCATGGCAGAACGGTATACCGGAGAAGGCGAACCGAACCGGCTGTTTTCAATCGTGGCCGTGCCGCAGAAGCCGGATGAAGCAGAACCGGGCGCCAAATACCAGTTGATGTTATGGGCGCGACTGCGCGAGCTGCCGCCGGCACAACGCTTCAAGTTGCCGGAACCGGCTGGCGAGTTTGCGTTGCCCAAGGTAGGCGATTTCGAGCCGAAGGTACAGTTCAACACGACGCCCGAAACGGATGGCCGGACGAAGGTGGCGGTCACGGTGAACAATGATGACTATGTTTTGTATTCGACATACATCACTGACGGTACGACCATTACGCCGGTGAATTTCCGCATCTGGGGGCCGACGTCGTTGCTGCTGGCGCTGATCCCCGCGGTGGTGCTGACCTGGGCGTCGAGCCAGTCGCTGAAATGGTGGTTGCGCCGCCGTACAAAGGTCGTGCCACCGCCGGCTTGAAGGTGTTGCGCTTAACGTGCGCTTTTGGCCAGTTCGAAGCTGCCGATCAAAACGGCGCGTCCGTTCAGCAGTACTTCGACCGGATGTGTGCCGGGGTAATGCCGGCGCGTGGTGAGGTCGGCCAGCGCCAGTTTTTTCTCGAAGCGCAGAGCGGCCCTGGCGGCCAGTTCGATGCTCTTGAGCTTGAATACTTTGGGCGCGGTTTTGCCGTTGGCCTTCATATAGTGCACCCGCAGATCGGCGAGTACGCGCTGTTTGCGCGCCAGTTTGTTGACCAGTTCAAATGTGATGGTCACGGCGCCGCCGATACGCGGGCGTTGCGGCGCGATGCTTTTGCTGCGCACAGTAACTTCCGCCTTTGATCCGAAGCCCGAAACGGCCAGCGCGCCGGCATCGCCGCGTTTGATCGCTGATCGCAAGGCATGGCGCACGATCCACGTACGTTCCGGGCTGGCGTTTTTGAGCCAGTTGCGCGCCGTGGCGGCAAGCAATTCGGGATGGTCCTTGCCGATGTCATTCAGGTGGTTGGCAACCGAGCGGCGCACATACAGTTCAGGATCGTCCTTCAGCAGCTCCAGCAGTTCAAGAGCGGGATGCGGATCGCGTTGCAGCGCGCGCAGCCGCGAGGCCCACGGCAGGCGCGGCCGTGTGCCTTCGGACACCAGTCGCCGCACATGCGGGCTCGGGTCATTGGTCCATTGGCGCAATTGCGCCAGCGTACGCGCCGGGTATTTCTCGATGAAGGGGCGGATGCTGAATTCGGCAGTGAAGCGCTGGGTCAGCGCGTGTTGTGCGCGCATCGCGGCGTCAAAGTGATCGAGCGCATAGTCGGCGACATAAACGGTGTGCGGCAGATAGAGGAAGGGCGCGAGGCCCGAGCCTTCGTTGGTGCTGCGCGGCGGATCGATCGACGCAATCAGGATGTCCAGCGCAGCGGGTACATCCTGCGGCAGGTGGGTGCGCAATGCGCGGGCGATGTGGCGGCCGCGCGGCATCAGTTCAAGCGCCTCGTAACCGGCCAGTGCGTCGCGCAGGAACGCGCGTTTGGGAAAGGGTGCATGCACGCGCGTGATCATGTCGGCAATGCGCGCCGGTATTTCCGGGCCGTACTGGCTTTTCAGGGATGCCGCCACCAGTCGGCCCGCAAGGTCAGCGGTCGTGAGCGACCATATCGCCCAGTTTCATGCCATTCCACTGTGGCAGCGCCGCGAGGAAGTTGCTGTGTGCGCTGCGAATCCACACATACTGTTCGTCTGACCGTACGGCGCTGAATCCGCTGGCTGCAACGTGCAGCCGCCATGCCACGGCCAGGTCGATGAAGCCGGTCAGCAGTAATGCGCCGGCGACCATGACACCCATGCCGGGATACACCAGCGGCGCCGCGACAATGGTGACAATGCCGAAAATGCCCACCGTCTTGGGCAGGCGGTTGCGGGTGGCCGTGCACTTGCGGCACATCGGTGGTTTGATGTCGCCGTCCTTGTCCGGCGATTGCGGCATTTCGCTTTCACCCAGGGCATTGCTGCACCAGATGCATTGCTGGGGAAAATGGTGGCGGTGACGTTCGACCACCACATATTTTTCACTGCGATAAACCCCGGTGACGCCAGCCAAAATCAGATCCTTCCAGGCCACGTGAACAGCACAGTGGCCTCAGTGTTGATTGTTGCGAAGTTCTATTCTAATCAATAACTTGCAAAGCACGCCATTTTTGTCTGCCGGCGAAGCACCGCCGACACCAGAACGCCGGGGCTGTTTAATTGAATGCAGATAGACCCGTCTGCGCGCGGCCCAGCACCAGCGCATGGATGTCGTGGGTGCCTTCCAGCGTGTTGACGGTTTCGAGGTTGAGCATGTGGCGGATCACCGGGTATTCGTCGGAGATGCCGTTGCCGCCGAGCATGTCGCGCGCGGCGCGGGCGATGTCGAGCGCCTTGCCGGTGGAGTTGCGTTTGAGCAGCGACACCATTTCCGGCGTGGCCAGGCCCTGGTCGCGCAGGCGGCTGACATGCAGGCAGGCGAGCAGGCCGAGAGCGATCTCGGATTGCATGTCGGCGAGTTTTTTCTGGATCAGCTGGTTGGCCGCCAGTGGTTTGCCGAACTGTTTGCGGTCCAGCGTGTACTGGCGCGCGGTGTGCCAGCACGCTTCAGCGGCGCCGAGTGCGCCCCAGCAGATGACAAAACGTGCGTTATTGAGGCAGCCGAACGGCCCCTTCAGGCCTGACACGTTGGGCAGCAGGTTGGCTTCGGGCACAAAAACGTTGTCCATGATGATTTCACCGGTGGGCGAGGCGCGCACCGAGAATTTGCCTTCGATCTTGCGCGTCGACAGGCCTTCCATGCCGCGCTCGAGAATGAAGCCGCGGATCACGCCCTCGTCGTCCTTGGCCCATACCACCATGATGTCGGCGATGGGCGCGTGGGTGATCCAGATTTTGTTGCCGCTGAGCCGGTAGCCGCCGTCGGCCTTGCGCGCGCGGCTGAGCATGCTGCCGGGGTCGGAGCCGTGATTGGGTTCGGTCAAGCCGAAACAGCCGAGCAGTTCGCCGGTAACCATTTTCGGCAGATACTTCTGGCGCTGTTCTTCAGTGCCGTAGGCGTAGATGGGGGTCATCGCCAAGCCACCTTGCACGCCAACCGCCGAGCGGAAGGCGGTATCAACGCGTTCGAGTTCGCGCATGATCAGGCCATAGGCAACGTAGCCGATGCCGGCGCAGCCGTACCCTTCCAGCGGCGCGCCAAGGAAACCCAGCGCGCCCATCTCGCGCATGACTTCACGGTCAAAGGTTTCGTTGCGGTTCCAGTCGCGGATGCGCGGTGCGAGTTTTTCCTGCGCATACTGGCGCGCGGTGTCGCGGATCATGCGTTCTTCGTCAGTGAGTTGCGCTTCGATCAGCAGCGGGTCGTCCCACTGGAACTGGCCGCCGGTGAGGGTGACGGAACTATGGTCGATGGTCATGCGGATTCCGTGATGGTGTGAATCCGTGATTTTAGCCCCTCAACCGTTGCGGTCGACGATGTGCGTGGGCAGTCCGTCGATGCTGGCCTGGTTTTTCAGCGCCCAGTACTCGTGCAATCCGGTCTCGCCTTTTTTCTCAGCCCACGCTTCAAGCTGTCCGCGTTCGGCGTTGTAGTCGTACAGCGGGACACCCATGCCGCAGGACGTCTGCACACGGTCGATGGCGAGGTCAAAAATCTGTCGCGCGCCGGGCAATGGATTGAAGCGCGCATACAGGCCGGCCCAGTCCGGATCATTGAAATGTACGACGCGCGCCTTGCCATACAGCCGCAGGATCAGCGGCGCGCCGTCGAAGGCGCAGAACATGATGGTCATTCGTGCGTCGGCCTGTACGTGTGCGGAGGTTTCGTTGCCGCTGCCGGTGACGTTGAGCCAGACCACGCGCTGCGGGTCAATCACGCGCAGCGAATCCATGCCTTTGGGCGAGACGTTGATGCGGCTGTCGGCGGTGGCAGTGCCGACGAAATACAATTTTTGCGCAGCGATGAACTCGCTGTGCCGCGCTGAAAGTTCGGTATAAATCTGCGCCATGGCCTGCTCCGTAAGTATATGTTTTTATTGACTATTTTGTTGCGCGGTCGAGGAACAGCCGGACGTTGCGCAGCAGCTCGTTATCCATGCCGTTAAAAAAATGGTCGGCGCCGGGTACGCGGATTTGTGCGGACCCACGGATGTTGCGGATGGCGTTGGCGCGTTTGGCGGCGTCTTCCATGACCGCGGGCAGGTCCTTTTCGCCGTAGAGGTCGAGCACCGGCGCTTTGAACATTTCCGGTTTGGTGTATTCACCGGAAAGTCCGATCGCGACCCAGGCGTCGATCATTGGCGCGTCGGCCTGATTGAGGAAAACATTGGTCATGCGCGTGCCGAGGCTGTGCGAGACGATGGCGATTTTTTTATAACCCTTGCCGCGCAGGTATTTCACGGCCACGGCGATGCGTTCGGCTGCTTCCGGAAATGTCGGCGGATAGCTGCTGCCGGGTGCATCGCTCGCCAGCACCGGCATTTGTACCGACAGCGTGGCGTAATCCTGCTCTGAGAGCTTGCTGCGCAGCGGGTTGATCAGGCCCCAGTCCGGATGCACGCCGAGTCCGTGCACGACAATGACGCCTGCGCGGGCCTTGATGTTGGGCGTGTAGATGCCAAGGAATTTACGGCCTGCCGGCAACGCAAGCTGAACCGGATCGCCAACCAGTATGGTGGGGGTGATTTCATCGGCCCAGCGTTGTTCGCGGGCGTAATCGGCCTGCGCAAAACAGTGCAGGCTTGCAACGCTCAGCAGGATCGCAAACCATGCGCGCATCAGCGGCCTCCGAATTTCGGTTTGGTTTTGTCGAGGAAGGCTTTGACGCCGGTGCGGTAATCATCGGTGTCGAAGCAGGCGAAACCGGTATCCCATTCTTCAGCGGGTATGACAGCGCTTACGGTGAGGCGGTCGATGAACTGCTTGTGCCAGCGTGCGACCAGTGGTGCGCCGTCGGCGATGCGCCGCGCCAGGGCATAGGCTTCACTTTCGACCAGGTCATCGGCGACGACGCGGTTGACCAGGTGTTTGTGATACGCCTCGTCGGCGCTGAAGACGCGGCCTTCCAGCAGGATTTCCAGTGCCACGGCGCGTCCGACCAGCGACAGCAGGCCGGCGAGTTCGCCGTAACCCATGGTCAGGCCGAGTTTGTTGATCGGGACGCCGAAGCGGCTGGAACTGCCGCAGATGCGCATGTCACACATGGCGGCGATTTCAAGTCCGCCACCGACGCAGGCGCCTTCGACCAGTGCCACCGTGGGATGTTTGCATTGCGCCACCGATTGCATGGTGGCGTGGATCAGGTCGCCATAGTGTTTGGCCTGACGGACATTGGCGCGCTCTGTGGCGAATTCGGCAATGTCGGCACCCGCGGCGAAGGCCTTGCCGCCGGCGCCGCGCAGCACGATGCAGCGCAGGCTGTCGTTGTCCGACAGCAGGCGCATGGCGTCGCCGAGGCCTTCCCACATCGCGCGGTTCAGCGCATTGAGTTTGTCGGGCCGGTTCAGTGTGACGGTGGCGATGTCGCCGTCACGGGTGACGAGGATGCAGTCGTTCATGGACGGTTTCAGACAGTGACGCCTGCGGCACGCGCCCGCTCGACGAGATAGTGGCGGGCGGAGAGCATGTCGTCGAGCTTGGCAAAGGCGTTGGTGTAGGTGCCGCAAAAACCTTTGTTTTCGATCTGCTTGAACATTGCGCCGAAATCAAGATTGCCCTTGCCCGGGATCAGGTGCTGCTCCTTGCCGTTGGCAAAGCAGTCTGCCAGCCGGACTTCGCCAACCCGCGAAAAGTCGAGGGCGTTGACGAAACCTTCGATGCCCTCAGGTACGAGGTGCGCATGGTTGGCGGTGAAAGACAGCTTGAACGCAGGCGATGCGATATCCCAGTAGTACTGCCACTCCTCAAGGGTGTGAGCGAGGTAGTGCACCTCGGCATCATCCGGTTCCTTGTTGAGGTTCTCCAGCAGAATCACGGCTTTCTTTTTTTCGGCGTGACCGCAAATACGTTTCAGACGTTCCTTGCCGGCGTCCATGCGCATCTTTTTGTCGGAACCGAAGTGGTAGCCGGCATGGACGACGATCCATTGAGCGTTGAGCTTGGGAAAGATGTCGACGTAGCTGCGCAGGTAGGCTTCGACGCCTTCGCCGACGTAGGGCGAGTACTCCGCGACATTGACTGCCGACAGCGTGTGCAGCGCAAGGTGCACGCCGTGCCGCTCAAGTGCAGCGCGCACATTGGCGCAGCGCGCATCGTCGAACGAGGTGATCGCGTTGGCGGCGGTATCGAGCTGGATGTCGATGTGTTTGACATTGTTTTTTGCGGCCCAGTCGATGGCGTCTTCCAGTGACAGACGGCGACCGATGTCGATGCCGATACGGTCCAGCAGGTTCATGGTTCAGGTTTCCTTGTTGTGATCGACGGTTTTTTATTCGGCTTTGGCGCCGGTGGCTTTGACTACCTTGCCCCATTTTTCGGTTTCGGACTTCACATAAGCCGCGAATTCAGCGGGGGTGTTGACGATCGGATCAACGCCCTGGCTTTCAAGTTTTTGCCTGATGTCATCGCGGGCCAGCAACTTTCGGTTGGTGGCGTTGAGCTTGTCGATGATTACTTTGGCGGTCCCGCCCGGCGCGAGCAGTCCGTACCAGGTGCTGTAATCGTAACCGGCGACCCCGCCTTCTATCAGAGTCGGGACATCAGGTGCCGCAGGGGAGCGTTTGGCGGAAGTCACGCCCAGCGCGCGCATGCGGCCGCTTTTGACATGGGGCAATGCCGAGGCAAAGGTCGACACCATCATGTTGATCTGGCCACCAAGCAGATCAGTCAGTGCCGGACCTGTGCCTTTGTACGGCACATGTACGATGTCGATCCTGGTCTGCAGCTTCAGCAGCTCCGCAGCCAGGTGGGTGCCGGCGCCGGTGCCGGCGGAGGCGTAGTTGTATTTGCCCGGATTGGCGCGCGCGAGCTCGATGAATTCCTTGAGATTTTTCGCCGGCAGTCCGGGATGGATGACCAGGATGTTGGGCTGAACCGCAGACAGCGAAATCGGGGCGAGGTCGCGCAGCGTGTCATAGCGCAGCTTGGTATAGAGCGTGGCGTTGAAGGCGAGGCTGATGTTGCCGAACAGTATGGTGTAACCGTCGGCGGGGGATTTGGCCACGATTTCGGTACCCAGCGTCGAGCCGGCGCCACCGCGGTTGTCGACCACCACCGGCTGCCCCAGTGCATCGTTCAGACCTTGGGCAACAATGCGCCCGATGATGTCGGTTCCGCCGCCGGGGGCGAACGGCACGACAAAGCGGATGGCCTTGCTTGGGTAGTTCTGGGCGACAGCGGCGGGAGTGGCCAGTAACGCACCCAGCGCCAATGCGACCCCGATTTTTCCGGACATTAATCCTCCTCGTATATGCGCAACTATTATTGTTTGAACACGTGCAGGTAAAACGGCCCGCTACTGTAACGCGGGCCGCGGGGTCATGCCATTCCGGAGAAGGAGCGCGGAGGAATCAGGCGGCCTTGACTGTCCGCACACCGGCTTTGTCACCCGTGAGATAGGCCATTGCGGCATCAACCCCCCCTTTTTTGTGCGGCACACCGGCAAGCTCGAGGCCCATCTCGACGCCGGCAAGCGTGCCCATCAGCGTGAGGTCGTTGAAGTCGCCGAGATGGCCGATGCGGAACACCTTGTCGGCGACCTTGCCGAGGCCGCTGCCCAGCGACATGTTGAAGTGCTCAAGCACAACCTTGCGGAATGCGACTTCGCTGTGGCCGGCGGGCATCATCACTGCGGTCAGTACCGGCGAATATTCCGCGGGGTTCTGGCAGACAATTTCGAGACCCCATGCATTGACTGCGCGCCGCGTTGCTTCGGCGTGGCGCTTGTGGCGCGCAAATACGTTGTCGAGGCCTTCTTCGTCGAGCAGCATTTTCAGCGCTTCGCGCAGGCCATACAGCAGGTTGGTCGCCGGGGTATAAGGGAAATAGCCGTTTTTGTTTGGCGCAAGCATTTCATCCCACGACCAGTACGAACGCGGCAGTTTCGCATTGGTACTGGCAGCGAGGGCTTTGGCCGAAATGGCGTTGAACGACAGGCCGGGCGGCAGCATCAGGCCTTTTTGCGAACCGCCGACGGTGACGTCAGCACCCCATTCGTCATGGCGGTAGTCGACCGAGCCCAGTCCCGAGATGGTATCGACCATGAACAGCGCCGGATGGTTGGCGCGGTCGATGGCTTTACGTACTTCGGCGATGCGCGAGGTTGCGCCGGTGGAAGTTTCGTTGTGAACAACACACACCGCCTTGATGGTGTGGCCGGTATCCGCCGCGAGGCGCGCTTCGATGGCTGCGGGATCAGCGCCGTGGCGCCAGTCACCGGCGATGAATTCGGGTTTGAGGCCAAGGCGCAGCGCGAGGTTTTTCCACAGCGTCGCGAACTGGCCGGATTCGTACATCAGCACGGTGTCGCCGGGCGACAGCGTGTTGACCAGTGCGGCTTCCCAGGCGCCCGTACCGGAGGCCGGATAAATGATCACGTCACCTTTGGTTTTGAACATGCGCTTCATGCCGGCGAGCACGTCTTTTCCGAGCTGGCCGAAATCCGGGCCGCGATGGTCGATGACCGGCATGTCGATGGCGCGCATCACGCGTTCAGGGACGGTGCTTGGACCGGGGATCTGCAGGAAGTGGCGGCCGGCGGTGTAGGTCATGATGGGCTCCAAAGGGCGACGGTTGAGCCGGCATGGTAATCCTGGTCAGCAGTCTTAGGCAATCTTTTTTGTATACAAACACGCAAAAAGATCAATAATTTATTGATGTTCCACGTGAATCTATTATGTAAATAATTGTTTTTATGTATATATATCTGTAATTGCAGGAAGTCTGGATCAAGGGTATTATGCATACAAATGGAGCCTCGCCATGTTTGATGCCTTGCATAATGCCTTGCCCAACCCATCCAATGTGACTTCGCTGGCTGACCGCCGGTTGCTGCATGAAACCGTGATCGACCAGTTGCGCGACCTGATTGTGCAGGGAGAGCTGGCGCCGGAAACCAAACTCAATGAACGGGTGCTGGCCGAGCGGCTGGGAACGTCACGTACGCCGCTGCGCGAGGCGATCAAGTTTCTCGCTTCGGAAGGTCTGGTCGAACTGCTGCCCAACCGTGGCGCGGTGGTTGCCGCGCTGAAGGCAGAGAAAATGAAAGAAGTGTTTGTTGTGCTCGGTGCGCTGGAAGCGCTGGCCGGCGAACTCGCCTGTCGCAATGCGACCGAAGACGATATCGCCGACATCCGCGCGCTGCATTTCCACATGCTCGCCCACCATGCCAGTGGTGAACTGGCGCAGTACTTCAAATACAACCAGCAGATCCACAGCCGGATCATGGATTGCGCCGGCAACGCGACGCTGGCGGCGTCGTATCGCAGCCTCAATGCCCACGTCAAAAGAGCGCGTTATCTCGCCAATCTGTCACGCGAACGCTGGGACAAGGCGGTGCATGAACACGGGGAGATCCTTGATGCGCTGACCCGGCGCGATGGCGCGCGTTTGCAGGTATTGCTGCGTGATCATCTGGCCAACAAACTGGTGCTGGTGATGGAAGCCCTCGATAAACGTAAAGCGGAGGCCGTACGATGAACGCGCCTGCCAAGCCGGTCCAGTTCATGCGCTCGTCGCCGGAGCACAGTGCTTTCTCGCAGAAGTTGCGCCGCGAAGTACGTGGTGCGGTGCTGTTTGATGCCGCCTCGCGTGGCCGTTATTCGACAGATGCATCGATTTACCAGATCGAACCGGTTGGTGTGGTGGTGCCGAAGGATGAAGATGACGCAATGATTGCGATGCAGATCGCGCTGGATGCCGGCGTACCGCTACTGCCGCGTGGAGGCGGCACTTCGCAGTGCGGCCAGACCGTCGGTGCGGCGCTGATACTGGATCTGTCAAAGCATCTCAATGAAATCATCGCATTCAACAAGGATGCTGCGACGGTAACCGTGCAGCCGGGCCTGGTGCTCGACCACCTCAATGCCAGGCTGAAGCCCCACGGCCTGTGGTTTCCGGTCGACGTCTCGACCAGTGCTCAGGCGACGATCGGGGGCATGACCGGTAACAACTCCTGCGGTTCGCGCTCGATCCAGTACGGCAACATGGTGCACAACGTGCTGGGCATTGATGCCTGGCTCGCGGATGGCGGCGCATACCGTTTCGGTGCGTTACCCGAAAATCTGGACCAACTGGATGCTCCACAGGGTTACCGGGATCTCGTGGCGCGCATCAATTCAATTGCCCGGCGCGAAGCCGGAGAAATCGAACTTCGTTATCCGAAAGTGCTGCGTCGCGTTGGCGGTTACAACCTGGACATGATGCTGCCGGTGGGCGCCAACATGGCGCATCTGCTGGTGGGTTCAGAGGGCACTCTGGCCTTTTCGCGGCGCATCGAACTCAAGCTGTCGCCGCTGCCGAAACACAAAACCCTGGGCGTCTGCCATTTTCCGACGTTCTACCAGTCGATGGAGGCGCCGCAACACATCGTCAAACTGAAACCGGCGGCCGTCGAGCTGGTCGACAACACGATGATCGATCTGGCGCGCAGCAATCTGGCGTTCCGGCCCATCGTCGATCAGTGCGTCAAAGGCGAGCCCGCAGCCATTCTGCTGGTGGAGTTTGCCGGTGAAAACCGTGATGAACAGATCCGCCGACTGAAAGAACTGGTGGAACTGATGGCCGACCGCGGTTTGCCCGGCAGCGTTGTCGAGGTCATTGATCCGGCAGTGCAGCGCGAATTCTGGGAAGTGCGCAAGGCGGGCCTGAACATCATGATGTCGATGAAGGGCGACGGCAAACCGGTGTCGTTCATTGAAGATTGCGCGGTGCCGCTGGAGCATCTTGCCGAATACACCGATCGCCTGACGCAGGTGTTTCACAAAAACGGCACCAAGGGCACCTGGTATGCGCATGCATCGGTGGGTTGCCTGCATGTACGGCCGATACTCGACATGCGTCGTGATGGCGCTGAAAAAATGCGCGCCATTGCCGAAGAAGCCGCGGCAATGGTCAAGCAGTACAAGGGTTCCTATTCCGGTGAACACGGTGACGGACTGGTGCGTTCGGAGTGGATTGCGCCGTTCTTCGGCCCGAAGATCACCGCCGCATTTGAGGAAATCAAGGATCTGTTCGATCCGAAGACCTTGCTCAATCCCGGCAAGATCGTGCGTCCGTCAAAGCAGGACGACCGGAGCCTTTTCCGCTTCAAACCGGACTATGCGGCCAAGCCGCCGAGTGCGGTGCTGGACTGGACGGAATGGGAAACCGGTACCGCGCATCGTGGTGACGGCTTTGCCAAGGCCGTCGAGATGTGCAACAACAATGGTCATTGCCGCAAGTTCGACGCCGGCACGATGTGTCCGTCGTACCGTGTCACACGTGATGAAAAACATCTGACCCGCGGTCGTGCAAACACGCTGCGACTGGCGTTGTCCGGCCAACTCGGACCGGACGCGCTGACCTCCAGCGCCGTACGTGAAACGATGGAGCTGTGTGTGTCGTGCAAGGGCTGCAAGCGCGAATGCCCGACCGGCGTTGACATGGCAAAAATGAAAATCGAGTTCCTGTATCACTGGCGGCGGCATCATGGACTGCCGTTAAAGGAACGCCTGATTGCCTACCTGCCGCGTTATGCGCCGTGGGCGAAGCGGTTGGCGCCGGTGCTCAACCTGCTGCAGGGCATCGGCAAACCGCTGCTCGGATTTGCATCCAAACGTTCGCTGCCGGCATGGCGCAGTGATGCTTTTGTTGCGCCGGCTGCAGCCCGGACCACTACAGGCCGTGAAGTAGTGTTGTTCGTCGACACGTTCAGCACCTACTTCGAACCGGAAAATGCGCGCGCTGCGTTGCGTGTGCTGGAGGCTGCCGGTTACACCGTACACCTGCCGTTGCCTGCTGATGAAGAGCGTCCGTTGTGCTGCGGACGTACTTTCCTCGCCAGCGGTCTGGTTGATGAAGCGCGCCGCGAAGCGCAACGCATGATCGCGACACTGAAACCCTATGTTGAACGTGGCGTGCCGGTTGTCGGCCTTGAGCCATCCTGCCTTTTCGGCTTGCGCGATGAGTTCATCTCGATGTTGCCCGGCGGGGATAGTGCAGAACTTGCTCTGAATGCATTTCTGTTCGAAGAGTTTCTCGCCCGCGAACACGATGCCGGCAGGCTGCAACTGAAACTGAAAGCGTTGCCGCAACCGAAGGCGCTGTTGCATGGTCATTGTCACCAGAAAGCATTTGCGGTGATGCCGGCCGTGAAAAAAGTACTGGGCCTGGTACCGGGACTTGCCGTTGAAGTGATCGAGTCGAGCTGCTGCGGCATGGCTGGCAGCTTCGGGTATGAAGCGCGACACTATGATGTGTCGATGCGCATGGCTGAAGCGTCGCTGCTGCCGAAGATCCGCGAGGCGGGCAAGAACACGCTGATCGTCGCCGACGGCACCAGCTGCCGGCACCAGATTCATGACGGCGCGAAGCGCAATGCCATCCATGTGGCGCGGGTTCTGGAGTCAGCCCTTGCGGACTGACCCCCGGTTACAACGTCAGGCTTCCCGGGTGTAGCGCCGCACTTTGGCTTCATCGACGCGGATGCCCAGTCCCGGGCCGGTGGGCACATTGAGCCAGCCGCCGGCCAGCGTGATGGGTTCGGCGACGATGTCATCCGCGAGATAGGGGCTGGACAGGCTGACGCCCCAGTCCACTGCAGGAATCGCCGCGGCGAGATGCATCAGCCCGGCGCTGGCCACACCGGCTTCAGCGATCTTGCAGGCGAGGTTGACCTTCATGCCGAGTTTTTCACAGAGCAGCGCCGACTCATACACCGGGCGCATGCCGCCGAGCTTGATGGTTTTCAGGCTGCATCCCAGCGCGGCTTTCATGTCATGGTGATGCTGCAGGTCATCCATGCTGTGCAGTCCTTCATCGACCCCGATCTTGACGCGACTCGCTGCGGCGACACGCGCCATGCCGGCAACGTCATGTCCGGCGACCGGCTGTTCGAAAAATTCGATACGTGTATCGGCGATGCCGCGCACGAAGCGGATGGCTTCATCCGGCGTCCACGCCTGGTTGGCGTCCGTGCAGATCAGTACCTTGTCATCTTTTATCGTTGCGCAGATTGCGCGTGAGCGTTCGGCGTCGGCCTCCGGTGAGGCGACGCCGACCTTGATCTTGATCGCGACATAACCTTCAGCGAGCCGTTTTTGCGTTTCGGCAACATCGCCTTCGGTGCTGCCGGTGCCGATCAGGCGCAGCGCAGGTACGCGCATGCGTTTGGCGCCGCCGAGCAGTTCATACACCGGTTTGCCCTTGGCCTGCCCGAGGGCGTCCCACAACGCCATTTCGATGGCGGCTTTGGCGCTGTTATTGCCGTACAGATACTGGCCGGCGCGATGCATCACAGCGCCGATATCGTCGGCAGGCAGGCCTTCGAGTTTTTCGGCGAGGTAGCGGATCGCCGCGACCATGCTGCCGGGGGTTTCACCGGTCATTGTCGGCGCGGAGGCGGCTTCGCCCCAGCCAACAGTTCCGTCGCTGGTTTCAATGCGCGCGAGCACGTTTTCGGCATTGCGTACTTCCTCGAATGACATCTTCACCGGCTTGATCATCGGCAGGCTGATGGCGATGGCCTGAATTCTCTTGATATGCATGGCGGAGGTTCCGGTAAAAAAAGCGGCGCCGCAGCGCCGCTATTACATTCAATAAACCAATTAATTACGATGAACTTAAATCTTGCCGATTTTCTGCACGGCTTTGGCCATGCGTTTGTAGTCGGCGTCGAAAAAGGCCTTGAACTCGTTGACGTCGCGGTAATCCGGGATCACCTGCACGTTTTTCAGCGCTTCGACGAAGGTCGGATCATGTGCGGCTTTGCGTACCAATTCGCGCAACTGGGTGAACGTGGCATCCGGCAGGCCGGCGGTGGTGAACAGACCGACCCACAGATAGGCTTCCACATCGATGCCCTGTTCCTGGAAGGTTGGAGTGTTCGGGAACGAGGGATGGCGCTTCGCTCCGGTGTTGCCGATCGGCTTGAGCTTGCCCGATACGACGTGCGGATGAATCGCTGCCGCGCCGCTGGCGGTGGCATCGACATGACCGCCGAGGGCCTGGGTAATGGCCGGGCCACCGCCGGTGGTGGGCACATGACGCATCTTGATACCGACGCTGTCGATGAACATTTCAAACGGTACATGGGTGATGCCGTACGGGCCGGAGGAAGAGAAGGTATAGACCCCGGTTTTTTTCTTCAGCAGCGCGGCGAATTCCTTGGCGGTTTTCACCGGAACCGAGGGGTGGGTCACCATGATCAGCGGATCAGCGCTCATCAGCGCGACCGGCTGGATCTGCGCCAGCGTGTATGGCGACTTGATGCCGTAGAGCTTGTCTTTTTCGATGACCAGATAAAGGTTCGGCGTGGTGACCAGCAGCGTGTGACCGTCGGCCGGCTGGTTGGCGACGTAGGCGGTGCCGACTGCAGCGGTGCCGCCGGAGCGGTTAACAACAGGCGCAGGTTGTTTGGTCAGGCGTTCGATGATCGCCGACAGCGGCTGGGCATGGATCTGGTTCATGCCGCCCGGCGGGTTGGGCACGACTATGGTCATGGCCTTGTTCGGGAAACCTTGCGCAACAGCGGTTGAGGCCGCGCAGACACAGGCAGCAGCCAGTAGCATTCGTTTCATCAGGTACTCCTCCGGTGTGGTTTTTACCGCCGCATGAGTTGCGGCTGGTGTGTTGGTGCAAATTGGTGCCAGTGATTTTCTGTGGAATCTCGCGCGAAAAACGTTAAACCGTACGCTACACGGTGTCAACCGGATTCGGCACTACCGCGGCAGTTGGCAATAAGGGTCAAACTCGTTAGCCTACGCGCTACATTGGCGGCGTTAAGCGCTGTGCATACGAAACCCACTCCGGAAAATCCCAGCACAATGAACAAGAAAATCCAGACGGTCCTGATCTATGGCTATGGCGTCATGGGACAGGGTGTGGCTCGCACCTTTGCCAAGGCCGGCTTTGACACCATCATCCGCAGCAGCCGTGCTGCTGAACTGAAGGACCTTCCCGCCGGTGTGCGCGCAGTCGCCAAACTACCGGAAACGCCGCCGGACCTGGTGCTGGAATTGGTACCGGAAGAGGTTAAAACCAAGCAGGCGGTCTATCTGGAAGTGGAAGCTGCGTATCCGGGTGCGGATGTGATTATTGCAACCGGCACTTCAGGTCTTGATCTGGTGGAGTTGGCAAAGCCGTTGAAACATCCGGAGCGTTTTGTCGGCCTGCATTACTTCATGCCGGCGGATCAGGCGCTGGTGGTTGAAGTGATGGCGGGTCCTTCGACCCCTGCGGCGCTTGTCGATCTGTGCACCGAGGTGTTGCGCCGTACCGGCAAGGAGCCGGTGGTGTTGTACAAACCCATCGTCGGTTTCCTGGTCAACCGCCTGCAGCATGCAATCCTGCACGAGGCTTACTATCTGATCGAAGCCGGTGTGGCGAGTGCCGCCGATATCGACCACGCCGCACGCCGCATGCTGGCGCCGCGGATGTGCATCAACGGATTGATCGCGCAGAAGGATCTGAGCGGATTGAGCATTCACGCCGGTGCGCAGGCGTCGATCGTGCCGGAGCTGTTTCACAACGGCGTACCCAACCCGATGCTGCAGGACATGGTCAAGCGCGGCGAGACCGGCACCGCAGCCGGGAAAGGATTTTATTCCTGGGACGGTTGTGACACGGAAGCAGTGCGCAAGCAGGCTTCGGTGCAGTTGGCGAAACTGACCGAGTTTCTCGACTCCGACGTTTTCAAACCCGCGCCCAGGACCCAGCCCAAGCCGCGCGATCCGCGGCAGTGACGCCGCGCCAGGCGCTGCGCGCCGGTGCGCGTGAAGCGCTGGGCGTGCCGGCGGCCGTGCTCGGCGCCGGATTTCTCGGCTACGGCTCGCTGGCGGGTGATGCGGGTTATTCCATCTGGCTGACGCTTTCGGCGACGCTGGCGATCTGGGCGCTGCCCGGGCAACTGGTGCTGATGGAAATGCATGCCCGGGAAGCTGCGTTTCTGGCCACCGTCCTTGCGGTATCGCTGAGCGCTGCACGATTCCTGCCGATGACCCTGACGCTGATGCCGCTGATGCGCGGCGGCAGCCGCGTGCGACGGCTGTGGCAGTTCCTGCTCGCGGCGCAGCTGGTGTCGATGACCACCTGGGCAGTGGCGATGCGCCGTTTCGAAGACATGGATGTCGACGCACGCTGGCATTATTTCCTCGGCTTCTCGGCGATCTGCATCGGTTCATCAATGCTGTTTGCAGTGATCGGTCAGTTATTGATCGGCGCCTTGCCGCCGCTGGCGCGCTACGGTCTCGCGCTGCTGACGCCCTTGTATTTTTTTGTCACACTGGTCGGCGAAGCCCGCACACGCATGGCGATTGCCGCACTGGTGTGCGGTACCGCTGTCGCGCTGGTGCTGCATGCCTACGCGCCGGCATGGAGTTTGTTCGGCGCGGGATTCATCGGCGGCACCATCGCCTGGGCCTGGCAGGGATCGCATGTCCGCCGCCGTTGAACTCTGGCTGTTGATGCTGGCCTGCGGCGGCGCCACCTATCTGTGGCGCGGATTGGGCGTGATGCTGTCGGGGCGACTCAATCCGCAAAGCGCGGTGTTTGAATGGGTGTCATGCGTGGCTTATGCACTGGTTGCCGGGTTGATCGCGCGCATCATTGTTGCGCCGTCGGGTTTGCTGGCGCAGACCGCGCTGACCGACCGCCTGCTCGCCTGTGTTGCGGCATTTGTCGCTTATCGACTGGCTCGCCGCAACATGTTTGTCGGGCTGCTTGGCGGCGTGCTCGTTTTCGTCGCTGCGACGCATCTGCGCAGCGTATTCCTCTAAAATTACGCCATGAACGGCGAAATCCTGGTGACGCGCGAGGCTGATGTGGCCACCGTCACATTATCCAATCCCCCGAAACTGAACGCACTGACGGTCGCGATGTGGCGCGAACTGGCGGCAGCGATGCATCGTCTGTCGGATGACGATACGCTGCGCTGCGTGGTATTGCGTGGCGCCGGCAGCGAGGCGTTTGCTGCAGGGGCTGACATTGCCGAGTTTGCAAAGGAGCGCAATACCGTCGAGCAGGGCAAGGTTTATCACCGCGAACTGGTGTTCGGTGCGCTGCGCTCGGTCGGGGAATGCCGTCATCCGACGGTGGCAATGATCCACGGCGCCTGTGCCGGCGGCGGCCTGGAGCTGGCCTGTCAGTGTGATTTGCGCATTGCCGGGAAAAGTGCGCGCTTCGGCGTGCCGATCAACCGGTTGGGTTTCGCGATTGCCTACGACGAACTGGCAGCGCTTCTGCCATTGATCGGCCGCGCGGCGGCGCTGGAGATTCTGATCGAAGGGAGGATGCTGGGTGCCGAAGAGGCTTATGCCAAAGGCCTGCTGACACGCGTGGTGAGTGACGCTGAACTTGCCGCCGAAACTGCGGCAACCGTGCGGCGCATTGCTGATGGCGCGCCACTGGTGGCGCGCTGGCATAAGCAGTTCGTTCAGCGACTGACGCCGCAGCCGGCGCCGTTGAGCGAAGCCGAGATCAACGCCAATTTCGATTACTTCAACACCGACGACTACCGCATCGGCTACGATGCCTTCATCAACCGGCAGAAGCCCCGGTTCACCGGGCGCTGACGCGCTTTATTCAACGACACTGGGAAACATCATGGCTGGACCGTTATCGCATATCAAAGTGCTGGATCTTTCGCGAGTGCTCGCGGGACCGTGGACCGCACAGAACCTGGCCGACCTCGGCGCTGACGTGATCAAGGTGGAGCGCCCCGGCAAAGGCGACGATTCACGCAGCTATGCGCCGCCGTTCCTTAAAGACGAGCAGGGCAACGAGACGAAAGAGGGCGCCTATTTCTGCGCCGCCAATCGCGGCAAGAAATCGATCACGGTGAACCTGAGCAAGCCCGAAGGCCAACAACTGGTGCGCGAACTGGCCAAAGGTGTTGATGTGCTGGTGGAAAATTACAAGGTAGGTGATCTGGCGCGTTACGGTCTGGGTTACGAGGACCTCGCCAAACTCAATCCCGGATTGATCTATTGTTCGGTGACCGGCTTCGGCCAGACCGGCCCGTACAAGGACCGTCCCGGCTACGATTTCATGGCGCAGGGCATGGGCGGGCTGATGAGCATTACCGGCGAAGCGGATGGCGTACCCGGCGGCGGACCGCAGCGCGTCGGCATTCCGATCATCGACATGACCACCGGCATGTACGCCACCATCGCAATCTGTGCCGCGCTGACCAGCCGTGCGGTGACCGGCAAGGGGCAGTGGATTGACGTCGCCCTGCTCGACAGCTGCGTCGCTTTCCTCGCCAATCAGGCGATGAATTACTTCGCCACCGGCGAATCGCCCACGCGCATCGGCAACGCGCATCCGAACATCGTGCCTTATCAGACGTTCAAAACCAGTGACGGCGCCATCATCCTCGCCTGCGGCAACGACAACCTGTTCAACAAGTTCTGCGATGCCGCCGGCTGTGCCCACCTGCCCAAAGATGCACGCTTTGCCACCAATGCCGAGCGCGTGAAAAACCGCGTCGAGATCACCCGTCTGCTCAACGAGGTATTCGAAAAACGTACGACCAAGGAGTGGGTCAAGTTGCTCGATGACGCCGGCGTGGCCAACGGACCGATCAACACCATCAAGGAAGTGTTCGAGGAGCCGCAGGTGATTGCCCGCGGCATGAAAATCGAATTGCCGCATGCGGCAGCCGGCAAGGTGCCGCTGGTCGCCAGCCCGATGAAGTTTTCAGGTACGCCGCTGAAACACGATATTCCGCCGCCTGTGGTGGGGCAGCACACCGATGAAATCCTGCGCTCGGTACTGAAGAAAACCGATGCTGAAATCGCCGCGCTGAAAGCATCCGGCGCCGTTTAGGCAATTGGTGGCTGGTGGGTGCAAATTGGTGAAACCCGTCGATGCACCCCGATCCAAATACCAGCCACCAGCCACCAGCCACTAGAAGAAACTGACCAGCATCTTCGTCGCCAGCGTAAAAAGCAGCAGCGCGAAGATTTTTTTCAGCAGCGCCCCGGGCGTGCGGTGCGCCAGCCGCGCGCCCACCGGCGCCATCAGCATGCTGGCAATCACGATTCCGGTCAGCGCCGGCCAGTAGACATAGCCGCTGCTGTATTGCGGCAGTCCTTCCTTGCCCCATCCGGTCAGCAGGTAACCCGCCGTTCCCGCGGCCGCGAGCGGCCAGCCGATGGCGGCTGCGGTGCCGATGGCCTGGTGGATGGCGGTGCCGCGCTTGACCAGGTAGGCGATCACCAGTGCAGCGCCGCCGGTGGCGGTCAGGCTGGAAATTACGCCGATCAATCCCGCCGCGCCATTCAGTCCCGCTGTGGACAGCGGCGCTGAGCCGGCCTGCGGTTTTTTTCCGAAAAACATCTGCGCGGAGATGTAGTAGATCAGCAGCGTGAACACCACCGACAGCAATCGCAGGTCGAGTACGCTGGCGAGCAACGCGCCGCCGAAGGTGCCGACAATGATGCCGGGTGCCATGCGTTTCACTGCCGGCCAGTGCACGGCGCCATGCTGCTGGTGCGCACGGACGCTGGAGACCGAGGTGAACAGGATCGTGGCCATCGAGGTGCCCAGCGCGAGATGCAGCACATGGGCGGAGGGGAACCCTTTTGCGGCGTATATGAAGGCCAGAACCGGAACCATCGCCGCACCACCGCCGATGCCCAGCAGTCCTGCGAAAAAGCCCACAAACGCGCCGAGGGCCAGATAGGCCCACCACCATTCGAGCATCGGCGTCAGTCCCTTTTCACTTCATCAGGCCGAGAATGAACTTCCATTCGTCGGGGTCCACCGGCGTGATCGACAGGCGGTTGCCTTTGGCGAGCACGCGCATTTTTGCCAGCGGCTTGTGCTTGCGCAGTTCGGTCAGCGAGATCAGCGGCGTTTTTTTGACAAAGCGGAAATCAACGTGCAACCAGCGCGGATTCTCCGGCGTCGCCGTGTCGTCGTAGTACTTGCTCTTGCGATCAAACTGCGTGGCGTCCGGATAAGCCGCTTTGCTGACTTCGGCAATGCCGACGATACCGGGTTCGTCGCAGTTGGAGTGGTAATAGAAGGCCTGGTCGCCGGGTTTCATCTGATCGCGCATGAAATTGCGCGCCTGATAGTTGCGCACGCCGGTCCATGGCGTTGTTTTGTCGCGGGCGAGGGCGTCGATGCCGTAAACATCGGGTTCGGATTTGATCAGCCAGTAGCGCATGTCGAAATCATCGGTGATTGGTGGCCAAAAAAAATGCGGCACGGCCGCATTTTTGTGTGGGTCCCCCGCATGTGCCGTCACAGACCAGCATCCTGAACCTAGGGTTCAAGGCGGCCACCTTCCGGATTTCATCAGGCGCGTCCGCGAGGGACGCGCACACCGAAACCACTATGGTCGGCGACCTGTGCAATGTCTATTGGCACAAAGAGTATATGGCCTGAACGAACACCGCAGGGGAAACTCTGGACGGCTTGATGATCAGCGGACTGCCGGCGAACAACAACAAGCTTTCACAACATCAGAACAGTTTGCTTTGTTCCGCCATCGCCTGATCGATGACCGTCTCCATGCGTTGAATTCTACGCTTGGTTTCTGCGATATCAAAGCTGCCGCCGACTTTCATCGACAGGAATTCATGCGCGATGTTGAGTGCCGCCATGATGGCGATGCGTTCAGCGCCAATGACTTTGCTGCGATCACGGACTTCCTGCATCTTGGCATTCAGGTAATCCACGGCCTCAAGAAGGCCTTTTTGTTCATGTTCCGCACAGGCAACGCGAAACTCGCGTCCCATGATGTTGATCTGCAAACCTTTTGAATCAGCGCTCATGTTTCCTCGGCCGGAATCTGCTGCACGATCTGTTCAAGGCGGCTGCTTGCCACATCAATTTTTTCTTCGAGTTGCTTGTTGCGATGCAGGGCCGAGGCCAATTCCTGGCGCAGCCGCTGCGTGTCATCACGCAGCCGCTGATTGATCTCAACAAACTGGCCCAGTTTGTCTTCGAGCGTCTTGAGTTCCGCTTCCATGCGCGCACTATAGTGGGGAAAATCCAGCAGGGTCAACCGCTAAGGCGTCGTTTTGAATGTAATTTGGCATGTTTGCCACGGCTTATGTTGCTGACGGCAAAACCGGGTCAGGTTTTCCGCCGGGATTTCGCTAACCTGGATTGTTCAATAATAATAAGTATTTGTTTTAATTGAATATATTTATTTTCTGTCGATGGTGACGGCCGACGATGCTGCGTCAGTCCTGCGCTACAATCCCGCCTGTCCAGGACGAACTGCTACCGCATGTGGCGCGTTCCGGACACGTTTCAGGTGCCGACGCACCCCGCAAGGGACGTCGGTGAAACGGGAAACAGGTGCGGTCGCAAGACCAATTCCTGTGCTGCCCCCGCAACGGTAAGCAACCGGCGTTCAAAGCAACGAATGCCATGACGCGTCAACAGCCACTGTCCCCTCCGGGGATGGGAAGGCGATGCGTCAGAGGTTGCAAGCCCGGAGACCGGCCTGTCCGTCTTGGTGGAAATGCTGCGGGGAAGCGGCGCTCCGGTATCCCGGTTGCTCTTCCTTTCGGTATTTCCTCGTTTTGATTTTGCAGCGCACGGCGGGTGCGCATCACGGGGATTTACATGCAACGAAGTGTATTGGCAGTCGCAGTTGCGCTGGCAACAAGCGCACATTGCGCGGCTCAGGACCAGATTGCCGCGCTGGATGAAGTGGTTGTGACCGCATCGCGGTTCAAGGACCGTTTTGATGACAAGCCCGTCAACATGACGGTGATTACCGGAGAGGACATCCGGCGCAGCGCAGCGAAAACCGTCCCCGATCTGTTGTCCGAACAGGCCGGCATCCAGATCCATGATTTTTTCGGCAACAACGCGACCACCACCACGGTCGATCTGCGCGGTTTCGGCGTTTACGGCACCCAGAACACGCTGATACTGGTTGATGGAAGACGCATTGCCGACAATGATTTGTCGGGTGTGCAGTGGTCGGCATTTCCGCTGGCCAATGTCGAGCGTATCGAGATCATGCGCGGCGGCGGCTCGGTACTGTATGGAGACGGCGCAGTCGGCGGCGTAATCAACATCATCACACGGTCACCGTTCGATGGCCCCGGCACGGGGAGCCTGCGCGCACGCGCGGGGTCATACGGTACGACTGAGGCCGGGGTCACCGCACAATATCGCAGCGAGCATGTGGGTATTGGTGTTGCCATCAACAACCTTGAAACCGACGGTTATCGCGTCAACAACCAGAACCGCCAGACCAACGGCGCCGCTGACGTGCGCGTACTCACCGACGGTGGGGAAATCGGTATCAAGCTGGCCACGGATCATCAGGGATTGCGTCTGCCCGGCGCGCGGCGGGTGCAGCCCAGCGCCGGCGTCAACCAACTGGTGACCGACCGTCGCGGCGCGCAGACGCCGCTGGATTATTCGCAGCGCAACGGCAACCGCATGACGGTGGACTGGTTGCAGCGTGTCGGAAGCGGCGAGTTCAACATCGGCGCCGGATGGCGCAACAAGGAGCAGATTTCGTATTTTGATTTCGGTGGTTTTCCTGACTACCGCATCGCTGATCTTGATGTCTGGTCGTTTACGCCGCGCATGCGCTGGTCGGCGGATCTGCCCGGCGGCAGCCATACGCTGGTGACCGGTTTTGACTGGTATCAGTGGGATTACCAGCTCAAACGATCGAATTCGACCGTCAATATCAGTACTCCGTATAACGTCATCAACGCCCGGCAGCAGAATATGGGCGTGTATGTGCACGATACGATCAAGGTGTCGCCGATGCTGACATTGAGCGCGGGCCTGCGTTACGAACGATTCAAGGCGGATGCAACGGATAGCTATGATGCCGCAGCGCCAGGCGGCGCCTTCAGTTCAGGTGCGCCCGGCGGGTCACAAAATGAATCCGAGCATGCCTATGAGGCGGGCTTGCGGTACGCATTGACCCCCGCAGTGGCCCTGATCGGCAAAACGGCGCGCAGTTTCCGCTTTGCCAACATCGATGAGGTGTATGAAACGTCGGCCGTGTTTACCAACCAGTTCCAGTTCCTGCGGCCGCAGACCGCGTTGCATCACGAACTGGGGATGGAGTGGCGTCAGGCCGGCGCCTGGGTCAGGGCATCGTTGTTCGAGATCGACGTCAAGGATGAAATCCATCTCGACGCATTTACCGCCGGTATCGGCAACACCAATCTGCCGCCATCAAGGCGGCGCGGCCTTGAACTTGAAAGCAAATGGCAGGCAACCCGGCAGTTGGCGCTGCTTGGTGCCTATACCTTCACCGATGCGCGCTTTCGCAGCGGTGTACTGGCGGGGCCGCCGGCAGTGGACATCGCGGGCAAAAACGTGCCGCTGGTGCCGCGACACAAGCTCAATGCCGGCGCGTCCTGGGCGTTTACCCAGAATACCCGGCTCAGCGCGATGGTGGCTTATACCGGTGAGCAGTTCATGGATAACGACGAAGGCAATACACTGGGTGTGAAAATCCCGGCTTATACCGTCGCCGACGTCAAGCTGTCGCACCGTCAGGGTGACTGGACGGTCAGCGCAGCGATCAACAACCTGTTTGACCGCCAGTACTACAACTACGCCGTACGCAGCCAGTTTGTTGCCGATCGCTACAACGCTTATCCGCTGCCGGAACGCAACGCCGGCATCACCGTCGAGTACGTGTTCCGCTAGCATTTAAGGCTGGTGTCCCCGGCACGTGAGAAAAGCCGCGTATCACGCGGCTTTTTCATTGCAGCTTTTCCTTAATTATCAAAAGTTTGCTATTGTTCGGGCCGTGCAATCGATGTCCGGAACCGAGCTTTATTTGCGACTGCTGCGCCATGTACGGCCGTACTGGCGCACGTTCGGTATCGGCGTGCTCGGAATCATCGTCGTGGCCGCCACCGAGCCGGCGCTGCCGGCGCTGCTGAAACCGCTGCTTGATGGGGTTTTCGTCAACAAGGATCCGTCAGTAATCCGCTGGACGCCGGTATTCATCGTCGGGCTGTTTGTGCTGCGCGGCCTTGCCGAGTACGTGGCGCAGTTCGCGCTTTCCTGGGTCGGCAACCGGCTGGTGATGGACCTGCGCGGCATCATGTTCCGCAAGCTGCTGACTTTGCCGGCGCGTTATTACGACGACCAGGCTTCGGGCAATCTCATTTCGCGACTGACTTTTGATGTGATGCAAGTGACCACGGCGGCGACCAGTGTGCTGACCGCAGTGTTCAAGGATGCGCTGGTGATCATCGGCCTGCTCGGCTGGATGTTCTGGCTCAACTGGAAACTGACGCTGCTGTCACTGGTGATGACCCCCGTCATCGTGCTGGTGGTGCGGGTGATCAGCGTGCGCCTGCGTAATTCCAGCCGTGAGGTGCAGCAGCAGATGGGCGACATGACGCAGGTGATCCAGGAAACCATTGAAGGCCATCGCGTGGTCAAACTGTTCGGCGGACAGGATTACGAACAGCAACGCTTTGACACACAGGCCAACAACGTGCGTCGGCAGTTGATGAAACAGGTTGCTGCCTCCGCGGCCAGCGTGCCCATAGTGCAGTTTATTGCGGCGCTGGCGCTGGCCACCATCGTTTATCTCGCCACTCAGGAGTCGAACACCGACCAGATCACCGTCGGCGGATTTGTTTCATTCATTACCGCAATGTTGATGTTGACGGCGCCGCTGAAGCGCATCACCAGCATCAATGAGCCCTTGCAGCGTGGTCTCGCTGCCGCAGAAAGTGTTTTTGCACTGATCGACCAGCACAGCGAAACGGATACCGGCCGCGTTGATCCGGGTCGTGTCCGCGGCGAAATCCGTTTCGAACAGGTGCGTTTTGCCTATGGCGCCGATGCACGCCATGCCCTCGACGGTATTGACCTCACGATTGCCCCGGGGGAGACGCTTGCACTGGTCGGTGCCTCCGGTAGCGGCAAGACCACGCTGGCCAATCTGGTGCCGCGGTTCTATCAGCCGACGGGCGGAAGGATCCTGTTGGACGGCGAGGATATTGCCGGACTGAAACTCACGGCACTGCGGGCCAACATTGCACTGGTCAGCCAGGATGTGGTGTTGTTCAACGATACTGTGGCCGCGAACATTGCCTACGGCGCGATGAAGCAGTCGTCGCGCGCCGAAATCGTCGCCGCTGCAGAAGCGGCGCATGCAATGGAATTCATTAATGCGATGCCCGACGGTCTCGACACCATGGTCGGCGAAAATGGCGTGAAGCTTTCCGGCGGCCAGCGGCAGCGACTGGCCATTGCCCGCGCTTTGCTGAAAAACGCACCGGTGCTGATTCTTGATGAAGCAACATCCGCGCTTGATACCGAATCCGAACGCCACGTGCAGGCGGCGCTGGAGGTGCTGATGCGCGGCCGCACCACCATCGTCATCGCCCACCGCCTGTCGACGATCGAAAACGCGCACCGTATCGTTGTCCTCGACGGCGGGCACATTGCCGAAAGCGGAGCCCATGCCGAGCTGCTGGCGCGCGGCGGCAAGTATGCGCAGCTGTATCGAAACCAGTTCCTTTCAAGCGGGGAGAGCTGAGCCGTGCCGCATCTGTCTGTGATCACGCCTGTTTACAAGGCTGAAGGCTGTCTGGACGAACTTTATCGGCGTCTGGTCGCAGCAATCGAGCCGGTGACCGCGGATTTTGAAATCGTCATGGTCGAGGACTGTGGCGGAGATCGTTCCTGGGACCTCATCTGCGGCCTTGCTGCAGCGGACCCACGAGTGAAAGGCCTGCAGTTCAGCCGCAATTTCGGTCAGCACTATGGCATCACCGCGGGACTGGATGTTGCCGAAGGCGACTGGGTGGTGGTGATGGATTGTGACCTGCAGGATCGCCCCGAAGAAATCCCGGCACTGTATGCAAAGGCGCAGGAAGGTTATGACGTGGTACTTGCCCGCCGTGGCGGACGTACCGATGGTGCTTTAAAGCGCTTCTCGTCATGGTGTTTCTACCAGCTGCTGAGCTGGCTGGCGGATACCGAATACGACAGTGCAACCGGAAACTTCCGCATCATTTCCCGCAAGGTGGTGCTGGCCAGCCGCCAGATGCGGGAACAGCTGCGCTTCTTTGGCGGGCTGGTGAACTGGATGGGATTTCCGACAGCAGCGATCGAGGTCAGTCACGCCACGCGGCATGAAGGCCGTTCCACCTACACCTTCGGCAAACTGTGGCGCCTGGCGACCGATACGATCATCGCCTATTCCGACAAGCCCCTGCGCCTGGCGGTGCGTTTCGGCTTCCTGATGTCGCTGCTGTCGTTTGCGGCCGGACTGTTTATCCTGATACGTGCAGCGTTCTACGGCTCGCCGGTCGTCGGCTGGCCCAGTCTTTTTGTCTCCGTGTATTTCATCGGCGGCATAACCATCAGCATTCTCGGCGTTCTGGGCATCTATCTGGGTAAAACTTTTGACGAGGCGAAAAAACGTCCGCTGTACATCGTGATGAAATCAACGTTTGAACATGCATCCCGCGATCCGGCGCGTTGAATGGGACAGCGCTGCGTTCGGGCGCGATTGCTACGAGATTGCCGTGCTGGACGAGACGGCCTTGCGTATCGCGACAGAGCAGCCGGGACATTATTCGATCAAGGTCGAGCCGCTGGTTTCGAAAGTGCTTCTGCACCAGTACGGCTTTTACTACTGCGATACCCTCCTCGAACCACATTGCCTTGCAGACCGTTTCACCGGTCACCGCGATCCGCGGGCAGAGATTGCCCGGGATACAGCGCTAAACGACCTGCTGGCCATTTGCCATGGCGCCTTCGAACACGGTCGCTTTCATCGCGATTTCCATTTACCAAAAGCGCAGGCCGACCTGCGTTACGACAACTGGCTGCGCCAGGTCCATGCGGCAGGCGGTGCGCGCGGACTGTATTTTGAAGGCGAGCTTGCCGGATTCATGGCCATTGATGGCAGTCGTCTCGTGCTGCATGCGATGGCTGAGAAATTCCGCGGTCGCGGCATCGCCAAGTTTCTGTGGACAGCAGTGTGTGATGAGTTATTTGAGCAGGGACACGCTGAAGTCAGCAGCTCGATTTCAGCCGCCAATATTGCAGCCGCTAATCTGTATCTGACGCTGGGATTCCGGTTGAGCCATCCTGTCGATATTTATCATCGGATGACGACATGAGCTATCTATTTGTTTTTATTACAATATTTCTGACCGTCTACAGTCAGATCGTCATCAAATGGCAGGTCGTTGCCGCTGGCGCGTTTCCACTGGAAACGCCGGACCGGCTATGGTTCCTCGCCAAACTGCTGATGAATCCCTGGGTGATCTCCGCGCTGGCCGCCGGCCTGCTGGCCGTGGTGTCGTGGATGGCGGCAATGACCAAACTCGATCTGTCGCATGCTTATCCGTTCATGAGCCTCGCCTTCGTACTGGTGCTGGTGCTGAGCGCGCTGGTGTTCCATGAGCCGGTTAATGCCTGGAAGATCGCCGGCCTCGCACTGATTACAATCGGCATCATTGTCGGGAGCCAGGGTTGAGGGTGTGTCCGGCCTGCGCTGCGCCGCTGGTCAATGCAGGCTGGAACTGTGCGGCCTGTGGTCACCAACCGCAGCTGCGTGCGGGATTTCTTGCGCTGGCGCCTGAACTGGCCGCGCAGTCCGAAGGTTTTGATCCGGCGATGTTCGCAGAGTTGGCGGCACTCGAAGAAAACAACTTCTGGTTTCGCGCGCGCAACCGGCTGATTGTCTGGGCCCTGCAGCAATACGCCCCGAGATTCGATGATTTTCTCGAAGTCGGATGCGGCACCGGTTATGTGCTGCAGGGCGTGGCAGCCGCCTTTCCCGATGCGCGGATTTGCGGCACCGAAGCACAGACCGAGGGCCTGCAGTTTGCTGCGAGCCGCGTGCCGCGGGCGACCTTTCTGCAGATGGATGCGCGTTGCATGCCCTTCGATCGCGAGTTTGACGTCATTGGTGCATTTGACGTCATTGAGCACATTGCCGAAGATGAAACCGTACTCGCGCAGATGCATCGCGCACTGCACCCGGGCGGCAATCTGCTGCTGACGGTGCCGCAGCATCCCTTCCTGTGGAGCAAATACGACGTGCGTGCCCACCATGTCCGGCGTTACACCGGCAGCGGACTGCGACAGAAGCTCGCGCGGGCGGGCTTCGAGATCGTTAAAATGACATCCTTTGTTTCCTTACTGCTGCCGCTGATGATGATGTCCCGACTGACCCGCCGCACCGAATCGCCGGATTACGATCCGCTGGCGGAACTGCGCATCGGCCGCTTGACCAACATGCTGCTCGAACTGGCACTGGATGCTGAACGTGCGGTGATCCGTACCGGCCTGCCGCTGCCGTTCGGCGGCTCACTGCTGGCAGTGGCGAGGCGCACGCCATGAGCACCCCGTTCAACAAACCGTTCATCATCGGTCCGGAACTGGAATACATCGCCGACGCCGTGGCGCGCGGCCATCTTTCCGGCGACGGTCATTACACCAAGCTGTGCCATCGCTGGCTGGAAGAGCAGCTGGGTGCAAAACGGGCGCTGCTGACGCATTCCTGTACCGCAGCGCTGGAAATGGCGGCGATTCTTTGCGACATTGAGCCCGGCGACGAAGTGATCATGCCGTCGTACACCTTCGTCTCCACTGCCAATGCCTTTGTGCTGCGCGGCGGCGTGCCGGTGTTTGTCGATATCCGGCCGGACACGCTGAACCTCGATGAAAAACTGATTGAAGCGGCGATTACGCCGAAGACCCGTGCCATTGTGCCCGTGCATTACGCCGGTGTGGCCTGCGAGATGGATGTGATCATGGCCGTCGCGCGCCGTCACAATCTGCTGGTGGTCGAAGATGCAGCGCAGGCGGTGCAGGCCGAATACAAAGGCCGGCGTCCCGGCGCGATCGGGGATCTCGGCTGCCTGTCCTTTCATGAAACCAAAAACGTGATCAGTGGCGAGGGCGGGGCGTTGCTGATCAATAACCCGGATCTGATCGAGCGCGCTGAAATCATCCGTGAAAAAGGCACCAACCGCTCGAAGTTTTTCCGCGGTGAAGTCGACAAGTACACCTGGGTCGATATCGGCTCATCCTTCCTGCCCAGCGAACTGATCGGTGCTTTCCTGTGGGCGCAGCTGCAGCACGCCGGCGAGATCAGCAACCGCCGCCGTCAGTTGTGCGCGCTGTACCAGGATGCATTGCAGGATCTCGCCGATGCCGGCCTTGTGCAACTGCCGCAACCGGAGCCCGAAGGGGTTGCCGGCAACGGCCATATGTTCTACCTCTTCACGCGCACCGCGGCCGAACGCGGTGCCTTGCTGGCGCACCTTAAAACCGCCGGCGTACATGCGGTGTTCCATTACGTACCCCTGCATTCGTCACCCGCCGGTCGCAAGTTCGGTCGTACTGCGGGTGCGCTGCCGGTGACAGAAGATAGAGCCGAGCGGCTGGTGCGGCTGCCGCTGTTCTTCAATCTCGATGATGCCGCCGCGCGCGACATTGCCGGTCACGTGCGCAGTTTTTACAAGCGTTAACGCGGCCCCGGCGCTGCCGTGCTGTTCAATTCCCACGCCTTCATTTTCCTGTTCCTGCCGCTGACGGCGCTGGTGTTTTTCGGCTTGGGGCGTTTCAGCACAAAGCTGGCGGCGGGGTGGTTGACGGCAGTTTCGCTTTTTTTCTACGGTTGGTGGAATCCTGCCTACGTCGCTCTGTTGCTGGCGTCCATTCTGTTCAATTTCACCGCCGGCGGTGCGATTGCCCGTGCGCATGCGGTTGGTGCGGTGTTGCGCAGCCGGCGGTTAATGCAACTGGCCATTATTGCCAACCTCGCACTGCTGGCTTACTACAAATACGCCAATTTTTTCATCGGCAATCTGAACGCGGTTGCCGGTACTGAATGGAACTTCGAGCAGGTAATTCTGCCCCTGGGCATTTCATTTTTCACGTTTACCCAGATCGCCTTCCTGGTTGATGCATGGCAGGGCAAGGTGCGCGAATACAACCTGGTGCACTATGGATTGTTCGTCACCTATTTTCCGCACCTGATTGCGGGCCCCATCCTGCATCATGGCGAAATGATGCCGCAGTTCGCGCGGCGCGAAATTTACCGCCCCCAATATGACCTGATTGCGGCCGGACTGACGCTTTTTGTGCTCGGCCTGGCCAAAAAAGTGTTGATTGCCGACGGTGTTGCACCTTATGTGGCGCCGGTGTTTGATGCGCCGGGCGCGGGTGTCACGCTGACCATGCTGGAGGCGTGGTGCGGCGCGCTGGCTTATACCTTCCAGCTGTATTTCGATTTTTCCGGTTATTCCGACATGGCAGTCGGCCTGTCCCTGCTGTTCGGCGTGCGCCTGCCGGTCAATTTCCATTCCCCGTACAAGGCCGTCAACATCATCGACTTCTGGCGGCGCTGGCACATGACGCTGTCGCGTTTCCTTCGGGATTACCTGTATGTGCCGCTGGGCGGCAACCGCAAGAGCCGTACGCGCCGCTACACCAATCTGTTGCTGACCATGCTGCTGGGCGGCCTGTGGCACGGCGCCGGCTGGACGTTTGTGCTGTGGGGGGCGCTGCATGGCATTTATCTGGTGATCAACCATGGCTGGCGTGAATTCCGCCGCCGGCTCGGTCACAACCTGCATCAGTCGACGCCGT
>CAZHFZ010000036.1:0-11793 GCA_964531455.1 uncultured Bordetella sp.
AATTTCAGTGAAAACTAACCCCGAAAGTGGCTCAGTTTTGGGTGGAAATCAACACAACGCGCCCTCATTGAACGCGGCGTGCCGCTACCGGTTATTTTTCTCTCCGGCGAAAGTGAAATAACCGAGGTCATCTCCGCTTTAAAACAAGGGGCAGCTGATTTTTTATTGAAACCGGTGGACACCGATGAGCTGCTCAACGCCATCTCCCGCGCTCTCACCTCCGGCACCGCTGACACGGATCCAAAAACTGCCTTGCTCAAAAAGCTCAGCCGGCGCGAAACCGAAATACTGGAACTGGTGACCAAGGGGATGCGCAGCCAGCCGATTGCCGATGCTCTGGGCATCGCCCTGCGCACCGTGAAAATGCATCGCGGCAACCTCATGGCAAAGCTTGGCGTTTCGAACGTCACCGAGCTGCTTGCGCTGTTTCACAACTGAAACATCAGCGCCTGCAGCAACCGCCCTAACGCCTACAAACCGGCAACTCAACAATAAACCGGGCGCCGCCTGCAGGCAGGTTTTCGCATCGCAGGCTGCCGTTGTTTCTCTCGACGATATGCTTGCTCAGCCAAAGCCCCAGCCCCATGCCTTCAGGTCTGTTGGTTTTGAAAATATCGAAAATGCGGCCCTTCAACGCGGCATCAATGCCAGGACCGTTGTCTGCAACGCTGAGTTGCAATTTATTACCGTGCACGCGCGTTTGCACCATGATTTCCCGGCGGGGCTTCTCAAGCCCGTTGAGCGCGTTGACTGCGTTGTTAATCAAATTGAGTATCACCTGTTGGAACTCATTCGGATGCAAAGCAACCATCACACCCGGCACAAGATCGAGCGTGATGGCGATGCCCGCCCTTTTTGCGCTCAAGCCGACCATCTCACAAACGGATTCAATCAACTGATTAAAATCCAGATTCTCGAACCTGACGGCCTCCTTAGAAAAAATACGCCTCAAACCGGTGATGATATTGGATGCACGGTCGATATCATGAATCAGGTCGCGGACAATCTCTTTGGCCTGCGGTTTGGCCGCATCCTGTTGCGGCAATATATCCTGCAGCAACTGCAGATTAAGCCGCATCGCACCCAGCGGCTGGTTGAGTTCATGTGCGATCGCAGCTGACAGGGCGCCGGTTTCAACCGCTTTATTCGCAGTCTCCAGCCCCGTAACCAGCTCCCGGTTTTCAAGATCCTTGATCGTGGTCAGGGTGGTGGTGAATGAATTATTGATCATCAGGAACATCGTGAAATGAAAAACCGATGCAACGGTGCGGATCGTTGCCGTCACGGCCGGTTCATCGTAGATGCTTAAAACCGCAGTTTCGCTGCTCCACGTCACCCAAGCCCGCAGCAACAGCGCGAAGACACAAATCAGTCCGCAACCGATGGCGATGGAAAACTGCGGGGTCTTCTCCGAACCGATGCGCCGGTAAGTGATAAGTGTGACCATTCCAAATGCGATGGCAATCGAACCCGCCACCATACAGACGCGCCAGACGTAGGTAACCGCCCCCGCTTGGCGCAGCAGTTCAAAGACGAAAACCCACAGCGCCATACCCGCAAAGAACCACCACCAAACCTCATGTTGTTGCAAAGGCCGGCGCGTGTTGATCACCATCACCACCAGCATAAACGTCGAGGCTACATAGGCGCCGTTGGCAAGGGTCAGAAAGGGCGCGGGCATATTCGGACTAAGCCAAAACGCAAGCGCAGACAGCGCCAGAAAGCTCAACGAAGCGCGCCAGTAAGGCCCCGACAATTTAAGAAATACCCTGCCATAAGGTGGTGCAAACTGCACCAATAACCCGCAGGACAACAAGAGGAAAATGGAATAAAAGGTTTGAGTCGATATCAAAATCTAGCCCTTGCTTTGTAACGGGTCAGCGTTGTAACGCGGTTGCGCCTCGCTTATTTTGCCTTCTTTTTTTTCGCCAAGTCCAATTTGATCCGTTTCGGCAGGTTGTGCCGATCTGGGATTGACCACCACCGCCACTCGACAAACACTGGTCAATGCGCAATCGGTATGGGGGGGCATTTGGGGTCGGCCGCAACAGGCTTTTAATACAATCGCTTTAATTGACGACCAGATTCGCATCCTTGATAACTTTGGTCTACTTCGCGATTTCGGACTTTAGATAGCCTCGCGCCTACGCAGCACGCCCGTTCGAATAGGCCGGAGGGATTGCACCTCCAGCATCACTTCCCGCTGCTCCGCCCACAACGCCGGATGATCGTTTGGGTCGGATAGATCGAGTGGCGTGAGATCACGCCCGCGCAAACGCCGCTCCCTGCGCCTGCCAATCCAGTGGCATCACCCGGCGCAGCACGCTCTCCAGATTGACCGCCACATCGGGATTGGCGAGCAGATTGTCCACAACCGCCGGGGCCAGCAACATCCCAAGCAATTTATCTGCACCCTACATTTACACGCGTACACAAACCGCCCCACGCCCGCATTAGCAATTCATACGCGGTTAGTCTCTGGTGGCAGGACGCCAAACCCCGGTTCAGCCGTCTTGAACTACGCTGCTGCAGAAGACCTTGCCGAGGATGAAGGGATCGGGCTATGTGCTGATGCACAACCCACCGCGCCGTGGGGATGGCGGCGGAAAAAATAATATACCCCCCCCCTGGTCTGGCGTTTTAAAAATGAAGGGGGGCTTTCCTATATCCGGGTAGGTGGGTGGCCAGATCCCAAAAATCAGGGATTCTTTCGTCCAAAAGCCAGGGTAAAGGTTGAGCCGGATAGAACCCGGCCTAAATCGGGGGTGCCGGGTGGGTGGGGGTCGGACTGGCAAGATTTGGCTTGGGGTGTGGCATGCAGATCGGAATGAACGATGCCAGAGTGGTGTCGCTGCCAACGCTGGACTAACCGACAATTAGACTCAGAATTTGTTGTGGGTAGCGTTGTGGGTCAAACTAAGTAATTTCAAAAATTACTTTTATTATCAATAACTTACATGTCTCTCTGGCGGAGAGGGTGGGATTCGAACCCACGGTACCCTTGCGGGTACTCCGGTTTTCGAGACCGGTACATTCAACCACTCTGCCACCTCTCCAGAATCATGATGGCGTTACAAAGTTCCTAGGGGCGGGATTCTACCAGCGTCAGCGCATTAGCGCACGGGCTCCAGCGCTTTCAATCCGCCCATATACGGCTGCAAAGCTACGGGAATATTCACCCCGCCGTCAGCGCGCTGATAGTTCTCCAGCACGGCCACCAGCGTGCGACCGACGGCAAGGCCGGACCCGTTGAGGGTATGTACCAGTTCCGGCTTGTTCTTGTCGTTACGGAAGCGCGCCTGCATCCGACGGGCCTGGAAGCTTTCGAAATTGCTGCACGACGAAATCTCGCGGTAGGCGTTCTGCCCCGGCAGCCAGACTTCGATGTCGTAGGTCTTGGATGACGAAAAACCCATGTCGCCGGTACACAGTGTCATTACGCGATAAGGGAGTTCAAGTTTCTTCATGATAACTTCAGCATGACCTGTGAGCTGCTCAAGACCTTCGTATGACTGATCCGGGTGAACGATCTGCACCAGTTCGACCTTGTCGAACTGGTGCTGGCGGATCATGCCGCGGGTGTCCTTACCGTAGGAACCCGCCTCACGGCGGAAACACGGCGTGTGACATACAAACTTCAGCGGCATTTGCGATGCGTTGAGAATCTCGCCACGCACAATATTGGTTACCGGCACTTCGGCGGTCGGAATCAGGTAGAGACCATCCGCAGTCACTGCAAACTGGTCATCCTCAAACTTTGGGAACTGGCCGGTGCCGCGCATCGAATCGGCATTGACCAGATACGGTGCGTAAACCTCGGTGTAACCGTGCTCTTCGGTATGCACGTTCAGCATGAACTGCGCCAGCGCGCGGTGCAGGCGCGACAGGCCGCCCTTCATGATGACAAAACGCGCACGGGCAATCTTGGTCGCCGTTTCAAAGTCAAAAAGCCCCAGCCCTTCGCCAAGATCAACATGGTCCTTGGCTTCAAAGTCCAGTTTGCGCGGCTCACCGATGCGGCGCACTTCGACGTTGGCATCGGCATCGCGCCCCGCCGGCACGCTGGCGTGCGGAACGTTGGGCACATGCATCAGGAAATCGCTGAGACGCTGCTGCACATTTTCGAGCTTTGCTTCCAGCGTTTTCAGCTGTTCAGCCTGGGCGTTGACTTCAGCCATCAGTGCCGATGCATCCTCTTTTTTCGCCTTCAACTGGCCAATCTGCTTCGATAGCGCGTTACGACGCGCCTGCAAGTCCTGGGTTTCGGTCTGAATCGCTTTGCGTTCATTTTCGAGTGCGGTGAATTGCGCCACGTCCAGCGTATAGCCGCGATCTGCCAGCCGCGCTGCAACCGCCGCGGTATCCGCCCTCAGTATCTGTATATCGAGCATGTCTGCTTCAGTCCATTTCCGTAAATACCGTCTATCAGACTAACGGAAACAGCATCTGTCCAATTCGTAAAAAGAACCGTGATTATCGGTTAGATCACCCTCGCGGGCCAGTCCTTGACAGTCCGGCGACCACCCTCCTACAGTCGTCGCTCCTCCAAACGGCACATCATCATGTCCAATATACGCACCCCCAATATTCCCGGCTTCATTCCGCAGACCCGTGCACCACAGACCCGTTTCCCGAAAGGTGCGACGGACTGCCACGCCCATGTCTTCGGACCGCAGGAACGTTTCCCCTATCTGCCCGGCGCCGCCTACATTCCGCCGGACGCCGTCACTGTCGATTACGTCGGCATGCTCAAGAACAACGGCTGCGACCGCGGCGTGCTGGTGCAACCCAGTGTCTACGGCACTGACAACAGTTGCATGGTGGATGCCTTGCGTTCCGGCCTGCATGCGCTGCGCGGCATCGCCGTGGTGGAAGCCAACGTCACTGATCGCGAACTGGAAGACATGCATTCCGCCGGCGTGCGCGGCGTGCGCATCAACCTTGCCTCGGAAACCGAGGGACTGACACTCGCCGATGGCGAACGGCTTGCCCCGCGCCTGAAAGCGCTGGGCTGGCATCTGCAGTTCTATCTTGATCTGCCGAAGATGCCGGAGGCGGAATCACGACTCGGCCAGTTGCAGATCGATATCGTCATCGACCACTTCGCCCGTTGCCAGTCTGCGGAAGGTGTCGACTCACCCGCATTTCAGGCGCTGCAGCGCCTGGTCCGGCGCGACAACTGCTGGGCAAAAATCATGGGGCCGTATTTCGTTTCAAAGAATGCGCCTTTGTATCCCGATGTCACGCCGCTGGCACGCGCACTGGTCGCTGCCGCACCGGATCGCATCGTCTGGGGCACCGACTGGCCGCACCCCGGCGCACGAGCGTTGATGCCGGAAGATCATGTGCTGGCGGATATGCTGGCGCAATGGGTGCCGGACGAGGCTCAGCGCCACAAGGTGCTGGTCGATAATCCAGCGCGACTATACGGATTCTAAAAATACTTTAAAAACAATTAGTTAGAAATTTACTTCTTGCTTTCACGATCCAACTGACGAAGGTGCGCAAGCTTGTCGCCGATTTTCGCTTCCAGCCCGCGGTCTGTCGGTTGATATAGCGAAGGCGCCGCCATGCCATCCGGCAAATAACTTTCTCCGGCGGCATAAGCCCCCGGTTCATCATGCGCGTAACGATACTCGCGCCCGTAACCGAGGTCCTTCATCAATTTTGTCGGCGCATTGCGCAGGTGCTCCGGTACCGGTCGCGACTGATCGTTGCGTATCAGTTCTCGAGCACGGTTATAAGCCATATAAGCTGCGTTGCTCTTTGGCGCTACCGCGAGATACAGCGTCGCCTGCGCCAGGGCCAGTTCACCTTCCGGCGTGCCGAGACGTTCATAGGTTTCGCAGGCATCCAGCGCCACACGCAATGCGCGAGGGTCGGCGAGGCCGATGTCTTCGACGGCCATGCGAATCAGCCGCCGGCCCATGTACAAGGGATCAGCGCCGCCATCGAGCATGCGCATCAGCCAGTACAGCGCCGCATCGGGTGACGAACCGCGCACCGATTTGTGCAATGCCGAGATCTGGTCGTAAAACGCATCACCGCCTTTGTCGAATCGACGCAGGCTTTGTGTCAGCGTCTGTTTTACGAATTCATCATCAACTTCAGTGTGCTTGGTCTGTTCCGCAGCCGTTGCGACCTGCTCCACCAGATTCAGCAGCCGGCGCGCATCACCGTCGGCATAGGCCACCAAGCTGCCGCGAGCAGCATCCGATAAAGCAAATAAAAACAATGACTTGGAAACACCCCGCGCAACCAGTTCAGCGAGGTCGTTACTGGTCAGCGGTTGCAACACATAGACGGCTGCGCGCGACAGCAAGGCACCATTCACTTCGAACGAAGGATTCTCGGTCGTCGCTCCGATGAAGGTAATCAACCCCTGCTCGACGAAGGGCAAGAAGGCATCCTGCTGTGATTTATTGAAGCGGTGGACCTCATCGACAAACAGGATGG
The DNA here is from genome assembly GCA_964531455.1 of uncultured Bordetella sp. Taxonomy (GTDB): domain Bacteria; phylum Pseudomonadota; class Gammaproteobacteria; order Burkholderiales; family SG8-41. The sequence continues at coordinate 6,457 of CAZHFZ010000036.1, forward strand.
TGCGGCGGCCGGACTGCTGCAACACGGCCTCGGCACGCGCTACGGCTTCACGGATTTCCTTGACCCCGGACAGCACCGCCGAGATTGCGATGAATTCAGCATCAAACGCCTGCGCCATCAGCCGCGCCAGTGTGGTCTTGCCTACACCCGGTGGGCCCCACAGGATCATCGAATGGGGTTTACCGGCCTCGAATGCCAGCCGCAACGGTTTGCCGGAGCCCAGCAGATGCTGTTGGCCAACCACCTCGTCCAGGGTGCGTGGTCGCAGGCGCTCCGCCAACGGCGCATCCGGCTCCCGCTTGGCGAACAGATCGCTCACAGGCGATGAACTCCGCTCATTCGGAAATCACGTCCGCGCCCTTCGGCGGCGTAAAACGAAATACATCTGCGCTGAGGCGCGGATTGCGCTCAACGTCAGCAAAGGTGATCACGGTCACCTGGCCAAACTGGTCACGCAATTCCATTGCCTCAAGACCGGATTTGCCGAAACCCATGCGCACACGCTCGAACATGTTGTCGCGGTTTTTCGGCAAAGCTTCCAGCCAGTCGAGCCCCTTCTCCACACCCAGATTGGTCAGCTTGTAGTCCCGCTCCAGATCATTGCTGCCGGCGAGCAGTGCTGCGGGACTCGCCCCCAGCGCGATATCAAGCTTGCGCACTGTGACCTGATTGAGATCCTTGTCATAAATCCACAGTCGCGTCCCGTCGCCGACAATGGTCTGTTCGTAGGGCTTGAGGTAATCCCAGCGGAACTTTCCCGGCCGCGAAAACTGCATCACACCCTGCGCCTGTTGCAGCGGCTTGAGGTTTTTGTCGAGGACCATTTGTGCGAAACGCGCCTTGGCTGTCTGCGTCTGGGTCAGAAAGACCTTCAACGCATCGGTCGCAGCCGCCGAGGCCAGCATGGGCAGCCAGCAAATCAGGAACAGCAGGTTACGGATCATGGATTCTTTCGCGAGCGGTCAATGTTAACGATACGTCCTGATCTCAGCGTCACCGTTGTGAGGTGGGGATTGGCCGCGGTCGGATAATAGTAAAAGGACTTCAGGCCTTCGCGGATGTTATCGGTCACACGATGATCGGGTTTGCCTGCGCGCAACAGAAGCTCCCCCTCAGTCATGCCGTGTTCCAGCCGGATATAAACTTCAAAAGCCATGCCACGCGGCGGCTCCTCTGCCGCATGAACAGCCGGCACCAACAGCGACAGGACAAGTAACCACGTGCGGATAGTCATGTGAAATCTGATCGCACGGAAGGTAAAAAGTTTGCCGAAACGAAAAATACCCGCCTCAGTCGCCATCCGAGGATGAAGCCGGCGCCAGCACTTCGCGATTGCCGTTTGACTGCATCGTCGACACCAGGCCGGCGCGCTCCATCTGCTCAATCAGCCGTGCCGCACGGTTGTAACCGATGCGGAGATGACGCTGCACCAGCGAAATCGACGGACGTCGCGTTTTGAGGACGAGTGCAACGGCTTGATCATAAAGCGGATCCGATTCAGCATCGCCGCCTTCGGGGCCGTCACCGCCACCGTCGCCTGCAGACTCCGGACTCTCAAGAACCTCTTCGATGTACTGCGGCTGCGCCAGGCTTTTGAGGTGCTCGACAACCTTGTGCACCTCCTGATCATCCACAAACGCGCCGTGAATCCGCTGCGGAAAACCGTGCCCCGGAGGCAGGAACAACATGTCGCCCTGTCCCAGCAGTGCCTCAGCGCCCATCTGGTCAAGAATGGTCCGCGAATCCACCTTCGCCGAAACCTGGAATGCGATGCGGGTCGGAATATTGGCTTTGATCAATCCGGTAATCACGTCTACCGATGGTCTTTGCGTCGCAAGAATCAGGTGAATGCCCGCGGCACGCGCTTTTTGCGCAAGCCGCGCAATCAGTTCTTCGACCTTCTTGCCTACGACCATCATCAGGTCGGCCAGTTCGTCAATGACCACCACAATCAGCGACATTTCGAGCAGCGGCACAGGATTCTCGGGTGTCGATGCAATCGGATTGTTGAGCGGTGCTTTTTTCTTGATCGCCTCGCGCACCTTCTGGTTGAAGCCTGCCATGTTGCGTACGCCCAGCGCCGACATCAGCTTGTAACGGCGCTCCATTTCACCGACGCACCAGCTGAGCGCATTGGCTGCCTGCCGCATATCCGTGACCACCGGCGCCAGCAAATGCGGAATCCCTTCATAAACCGAGAGTTCAAGCATCTTCGGGTCAACCAGAATCAGCCTGACCTGCGAAGGTGGCGCTTTGTAGACCAGCGATAAAATCATCGCATTAATCGCGACCGACTTGCCCGAACCGGTGGTGCCTGCAACCAGCAGATGCGGCATGCGCGCCAGATCGGCGACAACCGGATTGCCTGCAATATCCTTGCCGAGGGCCATGGTCAGCGGCGAGACCATGTCGGCATAAACCTGTGAACTCAGAATCTCGGACAGGCGCACCATCTGCCGCTTGGGATTGGGAATCTCAAGCCCCATGCAACTCTTGCCCGGGATGGTCTCGACCACGCGGATGCTGAGCACTGACAGGGCGCGCGCCAGATCGCGCACGAGGTTGATGATCTGACTGCCTTTTACGCCCACTGCCGGCTCGATCTCAAAGCGGGTAACCACGGGCCCGGGATAAGCCGCGAGCACTTTTACCTCGACACCAAAATCGAGCAATTTCTTCTCAATCAGCCGCGATGTGAATTCCAAAGTGTCAGCGGAGACCGTTTCCACATTTTCGTCAGCCGGATCCAGCAAGTTCAGCGGTGGCAGCAGACTGTCGGGCAATTCTTCAAACAGCGGCACCTGTTTTTCTTTCTGGACCCGTGCCGACTTCGGAATTTCAATACGCGGTGGCTCGATGCGGACCGGCTCATGGGCATCAATTTTTTTCTTGTTGTCCTCGACGGCATCCTGGCGCGCAACTACAGCCACCTCGCCAGCTTTACGGTCCTCGCGCTCGCGCAGCTTGGTTACAACAAAGTCATAAAAACGCTCAGTCCAGCCGCCAACATGCTCGATGACGGCAAGCCAGGAAGTACCGGTAAAGAGACTGAGACCCGCTGCAAAAAGAGCCAGCAGCAACAGGGTTGCACCGGTAAATCCGGCGATGCCGGCCAAGCCGGTGCCCACCAGCGCACCCAATGCGCCGCCGGGTGAACCGGGCAGCAGGGCCTTGAGCGTATACAACCTTAGGGACTCCAGCCCGCAACTGGCCAGCAGCAAAACAACAAAACCCACCAGCACCACGGCATAGGAACGACGATCGGCATCCAGTTCCGTTTCAATACGGCGGAATCCCCACAGCACCAAAGCGCCGCACAACACCACCCACCAATATGCTGAAATACCGAAAACAAACAGCAGCAAATCAGCGGTGTAGGCGCCAATGACGCCGCCGGCATTTTCGATGCGCTCCGGCACCACACTGTGCGACCAGCCTGGGTCGCCTTTGTGAAACGTAAACAGGACAAGCAGCAGGTACAGCGCCACCGCCAGAAAAGCCAGCCACCACGACTCCCTGACGAGAGCCGCGATCTTGGGCGGCAAGGGATTGCGCGCCATCTTTGAATCAAGTGATTTATCGCTGGCCGGCATCAGGATCCGCAATATTGGAACGTTGTGATTGCATTAACTTGATGATTATAAGTGAAACCCTATTGCCTCCGCAGTCCTGCCCAAAACGTAGGGTTCAAAAAACAAACCCCGCCTGGGGCGGGGTTTGCGGGTATGTCATGCTTTACGGCTCAGCGGACGATGCACTCCTGGTTGGCGCCACCGCGGATCGCTCCACCTCCGACACCCAACGTAAACGGCAACTGGCTCAGGTTCAGGCCGGGGTCGCCAGGCAACAGGACAGGCGGTCTTTTCGGGTCTTGAGCAAAACCGAACTGCCCCTCGCCGATCAACTGCGCACCACCCTGATTCTGCATGATGTAACTGCCGGTGTAAGTCGTATGGTAAGTGCCGGGCGGCAGATTTCCGCAAGCACTGGCACATTCCATCGTATCTCCTGAAGAACCGCGAATGCCGATCGTGGCGGTCGAAGTGCCAATCTTGTAGGCATCCTGGTCACCGCGTTTGCCGATAAGGCCGGTCACCGTGCGCAAGCCGCCTTTGAGCAGCCGCATGAACATGGCGTCCCCCTGCGGTTTCTCTTGGGAAAAGGCGTAGGCTTCCAGCTTCATGGTCGTATTAGGACGCATCGTCGCCGCACTGCCATCCGTGAAATTGATCTGTGCGTAGCTGTCACGCTGGGTGGTCAGAATGTCCCCGGGCTGAACCTCTGACTTCTGGGAAAGAATGCGCACGGATCCGTCCGGTCGCTGAACGGACATCGTGCCGCTTAAATGAGTGATGACGCCGGCACCGGCAGCAAATGCCGATGACGTAATCAGTGTCAGCGCCAAGACCGCAGCGCCCTTGAGAAACCCTTGCATCCTGAACATGACTATCTCCCTTGGGGCGCTCTCCCCGCAACACGCGGAAATCGGATAAAACTTTTGCCCGAACACCCGTATTCTAATACCACAGAGCACAGACCACAGCAGGAAAAGTGGCACAACATTATGAAATAACTGTGAAAAAAATCACGTCGTACAACATATTAAAGCGGCAACCTGCAAATAAACGCTGTCAGGCTGAACCGCGGTGGGCCATGGACTGGCGATCAAGCACGATGATCTTGCGTTTATCCGTGCGGATCAGGTTCTTTTCCTGAAGGTCCTTGATCACCCGGCTGACCATCTCGCGGGAGGCGCCGATCATGCGCGCAATCTCCTGTTTCGGTGGCGCTCGCTGCACCACCCAGGATCCATCAATCAACTCGGCCATTTCAATGATCAGACGGGCAACACGCCCGTGCACGTCGATCAGCGCCAGACTTTCGATCTTGCGATCTGCGTCCCGCAAACGTTTAACCAGATTCTTGATGACCAGCATGGCCACCTCGCCATTGCTTTCCATCCAGGAGAGAAATGATGTGCGTGGAATACGCAGCGTTTCGCAGGGCTCCAGGGTTTCGACCGTTGCCGAGCTCGGCAGATTGTCGAGCAGGCCCATCTCGCCGACAAAATCCTGGGCGCCCAGCATCGTGAGAATGACCTCGTGCCCCTCCTCATCAGGAATCAGCACCTTCACGCGGCCAGACAGGATGATGTACAACGCATCCGTTTCTTCACCCGCACGCAGTATCGCTGTTGCGCGTGGGTAGGTCCGGTGCTGCACGCAGGATGCAAGGGTCGCGATTTGCTGATCGGAGAACGATGACAGCAATGGAACGGTTTTGAGTATTTGGGGATTGGGAATGATGGGCGGTGGCATTTTGTTTTGTCACAATCCG
>CAZHFZ010000036.1:11893-15562 GCA_964531455.1 uncultured Bordetella sp.
AAGCCTGTGCTGATTACCGGCATGGCCCAGGGCGGCCAATTGATGACCACAACAGACGTTGACAACTGGCCGGCCGACGCCGACGGGGTGCAGGGACCGGAGCTGATGGAGCGGTTCCAGAAACATGCGGAGCGCTTCAACACCGAAATGGTGTTTGACCACATTCATACCGTAAAGCTGAAGGAAACCCCGATCACGCTGATCGGCGACCAGGGCACCTACACCTGCGATGCGCTGATCATCGCCACCGGTGCATCAGCGATGTACCTCGGCCTGCCGTCAGAAGAAAAATTCATGGGCAAAGGCGTATCAGGCTGCGCCACCTGCGACGGTTTTTTCTACAAGAACCAGGATGTTGCAGTGATCGGCGGCGGCAATACGGCCGTCGAAGAAGCCCTGTATCTGACCAACATTGCCAAACACGTCACCATCGTCCACCGCCGCGACAAGTTCCGCGCAGAGGCGATCCTGATCGACAAGCTCAATGAGCGCGTCGCCGCAGGCAAGGCCACTGTAATTTGGGATCACGTGCTCGATGAAGTGCTGGGTGACAACACCGGCGTTACCGGTATGCGCATCAAACATGCGAAAACCGGCGCCACCGCCGACAAGCAATTGCAGGGCGTTTTTATTGCCATCGGCCACAAACCGAACACGGATATTTTCGAAGGCCAGCTGGAGATGAAAAACGGCTATATCGAAACCCATAGCGGCAATGCCGGTAACGCAACCGCAACCAGCGTGCCCGGCGTATTTGCCGCTGGCGACGTGCAGGACCATGTCTACCGCCAGGCCGTAACCAGCGCCGGCACCGGCTGCATGGCCGCGCTCGACGCGCAGAAATATCTGGAAAGCAAAGGCCTGGTCTGACCCGGGACGGAAACTGACGGAGATGCGCTGTGAAACGGAAACCGCCGCACAGCGCCTCCGTCGCACCTGAAGATTCAGAACTGCTGCGCGCTGCGCTGGCTAACGTAAAACCGCTGGCGCCGGCCAATCGCGCTTCACTGATACGGCCTAAACCACTGCCGATTGCCGCCCAGCGTCAGCGCGATGAGCAGGAAGCCTTGCAAGACACGCTCAGCGACAACCCCGCGTGGGAGCAGGGACTCGAAACCGGAGAAGAACTGCTGTTCCGCCGGGATGGCCTGTCACAGGAGCACATCCGCAAACTCCGCCGCGGCCACTGGAAAATCCAGGATCACCTGGATCTGCACGGACTCATTGCAACGGAAGCACGCACACTGACCGCGGCATTCCTGGCCCGTGCGATCCGCAGCGGCCTGCGCTGCGTACGCATCGTCCACGGCAAGGGTTTGAGCTCACCGAACCGTGAACCCGTATTGAAGAAAAAACTGTCGGGATGGCTGGCGCAGCGGGAAGAAGTACTGGCCTACTGTCAGGCACCGCAAACCGAAGGCGGTGGCGGCGCGGTGCTGGTGCTGCTTCGTGCTGCGAAACCTGGGGGGCGGAACGCGCAGCAGACCAAATAAATAACGCAGGAAAACTAGACCGCGGCCTCGTCGGTCTCGCCAGTACGGATGCGGATGACCTGGGACACATCGCTGACGAAAATCTTGCCGTCGCCTATTTTTCCGGTACGAGCAGCTTTAACCATCGCATCAATGGCCGCTTCGAGCATCTTGTCAGCTACAACGACTTCAACTTTGACCTTGGGAAGAAAGTCGACCACATATTCTGCGCCACGGTAGAGCTCGGTATGCCCCTTCTGCCGGCCAAAACCCTTGACCTCGGTCACAGTCAGCCCGCTGACGCCGATCTCGGACAGCGCCTCGCGCACTTCATCCAGCTTGAACGGCTTGAAAATCGCCTCGATTTTTTTCATGGTGGCTCCGGAAAACGCAGTGGAATGGCAAAAAGAATAGCACAGGACCGCACAACCGTCCGTCAGTGCCTGAACTTGTTGGTAATCGGGTAACGCCAGTCCTTGCCGAACCCACGGTTAGTGATGCGAATGCCGACCGGAGCCTGGCGCCGCTTGTATTCACTGATGCGCAGCAAATTGACTACACGGTCCACATCGGCTTGAGCAAAACCCGAGGCAACAATCTCCTGCGGACTGCGGTATTGCTCGACATAGGCTTCCATGATCGCATCCAGCACGTCGTAGGGCGGCAGACTGTCCTGGTCCTTCTGGTCGGGCCGCAGTTCAGCCGACGGCGGTCGCTCGATAACGCGACGCGGGATCACCGGACTCAACGAATTACGGTATTCGCACAGCCGGTAAACCAGCGTCTTCTTTATATCCTTGAGCACGGCAAAACCGCCGGCCATATCGCCATACAGCGTTGCGTAACCCGTACCCATCTCGCTCTTGTTGCCAGTGGTCAGCACAATGGCACCGGTCTTGTTGGACATCGCCATAAGCAAGGTGCCGCGGATTCGTGCCTGCAGGTTTTCTTCCGTGACATCTTCCTTCAGACCGCGAAACTCTTCCGCAAGAGCCTGGCGAAAAACGTCAAACATGGGACGAATCGCAATCTCCGAATACTTTACCCCCATGATCTTTGCCTGCGCGCTGGCGTCCTCACAGCTCATGCCCGCGGTGTATTGCGAGGGCATCATGACCGCGTGAACCTTGTCGGCACCCAACGCATCAACAGCAACCGCAAGCGTCAGCGCAGAATCAATGCCGCCGGACAAACCCAGCAATGCGCCGGGAAATCCGTTTTTACCCAGGTAGTCACGCACTCCAAGCGTCAGCGCACCATAAACATCCTGCTCAAGCGTCGTGACTGGCGCGATCTCGCCCTTGGCCGGCACACCGCCCACCACTTCGACGATCGCCAAAGCCTCCTTGAAAGCGGGAAACTGGTGCGTCAGTTCGCCACGACCATCAACAGCAAAAGACGCGCCGTCGAACACCAGCTCATCCTGACCGCCGACCTGATTCGCATAAACAACAGACATGCCGGTCTTGCCGATACGCTCACGCACAACCTCATAACGCGTCAACTGCTTGTTGACATGGTATGGAGACGCATTCAGGACCAGCAACAGCTGCGCGCCGGCATCGCGCGCAGCCCGTGCCGCCGGTTCTTCCCACACGTCCGCGCAAATGTTGATGCCGACCCGGATGCCCTCGTGCTCGAACACGCAGGGCGAATCGCCTGAATCAAAATAACGCTGCTCGTCAAACACCGTGTAATTAGGCAGCGTGCGTTTGAGATAGGTGGCAATCACCTTGCCGTCGCGAATTACCGAAGCCGCGTTGTAACGCTTGCCTCCAGTCTGGTGAGGATGCCCCAGCACGAGCGTAATCCCCGACAACTCCTTCTGCAGCCGCTGGAATGCCCGATCGCACCCGCGATAAAAATCATCCCTCAGCAGCAGATCTTCTGGCGGATACCCGGACAGCGCAAGTTCTGTAGTGAGCAGCAGGCTGGCGCCGGCGGCTTTTGCGCGCCGCGCGGCGTCGGCAATTTTTGCGGCATTGCCATCAAGGTCGCCGACCGTAACATTGAGCTGTGCAATCGCTATTTTCATATCGCTAATATATCATCGGCCTGCGCAACCTTCGCGCGATCCGGTGAACCCCGACCCTCATGCTGCACTGGCTGCATTACCATCGCGCAAAATTACTGCTTACCCTGCGCCGCCATGACGATGCCCTCATCGCATTCAGGGCGGCACTTGCCGCCAACCCGC
>CAZHFZ010000036.1:15662-36195 GCA_964531455.1 uncultured Bordetella sp.
GACCGGATCATCCAGCGGGTTTCCACTTTTGACCCGCAAATGACCCGCCAGCTGATCCGGGAAACGGGCCGCCGCCCGGAGGGTGTGCACCTGCAGTGAATGTGCATGTTGCGACATCGCTGGCGGACGTTGATCCACTGGCCTGGAACAAACTGGCTGGTGATGACCCCTTTCTGCAGCACGCCTTTCTTCACGCCCTGCATGACACCGGTTGCGCCTGCCCGGAAACCGGCTGGACGCCGCAGTACCTCCTGCTGCGCCAGGATGGCGAGCTGGCCGGCGCATTGCCGCTCTATCTGAAAGAGCACTCCTATGGTGAATACGTGTTCGACTGGGCCTGGGCTGATGCCTACCAGCGCCACGGCCTCGCTTATTACCCCAAACTGCTCAGCGCCATTCCATTCACCCCCGTTGTCGGTGCCCGTATCCTTGCCCGTGAACCGGCACATCGTGATGCACTGATTGCCGGCGCACTGCAACTCGCCGGGCGCAGCGAAATCTCGTCACTGCACATCCTGTTTCCGGCGGACACCGATATTGCCGACCTTGCCCGCAACGGCCTGATGCTGCGCCAGGGCATGCAATTCCACTGGCACAACAACGGATATACGGATTTTGAACAGTTTCTGGCGCAACTCAGCCATGACAAGCGCAAAAAAATCCGTCAGGAACGTCGCAAGGTTCGCGAGGCCGGCATCACCTTCGACTGGCTCGAGGGCGAGGCAATCAATGATGAAAACTGGCGCTTTTTTCATCGTTGCTACCGCCAGACGTACCGCGAACACCACTCGTCGCCTTACCTGAACCTTGAGTTCTTCCGGCGCATCGGCTCGGCGATGCCCGGCCACTTCGTTCTGGTACGTGCCCTGCGCGAAGGCAGTCCGGTTGCAGCCTCGCTGCTGGTACGCAACGCGACAAGACTATATGGCCGCCACTGGGGCGCGATTGAACACCATCCGCTGCTCCACTTTGAAACCTGTTATTACCAGGCCATCGAATACGCCATTGCCCGCGGGTTACAGGTCTTCGAAGGCGGTGCACAGGGCGAGCACAAAATTGCCCGCGGACTGCTGCCGGTTAAAACACAATCAGCGCACTGGCTTGCGCATCCGGAATTTGCTGCAGCTGTCGAGAAGTTCCTCGATCGCGAAACAGCCCTGCTTGACGAACATGGCCGTGCGCTGGCCGCACGCAATCCATTCAAGTCTTCATGACGCGCATAGATCAGGGGCTGCAGAAAACGTGACCGCCAAAACCATCTTCCCGTATAGTTATGACCTCAAAATCAGGATGCATTCATGAAGTACTGCAGCAATTGCGGCGGCACCGTCGCACTTAAAATCCCTGCCGGTGACTCACTGCCCCGGCACGTCTGTGATACCTGCAGCACGATCCATTATCAGAACCCGAAAATGATCGTCGGTTGCATCGCCGAATGGGAAGACCGCGTCCTGCTCTGCCGCCGCGCAATCGAACCGCGGCTCGGTCTGTGGACGGTTCCCGCCGGTTTCATGGAAAACGGCGAAACCACAGCCCAAGGCGCCGCCCGTGAAACGCTGGAAGAAGCCAACGCCCGCGTTGAAGTCGGTCCGCTGTACGCGATGTACAACATTCCGCACATCAATCAGGTCTATATCCTGTTCCGCGCCCGCCTGCTCGACCTCAATTTCAGTGCCGGCACCGAATCGCTGGAAGTAAAGCTGTTCGACGAAAAAGACGTGCCTTGGGAATCGATCGCGTTTGCAACCGTGCGCAACACGCTGAATCATTACTACGCCGACCGCAAGGCCGGCGAATACCGCTTCCATCTCGGCACCATCGAACGCGCCCCTGTCCGCAGCTGAATCTGCGCGACTGAATCTGCGCGACTGAACCGGCTCAGGCGGCGCGCAGCGCGTCTACGATACTGAGCCGCGCAGCCCTAACTGCCGGCAGGAAGCCGCCGATCACCCCCATCAGCACAGCGAACATCATCGACGTCACGATAATGCGCGGCGTCAGCGTGAAACTGAAAGCCAGTTCGGAAAAAGACTGCCAGTTCAGCGTCGAAATGTGAATGAACTGCATCAGCGAGGCCAGCATCAGGCCGGCAATGCCGCCCACCACGCCAAGCAGCACCGCCTCCAGCAAAAAAGTAGCCAGAATGCTGGTGCGCCGGAAGCCGAGTGCACGCAGCGTGCCGATCTCCCCGGTCCGGTTGGCCACTGCGGCATACATGGTGATCATCGCGCCAATCATCGCACCCACCGAAAAAATCACTGACAGCGTCAGACCGAGATAACTGATGAAGTTCGACAGCGCCTTCGACTGATCCTCGAAGAACTCACGCTCCGCCTTCACATCCAGCGTCAGTCGCGGATCGTTTTCCAGCCGCGCCTTGATCTCCGGCAGGGTCGCCGGATCGGCAAGCCGCGCCACCACTGCAGACCAGGCATTGCGCCGGAAAGACTGCAACAACTGGTCGGCATCTGCCCAAACCTCGGAGTCGTAAGCCGACCCCTTCGCCTCAAATAAACCGACCACCCGCCATTCACGCCCGCCAAAACGCAACAGCGAGCCCACAGCGGCACCTTCAAAACGCTGCGCTATGCTGGAACCGACAATGACCTCGGCTGACCCGGGTTTGAACGAACGGCCTTCAATGATTCGAAGTTGTGGCCGCAGCTCAAAAGCCGCGAGCCCGACTCCGCGAGTCGTGACATTGGTGGCTACGCCGGAGTCGCGCTTCGGCAGCGTGATCAGCACCACAACCTCCTTCGAGGCGAGGCGCAGCCCGTTTCCGCCAATGGCGATCTCCGGCTGTGTCTCGACCACTGCTGCCTGCGCGCGGTCGACCACACTGGAAATCTCCGCTCCGGAGGCGCGGCGTGTGACATGTACGTTGTCCGGCTGACCGGTCGCGATCAAAGTCTGCCGCAGCCCCGTATCCAGCATCTGCACCGCTGCAAAAACAAACACCACCAGCGCCATGCCGCCAGCAGTCAGCGCTGTGGTCAGCTTGCGCGTCCATAAATTGCGCAAAGTGTAGGAGAAAGGCAGCGCCATCAGCCGACCGCCCTCAAACCTTCAACAATACGTACCTGCGCCGCGCGATAGGCCGGCACAACGGCCGCCGCCAAACCCACCACCAGCGCACAGGCAAACTGCAGCCACACTGTCTCCGGACTGACTTCGAAGACCGGAAACAGCGTGCCCATCTTTGCACCGAACCAGTCGGCCACCGGAAATGTCAGCATGACGCCCAGACCGGCCCCGGCGAAAGCTATCGCCAGAGATTCACCGTAAATAAGCCCCCCAAGGAAACCCGGACCAAAGCCCAGCGCCTTGAGCGTTGCATGTTCGGCAATACGCTCACGTGCAGTCATCGCCATCGTATTAGCCATGACGGCAAGGATGATGAAAATAACCACGAAGGAGACGATGCGGATGGCAATGACAATGGCCTCGGTCTGCTTGATGAAACCGATCTGGAAAGCCTTCTCGGTCTCGGTCAGTGTTTCAGCCGGCGAATTGCGGAACTGCGCATCGATGGTCGCGCTGATTTCCGCCGCACGCGACACATCACTGACCTGCACCACAAACACGCCGACCTGATTTGCACGCTGCGGTGCGCGAGCGCGCACGGTCTCGTTGAGGTACTCCCAGTGAAAAAAGAACTGCGAAGTGTCGGTCTTTGGCGTCGCACCCTCGTAAATCGCCCTCACGACGAACTCCCAGTTGCCCGCGAAGATCGTGCCCCGCAGCGGCACCACATCACCGAGCTTGAACCCGTAGGTATCAGCGAGCTTGCGTCCAATCACGGCCCCCTTGCGATCACGCATGAAATCGCGCAACTGGTCGGGATGAATGCGGTATTCCGGATACATCGCCAGATAGGTCACGGGATCAATGGCGAATTGCGGGAAAAAATTCTTCGGCTCCTGGTACACGCCGGCAAACCAGTTCGCCGACGCCACCGAACGCACACCGTCAATCGCGCGGATCTTGTCGCGGTAATGCACCGGCAGCGGCACCACCAGCGATACGGCGCTGCGCGTCACCAGCCGGTCCGGCGCGGCGGAATTGGCGCCGGTGTACCAGGCATCCACCACGGTCTGCAGCAACCCGAACGACAGGATCGCCACCAGCAGCCCCAACACCGTCAGCAGCGTGCGCAGCTTGTGGCGCAGCGCGTTGCGCAGGATGAGTTTCAACAGATACATAAGGGGCTATAAATATTTTTTAAAAACAAATACTTATAATCAGTCCGCCAACAAGCCTTTTTCAAGATGACGGATCCGCTTGGCGCGCTGCGCCGCGTGCGGATCATGAGTCACCATGATGATGGTCTTGCCCAACTCGGTATTGAGTCTGTCCATCAAGGCGAGAATGTCATCCGCCGAAGCCCGATCAAGATCACCGGTCGGTTCATCCGCAACGAGTATGGTCGGATCGGTAATGATCGCGCGCGCAATCGCCACGCGCTGCTGCTGCCCGCCGGAAAGCTCCGAGGGGTAATGCGTCATGCGATCCGCCAGACCGACCATGCCCAGCGCAACCTCCACGCGCTCACGCCGGTCACGGGCACCCAGTTCCGTCAGCAACAGCGGCAGTTCCACATTCTCCAGCGCAGTCAGCACCGGCATCAGGTTATAGAACTGGAAAATGAATCCGACATTGCGCGCGCGCCAGTCGGCGAGCCCCGCTTCATCCAGTTGCATGATGTCGACATCGGCAACGCGCAGTTCGCCGCTGTCGGGACGGTCAATGCCGGCAATCAGGTTAAGCAAAGTACTCTTGCCCGAGCCCGACGGCCCCATCAACGCCACAAAGTCACCGGCATCGATATCAAAGCTGATGTCTTCCAGCACCGACACCACCTGCCCGCCGCGGCGGTAGGATTTGGTCAGATGGCGGATCGCGACCGCAGGCGCGGACTGCGACACGGCTATTTCGTCGCCACCGTCACCGGTGCGCCGTCGCGCAGACCTGCCGGCGGCCGCAACACCAGCTTGTCACCGACAGCCACCTTCCCGGTGACTTCGACAAGATCCCCGATCTTCATGCCCGCTTTAACGGCCACCTGCACGGCCTTGCCCTCGCGGATCGCGAACACAACGCTCGCGCCATCACGCTCAACCACTGCAGCAGGCTGCGCGACGATACGCGCGGTGCGCTCCTCCGGCGGCAACTCCTTTTCCAGAAATGCGACCTTGGCACTCATCTCCGGCAGGATTCGGGTATCGGGCTCAACAAACCGCACTTTGACCATCACCGTCGCCTTGGCCCGGTCCACCGTCGGCACTGTGCGCTGCACGACACCGCGGAAGCGCTGGTCGGGCAAGGCATCAAGCTGGATTTCGCAGGGCTGGCCGACCTTGACCTTGGCCAAATTCGCTTCCGACACATCGGCCTCGACTTCCAGCGTCGACATGTCAGCCATGGTCACCACTGCTGCCTGCGAACCCAGCGCCGACGAAAACGGCGTGATGACATCGCCGACGTTGGCATTCTTGGTCAGCACCACGCCGTCAAATGGCGCACGGATCAGCGTCTGCTCGACAGCGACCTGGGCAACACGCAGATTGGCTTCGGCTACCGCAATTGACGCCTTATAGCCGCTCAGGGCCGCCAGCGCCTTTTCGTGCCGGGCCAGCACGGTGTCATGTGCCGCCGCCGAAACAAACTTTTTCTCCAGCAGATCGCGTGACCGTTCCATCGCGCGCACTGCCTCCTTCAATTCGGCATCACCCTGCTCCAGATTGGCCCGCGCAACGCGCACACTGGCCGCGGTCTGCTGCATCTGTGCCGTCACATCATTGCTTTCCAGACGTGCAACCACCTCGCCGGCTTTGACGACGCTGCCTTCGCGCACGTTGAGCCATTCGAGCCGGCCGGTCGCTTTCGACGCCACGGCGGCCTTGCGCTGGGCCACCACGTAACCCGTAGCGTTTAGCAGGGTATGCGCCTGTGACGGATAAGCTTGGGACACGGTGGCGGTTTCCACAGCCAGCGGGGCATTGCGAGCGTAAAGGGCGTAAACGCCACCGACAGCCAGCGCAATCAGCAGCAACCACCACCAGCGAAATCGGAGCCGGGACGCGGTGCGTGGTGCATTGCGGTCAATGCGCAGCCGGGAGAGGTCTTGGTCAGCCAAAATGATCTAGAATCGAAAAACTTTCATAACCTGCATTGTATCCGGAGACCCCGATGAACGCCGCAAAGTCCTCCACCAAAAACGAGTTCCAGTGGGACGACCCGCTGCTGCTCGACGACCTGCTCAGCGACGAAGAGCGCATGGTTCGGGACGCGGCCCGCGCTTATTGCCAGGAAAAGCTGATGCCGCGCGTACTCGAAGCCAATCGTCATGAGAAATTCCATCGCGAAATCATGAACGAGATGGGCGCACTGGGTTTCCTCGGACCCACCATTGAGGGCTATGGCTGCGCCGGCGTCAACCACGTCTGCTACGGCCTGATCTCGCGTGAGGTGGAGCGTGTCGACAGCGGCTACCGCTCCGCTCTATCCGTACAGTCCAGCCTTGCGATGTATCCGATCTACGCCTTTGGCAGCGAAGCCCAGAAACAGAAATACCTGCCGAAAATGGCCACCGGTGAATGGATCGGCTGCTTCGGCCTGACCGAACCCAACGCCGGCTCCGATCCGGCCGGCATGCTGACCCGCGGCCGCAAAACCGACGGCGGCTGGCTGCTCAGCGGCGCAAAAATGTGGATCACCAACGCACCGCTCGCCGACGTGTTGATGATCTGGGGCAAGGACGATACCGGCGTGATCCGCGGCTTCATCCTTGAAAAAGGCATGAAGGGCCTGACCACGCCCAAGATTGAAGGCAAGTTCAGCCTGCGCGCTTCGATTACCGGCGAAGTGGTGATGGACAACGTGTTTGTACCGGACGAAAACGTGCTGCCCAACGTTTCAGGCCTGAAAGGTCCGTTCTCCTGCCTTAACAAGGCGCGTTACGGCATTGCCTGGGGCGCACTCGGCGCAGCAGAGTTCTGCTGGCATGCCGCACGCACCTACACGCTGGACCGCAAGCAGTTCGGCCGCCCGCTCGCCGCGAACCAGCTGGTGCAGCTGAAACTGGTCAATATGCAGACTGAAATCACACTGGGACTGCACGCCGTATTGCGCTTGGGCCGCTTGATTGACGAGGATCGCGTCGCGCCGGAGATGATCTCCATCCTCAAGCGCAACTCCTGCGGCAAGGCGCTTGATATCGCCCGCATTGCGCGCGACATGCATGGTGGCAACGGCATCTCGGATGAATTCCACGTGATCCGCCACGTGATGAATCTCGAAGCCGTCAACACCTATGAAGGCACGCACGACATCCATGCACTGATCCTCGGCCGCGCGCAGACAGGAATATCCGCGTTCGGTTGAATCTCAAACAACACCCATAAAAAGCCGTTAACCGGCAATGCCGGAGGAGATACATCCATGCTGGACATCCGCCCCACCGGTGCAGCGCTTGGGTCCGAAATCTGCGGTATCGACCTGGCGCAACCGCTTTCCGATGCGGTGTTCCGTGAAATCGAAAGCGCCTTGCACGAACACGAAGTGATTTTTTTCAGGGATCAGAAACTCACTCCCGAAGCGCACATTTCGCTAAGCCGGCGTTTCGGTGAACTCGAACTGCACCTGCGCAAAGACTGCTGCAAGCCTGGCTATCCCGAAATCTTCGTGGTCTCCAATATCATCGAAAACGGCAAACCGATCGGCACCCAGGATGCCGGCCTGTTCTGGCACTCCGACCTCGCCTATATGGCGGTGCCCAGCCGCGGATCACTTTTTTACGCTCTCGAAGTACCGCACGACGATGCCGGCAAGCCGCTGGGTGACACGATGTTCGCGAGCATGACTGCAGCCTGGAACGCACTGCCGGATGATCTGCGTCGAACGGTTGCCGGTCGTCGCGCAGTGACCTCCTATGCCAAGGGTTATTACCGCGACCGCAAAAGCGGTCCACGGCCACCGCTGACCGAAGCGCAGAAAGCCCGCACCCCGGATGTCGAGCACCCGATCATGCGCACCCATCCGTACACGCGCAAACCCTGCCTGTTCATCAACGAGGGCTACACCTCAAGAATCCCCGATCTGCAGCAGGAAGAATCCGACCGCATCCTTGAGGTGCTGTTCGAGCACGCTTCACGTCCGGAGTTTATCTATCGCCACAGCTGGCGCGCCGGTGACTTCCTGATCTGGGACAACGCCTCGACCCAGCACCGCGCAGTCTTCGACTACGCGCTGCCGCAACGACGGCGCATGGAACGCACCACACTGACCGGTTCAGCGCCGTTCTGAACAAACAGGCAATGATCACCGGACTGCGCCCGGGCGTACTGCTCGCCTTGCTCTGCCTCGCCACCGCGCTGGGCGCTGAACCCTATCCTGCCGGCAGCAGCCAGCGCAGTGTCAGCATCAACGGCGAAACCATTGAGCTGTTTGCCTACAAGCCGGCGCATTACAAAGGCGGCCCCGTGTTGCTGGTGCTGCACGGCCTTGGCACCAATGCGCCGGGTTACCGGAATTACGCCATCCCGATCGCTGACCATCTTGGCATGCTGGTCATCGCTCCCCTGTTCGACCGCAAGCGCTTTCCGACCTGGCGTTACCAGACCGGCGGCATCGTGCGCGACCAGCGGGTTGAAGGCGAATTCAAAGTCGAACCCGAAGCGCGCTGGATGGGACGCACTTTCCTCGACATCATTGACTCCGTGCGCACAGCCGAAGCCCGCCCCGACCTCGGCTACTCGCTGATTGGCCATTCCGCCGGCGGCCAAACCTTGTCGCGTTTTGCGGCTTTCGTACCGCATAGCGCGAAACATATCGTCATCGCCAATCCATCGACTTACCTGTGGCCGTCACGCGACGAACGCTTCCCATACGGATTTGACGGACTGCCGTCCACGCTGTCCGACGACGCGGCGTTGCGCCGCTATCTGGCTCAGCCGGTGATCATTCTGCTGGGCACCGCAGATGTGGAACGCGGCGCCGACCTCAACGTGGGCGAAGGCGCCGAGCGCCAGGGTTACAACCGGCTGGAACGCGGCCGCAACGCCTTCCGCGCAGCGCAACAACTGGCGCAACAGCGCGGCTGGACCTTCAACTGGAAACTGCTCGAAGTCCCGGACGTCGGTCACAGCGCGCGGCGCATGCTGGGCAGTACCCAGGCACAAGCTGCACTCTCTCGAGACTGAGACCGCCTACTTTGGCAGCACCTTGTGCAGTTCCACCGGCTTGCGATATGCACGCATCCGCAGGTTGAGCATCTCCACCGCCACCGAAAACGCCATCGCGAAATAGATGTAGCCCTTGGGAATATGCATGCCCCAGCCGTCGCCGATCAAAGCAACACCGACCAGAATCAGAAATGAAAGCGCCAGCATTTTTATCGTCGGGTGACGGTCGACAAAAGCGCCGATAGGGCCTGCGGCAACAAGCATCACGCCCACGGCGATAATGATCGCCACCACCATGATCGACAGATCATTGACCATGCCCACGGCGGTAATCACCGAATCCAGCGAAAAAACGATGTCGATTACCGCGATCTGCGCGATCACCGCGCCGAAAGTCGCTGTCGCTGCCGCAACAGCGCTTCCATCCCCGCTTTCAACATGACCTTCCAGAGAGTTGTGGATTTCATGAACACTTTTCCACAACAGGAACAGTCCGCCGCTGATCAGTATCAGGTCGCGACCGGAAAATTCTTTCCCCGACACCGAGAAAAGCGATCCGGTGAGTGTCATCAGCCACGTCAGCGTGAACAGCAGGCCGATACGCGTCAGCATCGCGAGCAACATGCCGATATTGCGCGCTTTGGCTCGCTGACTTTCAGGGAGACGGCTGCAGAGGATGGAAATGAAAATGATGTTGTCCACACCAAGGACAATTTCCAGCGCCGTCAGAGTCGCCAGTGCCAGCCATGCATTTGGATCTGACAACCATTCCATGCCAACCTCTTTTTATCAATAAAAACATACATTTAAATTAAATAGCCGGGGCATCTCATGTGATGTCATTGCGCCCACTCTTTACCGCAGCAGCAGGCAGTGCCCAGCATGCGAAACAGCAACCGCCCCGCATACGGGAAACTGCTAAAGTCATCGCCCGTCTTTCATATCGCGTCCATTCAAGATACCCGCCATGTCGACACAAACCGCAGTTACTGCATCAGCAGAAGCAGCCATTTCCACACTGTCCATCTCGCAACAGATCGCCGAGTTCGTCGCCAACCTGACGCCGGACGCGATTCCTGCGGATGTCCGCGAACGTGCCAAACTGCACGCGCTGGATGTGGCCGGCACGGCACTCGCGGCCACCCGATTTGATTTTGCCCAGCATGCGCTGGCCGGCATCAGCAACCTCGCCGAGGGCGGCAACAACAGCGTCATCGGCATGAACGTCAAACTGCCGATGCGCGACGCGGTGCTGATGAATGGAATACTCGCCCACGGCCTGGATTACGACGATACCCACCCCGGCGCCATCGTTCATCCAACCGCCAGCGCATTTCCCTGCTCGCTGGGCGTCGCCGAAAAACGCGATGCCCCGGGCGCGGACCTGCTGATGGCCTATATCCTCGGCGTCGAAATTGCCACCCGTCTGGGTGTTGCCGCCGGCGGCACCATGCACACCCAGGGCTTCCACACCACCGGTATCGCCGGTCATTTCGGCTGCTCGGTCGCGGCCGGCAAGCTGTTCAAACTCAGCCCGCAACGTCTGCAATACGCACAGGGCTTTGCCGGCAGCACCGCATCCGCGATCTCCGAACACCGCGCTGACGGCGCCTGGAATAAACGCCTGCATCCGGCCTGGGCCGGCGTCGGCGGCATTACCGCAGCGGGTCTCGCCAGCGGTGGTTTTATCGGCACCCGAAAAATTTATGAAGGTGAAGACGGCATCTTCCGTTCGCATACAGGCACCCGCTTCAAAGAGGTCGACATGGGTGCGATGACGCGCAAGCTTGGGCAGGAGTGGCTGTTCAAGGAAGTCGCGATCAAGCCCTTCCCGATCTGCCACCTGCTCCATGCCTGCGCCGATTCCGCACTGGCCATCCGCCGTAAACACAACATCAAGCCCGAAGACATCGTCAAAGTCCGTGCGCTACTGCACCCAGAGACCTTCCATTACATCGCCGAGCCGCCGGAAATGCGCCGCCGCCCGGTATCCGACTACATGGCCAAGTTCAGCGTGCAATTTGTGCTTGCCGCCTGCTTTGTCCGCGGCAAATTCGGCTTTGCTGAACTCGAAACCGATGCACTCAACGATCCAGCCATCCTCGCGCTGGCGCAGAAGGTGAATCACGAAGCCGACCCGGATTCGGCATTTCCGAAATATTTCTCGGGCGGCGTCGTTGTCACCACCAAAGACGGTCGCGAGCTGGTGCACATGGAAAAAATCAACCGCGGTGCCGGCGAACGCGCTTTGACTGCGGAAGACATCACGGAAAAATTCTTCGACAACGCCACGCTGGTGATTTCGAAACCACAAGCCGAACGCATCCGTGATGCGGTGCTGGACATGGACCGTCACAGCGCGCGCGACCTGGCGCGGATTCTGGCTCTGGGCTGAAACAAACATGACCATTGATATCAACCACCTGCGTACCTGGGTCGGCAAGAAAGAAACACATGAAGACGTCGCCACCGCGTTTCCGGTAGCCGCGCTGACCGCGACGCTCGACCGCAACGACCCCCGCCCCAAAACCGGCGACGCCATTCCGCAGAGCGGCCACTGGCTTTATTTCCTGGAGACGGCAGCAAACGCCGAACTCAGCCATGACGGCCACCCGAAACGCGGCGGCTTCCTCCCTCCGGTATCGCTGCCGCGGCGCATGTGGGCTGGAGGCCGTATCGATTTCCGTGCGCCGGTGCGCATTGGCGACACGATAAGCCGCGAATCGGAAATCCTCTCCGTTGAAGCCAAGTCCGGCAACAGCGGCAACCTGGTGTTTGTCACGGTACGTCATACCGTGACCTCGGCCGGAACAATTGCCATCGTCGAAGAACATGACATCGTCTACCGTGATGCCGCGCAAAAAGGTGCTGCGGCCCCGGCAGGCAAACCCGCACCGCAACAGGCGGCATGGCGGCGCGAGGTCGAAACCAATGAAGCGGTGCTGTTCCGTTACTCGGCACTGATTTTCAACGCCCACCGCATTCACTATGACATCGACTACTGCCGCGAAGTCGAAGGTTATCCCGGACTGATCGTGCATGGCCCTTTGCAGACCACCCTGCTGCTCGATCTTTGCCGGCGTCACGACCCGCGCCCGGTGCGCACACTGGACTACCGTGCCACACACCCGGTATTCCACCAGGAAAAATTCAGCGTGAACGGCCAGCCATCGAATGACAGCAAATCAGTGGAGTTGTGGACGGCAAACGCATCTGGCAGCTACGCAATGCGCGGCACGGCGACATTCTGATTTCAAACGATTTATCCAGCAGCAAGCGCGAAAAGCGGTTTACCGTCCGGTTGTTGCGATTCTGCTGGCCGCTGCCCGGCGCACTGACGGGTGCCGCCGTGGGTTTTCATCTGTATTTCCGCCAGCCGGGCCTCAACACCGACAGCCTCGCTCCGGTCATTCTCGCCAGCTTCTGGTCCTTGGGCGGAATGTTGTCCGGCGCGCTGATCACCAGCGTTGTCGCCTGGCTGATCCATCGCAGCTTGCAACGCCTGCTTCCGACCATGCCGGTGATCACCGCGGGGCTGCCCCTTGCCGGCCTGATTGCCTTGTGCATTGGGTTCCATGCGCCACTCCAAGCCCGCCTGCCCTCATTACTTTGGCCGGCGCACCCGCAAGAATCCGTGCGGCCGCAGCCATCACCCGGAACATCGCCTTGCACGCAACCGCCACCTTCCGACGCCAAAGCGCGCAAATCCTGGGAACTGGAATGTCGCTAAATTATCCCCGGGATTTTTTAATGATGCCATCAACTTACCAGTTCGGCTCGCGGTCCGGGGTCGCCGTGATCTTGTGGATCGACAAATCCGAGCCGTTGAACTCCTGTTCACGGTCCAGGCGTATACCCACCGTCGCCTTCAGCACGCCGTAAACCACAAATCCGCCCACCAGCGCGATCACCACACCGAGCCCGGTGCCGATCAGTTGCGCAGTCATGTTGACGCCCCCCAGCCCACCCAGCGCCTTGGATCCAAATATGCCGCAGGCGATGCCACCCCATGCGCCGCACAGTCCGTGCAGCGGCCACACGCCGAGCACATCGTCGATCTTCAGCTTGTTCTGCGTCAGCGTGAACATGTAGACAAACAGTCCGCCGGCAATGCCGCCCGTCGCCAGCGCGCCTGCCGGGTGCATTACATCGGAGCCCGCGCAAATAGCCACCAGTCCGGCCAGCGGGCCGTTGTGGACGAAGCCCGGATCATTGCGCCCCACGATTAGTGCGACAACAATGCCGCCGGACATCGCCATCAGCGAATTGACGGCAACCAATCCCGAAATCTTGTCGATGGTCTGCGCCGACATCACATTGAAGCCGAACCAGCCGACCGTCAGAATCCACGCGCCCAGCGCGAGAAACGGAATGCTCGACGGCGGATGCGCGGCAACCATGCCGTCTTTCGTATAACGGCCAATGCGCGGTCCGAGCAGGATCACCGCGCCCAGCGCGATCCAGCCGCCGACGGCATGTACCACTACCGAACCGGCAAAGTCGTGGAACTTGTTTCCCGTCGCCGCTTCGATCCAAGGCTGTATGCCGTAGCGGTCATTCCAGACAATGCCTTCAAAAAACGGATAAATGAAACCGACGATCACCATGGTCGCAATCAACTGCGGATTGAATTTCGCACGCTCCGCAATGCCGCCGGAAATGATCGCCGGTACCGCCGCTGCAAAAGTCAGCAGGAAAAAGAATTTGGTGACCTCGAAACCACTCTTCTCCGCCAGTTGCTCGGCGCCCACCATGAACGACACACCATAGGCCACACCGTAGCCAATGAAAAAGTAAACAATGGTCGAGACTGCAAAATCGCTGAGAATTTTTACCAGTGCATTGACCTGGTTTTTGCGACGCACTGTCCCGACTTCCAGAAAGGCAAAGCCCGAGTGCATGGCCAGAACCATGATCGCGCCTAGCAGAATGAAAAGCGTGTCGGTACTGACTTTTACGGCTTCCATTATTGTGTTCTCCCCCGAGAAATGAATCGGCGATTACAAGCAAGGCGTGTTCCATAATTTAATCCATTGTTTTTATTGATTATTATGATTGCCATCAGTCATATGGCGCACTTATTTAGTGCTTTAAGCATAAGAACGCACCTTTATAGTGCTAACAAAGGTTACGCCGCTTTTAGCCCGGGAAATCCCGCATTCAATTGCAAAACCATCCGTAAATCATTGAATATTGGTATATTCTTGCGTTATGGCCACCGCCCAACCCTTGCAACCTCCCGCCCAGGGTGACCGTCCGCTGACGCTGGCTCAGATTGTCACCGACCTGATTGCCGACAACCTGGTACCGCGGGAGGAGGCCGAAAAACTGGTCTCCAACCGCCGCTACAGCCGCACCGATGTGCACCCACTGGTCGTGATCGCCGACCAGAAATGGAAAGACCCGCGCAATCCGCGAAAACTGCTGAGTCTGGAAACGCTGACTGAGTGGCTCGCCGAAAAATCAGCGCTGCCCTACCTGCATATCGATCCGTTCAAGATTGACTTCACCGCGGTGACCAAGGTGATGTCCAATGCCTATGCAGCGCGCTACAAGATCCTGCCTGTCGCAGTGACTACACGTGAAGCCACGATTGCGACCGCCGAACCGTGGGTGCGCGGCTGGGAAGCGTCGCTGAAACAGGTCTTGCGGCTCGACATCAAGCGCGTCATCGCGAACCCGGTCGATATCCAGGGCTATATCGTCGAGTTTTATAACCTCGCACGCTCGGTCAAAGGCGCGAACGACAAGGACACCGGCGCCACCGCCGGCATCGCAAACTTCGAACAACTCGTCCAGCTCGGCCGCAACGGCCAGCTCGACGCCAACGACCAGCATGTCGTGCACATCTGCGACTGGCTGTTCAATTACGCCTTCGAACAACGCGCCAGCGACATCCATCTTGAACCGCGACGCGAAGCCGGCAACGTGCGCTTCCGCATCGACGGCGCACTGCACCTTGTTTACCAGATCCCCACGCCGGTGATGGCGGCGATGACCTCGCGCATCAAGATCCTCGGCCGCATGGATGTCGTCGAAAAACGCCGCCCCCAGGACGGCCGCCTCAAAACCGTCAATCCCGAAGGCGCCGAAGTTGAACTGCGCCTGTCAACGATGCCCACCGCCTTTGGTGAAAAACTGGTGATGCGGATCTTCAGTCCGGAAAATCTGGTCAAGGATTACCGCGAACTCGGCTTCTCCGACGAGGAAGAAAAAAAGTGGGCACAGATCACCAGCGCGCCCCACGGCATCATTCTGGTCACCGGACCAACCGGTTCAGGAAAGACCACCACGCTTTATTCGACGCTCAAGCAACTGGCCAAACCCGACGTCAACGTCTGCACGGTCGAAGACCCGATCGAGATGGTCGAACCCAGTTTCAACCAGATGCAGGTGCAGTCGGCGATTGGCGTCGATTTCGCGGCCGGCATCCGCACGCTGATGCGTCAGGACCCGGACATCGTCATGGTCGGCGAGATCCGTGACCTCGAAACCGCAGAGATGGCCATACAGGCCGCGCTGACCGGCCACCTTGTGCTGTCTACATTGCATACCAACGATGCGCCGTCGGCCGTAACCCGCCTGCTTGATCTCGGCGTGGCGCCGTACCTTCTGCAATCCACATTGCTGGGCGTGATGGCGCAGCGACTGGTGCGCACGCTGTGTCCGCACTGCAAGGAAAAACACGACTACGACGATGCCGTATGGGATGCACTGGTTGCGCCGTGGAAAGCCGCCAATCCCAAAGGGCAGACGTACATCAACAAGGGCTGCCTGGAGTGCCGGATGACCGGCTACCTTGGCCGCATCGGCATTTATGAAATGATGCTGATGAACAACACCCTGCGTGACCACATAGTTGTTTCGACCGACCTCGATGCGTTCCGCGAAGCAGCCTTCAAGGAAAACATGAAACCGTTGCGCATCAGCGGCGCAATGAAAATTGCCGGCGGCCTGACCACCATCGACGAAATCATGAAGGTCGCGCCGCCCCCTTCAGGCGACCGCCGCAAATCGCGCTGACCGAACATCTCCGGGGCAATGCGCGAAGGGTTAACACGCCCTGATGGGGAACGCGAAGCAGCGCTAAACTGTTCAGCCATACCTAATTTCAGGCGGCCGTTCCGTGAAACCCTCCCTGCAACCCGGACTCCGGCATCAGTTCCGCTATACCGTGCCGGACAACAAAACCGTCCCGCACCTTTATCCGGAGTCGGAATCTTTCCAGCAGATGCCACAGGTTCTGGCCACCGGTTTCATGGTCGGCCTGATGGAATGGGCGTGCATCGAGGCGATCAAGCCGCACCTCGACTGGCCGCGCGAACAATCGCTGGGCACACTGGTCAACTTTCCGCACCTGGCCGCGACACCGCCGGGGCTGACCATCACCGTAGACGTCACCCTCGACAAGATAGACGGTCGCCGGCTGTTTTTTTCAGTGGTCGCTCATGACGGTGTGGACCGAATCACCGAAGGCAGCCATGAGCGGGTTGTCATAGACAGGGACCTGTTCGCATCACGGATTGCCGGCAAGACGCCGCGCACCTGAAATTTGCTCCATCCCGGGGTTTTCGCCGCTTATATCCCGGGTTAACATGTCGCGTTTGTGCATTTTTCAGCTTGATTTTAACGGCCATACCCAGGGAGAAGAATAATGGACATGCAGCAAATCATGGACACCATCGCAGCCACATTGACCGCACTCGGTCTGAAGATTCTCGGCGCAATCGCCGTCTGGATCATCGGCCGCTGGCTGATCGGGATGGCCGTACGGCTGGTCTCGGCAGCGCTGACCAAGCAGAAGGTTGATCCGACGCTGCTGCGTTACATCGGCAACATCGTCAGCGTTGCACTGAACATCGTTCTCGTTGTCGCCATCCTCGGCTACTTCGGCGTTGAAACCACCTCCTTCGCCGCGCTGGTTGCCGCAATGGGTATTGCCATCGGCGCCGCCTGGGGCGGGCTGCTGTCGAACTTTGCCGCCGGCGCCTTTCTGGTCACGCTGCGCCCGTTCAAAGTCGGCGACTACATCAAGGCCGGCGGCGTTGAAGGCACGGTGATGGAAATCGGCCTGTTCGGCACCACCATCAACAGCCCGGACAATGTGCACAACATCGTCGGCAACAACAAGATTTTCTCCGACAACATCCAGAACTATTCGACCAATGCCTACCGCCGCGTCGACCGCACCGCGCAACTCGCGCACGGCGTCAATGTTCACGATGCCATCAAGCGCCTGAAGGAATCGCTGGCGAAAATACCAAATGTATCAACCACTCCCGCACCCGACGTCGAAGTCATCGACTTCACGCCGCTGGGTCCGGTGCTGGCGGTGCGTCCGTACACCCACACCAATCACTACTGGCAGGTGTATTTCGACACCAACAAGGCAATCACCGACACCTTCGGCGCTGCCGCCTACCCGGTACCGGAGGCGCACTACCACATCAACCGCGGTTGACCGCTTGATGAAGCATTTTCTGCTCGCACTCGCAGCCGGCGCGCTGTTCGCCGGTTGCGCGCAGACCGATCCGCCGAAATCACAGGCCCGGCTGATCGAGACCTACTGGAAAGCCGTCGAACTCGAAGGCAAACCGGTGGAAGTCAAAGCGGGCACGCGTGAACTGCATATGGTGTTGCGGTCAGAAAAGAATGCCGTCAACGGATTCTCCGGATGCAACACCTTCCGCGGCATTTATGAAGTGACCGGTGACAGCCTGCGCTTCAAAAACATGGCCTCTACGCTGATGGCCTGCCTGCCCGCCGGCAGCGATACCGAAAAAAATTTCCTCTCGGCGATCAACGCCACGGCATCTCAACGGATTTCGGGGCAAGCGCTGGAACTGCGCGATCAGGACGGCAAGGTGCGCGCGCGCTTCGAGTCGCGTTACATGAAGTAAGGTTTCGCCGGGAATTGCAACCGGAAGACTAAGCCTGCAATTGCGGGCTCAGTGTCCATCCACAGTCAGCATCGCCATGAACCGCGCCAGCGCCATGCTGCGCAGCTTGTCCGGTTCCTCAAACAGCTTCTGCAGCGCAGACAGGCGCGCCGCACCCAGCACCGGGCCCGCCAGGTTTTCGAATTTCTGCGCCAGCAACAAACCGCCCGGATCGCCCTGGCGCGGATCTCCCGCCGGAAACAACGATTCGACAATCTCCGAGACCCTGCCATCGGCGAATTCGATTTGGATGGCATTGGCGCAACTGCGCACCTCAGGATTGTGATGGCCGCGACTGTATTTCGCCTCCTCAATCAAGCGCACTTTCGCGCGCAACGTTTCCAGTTGCGGATGCGCCGCCGCCTCGTCAGAGTAATGCCAGTTGGAGATGCGGCCGTAGATCAGCGCCGCAGCCACCATGTATTGCAGGCAGTGATCACGTGCCTCAGCATTCGGCAAGGGACCAACCACGTTGATGCGGCGCATCGCCTCGTCGTGCGTGTAGACGCGCACCTCCCGCACCTCGGCAAGCTGCGGCGCCACTTTAGGATGCAGGCGCAACGCCACCTCGATGGCCGTGGTGCCGTTGCGCTGCCCCGGAACCAGTTTGAGAATCGTGCTTTCAACGAGAATGCGGTCGATCAGCACGCGATCGAGTTTTGGCGGGGTGCCATGCAGCCGTGATGGGGTCAGCCCCCATGGCGCAGCACTGATCGCCGTCGGGCAGGCGGTTTCGCCGGCAACCCCGAGTTGTGCAAACCACAGGCCGCGACAGGCCGCATCGGCCGCCGCCCACGCCTTGCGCGGTCCGATGTTCGGTGCATGGCGATAAACCGGCGAACTCTGCCCGTCCACCCAGGCATGCGACAGCGCGGAGAACACGGCATCGCGATTGCCGCCGAGGATGTGCGCTGCAACGCCCGCCGTGGCGACTTTTGCGCAAAACACGTTATCGAGCGCATTCGTCGAACTGTCGAAGCGGTTGGCCTCAACCAGCCCGCCATGGATTTCATAGACCTGGATCAGCCAGCGCAACACGTCGCCGACGGTCACCGCTGCGCCTGCGCGGTCACGCATCGCTGCCGCAACGATGATGGCGCCCACGCTGTCCGACGGATGGCTGCCCCAGAAGGTGGTATCGCTGAAATCCAGCCAGCGGATCAGCGTACCCAAGGCAAACGCCGCGCGTTGCGGATCCAGCACCAGATGAGTCGCCGGCACCGGAATACCTGAAGCACTCGGGCATTGTGCAACCAGCGCATCGAGCACGCGCTTGCAACCGGCGTCATGCGCGGCGCCAAAGGCACAGGCCAGCGCATCCACCAGCCGCGTCTGCGCAGCAACAACAGCATGTGCTGATGGAATCAGTTCATGTGACGCGTAGTCGGCCAGCATCTGCAGCATCACGTCCTGGCGATGCGGCTGGGCTGCAGGTTTGACCGTCACAAGCTTTTCCTGGTGCGCGCGGCTAATGGGCCCGGCTGAGCAGTCGCATGCCGCGCTCGAGGCCGTCGAGCGTCAGCGGAAACATGCGCCCGCCCATCAGTTCGCGGGTAATGCCGATGGACTCATGGTAGTTCCATACCGCTTCGGGCTGCGGGTTCAGCCAGATCGCATTCGAGTACACCTGCAGCGCACGCTGCAGCCACAACGCGCCCGGTTCTTCGTTGCTGTGTTCGACGCTGCCGCCGGGATAGGTGATCTCGTACGGACTCATCGTCGCATCCCCGATGAAAATCACTTTGTAATCATGCGGATACGTATGAAACACATCCCAGGTCGCGATACGTTCAGTGCTGCGGCGGCGGTTGTCTTTCCAAACCCGCTCGTAGAGAAAGTTATGGAAGTAGAAATATTCGAGGTGCTTGAACTCGGTACGCGTCGCCGAGAACAACTGCTCGCAGACACGGATGTGGTCGTCCATCGAACCGCCGATATCAAAAAAAAGCAGCACCTTCACCGCGTTGTGCCGCTCCGGCACCATTTTCAGATCCAGCCAGCCGGCGTTTTTCGCGGTCGAGCGGATGGTGTCATCCATGTCGAGGATTTCCGGCGCACCGGTACGCGCGAACTTGCGCAGCTTGCGCAACGCGACCTTGATATTGCGCGTGCCGAGTTCCACCGAATCATCGAGGTTCTTGAACTCGCGCTGATCCCACACCTTCACTGCACGGCGGTTGCGCGATTCATGTTGGCCGATGCGCACGCCTTCCGGGTTATAGCCGTAAGCACCGAAGGGACTGGTGCCGCCCGTGCCGATCCACTTGCTGCCGCCCTGATGCCGTTCCTTCTGTTCCTCAAGACGTTTTTTCAGTGTCTCCATCAGTTTTTCCCAGCCTCCCAGCGCCTCGATCAATTTCTTTTCTTCATCGCTGAGATTTTTCTCGACCAGCTTGCGCAACCAGTCTTCAG
>CAZHFZ010000037.1:0-1541 GCA_964531455.1 uncultured Bordetella sp.
GCCTTACAAGACGCCGAAGGTGATCAAGTTTGTCAGCAAGTTGCCGAAGGGGCCGTCGGGGAAGGTGCAGCGGTTGAAGCTGCTTGATTTAGCGCAACATTAACCATCGCGAGAAGGCTTATTTGCTTCAAGCCATGCATCGTTTTCCACAAGCCACCCCTCAAGTTTTTCAAAAGATTGCGGCCAAACATCGTTATATTCATGCTGAAAAACATGGACACAAAGCTCTATAGCCACAGGCAACCTTTGCCGGTACTTTTCGTCCCATCGACTCAGAAATGACGTGACATAATTTTGCTCGTCGATCCGTGAAAATCCGCTGCAAACCCCATCGTAGTTAGGATGTACGCTTTCTGAGAAATCGGCGTAGAGCTGAACGATACCCGGGTATTTTTTCTCACATCGCTCGAGAACAGTGTTTATGTTTATCGCCGATTGAGGAGTTGACTTGTCCTTCGACCCCAACATTAAACGAGACGTCGTTTCGCAATAGTCGAAAAAAGACGCACCTTCGCCAACGACAGCAGCAGTCTTTTCGTTTAGATAAATTAGAACACTCAGCGTTTCGAACGCGCTCCTAACCAGAACGACGGCACCAAGAGTGTGTCCTTGATTTAACAATAGCGCCGTTTGCTCTAAAAGCTCGACAAGTCTCCATGAAACGAGTTCTCGTAAAACAATACTGCGATAAGTAACCTTCCATTTATGCGCAGTAGGATTTCGCGAGATAAGCGCTGCGAGCTCAACTTTTTCACAAAGACTTGCACGCCACGCAACTACCGTCTTCTGCAAATCTACTGGCATTTAGAGCAATCCAGAGAGCAAATCAAGACGACCAAAGCACTTAAGTTGGTCTAAATAAATCCGTCAAGGCTTAATCCCCGAAGCCCTAACCACCTTACCCCAACGCTCAATCTCCTCCGCCAGCATCTTGCGGAAATACTCCGGCGATTCGGCGATCGGGTCGGCACCCATCTGTGCCAGCCGGGTGCGGAAGTCCTCGCGCTTCACCGCATTGACCGCCACCTTGTTCAGCGCATCAACGATGTGTTGCGGCGTACCGCGGGTCACCAGAATGCCGTACCAGGTCTGCGTGACAAATCCCGGCAGGCCGGCTTCGATCATCGTCGGCACTTCGGGCATCAGCGCGGAGCGTTTTTCGCTGGTGATGCCGAGCACGCGCACGCGGTTGAGCACGGGCTGCGCACCGGGAATGTTGCTGAACGAGAACTCGACCTCACCGCTGGCCAGCGCAATCATCGATGGACCGGTTCCCTTATAAGGAATGTGCGTGAACTCGCCCTTGACCAGCAGCTTCATCATTTCACCCGAGAGATGCTGGGTGCTGCCGCTG
Source organism: uncultured Bordetella sp. (assembly GCA_964531455.1). GTDB lineage: Bacteria > Pseudomonadota > Gammaproteobacteria > Burkholderiales > SG8-41. Next base: position 1,355 of record CAZHFZ010000037.1, read on the forward strand.
CCCGACGAGGAGTAGTTCATCTTGCTGGAGCTCTTTTTCACCAGCGCGAGGAATTCCTTGACGTTTTTCACCGGAACCGACGGATGGGTCATCAGCAGGTTGGCGGAGCTGGCGAATACCGCAACCGGAATGAAATCCTTGACCGGGTCATAGTTGAGTTTGGGATACAGCGTGGCGTTGACGCCCA
>CAZHFZ010000037.1:1641-9330 GCA_964531455.1 uncultured Bordetella sp.
TTATAAATACTTGATTTTTAAAGTATTTTTTTAATGGCGCCCAGGAAATGCCGGCGCCGCTTCATCAATCTCCGAGGATAACGCAGGTCGTGACCTGCGAGAACCGCAACCGTCAACGCGGCAAGGTCAGTACTGCCGCCAGTCCGCCTTCAGTACGGTTGTGCAATGTAATACCGCCGCCGTGCAATTCAGCGACATTCTTCGCAATCGCCAGCCCCAGCCCGGTGCCGCCGGTGTCGCGGTTGCGGGAACCCTCCACCCGATAAAACGGTTCGAACACCTTGATCATTTGATCAGGCGGCAAGCCGGGCCCTTGATCAAGAATGCTGATTTGCAGTCGGTCGGCCTGATCCTCAACAAGCACCTGCGCACTTGTGCCGTACTTGATGGCGTTTTCCAGCAGATTGGCGAGACAACGTTTCAGTGCCTGCGGTCGGCCCGCATAGGGGCCCGCGGCCTGCCCCTTGATCGTCACCACACCACCGGTCTCGCGCAGATCGGCCTGCAGGCTTTCAAGCAGCGCATTCACATCCACCGGCTGTACCGGCTCGCCGTTGTCCATGCCGCGCAAAAAATCCAGCGCCGACGCGACCATGGCTTCCATCTCCTGCAGGTCGTTGCCGAATTTGACGCGCAGCTGCGCATCGTCGAGCAGTTCGGCGCGCAATCTCAGACGCGTAATCGGAGTCTTCAGGTCATGCGACATCGCCGCCAGCACCTGGGTGCGTTCGCGCAGGTATTCGGCAAGCCGCGACTGCATGGTGTTGAAGGCGCGCGCGGCGCGTGCGACTTCGGTCGGACCGGTTTCCGCCAGCGGCGGACGGTTGATGTTTTTGCCGAGCTCGTCCGCGGCATCGGCCAGCGTTTTCAGCGGTCGAGTCGCCCAGCGCACCGCAATCAGTGACACCACGATCACTGCGGCCAGCAACAACACGATGCTCAGCAGCACACGATAAGGCCAGTTTTCGGTGGCCTGCGGCTGGCGCGCATCGAAAGTGACGCGCGTTCCGTCACGCAAGGCCACCTGCGCAACAAAGGTCAGGCCGCCCGGACCACCACCATGGCGCATCATCGGCGGTGTCCATTCGCCCGAACCGCCAGGCCCGCGCATCGCGCCGCCACCCGGATACGAGCCACCTGGATATGAGCCGCCCTGATACGCAACACTTACTGCCATACCCACCACAACATTGCGATCCTCACCCAGATAACGTCGCAGCAGGGATGCAAACAATACCGCGCGAGCGCCCGATTCACTCCCGGCGTCGGCGGGCGCCAGCGGCGGACGGCCGAGACTCACCGCCAACGGCGGCGCGGCCAGCACCTTGACGATTTTCTGCCGTTCCGGCGGCGTCAGCGTATCCAGCAGATTAACGATATCGGCAATACGTTGTGCCGACTGCATGCCGCTGGCCTGCATTAACAGCTCGCTGCGGTCGTGCATGTGGATGGCAAAACTCAGCAGCTGCGCCGTAACCAATCCACCCAGCAGCACCAGCACCAGGCGGCTGAACAGCGAACGCGGCAACAGGCTCACCGGTTGCCCGCCTCAACGTGTGCAGCGAAGACATAGCCCTGCCCGCGCACGGTCTTGATGATGGCCGGTTCCTTGGCGTCTTCGCCCAGGCGCTGGCGCAGGCGGCTGACCTGCACGTCGATCGCACGGTCATAAGGGCCGGCGTCGCGCGACAGCATCAGATCGATCAACTGGTCGCGCGTCAGCACGCGATTCGGGTGATCGACAAAGATTTTCAGCAAACGGAAATCGGTGCCTGACAGCGCGACCACAACCCCCTGCGGTGAAGTCAGATTGCGCGTGGCGGCATCCAGCGTCCAGTCGGCAAAACGGAACACACCGGATTCTTCGGTCTTCAGGTTTTCGGGCAATGCACGAGCGCGCCGCAGCACGCTTTTGATGCGCGCCAGCAGTTCACGCGGACTGAACGGCTTGGCGACGTAATCATCAGCACCGAGTTCGAGGCCGACGATGCGGTCGGTTTCGTCGCCGCGGGCAGTGAGCATGATGATCGGAATTTCGGATTTTGCGCGCAGGTCGCGACACAGCGTCAGGCCGTCCTCGCCGGGCAGCATCAGGTCGAGAATGATCAGATCGGGACGAGAAACGGCCACCGCGGCCCGCAGCGCCTTGCCGTCTGCCGCAGCGGTCACGCGATAGCCCTGCTTCTGCAGATATTCATGCAGCAGGGTGCGAATCTCGGTGTCGTCATCCACCACAAGGATGTGGTCGGTTGTGTTCATGGTTTGTTTATACCGGAGCAACGGTCATCACACGAGCCATCCAGCCAGAATCAGCCGGAAAAATTGTATCGCAATGTATCAATTGGTCGGCGCCTGCAATGCAGCGATACCAAAAGCCGCTTGCCCGACACAGTTGGGTTACAGGTTAATGCGTTAATGAAATCACTTTGAGAGCCCGGAATGACCTGAACTGCAGCACGAGGACTTCCAAGGTAAACCTCCATAACTTTCAAGCAAAGGAAACGATCATGAAAACCTTCACCAAAATCGCTACCGCAGTTACCCTCTCCCTCGGACTTGCCGCCACCGCATACGCCCACCCGGGCCAGATGGGCAACGGCATGGGGCCGGGCGCTCAGCAAGGCGGTCAGCACCAGATGCAGGGCCATATGGGCCAAGGCCGCATGCAGGGCATGAACCACGGCGGCAAACACGCCGCCATGGGGCAGAACCAGGGTCAGGGCTGCGACGGCGCGAAGGCCCAGAGCAGCAGCCCGCAAGCCGGCCAGCAACTGATGACGCCGGACGAGCGTACCGCGATGCGCGACAAAATGCGCAACGCCAAGTCGCCCGAAGAACGCCAACAGATTGCATCGGCCAACCACACCGAGATGCAGAAGCGTGCAACTGAAAAAGGCATCACACTGCCGGAGCACCGCAACCATCAGGGACGCGGCATGGGCCCGAACGCAGCACCGGCCACCCAGACGAACTGATCCGGCAGCAGCAACACGGGGCGGCACGATCCGCCCCGTTTCATTTACACCCGACGCAACCGATATCGCCAGGAGAACACCATGAAACGTGCTGCCCGGATCATCATCGCCACGACGCTGGCTTTGGGCCCCTCTGCAGTTTTTGCGCAGTCACAGGGAATGGGTATGCAACACGGCATGCACCATGGCCCGGGCAGCGGCACGATGAGAGGTCCGGTGGGAATGCTGACCCATCAGGATGCAGGCTCTGCCGCAGATATGGGACTGGTGATGGATCTGGTGCACAACAACACCAGGATCAAGCGCACTGTGACCAATTTGCCTGACGGCATCAAAACCATCACCGAGTCCGACGATCCGAAACTGGCGCAAGTCATCAAAGCGCATGTCGCCAGCATGTCAGGCCGGCTGAAAGACGGCAGGGAATTCAACATTTTCAGCACCACGTTGCCGGTGATTTTCGACAACGCCGACAAGATCAAGTCCGTGGTGGAGATGACCGACAAGGGCATCATCGTCACCCGCACCACAACCGACGCCAAAGTGGCGGCCGCAATGCAGGCGCACGCCGCTGAAGTCACCGAACTGGTGCAGGAAGGCTCCACCGCCTTTCACCGCGGCATGAACGCGCGCATGGCGATGGGCCCCGACGGTCCGCGCGGCGCGATGCAACGCACGGCGCAAGCCGGAAAACCGGCCATTGCCGCTACGCAGACGCCACACACCCATGACCACAGTTTCAGCGGCGCCGAGCAGTGGGCCAAAGTGTTCGACAACCCGAAACGTGATGTCTGGCAGAAACCGCATGAAGTCATTCAGGCGCTGAAACTGAAACCGGATGCCGTGGTTGCCGACATTGGCTCAGGCACCGGTTATTTTTCAGTTCGGCTCGCGCACATGGTGCCGAAGGGCAAGGTCTACGGCCTCGACACCGAACCGGACATGGTGAAGTACCTCGCCGATCGCGTAAAACGCGCAGGGCTCAACAACGTGACCGCGGTGCAGGCGAAACCGGGCAGTCCGCAACTGCCGGAACAAGCCGACCTGGTAATCCTGGTTGATGTGTACCACCACGTCGAAAACCGGGAACAGTATTTCCGCCAGTTGCAAAAGTCGCTGAAACCGGGCGGCCGCCTCGCAGTGATTGATTTCCGCATGGACTCACCGGAAGGCCCGCCCAAGGCCGCGCGTATTGCGCCGGAACAGGTCAAGGCCGAATTGCAACGGGCCGGTTATGCGCTGGGCGAAGAACACGCATTCCTGCCCAATCAGTATTTCCTTGTGTTCCAACCGCGGCCATAAACCGGCCGACTGCGTTGCAGACCCCGGGGAATACGCATACACTTTAAAGCATGAAACTGCTGCGCCGATTCGCCATATGGCTGCTGATGCTGACCCTGCCCCTTCAGGCGGTGGCAGCGTTCGCACCGGTCATGCCCTGCACCGGCGGGCATGCGCCAGCCATTGCGCATCCGCATGACAGTCACGCCCATCATCAGGCCATGACCGACTCCAGCGAACACTCGACTTTGCCCTGCTGTGATCATCAGCAACGGAACAGCGGCACGGGCAATAAATTTGATGGCCATTCCTGCTGTCACCAAGTGTTTACCGGCGCCGCATCGGTGATACTGCCTTTGGAACCGGAAACCCCGCGCGTCATCACGTCGCGCATATCACTCCTCAACACGCTGTTCATCCCCGAACTGCCACAGCGCCCGCCCCGGGCCTGATCCCCTGAAGTCTGCACTGGCGTATCGCGCGTAACGCGATTGCGCCGCCTTGGGCACTGTTTGGCCCGCTTCATGCAATGGGGATCCCTATGCAACTGAAACTCGCAGTCCTGTGCTGCGTCTGCACGGCATTCTGGATGCCGCCAGCAGCAGCGCAGCATACCGTCCGCACCGGCCCGGCCGATCCGCAGGCAACGGTGCCGGCGCCGACCTATCAATCGGCTTTTGCCGGCTACCAGCGCTTGCGCGACGACGCGCTCGCGCCGTGGCGTGAAATCAACGACGAAGTCGCCCGCATCGGTGGTCATATGGGCATGTTCGGCGGTGCCCATGCGGGGCATGGCGTCAAACCGGCGCCGACGACCGCCCCGGGAGGCTCCAAATGAAACCCGGCAATCCACTCATGGCCGCTTGCGTCGCATTGCTGCTCGGCGGCTGCGCAACCTTTTCCGAAGACGGCGGTACTCAAAAAGTTACTGAAGCTCTGGGCACACGCGGAATCACCCAGCAGGCGCCGTGGATCAAAAACGACGCCGATGCTGCGCGCGCCGGCGACCGGGTGCGGACGCTGCTGGCACAGCCGCTGACCGCAGACAACGCGGTGCAGATTGCACTGCTCAACAATCGCGGACTGCAGGCCGCTTACGCCGAACTCGGCATTGCCGAAGCGGAACTGGTGCAGGCCGGTCGTCTGCGCAATCCGGGGTTCTCGTTTGGTCGTACCCATCGCGCGGATGACGTTGAATATGAACGCAGCTACATTTTCGACCTGTTGGGTCTGCTGACGATGCCGTTGCGCACGCAACTCGAACGTGAACGTTTCGAAGTCGCGCAGGGCCGTATGGTTGCCGACATCATGCAGGTCGCCGCCGATACCCGCCGCGCATGGGTTAGCGCAGTCGCCGCGCAACAATCTACTGCCTACGCCGAGCAGGTCAAAAGCGCGGCCGAGGCAGCGTCCGAACTGGCGCGGCGGATGGTGAGCGCGGGCAATTTCAGCAAACTCGACCAGGCGCGGGAGCAGGCGTTTTATGCGGATGCCACCGCACAACTGGCGCGCACCCGCCAGCAGGCGCTTGCCGAACGCGAGCGGCTGACCCGTCTGCTCGGACTGTGGGGGAATGACATCGCGTTCAAGTTGCCGGAGCGCCTGCCCGATCTCCCGCGATCGCTGCCCGACATGACCGATATCGAACGGCAGGCCATGCTGCAACGCCTTGATGTACAGGGGGCCGCGCGCAATGCTGAAAACATCGCCAACTCTCTGGGCCTGACCAAAGCCACCGGTTATTTCAGCGTGCTCGAAGCGAAATACATCCGCAACAGCGAAAGCGGCCAACCGCGCAAAACCGGTTACGAAATTGAACTGCGGCTGCCGATATTTGACTCGGGATCGGCAAAACTTGCGCGCGCTGAAAACACCCACCGGCAGGCGGTAAACCATGCGGCGGATCTCGCGATACGCGCACGCTCGGAAGTACGGGAAGCCTACGGCGCCTGGCGCACCAGCTATGACCTGGCCAGGCACTACCGGGACGAAGTGGTACCGCTGCGCGCACGCATCAGCGAAGAAACCCTGCTGCGCTACAACGGCATGCTGATGAGCGTGTTTGAACTGCTCGCCGAATCCCGACAGCAGGTCAGTGCGGTCATCAACGCCATCGAAGCGCAACGCGACTTCTGGCTCGCCGACACCACCCTCCAGTTCACGATCAACGGTAAATCACCGGGCGCAATTGCAGCATCGGGCGGCAGCCTGCGCGCCGCAGCGCCCGCCGCTGAAGCCGGTCATTAAGGAATGGATCACGACATGAATAACCGCCGCAATTTTCTCCGCGCTTCCGGCGCTGCATTGCTTGGCGCCGCGACGGTCAGCCGCGCCGCGCAGGGCGCAGTGCCCGAAGCAGCAATCCAATCAAAACCCGATACGCAGCCGCCGTTGATGCCGGCCAGCGGCCGCCCTTACAACCCGGTGGTGACGCTGAACGGCTGGACCCTGCCCTGGCGCATGAACAACGGCTGGAAGGAATTCCACCTGATTGCCGAACCGGTGCGCCGCCAGATCGCCCCCGGCATGACGGCCAACCTGTGGGGTTACAACGGCCAGTCGCCCGGGCCGACCATCGAATGCGTCGAAGGCGACAAGGTGCGCATATTCGTCACCAACAAACTGCCGGAACACACCACCATCCACTGGCACGGCATCCTGCTGCCCAATGGCATGGACGGCGTGGGCGGGCTGACGCAGCCGCAGATTCCGGTCGGCAAGACCTTCGTTTACGAATTCGAAATGAAGAAATCCGGCACCTTCATGTATCACCCGCATGCCGACGAAATGACGCAGATGGCGATGGGCATGATGGGATTTTTTGTGGTGCACCCGAAAAATCCGAACTTCATGAAGGTTGACCGCGATTTTGTATTCCTGCTCAACGCCTTCGACATCAAACCGGGGGCGGCAACCCCGAACGTCAACACCATGCTCGACTTCAATCTGTGGTGCTGGAATTCGCGGGCATTTCCCGGAATTGATCCGTTTGTGGTGCGTACCGGCGACAAGGTACGCATCCGCTTCGGCAACCTGACGATGACCAACCACCCGGTGCACATGCACGGTTACGACTTTGAGGTCACCTGCACCGACGGCGGCTGGGTGCCGAAGTCCGCGCGCTGGCCGGAAGTGACGGTGGACGTTGCCGTCGGCCAAATGCGCGCCTTCGAGTTCACCGCCGACGCACCGGGCGACTGGGCCATCCATTGCCACAAGTCACACCACACGATGAACGCCATGGGCCATGGCGTACCGACGATGATCGGCGTCGATCATCGTGGCGTCGCTGAAAAAATCATGAAACTGGTGCCGGACTACATGGTCATGGGCGAACGCGGCATGGCCGACATGGGTGAAATGGAAATGCCGCTCCCCGACAACACGTTACCGATGATGACCTGCCGCGGGCCTTTCGGGCCCCTGGAGATGG